>JBNMLC010000003.1:0-277446 GCA_050874665.1 Lachnospiraceae bacterium | reverse complement strand
TTCCACATTACAATTATAACTAGACAATAACTAACACCTCCAACAAAGTTAAAAACAAATACAAAAGTAACATTTTTCTTTTCCTCCTTTTCTTCTTTTTATCTTCCTGTGCCTTGCACCACTTAAATATAACCTTTAAATTCATATGAATCAGTTACAAACAATTCAAAAGACATTCAGAGTATTTCAGACTTTAGCAGCAATTGCCAAAACTTTATGCATCGTTGGAGCAGTGCTCAGTGGCACTATTGCATTGTGTATTTCTACTGAGATTAATGGTGGAAACATATTTACACTTTTTGGTGAGCCAATCAAGTTGTTTGCTGACGGGACAGGAATGCAGAAAACTGGTGTAGAGTGTTTAACCACGATGATTGCCATGATAGCAAAAGCAATTCTTCTGACATTTGCAGGCAGATATTTCAAAATTGAGCAGGCAGATGGCACTCCTTTTTCAGAAAGTGGGGCAACTGAACTTAAAAGATTAGGAATCCGTTGTATCATTATTCCTATTATTGCGACAGCAATTGCAGCTTCAATTGCAGCAGTTGAGGGTGTTCAGGACATTGACATAACTGGTGATTTTCCCGGTATAGTTACCGGTTTGATTTTGATTTTGGCATCAATTATTTTCAGTTATGGAGCATCACTGGAGAATAGAAAATGAAAAAAATTCTGTTTATTATATTACAATGTGCTTGGGGAATGATTCCAACGCTAATTGGAACAAATACTGAATTTCTATAAAGTTATTTATTCTGAAAGAAGTTTAGAACCTATGGCGGCAAGAATTGTTGCCGAAGAAACGAGAAAGATGATTATTGCAACAAAGCAGCTATTTTATGCGATGGAAGTACATAAAATGCTTCACTTTGAGAATGCAGATATGGGTGCGGTCAGTTTTGCAATGACGATACATGGACTTATGGATTACGAGCTAGATCAGAGTAATGGTGAGTGTAAATGGGAATCAGATAAGAATCTTTTAGAAGATTATCTGAAATGGTTTTGTGAGGAGAATGCGGTATGAGGAGAAAAAAGAATTTATTAAACTATTGCGGTTTGCTTGGAATTGTAGCATTTCTGTCATATACAGCAGCAGTTGTTTTTTCACCACTTGCCTATCCCGGATATAATTGGATGGCACAGGCGGTAAGTGACTTGAGCGCTTCGAATGCTCCTTCCCTTCGATTATGGAACCAGCTTAGCAGTCTGTATAATGTATGTACGCTGGTGTGTGCGATGATGGTATGTGTTGGTATCCAGGGAAGAAAATCTAAGCTTTTGAGAGTTGGAATCTATCTGTTTACCATTATGGAATGGGTGTCTGCAGTTGGATTTAGCATGTTTCCATTGAGTGATAGCGGATATGCGGGAACATTTCAGGATCAGATGCATATTATTTCAACGGTAGTAGTTGTTTTATTATCTATAGTATCTCTTATTGTGATTATTGTTTCCGGAGTAAAAGATAAAGACTGCCGTTCTTATGCCGTATTTGCTGGCATTGCTCTTGGAATGATGATGATTGGTGCAATGGGAGTGAATATTGTTCCAAAAGACTATTTTGGTATTGCGGAGAGATTCAGTGTTTTTGCAGCAACAGGCTATAATGCTGTGTTAGGAATAGAACTGTATCGAATGAAATTCTCAGATCATGATTGACATATGATACCAATATCGGTACAGGTGCATCATTCATTTGTGGATGGATTACATATGGACAATAAATAAAAGCTTTGGTAATGTAAAAGCGGTGAATGATTTAAGCTTCCGGGTAAAAAAGGGAGAACTGTTTACATTTCTTGGTGTAAATGGTGCCGGAAAAAGTACTACAATTTCAATTATTTGTGGTCAGCTTAAAAAAGACAGTGGCATGGTTCAAGTGAAGGGAATAGAAACCGATAAAGCCGGAGTGCAGATAAAGAGGCTTCCCCGTTGAGAGAGAAGCTACCAATTTCTCCATTAGTAACAGATTCCTGTTGTAATATCCATGCAATCTGACCATCATAGTACTATGGCAGGCAGCAGTTCTCTGAAAGGAGATGGATTGCCTTCCAATGGTATTAGTTTCAAGCAAAAATAAAAAGAGGCGAAATGGAAATCACAGATAGAAAAATTATCTGCGTTGTCACAACTTTCAACATATGATACAATTTAACGTAAATTAAGAAAGAGAAAGAGGTAATCGTATGGCATTTGATGGAGTTGTAATTGCCAATTTAGTAAAAGAATTAGGAGAAAAGCTGACGGAGGGCAGAATTTATAAAATTGCTCAGACGGAAGAAGACGAGCTGCTACTTACCATGAAAGTGGGAAAAGAACAGTATCGTCTGCTCATGTCAGCCAGTGCAAGTCTGCCGTTGTTATATCTTACAGACAAAAATAAGAAAAGTCCGATGACAGCACCGAATTTTTGTATGCTTTTGCGAAAGCACCTTCAGAATGGTAGAATTACCAGAATATACCAGCCGGGCTTGGAGAGAATTGTGAACTTTGATGTGGAGCATCTGAATGAATTAGGAGATTTGTGCAAGAAAACATTGATTATTGAGTTGATGGGAAAACACAGTAACATTATTTTTTGCAATGACAAAGGAACGATTATTGACAGTATTAAGCACATTTCGGCACAGACAAGCTCATTGCGTGAAGTGCTTCCGGGGCGAACCTACTTTATACCGGAAACTATGCATAAGGTAAATCCAAGAGAAGCTTCGAAAGAAGTTTTTGAAGAAACTATGAGTTTGAAAGCACTAACAATGGCTAAAGCATTATACCAGTCTTTTACAGGAATCAGTCCGGCAGTGGCGCAAAGTATATGTGTTGCGGCAAATATTGATGCAGACCGTGCAGCAAATAGCCTGAGTCAAAAGGAACTAACTGCGGTATATTTAGAATTTTGCAAAGTTATGAAAAAAATTGAAACCGGAGAATTTCAGCCGGTGATATATGATAGAAACGGAGAGCCGGTAGAGTTTTCTGCCATAGAGCTTTCGCAGTATGAACAGTGTGAGCATAGACATTATGATACCATTTCGGAAGTACTGGAAAATTATTATGCAGAGAAAAATACGATCACAAGAATTCGGCAAAAATCCTCTGATTTACGGAGAATTGTGCAGACAGCCTTAGAACGTAATTACAAGAAATATGATTTGCAGATAAAACAGTTGAAAGATACAGAGAAAAGAGAAAAATACAAGGTATATGGAGAACTGATTAATACTTACGGGTATCAGGTAGAACAGGGAAGTAAATTCATGGAAGCACTGAACTATTATACAAATGAGATGATTACCATTCCCTTAGACGAAACAATACCGCCATTGGAAAATGCCAAAAAATATTTTGAAAAATACAATAAACTAAAGAGAACTTATGAAGCACTTTCCGAGCTTACCAAAGAAGTAAAGGAAGAAATTAATCACTTAGAATCTATTCAGACTGCTTTGGACATTGCTTTGCTGGAAGAAGATTTAGTGGAAATCAAGGAAGAACTGGTGGAAAGTGGATATATTCGCAGAAAAGGCGGAGGAAAGAAAGCAAAGATTACCAGCAAACCGTTTCATTACTTGTCTAGTGACGGTTACCATATATATGTAGGGAAAAATAACTTCCAAAATGAGGAGCTTACCTTTAAATTTGCCACAGGAAATGACTGGTGGTTTCATGCCAAGGGAGTACCTGGCTCTCATGTGATTGTTAAGGGAAATGGAGAGGAGGAACTTCCTGACAGTGTATTTGAAGAAGCGGGAAGATTAGCAGCGTATTATTCTAAAAACAGAGGAAATGATAAAGTAGAGATTGACTATATTCAGAAAAAGCATGTGAAAAAACCTGCAGGTGGGAAACCGGGGTTTGTAGTATACTATACAAATTTTTCACTGGTGATTGACAGTGATATTTCGGGGCTTACATTGATATCTTAAGGGGAGGGATAGCGTGTATCAAATAGCAATATGTGATGATGATTCAGAGTTTCGGGAAATATTTCAGAAACGAGTGAAGGCGGTGGTAGAAGAACTGGGAACAGAGGCAAAGTTTTTCCAGTGGTCAACTTTGGAGCAAGCAAAAAATATTTTACAACAGGGGCAAAAAACAGACCTGCTATTTTTAGATATTGAATTAAATAAACACAAGGGAATGGAACTTGGAAGATTTATAAGGGAAGATATGCTTGATTTTGAAACTCAGATTGTATATGTATCGCATGAGCAGGGATATGCGATGGAGTTATTTGACACAGAACCGCTGGGATTTTTGATTAAACCTGTTACAAAAGAAATGTTATATGATGTTTGCAGACGATTTTTGCGAAGACAAAAGAAAGAAAAAAAGTTTTTTTATTATAAGGACCGACTGGAAACAAAAGTAATATTTTATGGAGAAATTTTGTATTTCCGGAGCATAGGACATAAGATTGCTGTATGTACCAAGGAAGGAATACAAGAATTTTATGGAAAATTGGGGGAAGTAGAGGAACAGGTGCCAGATTACTTTCTTCGGATACATAAGTCCTTTCTGGTAAATTCTCATTATATCCAAAGTTATCGTTTGGATAAAGTGATTCTTTATAATGGAGAAGAGTTGATAATCAGCCGCTCTTATAAGGAACAGGTTCGTGCGTTTGTGGTAAAACGATTGGAGGAAATGTAAGCATGTGTACAAAAGATTATATATTACTGGCACTAAACAGCTTTTGTCAGGTACTGCTTGTCTGGCGTTTTATTCGCATTTTCTTCTCCCCGAGGCTGGAAAAAAGAAAAGAGCTCATTGGTTATGTCCTGTATTGGGTGGCGATACTGGCTGGTTTTCTTTGGCTTGGCAGCCCGATAGGTAAGGTGTTTCTAAACTGGCTGGGAATATTATTGCTTACTACGATGTATGAAGGAACATTTAGAAAGAAGGGGCTGGTAGGCACTTCGATTTATGTGTTGGAGGTGGTATGTGGTATAGCGGTTGTTTTTTCGTTTTCTGCTTTTGTATCTGTGGAGAGTATTCCTCAAATTCTTTCACTTTTTATAACTTTGTTTGTATTTATTTTACAAATTCTGGTGGAAGTTATCCTGGGAGATTTGGGAAAGACAAAACTAAAATTGTCAGATATAAAATTGGTGGGTGTGCCGGTAATTAGCATCATTATGATGGCGATTTTAATATTGGAAAATTCGAATCATCATGTATTGGTGTTGGTGGAAGCATATGGTCTTGTTTTTATCAATATGCTTCTGTTCTTTGTTGATTATCGAAAATTTACGGAAGATGAGGCAAAAATGCAGTGGAGACACACAGAGGAAGAAGTTCGCATGTATAAAAATCAACTGGAACGGATGCGACTTTCCCAAGAAAGAGTACGCAGTTTGCGGCATGACATGCGGCATCATCTGCAGTTGTTATACGTTATGGCAGAAAAAGGACAGTCGGAAAAAATTTTATATTTTCTAGAAGAAATGATGACATTTTTGGAAAATACGAAGCAGCATATAACAACGGGAAGGGAAGACGTGGATGCCATACTAAATTATAGTTGGGAAAAAGCGGAGCAACTGGGAGTCGAAATGGAATGTAAAGTAAGTATATCTCCGGACTTTTTTATTCAGATGTGTGAACTCAGCGGGCTACTTGGAAATCTATTGGAAAATGCCATAGAAGCGGCTGCTAAGGCACAGAAGCCATATGTGTCCCTTCGGCTTTTGGCAGAGAAAGATATGTTGGTACTACATGTGAAAAATAGCTACAACGGGGTTATAGAAAGAAGAGGAAAGCAGTTGATCAGTACGAAAACAAGAGATAGAAATGAACATGGTATAGGATTGAGCAGTGTGAGAAGTCTGGTAGAGCAAAAACAGGGAAATCTTCAGGTGGATTATGATGAGAAGGAATTTCGGGTAGAAGTTGTGCTGTATACATAGCAGGTTATTTTTGTGCTATATATGGTTATTTTTGTCGAATAAGTTGTGGAAAGAAGAAATATATGGTAATATTCAATAATAAAATAGTGAAAATGCCATAATTTTAGTGAAAAATGCATAAGAGAGGGGAGAGAAATACATTAGAGAAAAACACTATTTGTGTTGTAACTTTGTAGGAAGAATAAACAAAAGGGGGACTAAGTATGCAATTAGAATCAATAAAGAACGAAGAAAAATTAGTAAATAATATTATGTTTCTTTATGTTGTGGGGGTGGCAATATCAGGATTTGCCTTTGTAATGCTATTTTTAAATGGAGGCATTCGTGAATGTATCTTTTTATTATCAGGAGTATGTGGTATTATTACAAAAATTTTTGAAAAACCACTAGGCTCCAAAGCAAAATATGTATATGCCTGTATTCCGCCGGTTATAGGTGCGATAACTGCGGCAGTGTGTAATACAGACACCAGCGATAGTTATGTGTGCTTAACGCATTATTATTTTGTAGCAACATTGCTTCTTGTACCATATTATGAACAAAAAGTACTTCGAGTGAGTACAATTGTCACATTTGTTGCCAATGCAAGTTTAATGATAATATTTCCGGCAGGTTTTTTGAAGCTGCATGGTTTGATTGGATGGATTTTCACAGGAATTGTGTATGTAATATTGTTTGCAGGCTGCAGCTTTATTACATATCGTGCAAGAACACTTTTTGGAGTTGTGGAGGAAAAGGGAAAGGAGACAGAAACAGTCTTACATCATGTACAGCAGGCATTTGACAATATACAAGAGTCTTCAGACACTATTTATAGCTCCATGCAGGAATTTGAAGGAAATACGGAGGAGATTGCTGCCTCAACACAGCAAATATCAGGAAGTGCTGATGAGCAGATTAATGAAGTGGAAAGCAGTCTTTCTATTTTCAGTAAATTAAATGAAAAGATTGAACTGTCAAAAGAAAGTGTCAGCCAAACGGTAGAAACCATGCGGCAGTTAAATGAAAAAAATAATGAAGGAATTATGGCAATTGAAGCATTATCAAATAAATTTGAAGAAAATATAAGAACAACACAGGTTGCGGCAGATGGAGTAGCACAATTGTCAGACAAATCAAGCTCCATTGGAGGCATTATTGAAAGTATTAGAGAAATAGCTCAACAGACGAATCTGTTAGCATTAAATGCTGCGATTGAGGCGGCAAGAGCAGGAGAGGCCGGAAAAGGATTTGCAGTTGTAGCAGATGAAATCAATGCATTATCTTCGGAATCTTCAGATGCTACTGGAAAAATCGATACCATTCTAAAAGACATTATTGCAACAGTGGAGGCTACACATGAGGTGATTAATCAGAATAGCCAGGTGGTAAATGCATCCAATGACCAATTAGAGGATACGGTAAAAATTTTCAAAACAATGATGGAATCTTCAGAGGAAGTAATTGGAGTTACGGAACGCTTAATGAGCGAATTAACAGATATTGTTGAAATAAAGGAACAATTGTTAAGTGCGATGGAGCGTGTGGAAGAAATGTCCAAAGATTCGGTACAAAGCACAGAGGGAATCAGTGCTGCTACGGAGGAACAGGTAGCAGGATTGAACAATATTGTAAAGTCTATGCAGAATATGCAGGCTGGTATGGAAAAATTATCACAAGTACTGCATAATGAAAATAAGGAATCTGAATAGAACATACAGAAGCTTTCGGAGCTGTTTAGATTTGCTCGGGAAGCTTCTGTATTTAGTTTCGGAGTGTCTTTTCCATCTTAAAAATCTGAATTGTTATAAATCTATACCAAATCCATGCCAAATCTATGGCAAAATGCAAGCTTAACGCTTGACGATACATTTTAAATCAATTATAATGTAGTGTGCTGAATGAATCGTCGTACAGTGGAAAAAATATGGAGGTCAAAACTCAATGGTTAAGAGTATGACAGGCTTTGGACGATGCGAAGTGTCGGAAGCTGAGAGAAAAATGATAGTGGAGATCAAGTCAGTCAACCACAGGTATCTTGATATGAATATAAAGTTACCTAAAAAACTGAATTTTTTTGAAACTGCCATAAGAAATTTATTAAAAAAATATATTGAGCGTGGAAAAGTAGATGTTTTTATTACATACGAGGATTACAGTGAAAGCAGCGTGTGTATAAAATATAATCGGGATATTGCAAAGGAATATCTGGCACACATCAGAAAAATGCAGAAGGAGTTTGGCCTAAAGGAAGACTTTGGTGCGGCTGCTTTATCAAAATATCCGGAAGTTCTGGTGATGGAAGAACAGACGATAGATGAAGAAGAATTGTGGAAATTATTAGAAAAGGCGATTTCGGGCGCGGCAGAACAGTTTACAAATTCCAGAATCCAGGAAGGAGAACATCTGAAAAAAGATTTAATTGGAAAGTTAGATGGCATGCTTGAAAATGTATCATATATCGAAGCACGTTCACCGGAAATTCTAAGAGAATATCGAAAAAAGCTTACAGATAAAGTAAAAGAACTTTTAGCAGACAATGCAATAGATGAGAGCAGGGTACTTACAGAAGTCACTGTTTTTGCAGATAAAATCTGTGTGGACGAGGAAACGGTAAGGCTTAGAAGTCATGTGGAACATATGAAAAAAGACTTAGAGGCAGGCGGAAGTCTGGGAAGAAAGCTAGACTTTTTGGCACAGGAAATGAATCGAGAGGCAAATACGATACTATCAAAAGCAAACGACCTGACTATTTCCGAATATGGAATTGAGTTAAAGACCGATATAGAAAAAGTCAGAGAACAGATTCAGAATATAGAGTAGGATGATACGGTGGAAAGACTAATCAGCGTAGGATTTGGCAATATGGTTAATTCCGGCAAAATTATTGCAGTAATCAGTCCGGAGTCTGCACCAATAAAACGAATGGTACAGACGGCGAAGGAAGAAGGAAATGTGCTTGATGTTACTCAGGGACGAAAAACGAAATCAGTGATTGTTATGGAAAATGGGCAGTATCTTTTGTCAGCATTACAGACAGAAACGATAGCAAACCGTATGCAGTCAGAAGCAAAAACAGAGGAAGTTTAATAATTTATTTTTAATTTCAAGATAAAGTAAGAAAATGAAAGGAGCATAATATGTTACATCCATCTTATACAGACTTAATGAAAGTAGTAAACAGTGAGGTTGAAGAAGGAGAACAGCCGGTAGTAAACAGTCGTTACTCCATCGTACTTGCAACTTCAAAAAGAGCAAGACAGTTAATTAGTGGAGAAGAAGCTATGGTTCCTGCAGCAGGGAAGAAACCATTGTCTGTAGCGATCGAAGAATTAAACAAAGGTGAAATCAAGATTTTGCCGGAAGATTATGAACCGGAAACAGAGGAAATTGAACTGACAGAGCAGACAGAAGAAATAGAGTAAGAGCAAAGCAATGGAAACTGGGGCGTGCCGAAAACGGTACGCCTTTTATAAAAAGGAGAGATTATGAAATTACTTTTTATTTCCTTAGGGTGTGATAAAAATCTTGTAGATTCGGAGTATATGCTGGGATATTTAAAAAATGCCGGCATTGAATTTACGGACGATGAAACAGAGTCAGATATTATCGTGGTAAATACCTGCAGTTTTATTAATGATGCAAAGGAAGAGAGTATTAATACCATTCTTGAGATGGCAGAACAGAAAAAAGAAGGAAAATGTAAGGCATTGATTGTAACCGGGTGTCTGGCACAGAGATATAAAGAGGAAGTGATAGCAGAAATTCCCGAAGTAGATGCAGTTCTTGGAACTACAGCTTACGATGAAATCGCTGCGGTCATTGACAGTGTAATGGAAGGAGAAAGCCATTGCATTATTATGAAGGATTTAGAAGCTCTTCCGGCGGCGAACAAAGAACGTATGGTGACAACCGGAGGACATTATGCTCACTTGAAAATTGCGGAAGGGTGTGATAAACATTGCACTTATTGTATTATACCTAAGATTCGTGGGGAGTACAGAAGCGTTCCGATGGAAGAATTGCTGGCAGAGGCCAGAACATTGGCAGATTCCGGGGTGAAGGAACTAATATTAGTTGCACAGGAAACTACCATGTATGGAAAAGATATATATGGAAAAAAGATGCTTCCGGAGTTATTAAAAAAACTTTGCGAAATTTCCGGAATTTATTGGATTCGTATTCAGTATTGTTATCCGGAAGAAATTACAGACGAATTGATTCAGGTAATAAAGGAAGAAGAAAAAATCTGCAATTATTTAGATTTACCAATCCAGCACGCCAGTGATGAAATATTACGCCGTATGGGAAGACGTACCAACAAGGAACAGCTAAAGCAGATTATTACAAAATTAAGAGTAGAAATTCCGGATATAGCTATCCGAACAACCTTAATTAGTGGGTTCCCGGGAGAAACACAAGAAATGCATGAAGAGGTCATGGATTTTGTAGATGAAATGGAATTTGATCGTCTTGGGGTATTTGCCTATTCTCCGGAGGAAGATACACCGGCAGCGGAATTTGCTGAACAAATTGAGGAAGAAGTAAAAGAAGAACGGCGAGACGAGATTATGGAATTACAGCAGGAAATTGCTTTTGACAAATGCAATGATATGATTGGCAGGGAAGTCTTAGTAATGATTGAGGGCAGCGTTGCAGGAGAAAATGCATATGTGGGCAGGACATATAAGGATGCACCGAATGTAGATGGCTACATTTTTGTCAATACGCAGGAAAACCTGATGTCCGGAGATTTTGTAAGAGTAAAAGTTACCGGTGCGTTGGAATATGATTTGATAGGAGAGATAGCAAATGAATTTACCGAATAAGCTAACGGTACTCAGAGTAATTCTGATACCATTTTTTGTAGGATTTATGCTGGCTGGTGAACCGTTGTATTATGGCATTGCCCTGGCAGTGTTTTGCGTGGCAAGTCTGACAGATTTATTGGATGGAAAAATTGCAAGAAAATATAATCTGGTTACTAACTTTGGGAAATTTATGGATCCTCTTGCCGATAAATTGCTGGTATCTGCGGCATTAGTATGTTTAGTGGAGTCTGGAAATCTTGCATCGTGGATGGTAATTATTATTATTAGCAGAGAATTTATTATCAGCGGTTTCCGCCTTATAGCTGCTGATAATGGCGTTGTTATTGCAGCCAGTTACTGGGGAAAATTTAAGACGGTATTTCAAATGGCTATGATTATTATGATTATTTTAACACTGGCGGGGATTGAAAATGTTATCTTTAACTACGCAACACTTATGGTTACCTGGATAGCATTGATCTTAACTGTAGTGTCTTTAGTGGACTATTTAATCAAGAATAAATCAGTTCTTTCAGAAAACAATAACAAATAAAGAAAAGAAGGAGATGGAAATATGGTTGCGGAACTCATATCAGTAGGAACAGAGCTACTCATGGGAAATATTGTAAATACAAATGCAGCATATCTTTCAAAAAAGCTGGCCGCAATTGGGGTATCGGTTTATTATCAGAGTACGGTAGGCGATAATAAAGAACGTTTGAAAAAGACAATAGAAACTGCACTAAGCCGTGCCGATATCATTATTTTAAGTGGCGGATTAGGGCCAACGGCAGACGATTTGACGAAGGAAACAGCAGCGGAAGTGTTAGGACGAAATATGTATTTAGATGAGCACAGCATGGAGAGAATCCGGGCATATTTCGAGAAAATTCATCGTGCCAATATTACGGAAAATAATTGGAAACAGGCTATGATTCCCGAAAAATCCATAATTCTTGACAATCATAATGGCACAGCACCGGGAATTATTATGGAGGAAAATGGAAAATCCATTATTTTACTGCCGGGACCGCCAAATGAATTGCAGCTTATGTTTGAGGAATCCGTACTTCCATATTTGCAAAAGGAAAATAATAAAGTACTGTATTCGAGAATGGTAAAGGTCTGCGGCATTGGAGAAAGTAAGGCAGAAACTATGGTTAAGGATTTGATGGAGCAACAGACAAATCCAACCATTGCTCCTTATGCTAAGACGGGTGAGGTACATTTTAGAATCACTGCATTGGCAGAGAGTGAAGAGGAAGGAAAAGAACTTGTAAAACCACTTGTAAAGGAATTAAAGCAACGATTTGGGAATGCTGTATACACAACAAAGGAAGACGTTACACTTGAGGAAAAAGTGGTTAAAATGCTGAAAAAGCAGCAGCTTACCATGGTTACATCGGAGTCATGTACCGGTGGAATGTTAGCATCTAAAATAATTAACGTTTCTGGCGTTTCAGAAGTATTTAAAGCAGGTCTGGTAACTTATGCCAATGAAGCGAAAAGAGAGCTTTTAGGAGTGCGGAAAAAAACCTTGAAGAAATATGGAGCAGTCAGCAGAGAAACTGCAGAAGAAATGGTGCTGGGTGCTGTATCACGATACGATGCAGATGTAGCAGTCTCCGTGACGGGAATTGCAGGACCGGAGGGTGGCACAGAGGAAAAACCGGTAGGTCTGGTTTATATTGGCTGTTATGTGTGCGGTGAACTTGCAGTGTACGAGTGTCATTTTACCGGGACGAGAGAAAAGATAAGAGAAACAACAGTGGTTACAGCGTTGAATCTGGTAAGAAAAATGCTGTTAAATTTTTAAAGTGAAAGATTTGAGGATAGAGAGGAAAAGAGCATGGCAGAAAAAATGACTGGTGCCCAGGCGATGGTACAATGCCTGGAAAAGGAAGGGGTATCTGTGGTATTTGGATATCCGGGAGTAGCAATATGTCCTTTTTTTAATAGTTTATATGATTCGGAAATAGAACAGATTTTAGTGAGAACGGAACAAAATGCGGGACACGCTGCCAGTGGATATGCCAGAGTTACAGGACAGGTAGGGGTATGTGTGGCAACCTCTGGCCCTGGAGCAACCAATTTAATTACAGGAATTGCGACTGCATACGCAGACAGTATTCCAATTGTGGCAATCACGGGACAGGTATCTTCTGAATTGTTGGGACGGGACGTCTTTCAGGAAGCAGATATTACAGGTGCGGTAGAGTCTTTTGTAAAATATAGTTATCTAATAAAGGATGTAGCCGACATTCCAAGAGTATTTAAGGAAGCATTCTATATTGCAAACACTGGAAGAAAGGGACCGGTGCTCATTGATATTCCGATGGATATTCAGAATCAGATGCTGGAATTTGAGTATCCGTCAGAAGTTTCCCTGCGTACATACAAGCCAACGGTAAAGGGGCATGCGGTTCAAATTAAAAAGGTGATTTCTGCTTTGAAGGAAGCAAAACGCCCGGTGCTTTGTGTTGGGGGCGGTGTGCTGTTAAGTGGGGCAGAAGAAGAAGTAAGGAAATTTTCGGAACTGCATTCCATTCCGGTAGTAAACACAATGATGGGAATCGGGGTTATGCCACAAAATCATCCCATGTATTTTGGTATGGTGGGAAATAACGGAAAAGCGTATGCCAATCTGGCTATGAATAAAAGCGATTTATTGATTATGATGGGGGCCAGAGTAGCAGATCGTGCTATTTCCCAGCCGGATTTAGTGACGGAGAATACAGTAGTAGTACATATTGATGTGGATCCGGCGGAAATTGGTAAAAATATGGGGCCAAGCATTCCGATTGTAGGTGACATTAAACATATTCTGCATGATTTTGCTAAGTATGAATTTCAAGGAGATTATAGTGAGTGGATTAAACAGTTGAGCGTTTGGAAGGAAGAGAAGAAAGTACAGCGCAATCCGAAAGAAGGCTATGTGGATCCGGCGGAGTTTGTACGCATTTTGTCAGAATCTATGGAAGAAGATGGCGTATATGTAGCAGATGTAGGACAGAATCAGATATGGTCTTGTAACTATTATGTTATGCGCAAAGGAAAATTTTTAACCAGTGGTGGTATGGGAACTATGGGGTATTCTATTCCTGCGGCAATGGGTGCGAAGAGAGCAGATAAGTCCAGACAGGTTGTGGCTGTGTGTGGAGATGGTTCTTTTCAGATGTCCTTTATGGAATTGGCTACAATTCGCCAGCATGATATTCCAATTAAAATCATCGTATTGAAGAATAATTATCTTGGCATGGTGCGAGAATACCAGCATTATACATACAATGACAGATATTCAGGAGTTTCTCTGGATGGGAGTCCTAATTTAGAAATGATTGCAGCCGCGTATGAGATGCCTTTTGTACGCATTCTGAATATGAAAGGTATTGAAGAAAAGATAAAAACGTTTCTGTCTATGGAGGGTTCCGGACTGATGGAATGTATCATAGATTCTTACGATTTAGTGAAGTAAAGGAGGTCAATATTATGAAAGGAATATTTTCTGTTTTAGTTGAAAACAGGGCAGGTGTGCTCTGTAAGGTGGCAGGTCTGTTTTCTAGAAGATGTTATAATATTGACAGTCTGGCAGTTGGGGAAACCGAGAATAAGGATGTATCTGTTATGACAATTGTATCTTCAGGAGACGAGAGAACCATAGAACAGATTGAAAAGCAGTTAAACAAGAAATTAGACATCATCAAGGTTAAAACTTTTACAGAGAGCAACAGTGTCAGTCGGGAACTGATGTTGATTAAAGTGAAATATCAGGCAAATAATAGAAGTGATATCATTGAAATTTGTAATGTGTTAAATGCCAGTGTCCTTGATATGTCTACAGGTTCCTTGCTGATTCAAATCTGTGATTCTCCGGAAAAGATTGAATTGTTAATAAAAATGCTTTCGCCATATGGAATTGTGGAACTGGCAAGGACAGGAACTTTGGCACTCCAGAAATGTAGTGATAATGAGAAAAAATAAAAAGGAAAATTATATGAGCCTCGGAAAAAATCCGAGGCTCTTGTTATGAGGGGGGAGATAGTGAGTGTTTAATCAACTATCTAAGGATATTATAACCGGTAAATATGGACAAATTATGAACAATATATAAAAAATAACAAAAAAACTATAAAATAGAAAATATTATATGGCAAAATGACGAAGTAACAACGAAGAGATGGCACATTGCCTTAAAAATAAAGAAAAATTCGTTAATTTGACTTTTGCGTAAAAGACCTGCAAAGCAGACCTTCTGGTGTCAGCTTTGGGAGCATGAAATAGTGGTTGCTTTTTACTTGGATTTCAGTTATCCTTTTATTCATGATAATAGAAAGTTTGCAAAGTTTACTTTCTATATTTAAGCGAAGGAGGAAATCATAGATGTTTAGTGTAGTAGTAGGTCTGTTGACGGAAAAACCATCGGAAGAAATTGTGACGGAATTTGGACAAGTGTCAGCAGAAATGAAGAAAATATGTTAGGAAAAACACATATGGCAGCAGGAATTGCCGCAACTGTGGCGATTAGCAGACCTGCAACTTTAGCAGAGCTTGTGCTTGCAGTCGGTGTGGGCGGAGTAGGGGCTGTAATCAGTGATATAGATATCGGCAGCTCAGAGTCCCATAAGGATGCAGATAAAGTGATTGCTATGACGACAATAACCATGATTGGGATAGGGGTACTGGATTACTTTTTTGCGTTGGGAATTTGGAATAAGATGACAAGTAATAGAACGGTGTATCAAATGCTTATTGCAATGCTTGCTTTTATTGGAATTTGCGTTTATGGAAAAGAGCAGCCACATCGTTCGTTTATGCATTCCTTCTTGGCAATGATACTGCTCTCTGCGATCATTGCAGTAATTTATCCTGGAGCTGTCATATATTTTGTGATTGGCTTTTTGTCTCATCTTGTTTTAGATATTTTTAATTATAAAAAAGTGCGATTATTCTATCCATTAAAAAAAGGCATATGTTTTCGAATATTTCATGCACGGGGAATGGCAAATGATATCATATTCATAATTGGCGTGATTGTGGCGGTAACCGAAGTGATACTTTTGGTATGGCAGAAATTTCAATGAGAAGAAACAAAGGGCTGAAAAATAGGTATGGGAGGAAATGATTTTGAAAAGGACAGTTGGGTACATAGTAGGAGCAATAGGAATTATTTTGACAATATTTGGAATTATATTTAAAATAAAAGCAGGGTTATCCGGAATGTCTATTTCCATTCCGAGTTTTTCAGATGGCCCTACAGCAATTTTTATAGCAGGTACTCTGGGCAAAAACATTTCTTTAAAAATAATTCTTGTCGGAGTGGTACTGATTATAATTGCAGCTTTATTATTAATAAAAAGAAAAAATAAATAATTAGATATAGAAAAGAAGGGATAAGATGGCATTTC
The DNA here is from genome assembly GCA_050874665.1 of Lachnospiraceae bacterium. Lineage (GTDB taxonomy): Bacteria > Bacillota > Clostridia > Lachnospirales > Lachnospiraceae > RUG11237. The sequence goes on along the minus strand of JBNMLC010000003.1, from coordinate 261,336 downwards.
AGTCAGTGAATGAAATTGAAAAATTTTCTTATGAAGACTGTAGGATTTATGGGTTTCAGGTCAAAGAAAATCAGATAGAGATGGAGTTAGAAGCCTTAATTGTTAAACCGGATAATTCTCAAAATACAAATTATACAGAGAGCTATGCGGCAACTACAGTGGTAAAATTTATCGGTGGAAAGATTCTATCCGGAACCAAAGATGGATATAAATATTATGATGCAAATGATGTATTATTGAAAACGGTGCCTGATGAACCGCTTACAAACGAGCAGTTAGGAAACTTTCCAAAGATTTGTGAGGGAGCGTTCTTGTTTTCAATGTCAAAGGTGAAAGAAGATGATGATTTATACGTTTATGAATTGTCAATAGAGTTTGAGGATGAAGAAGACAATACGGTAGCAGATTCTTACCGTTTACAAATCTGCTTTGAAAAAGCAATTTTTACATGGCAAGAATATTTGAATCGTGTACAAAGGTAAGGAGAACAAGTAGAAAGGGGAAAATATTATGGCAAAATTAAAAGAATTATTGGAAAGACTTTCGTATATCAGTTTGACAGGGGATGAAAATACAGAAGTAACGGACATCGTAAATGACTCTAGAAAAGTGAGCGAAGGAGCGTTATTCTTTTGCATTAGTGGAGCTGCTTTTGACGGACATAGCTTTGCAAAAGAAGTGGTAGAAAAAGGAGCAAAAGTTTTAGTTGTTGAGAAGGAAGTGGGAGAATTTCCGGGAGTTACCGTTGTAAAGGTAGAGAACAGCAGATATGCTATGGCCCTGATTTCCGCAGCCTATTATGGACACCCGGCAGAAAAACTAAAGGTGATTGGAATTACCGGAACAAAGGGAAAAACAACTACCACTTATATGGTAAAATCTATTTTAGAAAATGCAGGTCATAAAGTTGGGCTGATTGGAACGATAGAAGCGATTATCGGAGATAAAAAAATTCCGGCAAATAATACCACTCCGGAATCAATGACAATTCAAAGATATTTTAGTGAAATGGTACAGGAAGGCTGTGATACGGTTGTAATGGAGGTATCTTCGCAAGGGTTAATGCTTCATAGAACCGCAGGATTTATTTTTGAAATAGGAATTTTTACTAATTTAGAGCCAGACCATATTGGCCCAAACGAGCATGCAAGTTTTGAAGAATATATGGCATGCAAAGGAATGTTATTTTCACAGTGCCGTTATGGAATTGCAAATATAGATGATGAACATTTTGAAGGTGTTATGAAAAATGCCACATGTAAGTTAGAGACTTTTGGATTTTCCCCAAAGGCAGATTTACGGGCAGAAAACGTGGAATTGTTAAAAACACCGGGGTATTTAGGCGTGAAGTATAAGACTGGCGGATTGATTGACATGAATGTGGAAATTGATATTCCGGGAAAGTTCAGTGTATATAATTCACTTACTGCCATTGCCATTTGTCTGCATTTTGGCGTATCGAAAGATAATATAGTAAAGGCATTAAAAGAAGCAAAGGTAAAGGGCAGAATTGAAATGGTGAAGGTGTCAGATAAATTTACACTTATGATTGATTATGCTCATAATGCCATGAGTTTAGAAAGTCTGCTGTCTACCCTGAAAGAATATCATCCGAAGCGTCTGGTATGTCTGTTTGGCTGCGGAGGAAATCGTTCTAAGTTAAGAAGATACGAAATGGGAGAGGTTTCAGGAAGACTCGCAGATCTTACCATTATCACCTCGGATAATCCAAGAAACGAGGAGCCGCAGGCAATTATAGATGATATTAAGGTTGGAATTGGAAAAACCCAGGGAAAGTATGTAGAGATATTAGATAGGAAAGAGGCAATTGCATATGCTATTCATCATGGAGAAGAGGGAGATGTTATTGTTTTAGCAGGCAAAGGTCATGAAGATTATCAGGAAATTAAGGGAAAAAAATATCCAATGGATGAGCGTGTATTGATTCAGGAAATCCTTGCAGGTAAATAATCATGCCGGAATTATATGCAGATATTATTGTAGATATTTCACACGAAAAATTAGATAAAGTATTTCAATTTCGCATACCGGAGGAATTACAGGCGCAGCTTAAGGTGGGTATGGTGGCAGAATTTCCTTTTGGTGCAGGGAATCGCATAACGAAAGGTTTTGTGGTTGGAATTGGTACGGAATGTGACTATGACAAAACAAAAATAAAATCATTGCAACGAATTGCTAAAAAGGATATGGGGGTAGAAAGTGAACTTATCCTTCTTGCAGCATATATTAGTAAAAATTATGGCTCAACGATGCTGCAGGCACTAAAGACAGTAGTTCCCGTCAAACAAAAGGTTCAGGAGGTTCAAGAGAGCTTTCTTATACTTAAAGTTGATCAAGGACAGGCAGAGTACCTGTTAAAAAATTATCAATCAAAGAATTATAAAGCGAAGGTAAGGTTATTACAGGCATTGCTGGCTGCACCTCATCATACGTTACAAAAAAGTAAGGTTCTTAAGCAAAAGACAGCTACTCTTTCGGTGATTAAGGCATTTGAAAAGGATGGCGTGATTGAAGTTCAGACAGAACGGAACTATCGAAATCCAAACAGTGGTATGCATCTGAAGGCAATAGCTAATCATCAACAGATTACTTTGACCCAGACACAGAAAAACTGTGTAGAAGAAATCTGGCAGGAGAGCCATTCCTTTTACCCGCCGAAAGCACATTTGATTCACGGTGTTACTGGCAGCGGAAAAACAGTAATTTATATGGAGTTAATTCGCAGAGTCATTGCAGAGGGTCGTCAGGCAATTGTACTGATACCTGAAATCGCACTGACTTTTCAGACGGTGGAACGATTTCGGGAAATGTTTGGAGAAAGAGTTTCGTTTCTTCATTCTAAATTGTCAAAGGGAGAACGCTTTGATCAGTTAGAGCGTGCAACAAAAGGCGAAATAGATATTATGGTTGGCCCCAGGTCAGCATTATTTACTCCCTTTAAAAAGTTAGGAATTATTGTTATAGATGAAGAGCATGAGCAAAGTTATAAAAGTGAGACCATGCCGAAATATCATGCCAGAGAAGTTGCAATCGAACGTGCCAGAATGAATCATGGATTTGTAGTATTGGGTTCTGCTACACCATCGGTAGAATCGTATTACAAAGCACAATGCAAAGAATATAAGTTGTATACTTTGCAAGAACGATACGCAGGACGGAGTATGGCGGAAACAGAAATTATAGATTTGCGGGAGGAACTGCGTCAGGGAAACCGTTCTATCTTAAGCAGAAGATTACAGGAATTAATTGCGGATCGTCTGGCAAAAAAAGAGCAGATGATGCTTTTTATTAATCGACGTGGTTTTGCCGGCTTTGTATCCTGCCGTTCCTGTGGAAAAGTTATAAAATGTCCTCATTGTGATGTGTCATTAAGTCTTCATAATAATGGGAAAATGCTGTGCCATTACTGCGGATATCAAACCCAGATGGTCAAGAACTGTCCTTTCTGTGGCTCAAAATATATTGGGGCATTTAAGGCAGGAACGCAGCAAATTGAAGAGGTTATAAAACGAGAATTTCCAAGAGCGAGAGTGCTTCGCATGGATCTGGATACTACCAGAAATAAAGAAGGTCATGGAAAAATTCTGGCTGCTTTTGCAAAAGAAGAAGCAGATATATTAATAGGAACACAAATGATTGTAAAGGGACATGATTTTCCAAAAGTAACTTTGGTAGCAGCGTTAGCGGCAGATATGTCCTTGTATGCAAATGATTATCATGCAGCAGAGCGTACCTTTCAGTTGCTGACCCAGGCTGCAGGACGTGCAGGAAGGGGAGAGCGTGCAGGTCAGATGCTTATTCAGACGTATAGTCCGGATAATTATAGCATTACATGTGCAGCAAAGCAGGATTATGAGCTTTTTTATGAACAGGAAATGAATTATCGGAAATGGATGCATTATCCTCCGGCAAGAAATCTCTTAGCGATTCTGCTTACCTCTTTAGAAGAGGAAAAATTAAATGATTTTGCAGAAGAAATAAAAAGAAAAATCGTGGAAACAAAGCTGCAGGATATGACTGTAGTAGGACCGGCAGATGCATCTGTTTCTAAAATACAGGATTATTATCGAAAAGTAATCTACATAAAACATGAAAATTATGATATACTGACTAAGGTTAAGGATTGTATAGAATGTTTTGTAAAAGAGCAGAAGAAAAATCAAGAGTGTTATATTCAGTTTGATTTTAATCCAATCAATACTTATTAAATAAATTACCGTGGAGGATGAGAAAATGGCATTGCGTAAAGTAAGAGTTATGGGTGATGATGTACTGAGAAAGAAGTGCAAAGAGGTAAAACAGATCAATGAAAGAACCAGAGTATTGATAGATGACATGTTTGATACTATGTATGAGGAAAATGGTGTAGGACTTGCAGCACCGCAGGTTGGCGTGCTAAAAAGAATTGTTGTAATCGATGTGGGAGACGAACCTTTGGTATTTGTCAATCCGGTGATTATAGAAACGTCAGGTGAGCAGACAGGGGACGAAGGCTGTTTAAGTCTGCCTGGTAAATCGGGTGTGGTAACAAGACCGAATTATGTAAAGGTGCGTGCTTTTGATGAAGAAATGAATGAATTTGAATTAGAAGGAACGGAGTTGTTAGCAAGAGCAATTTGTCATGAATGTGACCATTTAGACGGTATACTGTATGTAGACAAGGTGGAAGGTGACTTAAAGACCGTACAGTATGATGAAGATGATGAATTCATGGAGGATTAAGCATGCGAGTGATATTTATGGGAACCCCGGACTTTGCTGTGGGGACTTTACGGGCGATTTACGAAGCAGGTCATGAGGTATGTCTTGTGGTGACACAGCCGGATAAGCCAAAGGGAAGAGGTCATGCCATGCAGTATACCCCGGTAAAGGAATATGCAGCAGAAAAAGGAATGGAAGTATTTCAGCCGTTAAAAATAAAGGAACAGGAAGCGATAGAAAAGTTAAGAGCCTGTCAGGCAGATATCATGGTGGTGGCGGCCTTTGGACAGCTTTTACCAAAAGAGATTTTAGAGATGTGTCCTTATGGCTGTATCAATGTGCATGCATCCCTGCTGCCAAAATATCGTGGTGCAGCTCCGATACAGTGGGTTATTATTGATGGTGAAAAAGAATCCGGAGTTACTATTCAGCAGATGAACGAAGGGTTAGATACCGGCGATATCATTTCTAAGGTGGTAGTGCCGATTGACGAAAAGGAAACTGGTGGAAGTTACCATGATAAGTTAGCGAAAGCGGGAGCAAAGCTTTGTGTTGACACCATGAAGGAAATGGCAGAAGGAAAAAGTACAAGAACGCCTCAAAAGGAAGAAGCTTCCTGCTATGCAAAAAAGTTACAGAAAGAATTAGGAAAACTTGATTTTACAAAAGAAGCAGTAGAAATAGAACGCCTGATTCGCGGATTAAATCCGTGGCCTTCTGCATATACTACACTTCATGGGAAAACTTTAAAGATTTGGGCAGCGGACGTAGAAGACAAGGAGTATGAGGGTGCGGTTGGCACCGTTGTTGCAAAAACAAAGCAGGGAATCATAGTAAAAACCGGAAAAGGTGCGCTAGTGATTACAGAATTGCAACTTGCAGGAAAAAAACGTATGACAACAGAAAGCTTTTTACTTGGTTATGAAGTTCAAGAGGGTGAAAAGTTGGGTTGCTAAATTTTTCTAAAAAGAATGAAAAATAAGTGAAAACGCTGTTCTTATAGATGAAAAGGTGTATAATATCCCCAAAAGGTTAGAAGGAAGTTTAGGAGGTATAAATATGTATTATCCTTATTATTTTGATTCGACGTATCTACTAATTATTATTGGAATGATATTAAGTCTTTTGGCATCCGCAAAATTAAAGAGCACTTATGCAAAATACTCCAGGGTAAGAAGTCACACTGGATTGACAGGCGCTGAAGTGGCAGAACGCCTGCTTCATGCAGAAGGAATTTATGATGTGAAAATAGAACATATATCAGGGAATCTGACGGATCATTATTCACCGGGCGAAAAGGTATTAAGACTGTCCGATGGTGTGTATAATTCGACATCAGTAGCAGCACTTGGTGTAGCGGCTCATGAATGCGGACATGCTGTACAGCATAAAGAAAGTTATGCACCGTTGGCTATTCGCAACAATATTGTACCGGTGGTAAACATTGGGGCACAGTTGTCCTGGCCTTTGATTTTTGCCGGAATCTTGTTTAGCTCAGCAAATTTTTTGATTCAATTGGGAATCATATTATTTTCTCTTACAGTAATATTTCAGCTGATAACACTTCCGGTAGAATTTAATGCATCTTCTAGAGCGCTGGCGGCTCTGCAGAAGCACAATATTCTTTACGAGCAGGAAGCAAAATCTACAAGAAAAGTTTTGAAGGCAGCAGCACTTACTTATGTTGCAGCGGCAGCAGCGTCTATTTTACAGTTACTTAGACTATTGTTATTATTTGGAGGAAGAAGAAACGATGACTAAATCAGTGAATCCAAGAGAACTGATTGTGGATATGTTAATAGAAATTACGAAGAATGGTGAATACAGTCATGTGGTCATTGGACAGACATTGGAAAAATACCAGTATCTGTCCAGGGCAGACAGGGCTTTTATAAAAAAGGTGACACATGGTACCATAGAGCAAATGATATATATTGATTACATTTTAAATCATTATTCTAAGGTAAAGGTCAATAAAATGAAGCCGATGATACGGGCGATTTTAAGAAGCTCGGTCTATCAGCTTTATTTTATGGATAGAATTCCTTCTTCGGCAGTTTGCAATGAGGCAGTAAAGCTTACGGCAAAGAGAGGCTTCCAAAATCTGAAGGGTTTTGTGAATGGAGTATTAAGAACGATTGTCAGAGAGGAATGTAAGCAGATTTTTCCACAAAAAGAGCATGTGATCGAGTATCTGGCAGTTAAATATTCAATGCCGGAATGGATTGTAAAACAGTGGGTGGAGGTGTATGGAAAGGAACGAACGGAGCATATTCTTGCATATTTTTTTCAAGAAAAAAAGACGACCATACGCTGTAATAATTCAAAGATTACAAGTATAGAATTAAAAGAGAAACTAATAGAGGACGGAGTAAAGGAAATTATCGATACGCCCCTTCCTTATGCTTTTGAAATTTCAGGATACGATTATCTAACAGGTCTTTCTTCATTTCAAGAAGGACTTTTTGCAGTTCAGGATATGAGTTCTATGTTAGTGGCAGAAGCAGCCGGGGTAAAGGAAAATGATATCTGTATTGATGTATGTGCAGCACCCGGAGGTAAAACCATGCATTTAGCAGATAAACTTGGGGGTACAGGAAAAGTTTTGTGTGGTGATGTCAGTGAGAAAAAAGCTGAAAAAATCATGGAAAATGTGGAAAGAATGGGGTTTTACAATGTATCCGTTCATGTATGGGACGGAACTGAGTTTGAGGAGCAGTTAAAGGATACGGCAGATATTGTTTTGGCAGATGTTCCGTGTTCGGGCTTAGGAGTGATTGGAAGAAAACCGGATATTAAGTTTAAAATGACGCCAGAGGGCATGGAGCAGTTAGTTCCGTTACAGAGAACGATTCTTTCTAATGTGAACAGATATGTAAAACCGGGCGGTGTGCTGATATTTAGCACTTGTACCATAAATCCGAAAGAAAACAAAGAAAATGTAGCATGGTTTGTGAAAGAATATCCGGAATTTCAACTGGAAGATTTTTCAGAACAGATGCCGGAACAGATAAAATCTTTGGTAAAAAACGGACAATTGCAGTTACTGCCCGGAGCATGTAGTACCGATGGCTTTTTTATAGCTAAGTTTAGAAAAAAGGGATAGCGAGATAACAAAATGGACAAAAAAGATATTAAATCTATGACGTTGAGTGAGTTAAAAAAGGATATGGAGGAACTTGGAGAAAAAGCCTTTCGTGCAACACAGATTTATGAATGGATTCATGTAAAGCTGGTACAGAGTTTTGAAGAAATGACAAATATTTCTGAAAAGTTAAAGGAAAAGCTTAGACAAAAGTATACTTTTACGACGTTAGAGATTGTAGATAAACAAGTTTCTGCAATCGACGGGACAGCGAAGTACCTGTTTCGTTTGGCAGATGGGAATTTAATTGAAAGTGTTTTGATGAAATATAAACACGGAAATTCTGTGTGCATATCTTCGCAGGCAGGATGCCGTATGGGGTGCAAATTCTGTGCGTCTACCATTGCCGGATTGAAGAGAAATTTACTGCCATCAGAAATGTTAGAACAAATTTACAGAATCCAGCGTGAAAGTAAAGAGAGAGTTTCGAATGTGGTTGTTATGGGGACGGGTGAGCCTTTTGATAACTATGAAAATCTGATACGTTTTTTGAAGTTATTAACAGATGACAAGGGCTTACATATCAGTGCCAGAAATATTACGGTATCTACTTGTGGGATTGTGCCTAGAATTAAAGAATTTGCAGACGAAAATATGCAGGTGACATTGGCGATATCGTTACATGCACCTAATAATGAAAAAAGAAAAAGTATGATGCCGGTTGCTAATAAATATTCTATCGATGAATTATTAGAAGCCTGCAGATATTTCTTCGAAAAAACAGGTCGGAGAATTACATTTGAATATAGTCTGGCGAGCGGAGTAAATGATTCAGAACAGGATGCAGCAGAACTGATTTCCCTGGTAAAAGGTATGAACTGTCATGTAAATCTCATACCGATTAATCCGGTGGAGGAGTTATCATTTGAAGGTTCGGCAAAAAAAGTTGCTGAAAAATTTAAAAATAAACTTGAAAAAAGTAGAATTAATGTTACTATTAGAAGGGAAATGGGCAGAGATATTGACGGTGCCTGTGGACAATTAAGACGGAAGTTTGATGGAACAGTCAGAGAGGAAGGTACGAAGGAGTGTTGAAAACATTTTCCATTACAGATATTGGATTAAAACGGAAAATTAATCAGGATTATGTGTTTTCATCAGAAATGCAGGTTGGAAAGTTACCAAATCTTTTTATTGTTGCAGATGGTATGGGCGGTCACAAAGCAGGTGACTACGCTTCTAGAGAGGCTACCAGAATGATTGTGGAGTCCATTAGAAGCAGCGAGGAGGAAAGTCCTGTTAAATTAATTCGAACCGCAATGGAGCTGGCAAATAAAGCTTTGTTAGAAAAAGCAAAAGAATCGGAAGATTATACGGGAATGGGTACTACTATGGTAGTGGCAACCATTACAAAAGAATGCCTTTATGTTGCGAATGTTGGTGACAGTCGGCTTTATATCATTAATGATGGAATTAATCAGATTACCAAAGATCACTCTCTTGTGGAAGAAATGGTAAGGTTGGGTGGAATTGACGAGGAAACCGCTAAGTATCATCCAAAGAAGAATGTAATCACTAGAGCAGTAGGTGGAGCAGAAGAAATTGAAATAGATTTTTTTGAGATAAAATTGATGCCGGGTGATGTGATTCTTATGTGCTCTGATGGACTGACAAATATGTTAGATGATGAAGAGATAAAATTGATTATAGAAAAACAACGTGATGTTATCGAAAAAGCTGAAGAACTGGTGAAGGCAGCGAACCAAAATGGGGGAAAAGATAATATTACTGTGACTATTATTGAACAGGTAGAATAATCTTTTGATTTTGAATAGATAGAATAGATGATTTTGATAGGAAGAATCATTGAGGAGGCAGATTATGTTAAAAACAGGAATCGTTATTGGTGAACGATACGAAATTATAGAGCAGATAGGAACGGGTGGAATGTCCTATGTATATAAGGCAAAAGACCACAAGCTGAATAGATACGTTGCAGTCAAAGTATTAAAGTCTGAATTTAGTGAAAACAAGGGATTTGTGTCAAAATTCCGCGTTGAGGCACAGGCGGCAGCAGGGTTAGCTCACCCTAACATTGTGAATGTATATGATGTAGGCGAGGATAATGGACTGCATTACATTGTGATGGAACTGGTGGAAGGAATTACGCTAAAAGAATACATTGAAAAGAAAGCAAGACTGTCAGTAAAAGAAGCAATCAGTATTGCGATTCAGGTTTCTATGGGAATTGAAGCAGCGCATAATAACCATATTATTCATAGAGATATTAAACCTCAAAATATTATTATTTCCAGAGAAGGAAAAGTTAAAGTTACAGATTTTGGAATTGCAAGAGCTGCTACATCGAATACGATTACGTCGAATGTGATGGGGTCTGTACATTATACATCACCGGAACAGGCAAGAGGCGGTTATAGTGATGAAAAGAGTGACATCTATTCCTTAGGTATCACCATGTTTGAAATGCTGACAGGAAGAGTTCCTTTTAATGGGGAAACAACGGTTTCTATTGCAATTAAGCATATTCAGGATGAAATGCCGTCTCCGAGGGATTTTGTACCGGAAATTCCTGTAAGTGTGGAACAGATTATTTTTAAATGTACGCAGAAAAGTCCGGATCGCCGATATGACAATATGGGTCAGTTGATTGCAGATTTAAAGGAATCTCTTATTAATCCGGAAGCTTCTTTTGTACAGATGAACACGATAGATGAAGATGCAGCAACGAAAATGATTCAGGACGATGAGATCAAAGAAATCAGAAAAAATACCAGACCTTCTATGGTAAGAGAAAATGTTGAGGAATCCGGTGAATATGTAAGAAGAAGTGAACGCTACATGCCGAAAGAAGAGGAAGAAGACGACGAAGAAGATATGGATCCTAAGATGGATAAAATCGTTACAGTTCTTGGTATTGTCGCAGCCGTTATTATTGGAGCAGTTGTGTTATTTGGGTTCGGAAAGGCACTGGGAGTATTTGGCGGTTCGAAAACAAAAGGGGATGATATGTCAGCTTCAGCTATTTCGGGTACCGTAGCACCGACACAGACAGTAGATGATTCTGAACTGGTGGAAGTGCCTAGCATTTTAGGAAAAACGGTAGAAGAAGCAACACAGATTTTGAATGAAAAGGGACTTGGATTTACCCAAAACGGAACCATTGCTTCTGATGTGATTGAGGAAGGTCTGATTGCTCAACAGAGTGTGGAAGCAGGAGAAAAGGTGGCAAAAAATACACGTATCCTCGGTGTACTGAGTAGTGGTGCGGCTTCCTTTAATCTTACCGATGTAACGGGAAGAAGTGCAGAAGAGGCAAAGAAAATTTTGGAAGGCTTGGAGCTGAAAGTAGTACAGACAGAAGAGTATGACAGCAATGTGGAAGAGGGAATGGTCATTTCTACGACACCTGCGGCAAATACGCCGGTTGGAAAGGGCGATACAGTAACCATAGTAGTAAGTAAAGGAACAGAGAATGCGAAAGTGCCTAAGCTTACCGGACTATCAGAAGATGCAGCAAAGCTTGCCTTAGAATCGGTAGGTCTGTCACTCGGAAAAGTGGAAGAGACTTACAGCGAAACCGCAGCAGGGCTGGTTATTAGTCAGAATTATTCAGAAGGAACAGAGTTAAAGCCTGGTACAACGGTAGATATTGTGGTAAGTAAAGGAGCAGAACCGGAAGAAGTAAAGACCTACAAGGGAATTATTAACATTCAAAAACCAGATGGATTTACGGAAGGGGAAGTTAAATTTGTACTTTCTCAGCAGGTGGGTTCGGAAACAGTAACCAGAACTTATGATGCCGGAACTTTGGATGAAACGAGTTTCCCTTATAAGCTGGAAATGTATGGTCAGAGCGGAGTGGCAACAGGAACAGTAACTGTTTATGTAAATGAAATAGCTTTAAGCCAGACCTATAGTGTGAATTTCACTGCAGTGGATGAATAAACATGCAGGGAAGAGTTATCAAAGGAATTGCCGGGTTTTATTATGTGCAGACAGATTATGGTGTATACGAATGTAAAGCCAAAGGCATTTTCCGGAAAATGAAAATAAAGATTATACCGGGTGACTATGTAACGATAGAGGTTTTATCAGAGGAAGAGAAAAAAGGAAATATAGAATCTTTATCTGAACGACAAAATGAGCTTATTCGCCCGGTGGTATCCAATGTGGATCAGGCATTGATTATCTTTGCGGCACAAAAACCGCAACCTAACTTTAATTTGTTAGACCGAATGATTTTACTGATGAAAGAGCAGAAAATTGACATTATACTCTGCTTTAATAAATGTGATCTGATTAGTGAGAAAGAACAGAAGGAATTAAAGAGTATCTATCAAAACAGTGGCTGCAAACTGATGTTTATCAGCGCAAAAGATAATATTGGTGTAGAAGAACTAAAGAAAGAATTATCCGGAAAGACCACAGTACTTGCAGGACCTTCCGGTGTAGGAAAATCCTCTACCATCAATCTTTTGCAAAATCAGATTAGTATGGAAACCGGTGCGGTAAGTGAGAAGATTTCCCGAGGAAAACATACTACACGGCATGCGGAGCTGATTGCCGCAGGGGAAGCTACTTATTTGGTAGACACACCGGGATTTAGTTCCCTTTATACATTAGATATCGAAAAAGAAGAATTGAAAGAATATTATGAAGAGTTTACAGAATATAACGGACTATGCCGCTTTTTAGGCTGTCTGCATTATAAAGAACCCGATTGCGCTGTAAAAGAAAAAGTAGAGGTGGGCGAGATCAGCAGACTCCGCTATGACAATTATATACAGATTTTAGAAGAAATTAAGAACAAGAAAAAGTATTAGGAGGATAATTATGTTAGAAATTGCACCATCAATTTTATCGGCAGACTTTGCAAATCTGGGTGATAATATTAAAGTTGTGGAAAAAGCGGGAATCAAGTACCTGCACATTGATGTCATGGATGGTAAGTTTGTTCCAAGCATTTCTTTTGGAATGCCATTGATTCGCTCAATTCGGAAAACAACGGACATGATTTTTGATGTACATCTTATGATAGAGGAGCCGGAAAGATATATTGCAGAGTTTGCAGAATGTGGTGCAGACATAATAACCGTGCATGCAGAAGCATGTGTACATTTAGACAGAGTTATAACCCAGATAAAAGAATGTGGCTGCAAAGCAGCGGTTGCATTAAATCCTGCAACCTCGCTGCAGACAATCGAATATGTATTAGACAAGCTTGATATGGTGTTAGTAATGAGCGTAAATCCCGGATTTGGTGGTCAAAAGTATATTCCATATGCTACGGATAAAATTAAAAAATTAAAGTCTATGATTGTATCTGGGAATCTTAACACCATAATCGAAGTGGACGGCGGAGTAAATGCAGGAAATGTCCGGGAAATTGCAGAGGCAGGAGTAGATATTGCTGTTATGGGCTCTGCAGTATTTAATGGAAGTATAGAAGAAAATATTGCCAGTGTAAGAAAACAAGTGAATGCTTAAAAAATAAAAGAGAGGTAAGTAGATATGAAATTAGGAATCGTTGGATTGCCGAACGTAGGAAAAAGTACATTATTTAATTCATTGACAAAAGCTGGAGCAGAATCAGCAAATTATCCATTTTGCACGATTGATCCCAATGTAGGTATTGTTACTGTGCCAGATGAAAGATTAAAGCAGCTTGGTGATTTATATCATTCGAAAAAGGTTACACCTGCAGTGATTGAATTTGTAGATATTGCAGGTCTTGTAAAAGGTGCTTCGAAAGGGGAGGGACTTGGAAACCAGTTTTTATCAAATATCCGTGAAGTAGATGCGGTAGTACATGTAGTACGCTGCTTTGAAGATACGAATGTAGTACATGTGGATGGAAGTGTAGATCCACTTCGTGATATTGAAACAATTAATTTGGAACTGATTTTCTCGGATCTTGAAATTTTGGAAAGAAGATATGCAAAAGCAGTCAAGGGTGCCAGAAATGATAAAACTTTGGCAAAAGAAGTTGCGTTGCTCGAACGTTTAAAAGCGCATTTAGAAGAAAATAAATTAGCGAAAGTATTTGAACCGGCAGATGAAGATGAAGAGGCATTATTGATTTCCTATAATCTATTAACATATAAACCAGTTATTTTTGCAGCAAATGTTTCAGAAGATGATTTGGCGGATGATGGTGCTTCTAATGAATATGTTCAGTCTGTAAGGAAATTTGCAGCAGAAAATGACAGTGAAGTATTTGTAATCTGCGCACAGATTGAACAGGAGATTGCAGAATTAGATGATGATGAAAAACAGGAATTTTTAGAGGATTTAGGTTTAAAAGAGTCCGGTTTGGAAAAATTAATCAAAGCAAGCTATAGTCTGCTTGGCCTGATTAGTTATTTGACTTCTGGCGAAGACGAAACGAGAGCATGGACAATTAAGAAAGGAACGAAGGCACCACAGGCGGCAGGAAAGATTCACACGGACTTTGAACGTGGATTCATTCGTGCAGAAGTAGTGAATTATCAGGATTTACTGGATTGTAAGACTTATGCTGCAGCGAAGGAAAAAGGCTTGGTTCGTCTAGAGGGAAAAGAATATGTAGTAAAAGACGGAGATGTGATTTTATTCCGTTTTAATGTATAAGAACCGTATAAGACATCAATAATATTACGTCGAATATTGTCGATGTCTTTTTGTTGCTTTCTGTAATAAATCGAATTAAAATGTAGAGGAAAAACAATGAATGATTATAGTATCAATTTTCCGAATCTGGGAATCTATTTAGATTACGTGCCTAAAACATTACAAATTGGTGGAATCAAAATTGCCTTTTATGGCATAATCATAGGGATTGGAATGTTGCTTGCACTTTTATATGTAGTGAAAGAAGCTAAGCGGACAGACCAGAATCCTGACAATTATTGGGATTTATTTGTCTGGCTGATTGTTTTTTCAATCATAGGGGCACGAATTTACTATGTTGTGTTTTTTTGGGATATGTTTAAGGATGATTTTTGGAGTGTTTTTAACATTCGCAACGGCGGACTTGCTATTTACGGAGGGGTGATTGCAGGAGCCTTGACTGTTTTCGCATATTCACAAAAAAGAAAGCTTTCCTTTTGGCAATTAGTGGATACACTGGTTCCGGGTTTGTTAATTGGACAGATTATCGGAAGATATGGAAACTTTACCAACAGAGAAGCCTTTGGCGGTTACACAGACGGATTATTTGCCATGCAATTGCCAATTTCTATGGTACGTCAGAGGGATATTTCTGCAGATATTGCAGAACATATAGTACAAGGGACAAATTATATTCAGGTACATCCTACGTTCCTGTATGAGTCGTTGTGGAACTTAGGCGTATTCCTTATCATTCTTGCATACAAAAATAAAAAGAAGTTTGATGGTGAATTGCTTGCGTTTTATCTTATTGGCTATGGTGTAGGACGAGCGTGGATTGAGGGGCTGAGAACAGACCAGTTGCTGATTCCGGGGATTGGTCTTCCTGTGTCGCAGGTGTTAGCAGTAATCCTGATTGGTGTAGGTGCTTTTATGCTTATTTGGAATCGAAAAAAGACAAAGTGAGTTAGGACGGTGAAAATGTCCAGAGAACAGTATGGGGTAATCAAGGAAAAATTAGAAGAAAAAATTGAGGAAAAACGTAAAAGATTGAATTGTGCCATTGAAGAAAAAGAGGATTATGATGTGGTATATGAATTAAGCCTTGAAGTGGACAAGTTAATCGAAGATTATATACACATGATGAAAAGATGACTCGCTGGTGAGTTGAAAATATAATAATAGAAAGAGTTTGTAACATGAGAGAATACCTCTTAAGTAGACTAGGTAAATAACCAAAATCTGCTTAAGAGGTATTCTTTTTAGAAAATATGAAGAAACACTTGAAATTTTGCACATATTCATATAAAATATCAGTATGAGTGGAGGAAAGTGGATGAAAATGGCTCTCAGTGGAGGAAAGTGGTGATTAATGATGTTCATGGGGGAGTATAACCACACAATTGATGCAAAGGGCAGATTGATCGTACCGGCCAAGTTTCGTGAAGAATTAGGAGACATCTTTGTAATCACGAAAGGATTGGACGGTTGTTTGTGTGTTTATGCGAACGATGAATGGAACGCTTTTGAAGAAAAACTGAGATCACTTCCATTTACGAATAAGAACGCAAGAAAAATGACTCGTTTTTTCATGGCGGGTGCTACAAGCTGTGAAGTGGACAAGCAGGGAAGAATACTGGTTCCGGCAGTGCTGAGGGAGTTTGCCGAGCTGGAAAAAGATGTAGTGTTAGTGGGTGTTGCAAGCAGAATTGAAATATGGAGTAAAGATAAGTGGAATGAGAACTGTACATATGATGATATGGAGGATATTGCTGAGAGTATGGCAGAACTTGGAATAAGTCTTTAGTCGTGGAGGAGGTAATATGGAATTTCAACATAAATCAGTATTGTTAGAGGAAACAGTTTCGTCCCTTAACATCAGACCGGATGGAATTTATGTAGATGGAACTCTTGGGGGAGGGGGACATTCTTTAGAAATCTGTAAGCAGTTATCGGATCAAGGCAGACTGATTGGAATTGATCAGGATGATGCAGCAATCAAGGCAGCAACAGAACGCCTGAAAGACCATAAGAGTAAAGTGACCATAGTAAGAAGTAATTATTGCAATATGAAACAATGTCTGAAAGATATTGGAATAGAAAAAGTCGATGGTATCATTTTGGATTTAGGTGTATCTTCCTATCAGTTAGATACGGTAGAACGGGGATTCACCTATAGAGAGGACGCTCCATTAGATATGCGTATGGACAGAAGACAAACCTATACGGCAAAAGATATCGTAAACGAATATAGCGAGATGGAGTTGTATCGTATTATTCGAGATTATGGAGAAGACAGATTTGCAAAAAACATTGCAAAGCACATTGTGAAAGCAAGAGCAGAAAAAACCATTGAAACAACAAATGAGTTGACGGAGATTATTAAGAATGCAATACCTGCCAAAGTCAGAAAGACAGGTGGTCATCCGGCGAAAAGAACTTTTCAGGCAATACGTATTGAGTTGAATAAAGAACTTGAGGTTTTAGAAAATACATTAGATGAAATGATTGACCTGTTAAATGAGGGAGGTCATTTAAGTATTATCACATTCCATTCTTTAGAAGACAGAATCGTAAAAAGCAATTTTCGTAAAAATGAAAATCCTTGTATTTGTCCTCCAGAGTTTCCGGTGTGTGTGTGCGGGAAAAAGAGCAAAGGGAAGGTAGTCACCAGAAAACCAATCCTTCCTAGTGAAAAAGAATTAGAAGAAAATTCACGTTCAAAAAGTGCCAAACTAAGAGTGTTTGTGCGTGGAAAAGAATAGGGGAGAGCAATATGGCTAAGAGAGCAGTGAGAAGTAGAAACAACAATATGAGAAAACAAAATGTATATGTATATGGAAATGCTGCACGTCGTTTAGAGGTGGTACCAGAGTTAGAACCGAGAACACCGCAGCATAGAGTGTCCAAAAACATCATTCGAAAGAACCGAGAAAAAGCAAGACATATGAATCCTGCATATGTTTTGTTTCTGTCAGCAGCCTGTATAGTTGCATTTGTAGTATGCTTTAACTATATTAAATTGCGTTCCGAGATTACTGGAAGGGTTGAAGGCATTGCAAAATTAGAAACGCAGCTATCAGATTTAAAGATTGAGAATGATGCAGAATACAGTAGAGCGGTTAATTCTATTGATTTGGAAGAAATTAAGAGAATAGCAATGGAAGAACTGGGTATGGTATATGCGGATAAAGATCAGGTAGTTATGTACCAAGACAAGGAAGCAGAATATTTTAGACAATATGGAGATGTTCCAAAAGAATAATCTTGTGAGATAGTAGGGAGTTTAGAAATGAAAAAAAGGACAAGAATGGGCGAGCTGAAATTCACAAGAAAAATGCAAAAGAAGCTGGCGGTGTTATTTATTTTCATCATGCTGGCTTTAATTGCGTTAGGAGGAAGGCTTTTTTACATTTATAAAAATGATGGTGATAAGTACAGCAAGCAAGTACTGGCACATCAGAAATATGATAGTCGGACCATAGTGGCAAAACGTGGTGATATTGTGGATCGCAAAGGAACTGTTCTTGCCACAAGTGAAGAAGTGTACAATGTAATCTTGGATGCAAAAGTTATGACGACATCTTCGAAGGGAGCGTGTGTGGAGCCTACCATACAGGCGTTAGTGTCATGTTTTGGTGCAGATGAAAGTGAAATTCGAAAGTTAGTTAAAAATAACCCGACGTCTCAATATTATGTATTAATGAAACGTGTACCATATGAACAAATGCAGGCGTTTCAAGATATGGCAAACAAGGTAGATAAGAAAGGCAAGGCAATCGATACCAAAATTAAGGGCGTATGGTTTGAAAAGGAATATACCAGAAAATATAGTTATGGTACCCTGGCCTGCGATTTATTGGGATTTACTTTAGGAACCGGAACGCAGGGAATGTTCGGAATTGAAGAATCGTATAACGATTATCTTACCGGAACGAATGGCAGAGAATATGGGTATTTAAACTCAGATGCAGATTTAGAACGGACGGTAAAGGAACCTGCAAACGGAAATACAGTGGTTTCTACGATTGATATAAATATTCAACAGACGGTAGAGAAGCATATTCAGAAGTTTAATGACGATCATAAGAACGAGGCCAGAGAAGGCGATGGTGCAGAAAATATCGGTGTTATTGTTGCAGATCCTAACAATGGAGAAATCCTGGCGATGGCTTCTAGTCCTACCTTCGACTTAAATGAACCGAAAAAGATGGATGGAATAGAGGGACTTGATGACGATGCGGCTATGGAATTATTGAATCAGCGATGGAAAAATTTCTGCATTTCAGAAAATTATGAGCCGGGTTCCACTGCAAAACCATTTACGGTAGCAATGGGAATTGAATCGGGGAAAATGACTGGAGAGGAAACATATTATTGCGACGGATTTCAAGAGGTGGGCGGTCACAGAATTAAATGTGTAAATCGTAGCGGTCATGGAATGCAAACGATTGCTCAGGCAATTTCTAATTCGTGCAATGATGCCTTAATGCAGATGGCAGCCAAAATAGGTATATCGGATTTTTGCAAATATCAGGGTATTTTTAATCTTGGATATAAGACCGGAATTGATTTGCCTGGTGAAGAGAGTGGTTTGCTTTATACAGAAGATAAAATGGGTCCTACCGATTTAGCCTGTAACTCCTTTGGACAGAACTTTAATGTAAATATGGTTCAGATGGTAGCTGGATTTTCTTCGTTGATTAATGGAGGATATTATTATCAGCCTCATGTAGTAAAAAAAATTAACAGTGCAAACGGTGGCACAGTAGAAACTATGGACAGCAATCTGGTGCGCCAGTGTATCTCAGCGTCAACCAGTGAAAAGATACGCAGCTATTTGTTTGAAACGGTACAGAATGGTACTGGTAGAAGTGCAAAAGTTCCGGGATATTCTATGGGAGGTAAGACAGGTACCGCAGAGCGTGTAGGAAGAGATAAAACAAACTATGTGATTTCGTTTCTCGGCTACGCTCCGGCAGAAAAACCGCAGGTGGTAATATATGTTGTAATTGATCGTCCGAATATTCAGCCGCAGTCGCAAAGTAAATATGCTACAACTTTGGCAAAGGATATCATGACAGAAGTACTTCCTTATATGAATATTTTCCCGGATCAGGAGTATACCAAAGAAGAATTAGAAGCAATGAATGAGCAGAAACAGGAAAATCAGGGACAAAATGGTACAGAAAACGGTAACAATACAGAAAACGGCACAAATTCTGCAAATTCCGAAAATTCTGAAAATGGAGAAAATGCTGAAAATGCCGAAAATGCCGAGGGCGGAGAGAGTAACACAAATAATAATCCGCAAACTACAGAAAACGATACACAAAATAATACAGAAGGAAGTCAGGACCCATATTATGATCCGGAAACAGGCGATAATTTAGATCCTGAATTTTCCCCGTTAGAGAGCACTACTTCGAATGAAGGTGAAACAGAGGGGACAACAACAGAGGGGACAACAACAGAGGGAACGACAACGAATAATAACTAGTTCTTAAGCATAAGATAGTATAAAACCTGTTTGTGTGATGGTATGCTGAAAAATAAAACCTTTCACCGCAAAAAAATCGTTACAATTTTTGGAATCTGCATGCTACTTTGTATCCTGTTGGCAGGACGTTTAGTGAATCTCATGTTGTTTCAGGCAGACTATTATATCGAACTGGCTACGGAATTGCATGAAAGGGAGCGTTCCATTAAAGCAGCACGGGGAAAAATTCTTGACGTTAATGGTGAAGTACTGGCAGACAATAAGACAGTGTGTACAATTTCAGTCGTACATAGTCAGGTAAAAGAGGCAGAACGAATTGTAGAGGTGCTGCATCAGGAATTAGGCATCGATAAGGAAACACTAGAGAAAAAGGTAAGCAAATATTCTGCCAGAGAAAAAATTAAAACCAATGTGGATAAAGAAATTGGGGATAGAATACGTGGCTACAAACTAGCAGGTGTAAAAGTTGATGAAGATTACAAAAGATTCTATCCATACGAAACTTTAGCATCTAAAGTGCTGGGGTTTACAGGAAGTGATAATCAGGGAATTATTGGGCTGGAAGTAAAGTATGAAGAATACTTAAAGGGAAGTAACGGAAAGATTCTGACTTTAACAGATGCCAGAGGCGTGGAATTGCAGGATGCAGGAGAACGCCGTAAGGAAGCAGTGAAAGGATATAATTTGCGTACCAGTCTGGACAAAAACATACAAAAATATGCAGAACAGGCAGCGTTAAAAGTATATGAAAAAAAATCAGCTACCAACGTGGGAATGATTGTTATGCGTCCTGCAACAGGAGAAATTCTTGCAATGGTAAACGTGCCGGAATTTAACTTAAATGCTCCGTATACATTAAATATGGAAATGCAAGAGGCAGCAAGCAGCGAGGAAAAACAAAAACAGCTCAATAAAATGTGGAGAAATTTATGTATTAATGATACATATGAGCCGGGCTCCACTTTTAAAATCTTTACGGCGGCGGCAGCGTTTGAAAGCGGTGTTGTGACATTTGAAGATAATTTTAGCTGCCCTGGGTTTCGGATTGTAGAAGACCGAAAAATACGTTGTCATAAGGTGGGCGGACATGGTGGAGAAACTTTTCTACAGGGTATGATGAATTCCTGTAACCCGGTATTTATGGATGTCGGAGCCAGAGTGGGCGTAGATAATTTTTATAAATATATGAAACAATTCGGGCTGTTAGATAAGACAGGAATCGATTTGCCGGGAGAAGCAGGAACTATTATGCATAAAAAAGAAAATGTGGGTCCGGTGGAGTTAGCAACCATGTCCTTTGGACAGTCATTTCAAATTACACCGATACAGTTGGCAACGACAGTTTCTACTATTATAAATGGTGGTACAAGAATTACACCACACTTTGGAGTGAATATACAAGATGATGATGGGAAGATTATAAAAACCTTTCAATATAAGGAGAGAAAAGGGGCAGTAAGTACAGAAACAGTAGAAAAGATGAGATTTGGACTGGAAAAAGTAGTATCTGAAGGTTCAGGAAATAAGGCATATATAGCAGGTTACCGGATTGGCGGAAAGACAGCAACTTCTCAGACGCTTCCAAGAGGTAGTGGCAAGTATATTTCATCGTTTCTTGGATTTGCACCGGCAGAAAATCCACAGGTTCTTGCTTTGGTTGTGATTCATAATCCACAGGGGATTTATTATGGAGGAACTATTGCGGCACCGGTAATTAATGAGTTGTTTTCTAATATATTGCCGTATCTTGGAATTGAGCCAAAATATACGCAAGAGGAAATAGAAGAATATGATATTGGGGAATTTACCATGCCTTCGTTGGTGGGCAAGGAAAAGGCACAGGCAGAAAAGGCGTTAGAAGAATACGGAATGGAGGTAGAGATTATGGGGGAAGGGCAGGGAACGATAGTCACGGAACAATTTCCTGTTGCGGGAGAAAAAGTAAAAGTGAAAAATAGAGTGATTTTGTGGCTGAAATAGTGTTTGGGGACAAAGGCAGTTGATTAATTGTATAAAAAGACTTATACTAGTAAATTGTAAAATACGTATAGGTGATTTCGAGGTGTAAAATGGAATATGAAGCAGTGTGGGCGGTGATGACATCCTTTGCTGCAAGTGTAATTGCAGGCCCTTTCGTAATCCCCTTTCTTCGTAAGCTGAAGGTAGGGCAGACGGTACGAGAAGAAGGTCCGAAAGCTCACTTGAAGAAAAATGGAACTCCAACGATGGGAGGAATCATTATTCTCAGTGCAGTAGCGGTGACCTCATTGTTTTATACGAAAGAATATCCTAAAGTGATACCCGTACTCTTTTTAATGCTTGGATTTGGATTGATTGGTTTTCTGGATGATTATATTAAAGTAGTGTTAAGAAGATCTATGGGGCTTCGCCCTTTAGAGAAATTTTCCTGTCAGGTGATAGTAACAACTATTTTTATTTATTATATCAGGCACTTTACGGACGTAAGTTTAGAAATGTTATTGCCCATACCGGGTGCTGAAAAATATTTGGATTTAGGAATTGCAACAATACCAATGATGTATTTTATAATTATAGGAACTGTAAACGGAGTGAATTTTACCGATGGATTAGATGGACTAGCGGCGAGTGTTACCGTTTTATGTGCTACATTTTTTTCTGTCATTGCCATCGGAACAGGTTCTGGAATAGAGCCTGTTACCTGTGCGGTAGTAGGGAGTCTTTTGGGATTTTTGCTGTTTAATGTACATCCTGCAAGTGTATTTATGGGGGATACCGGTTCTCTGGCACTTGGAGGATTTGTGGCTGCGGCAGCATATATGACACAAACCCCACTATTCCTACCAATTGTAGGCTGCATCTATATGGCAGAGGTGTGCAGCGTGATATTACAGGTGGTGTATTTTAAAATAACCGGCGGTAAGCGTATTTTTCGAATGGCGCCGTTACATCATCATTTTGAATTAGGTGGATGGTCAGAAACAAGAATTGTAGCGGTGTTTTCTGTGATAACAGCAATTATGAGCCTTTTGGCATTGGTGTTATTTTAGTTTGGATAAAACAGATAGGAAGTGATGAGATGGAAGAAAGAGCAAGGCAACGGTCTAAAAGAAAGCAAAGAGAGTCTTATTTTGATTATAGTTTATTATTTATCATTATCTTTCTCTTATGCTTTGGACTTGTCATGATTTACAGTGCGAGTTCCTATGAAGCACAGACGGAAATTGGAAATGCATTTTATTATGTAAAAAAACAGTTGACTGCTACATTATTGGGTCTGGCAGCTATGTTTGTGGTGACAAGGCTGGATTATCATATCTGGTACCGCTTTTCCGTTTTGGCTTATATTGTATCGGGGATTTTAATTATCCTTGTACTTACTCCTTTGGGTATTGAAGCGAATGGTGCCAGAAGATGGCTGAATCTTGGTCTGTCTTTGCAGCCGGCAGAAGTGGCAAAGCTTGGGTCGATTTTATTCTTTTCCTATATGGTTTGTCGTATGGGTAAAAAGGTGCATCAACTAAAAGCAACCATTTTGTTGTTGGTACTTGCTTCTCCTATCGTAGGAATGATTTTATTGATTACAAAGAACTTAAGTTCTGCCATCATTGTTTTGGGAATCGTATGTCTTATGATTTTTGTAGCAACACCGTATTATAAAAGATACTTTGCATTAGTCACAATCGGTGTTGTGGGAGCGGTTGGTATGGTCTATCTGTTGGTTAGCGGAATTATTCCCGAAGAGGCCAGCTTCCGTTTCGGACGTGTCATGGCATGGCTTCACCCGGAAAATTATCCCGATACTACAGGTTTCCAGACGTTACAGGCGTTATATGCGATTGGTTCCGGTGGCGTGCTTGGAAAAGGACTTGGAGCCAGTATGCAAAAGCTTGGCTTTTTACCGGAAGCACAGAATGATATGATTTTCTCTATTATTTGTGAGGAACTGGGACTATTTGGAGCAATTGCGGTGATTTTGCTTTTTTTACTGATGATTTGGCGGTTTATGATTATTGCCAACAATGCACCGGATTTGTATGGCGCATTAATTGTAGTTGGAGTAATGGCTCATATTGCCATACAGGTTGTGCTAAACATTGCCGTAGTGACTAACTCCATTCCGAATACAGGTATTTCACTTCCGTTCATCAGTTATGGAGGTTCATCAGTTATGTTTCTTTTGATAGAAATGGGAATGGTGCTTAGTGTATCTAGAAGAATTAAGCTGGATCATGCATAAATTTACAGAGAGCACAGATAGGATACTGCTGCATATAATAAAATAAGACTCGGTGTCTTAGAGGAGAATATATATGAAAGCAGTAGAAGTAATTGGAGGATATCCATTAAACGGTGAAATAAAAATTCAAGGTTCTAAAAATGGCATTTTACCTGTAATGGCAGCCACCATACTGCAAAAGGGCATCTGTGTGTTACATAATTGTCCTGATATTCAAGATGTAAAAGAAACACTTGCAATATTAAGAGAACTTGGCGCAAAGTGTGAAATGAGCAGGCATACAATTACTATTGATACTACAAATGTACAGGTAATGCCTGTAACAAGAGAAAAAACAGATAAGATGCGCTCCTCGCTGTTGTTTCTGGGTGCATTATTAGGAAGATTTGGAGAGGCTTTTCTGGGAAAAGCGGGAGGCTGCAATATCGGAGAACGTCCGATAGATATACACATAGATGCTTTTCGAAATATGGGAGTTTCGCTGGAAGAAGAGGAGGCTTCCATTGTGGCAAAGGGAAAACCTAAGGGAGCTGATATTACACTGCGTATGCCAAGTGTGGGTGCTACGGAAAATATTCTGCTTGCAGCCTGTATGGCAGAAGGCAGTACGATAATATATAACGCAGCAAAAGAGCCGGAGATTATAGAATTGGCAAATTTTTTAAAAAAAATGGGAGCTGAAATATTGGGGGAAGGAAGCTCTACGATTATCATTTCGGGTGTAAAAGAGCTTCATGGAATCGAGTATGATATTATGTCTGACAGAATCGTGGCGGGGACCTATCTGCTGGGTGCTGTGGCAACCAGAGGGAAAATCAGACTTCATCAGGTAAATCATGAACATTTGACGTCGGTGAAGGTGGTTTTAAAACAGATGGGAGCCCTGCTACAAGAAACCTCGGAAGGAATTTATGTGGATGGTGAGAAAGCAGACAATGCCCTGGATTGGGTAAAAACAGAACCATATCCGGGATTTCCCACGGATCTGCAGAGTGCATTGCTTAGTGCTTTGACGATAGCAAAGGGTGAAAGTTATCTCTATGAAAATATATTTGAAAACCGTTATTGGACGGTAAATGAGTTAAAAAAAATGGGAGCTAATATTTCTATTCAGGATAACAGGCTTAAGATTTGTGGTGTAGATACGTTATATGGCTGTACAGTACAAGGACAGGAGCTTAGAGGATTTGCCTCTTTAGTTATTGCAGGTCTGGCGGCAGAAGGAAGAACACGCATAGAAAATAAAGCTTATGTGGAACGGGGATATGAAAACATTGTAAGAGATTTACTGGGGTTGGGTGCAAAGATAATCTGACAGGAGGAGAAAAGATGCAGGGAAAAAAGAAAAAACTAATCATTATACTAAGCATTGCAGGAATTTTTTTGCTTTGTGTACTTGCCTTGTATCATTTTTTTACGATAACAGAGGTGAAAGTAGAGGGGAACGATAGATATTCAGAAAAAGAAATCAAAGAGCTTGTCATGAATCATAAATATGATTATAATACACTTTATTTTTGGTGGCGGGTTAAAAATCAGAAAATAGAAAATATACCGTTTATAGATACGGTGGAAGTGAGTATTCTGAGTCGTAATAAAGTAAAAATAAAGGTATATGAAAAAGATGTGGTGGGCTATGTAAGACATTTAGGATACAATCTTTATTTTGATAAGGAAGGCATTGTAGTGGAAAGCTCCAGCGAACAGATCGAAGGCGTTCCTAGAATTAAAGGAATTAATTTTGATAATGTAGAGCTGTATAAAAGGCTTCCGGTGGAGGAAGAAGACGTATTTAAAAAAATTCTCAGTCTGACAAAGCTGCTGGCTAAATATGAGATTACACCGGACAGCATTAATTTTTCTAAAAGTCTTTCTGTGACACTGAGCTTTCAGGATGCTAAGGTGCTATTAGGTACCGATATTGAAAATGATGAGAAAATCGTAAAATTAAAACAACTTCTTCCGGATTTAGAGGGAATGAAGGGAACGCTTCATTTAGAAAATTACGATGAAGATATGAAAAATATTACATTTAAGAAAGAAGAATGAAAGAAAAATGCAAAAAATTGAAAAATCCTATTGATTAATTTGCAAAAAAAATATATTATATAACTTATTGGAAGAAATATTGAAAAAAGTGAACATAGATTGGGTCATGAGGGATAGAAGGAGGAAGTACCTTGCAACTTGAAATTATATCAAATGAAGCAGAAGCAGCAGCAAAAATTATCGTCATTGGCGTGGGCGGTGCAGGTAATAACGCTGTCAATAGAATGGTAGACGAAAAAATCAGTGGTGTTGAGTTTATTGGCATTAATACAGATAAGCAGGCATTGAAGCTATGTAAAGCACCAACGCCGTTGCAAATCGGTGAAAAGCTAACCAAAGGACTTGGTGCAGGAGCAAAGCCAGAAGTAGGCGAAAAGGCAGCAGAGGAGAATATCGAAGAGATTCGTCAGGCAATCACAGGAGCCGATATGGTATTTGTAACATGTGGTATGGGCGGTGGTACCGGTACAGGTGCGGCACCGGTTGTTGCTAAGATTGCAAAAGATATGGGAATCTTAACCGTAGGTGTTGTGACAAAGCCTTTCAAATTCGAGGCAAGAACACGTATGACAAATGCGGTAACAGGAATTGAAAAATTAAAAGAGAATGTAGACACTTTGATTGTGATTCCAAATGACAAGTTATTAGAAATTGTAGACAGACGTACTACAATGCCGGACGCATTAAAGAAGGCAGATGAAGTATTGCAGCAGGCAGTACAGGGAATTACAGATTTAATTAACAATGCAACATTGATTAACCTTGATTTTGCCGATGTGCAGACTGTCATGAAAGATAAAGGAATCGCACACATCGGAATCGGACAGGCTAAGGGTGATGATAAAGCATTAGAAGCGGTGAAGATTGCGGTAGCCAGTCCATTATTAGAAACTACAATTCAGGGAGCAACAGATGTGATTATCAATGTTTCTGGTGATATTTCACTTGTAGATGCGGACGAAGCAGTTACATATGTACAGGATTTGACCGGAGACGATACCAACATTATTTTTGGTGCGTCTTACGATGATACGAAAACAGATGAAGCAAGTATTACAATTATTGCAACAGGTATTGAAGCACCAAAACAGTCTGCAGCACAGCCTTCTATTGCAATGCCAAAATACAAACAGCCGTCAGTGAATAAAGTACAGGAAACTGCTGCAAACACAGTTGATTTTGGAACAGCGTCAGCTTCTGTAAACAGAAACTTAGGAATACAGAAACCAGTATTAGAAAGCCGTGTGGAAGAAAATACCATTAAGATTCCGGAATTTTTACAAAGAAACAAAAAATAAAACAAAGATTTAATAAAACATGTAGAAACACCTTTCAAAAATGCGAAATATCGTTTTTGAAGGGTGTTTTTGTATATAAATATTGCAAAAATGCACCAAGAATTTGACAAAATATATAGAGGAGTTTGGTTATAATCATGTCTGTACGAGGAGGTGGAATGTGCAATATGAAGTCTATGTAGATAAAATGTTTCTTATGAATCTTTTTTTTGACGCTCTTATGCTTGTGGCAACCGGACAGATTTTGAAATTAAAAGCCTCGTCTGTCCGAATCATACTGGCAGGAGTCATGGGAAGTCTGGGGCTGTGCAGTGTTTTTATTCTGCCCTTTCGAAATGCATGGTCTAGATTTCTCTATTTGGGAGTGGTGATTTTCCCATTAATGATAGTTACATCTTTTTACAAAAACTCATGGAAGAAAAAGATTCAGGCGGGAATAGTATTTGCAGGTGGTTCTATTTTATGTGGTAAGCTGACAGAATATATCTTTTATACAGTGCATACGGAATTTCCTGCGAAAATTTATGGTGTTATAGTGGCAGCCGCAGGTGCGGTGAGCATCTATTTTATTAAAATAATAAGGAAAATATACATAGAACTAAAGGAAGAAGAGAACAGATATTATACAGTGTTGATAAAATATCAGGGGCGAGAGGTTATTGTGGAGGCCTTGTATGATACAGGAAACCTTTTAAAAGATCCTTTCACAGGAAAATACGTGCATATAATTGATAAAGATGTGACAGAATCACTGATAGGTGACTATTCTAAAATTTCTATGTTGGAGCATGGTATGCATTTGATTCCATACCAGACGATTGCTAAACAGGGAATGCTTCCGGTATTTACAATTACGGAAATGATAGTCAGTAATGGAAAAGAAGAAATATGCCTGAAAAGACAGGTATTGGGAATCAGTAATGGCGAAATAAGTTCACGAAGCAGATATCAGATGATATTGAATTCCGGAGAGTTAAAAAAATAGTTTTGGAGGAAAACAATGTATATAAAAGTATCTATGGCAAATCATTTTAAGTTGAGGGTTATTCCTACTGTGCAGAATGTAATGTTCTCGAAACAAGGCGATGTGCATTATATTGGAGGCAGCGAAGTGCTGCCACCACCGTTAGAACCGTCACGCGAAGCAGAGGTTATTGGAGATTTAGGAAGTGAGTACGACAGTGAGGCGAAATCCATACTAATTGAACATAATTTAAGGCTTGTGGTTTACATAGCAAAAAAGTTT
Organism: Lachnospiraceae bacterium; assembly: GCA_050874665.1. Taxonomy (GTDB): domain Bacteria; phylum Bacillota; class Clostridia; order Lachnospirales; family Lachnospiraceae; genus RUG11237. The sequence goes on along the minus strand of JBNMLC010000003.1, from coordinate 232,608 downwards.
GATAATACGGGTGTGGGAGTAGAAGATTTGATTTCTATTGGCACAATAGGACTGATTAAGGCAATCAATACCTTTAACAGTGATAAAAATATTAAACTGGCAACGTATGCATCTCGCTGCATTGAAAATGAGATATTGATGTATTTACGGAGAAATAATAAGACAAAGATGGAAGTTTCGATAGACGAACCCTTGAATGTGGATTGGGATGGAAATGAATTGTTGCTTTCTGATGTACTTGGCACCGAGGAAGATGTAATTTATCGTGACATTGAAAATGAAGTGGAAAGAAAGCTGTTAAAAAAAGCCATTGATAAATTGTCTGAACGCGAAAAAAAAATCGTAGAGCTGCGATTTGGTATTAACAGTGAAAGCGGGGAAGAAAAAACACAAAAAGAAGTGGCAGAATTGTTGGGAATTTCCCAGTCATACATATCCAGATTGGAAAAAAAGATTATAAGACGTTTGAAAAAAGAGATTGTGCGATTTGAATAAACAGAAAAAAGCACAAAAAATAATGGAAATATTGTAAAAAAACAGCAAAAATGATATAATTGTTCTATATTATTCAGAAGGGGTGAGCGATATGAAACTTACATTTATTGGAGCGGCTCATGAAGTAACAGGAAGTTGCCATTGCCTTCAAGTGTGCGGTAAGAATATTCTGATCGACTGTGGTATGGAACAGGGGGAAGATACTTATGTGAATGCAGAATTACCGATTAGTGAGGCAGCAGTAGATTATGTGCTGCTGACACACGCACATATTGACCACAGTGGCCTGCTTCCACTTATTTATAGCAAAGGATTTCGGGGAAAAATTTTTGCTACGGAAGCAAGTACGGACTTGTGTGATATTATGCTTCGTGATAGTGCACATATACAGCAATTTGAAGCAGAATGGCATAACCGTAAGGCAAGACGTGCCGGTAAAGAGGAAATGGTACCTTTGTATACAATGGAAGATGCAGAAAATGTACTCAGCCATTTCGTACCATGTGAATACATGAAGAAGATAGCCATTGACGAAAATATAGTAATCCGATTTTCTGATGTAGGGCATTTGCTTGGCTCTGCCAGTATTGAAATCTGGTTTGAAGAAAATGGCGTAAAACGTAAGATAGTATTTTCGGGAGATATAGGAAATGTGAATCAACCGATTATCAAAGATCCGCAGTATCTGAAAGAGGCGGATATTGTAGTAATGGAATCTACCTATGGTGATAGAAATCACGGTCCTAGAATTAATTATGTAGAAAGATTAACAGAAATCATACAGTCTACCTTTGAAAAAGGCGGCAATGTGGTGATTCCGTCCTTTGCAGTTGGAAGGACACAGGAAATGTTGTATTTTCTGCGTAAAATAAAAGAAGAACGTTTGATTAAGGGATTTGAAGATTTTGAAGTGTATGTAGATAGTCCTTTGGCAGTAGAGGCAACCAATATATTTAACAAAAATATAGACTCCTGTTTTGATGAGGAAGCAATGGAACTGATTCATGCAGGAATCAATCCTATTAATTTTAAGGGATTAAAGCTTTCGCTTACTAGCGAGGAGTCGAAAGCTATTAATTTTGATTTAAAACCAAAAGTAATCCTGTCAGCATCCGGTATGTGCGAGGCAGGAAGGATTCGCCATCATTTGAAACATAACTTATGGAGAAAAGAGTGTACAATTCTTTTTGTAGGTTATCAGGCAGCAGGCACGTTAGGAAGAACGCTGTTAGAAGGTGCAAGCAGTGTGAAACTTTTTGGTGAACTGATTGACGTGAAGGCAAGGATTGAAAAACTAGATGGTGTCAGTGGGCATGCGGATAAAGAAGGGCTGGTAAAATGGGTTACTTCTTTTGACCCGAAGCCGGAAAAGGTGTATATAGTTCATGGTGAAGACAGCGTGTGTGAAAGCTTTGCGGCTTATTTAAGAAAAGAATTTGAACTAGATGCAGAAGCACCTTATACAGGTGCTGTCTATGAATTAGAATCTAACAAGATGATAAAAGAAGGTGAAAGACATAAGATTCCTGCGAAGAAGGCAGGGGCCAGACGGGCATCTGCAGTATTTGCAAGATTGCTTGCAGCAGGTCAGCGACTTATGTATATTATTGGAAAGAGTGAAGAGATGGCAAATAAAGATATTGCTAAATTTGCAGATCAGATTAATTCTCTTTGCGATAAATGGGAAGAATAAAATAAATGATTTGTCAACCCCCAAAATCTTTTGAAAATGGGTATAAATAGGAGCCATAATGAGAATTCTTCTAGTAGGAAATTTACAAGGAGGAAATCATTATGGCTCTTAATAAAGTGGAAATATGCGGAGTGAATACGTCAAAACTTCCGCTTTTAACGAATGATGAGAAGAATGAATTATTTGTTCTTATACGAAAAGGTGATAAAGAGGCAAAAGAAAAATTTATTAAAGGAAATTTACGACTTGTTTTAAGCGTGATAAAAAGATTTTCAAACAGTAACGAAAATGTAGACGATTTATTTCAGATTGGATGCATTGGACTGATTAAGGCAATTAATAATTTTGATACTACCTTAAATGTAAAATTTTCTACGTATGCAGTGCCAATGATTATAGGAGAGATACGAAGATATTTAAGGGATAATAATAGCATCAGGGTAAGCAGGTCGTTAAGAGATACCGCATATAAAGCGATTTATACGAAGGAAAGTCTGACACGTAAAAATTTGAAAGAACCAACCATTAACGAAATTGCACAAGAAATAGGAGTTTCAAAAGAGGATATTGTATATGCTATGGATGCGATACAAAGTCCGGTCAGTCTGTTTGAACCGGTGTATACAGAAGGGGGAGATTCTCTCTATGTGATGGATCAGATTAGTGATAAAAAAAATAAAGAAGAAACATGGGTAGAGCATATTGCCTTAAGTGAAGCAATGAAACGCCTGAATAAAAGAGAAAATGAAATATTAACCTTGCGTTTTTTTGAAGGTAAAACGCAGATGGAAGTGGCTGATTATATTGGAATATCTCAGGCACAGGTCAGCCGGTTAGAAAAAAATGCTTTGAAATTTATGAAAAGTTATCTGGCTTAAAGGTAAAGGGATTTTGTGATTTACTGCCGGGAATGAATTATGCATAAGAAAACAAAGAAAATCATATAGTGATAAAAAAGTCCGGGAAAATAGGTATGCGATTTTGTGAACTAAAAAAGTGTGAAGTGATTAATATAAGGAATTGCAGACGTTTAGGATTTGTAGCAGATGTAGACATTGATATTTGCAAGGGTGTGATTATTGCTTTGATTATTCCGATTCCGGGGAAATTTTTCTGGTGTTTTTGCAGGGAAAAGGAATATGTGATTCATTGGTGTGACGTAAAACAGATTGGCTGTGACATTATATTGGTAGATGTGGTGGAAGAAAAGTGTATTGAAAAGTGTAAAGAATGTTAAAAAAAGTGGCGGCAGGAAAATGCCGCCAGCAAAAAGACGAAAAGATACTGTAAAAAAGTTGTAAAAAAATGGAACAAAAAAGTGGAAAATGTAAAACGTGCACAAAAATGGCAAAGCAAAATTGTTCATAATGTGAAAAGTGATAAAAAGATTGTGCATATTGTTGACAATGAACAGTGAAAAGTGCTAAATTATACGTAGGTCAAAAATTACGAAATATTTAAACCGTAACAGCTTTGCACAGATATGTTAAAATGTTTGAAAAGCTTATGAAAAAGGATAATATATTTGTGTAATATAGAGAAAAGATAAGGGCAAACGGAAAAGACATTTTTAGTAATAATGTACAAGTTCATGCATATACTAAAAAGTGGGACTGGCTGGTTGCGGAAAGACCGGACATAATCATTTTAAGAAATAAGATATGTTTTACATATTTTATTATAATAAAAAAAGAGAGGTAGAAAGAGAGTTATGAAAAAGAAAAAAGTTTTATCATTGTTATTAGCTACAGCAATGGCTGCAACATGCTTAACAGCTTGCGGTGGTAGCAACGACACAACAGACACAACAGACACAACAGATGAAACAACAAACGAAGCTGGGGACGACACAACAGATGAAGCCGGAGATGCAACAACAGATACAACAGATGAAGCATCTACAGCAGATGAAGAAAAAATCACAGCTACAATTAAAGTTTGGTCACCATCTGAAGATCAGTCTGCTGACAATGGCAACTGGTTAGGAAAAATGTGTGATGCTTTCAATGAAGCACATCCAAACTGGGATTTAACATTTGACTATGGTGTATGTGCTGAAGGTGATGCAAAGACTCAGGTTGGACAGGACCCAACAGCTGCAGCAGATGTATATATGTTTGCAAATGACCAGTTAACAGACTTAATCGCTGCTAATGGTATTGCTAAATTAGGTGGAGAAACAGAAACTTATGTAAAAGAAACAAACTCTCAGGCAATTGTTGATTCTGTAACAGTTGATGGAGCAGTTTATGGTGTTCCTTTTACAACAAATACATGGTTTATGTACTATGATACAAGTGCATTTACAGAAGATGAAGCTAAGAGCTTAGATGCAATGCTTGCTAAGGACAAAGTTTCCTTCCCATTAAACAACTCTTGGTATATCGCTTCTTTCTATGTTGCTAACGGAGGTACATTATTTGGTGATGGAACAGACGAAGCAGCAGGAATCGACTTTGGCGGAGATAAGGGTGCAGCTGTTACTAAATACTTAGTAGATATGGTTGCTAATCCAAACTTCGTAAATGATAAAGATGGTTCAGGTCTTGCTGGATTAAGAGATGGTTCTGTAAAGGCTATGTTCTCAGGTTCTTGGGATTACGCAGCTGTAAAAGAAGCTCTTGGAGATAACTTTGGTGTAACAGTTCTTCCTTCTATCACAATTGATGGACAGGAATGCCAGATGAAATCATTTGCTGGTTCTAAAGCAATTGGTGTAAATCCTAACTCACAGTACCCACAGGTAGCTGTAGCACTTGCTAAATTCTTAGGTAGCGCAGAAGCACAGCAGAGCCACTATGAATTAAGAAGCATTGTTCCATGTAATACAGAATTACTTGCTCAGGAAGAAGTTAAGGCAGATGCATTAGTAGTAGCACAGAATGCAACATTCGATACTACATCAATTCTTCAGCCATTCGTTTCCAAAATGGGTAACTACTGGACACCAGCTGAAAACTTTGGTAACTCTTTATTAAACAAAGAAGTTACAGCTGACAATGCTGCTGAAATGACAGAGTCATTCAACACATCTTTAAATTCTTCAGTAGTAGAATAAGAATAGAATTATTCATAAACAGAAGTTTAGTTTGAAAAACAAAGGTGTCCATGACGTTTTCATAACGTCTTGGACGTCTTTGATGTAAAAAAAAATTAATTATCATAGAAAAATTAGTGACGATTACTACATGGCGGAGCCTGATTCCGCAGAATACCGCTTATAGGTATGTGTAGACCTGGAGGTTAGAAAATGAGCAATAGTGCGGAAAAAAAGGGAAGAAAAAAACGCGTGAACTATTTTGCTACACCTTATACAGTAACAAATGCTGTAAAAGAAGGTAGTATGGCAACAAAGCTTTCCATGTTGATTATGGGCTTTGGAAATATAGTGCATAAGCAGATTATTAAAGGGTTATTATTTTTAGCATTGGAAATATGCTATATTGCATTTATGATTCAGAATGGTTTCCACTGTATTGCAATGTTACCATCACTTGGTGATAACGCAGGTGGAGAAGTTTGGAATGAAGCGAAGGGTATTTATGAATATACAGCAGGTGATAATTCAATTCTTATTCTGTTGTATGGGGTAGTGACACTTGCTATCACAGTTGTTTTTGTTCTTTTATGGAGATCTGCACTTAAAAGTGCTTATAAAGCAGAGTATTTAAGTCAGAGAAACATGCATGTAAATACTTTTGTTGAAGATGTAAAATCATTATTCAATGAAAATTTACATAAGTTATTAATGTTCCTGCCTTTCACAGGTATTCTTATTTTTACAGTATTACCTTTGATTTACATGATTACAATGGCATTTACGAACTATAGTAAAGTAGATAACCATTTGTTATTATTTGACTGGGTAGGTTTAGATAACTTTGTTAAGGTATTGAATTTTCAAGATTCAATTGGTCAGACATTCTGGTCAGTATTAGGGTGGACAATTATCTGGGCAGTTTTTGCTACCGGATTAAACTATATATTTGGTATGATACTTGCTATCGTTATCAATAGAAAGGGAACAAGATTTAAAGCATTTTGGAGATTTTGTTTTGTTTTATCTATTGCAGTACCACAGTTCGTATCATTACTTATTATGAGAACATGTTTACAGCCGGAAGGTGCCGTAAACGTATTATTAAAGAATATGGGAATTATTAATTCTTCCCTGCCGTTCTTTACCAATGCTACCTGGGCAAGAGTTACAGTTATTGTTATTAACTGTTGGGTTGGTATTCCATATACATTGTTGCAGGTGACAGGTATTTTACAAAATATTCCGGCAGAACTTTACGAGTCAGCCAGAGTAGATGGAGCAAATGCAGTTGTAACATTCTTTAAAATCACATTACCTTATATGTTGTTTGTTACAACACCATATTTGATTACACAGTTTACAGGTAATGTTAACAACTTCAACGTAATTTTCCTTCTTTCCGGAGGTAACCCAACACCAGTTGGTTCTACAGCAGGTAAGACGGACCTTTTGGTTACTTGGTTGTATAAGTTGACAATTGACCAGCAGTATTATAACTTGGGTGCGGTTATCGGTATCTTGACCTTTATCGTACTTGCTATTGTTGCTCTGGTAACATATCGTAATACTGGCTCATATAAGAACGAGGAGGAATTCATGTAATGAAGAAGAAAGAAACAGCCTCTGCAAAAACAAGAAGATTTATATCAAATACAATTGTTCATGTATGCTTAAGTGTTTTAGCCATTATTTGGTTATTCCCAATTTTCTGGGTTATTTTAACGAGTTTTAGAGCAGAAAAAGGATCTTATGTATCCTCTTTCTTCCCAAAATCATACACATTAGATAATTATAAGAGATTGTTTACAGATACAAGTATCTTAAACTTTCCACAGATGTTTATAAATACATTGATTATTGCATGTTTCTGTGCAGTTATTTCAAGTTTCTTTGTATTATCTGTATCTTATTGTATGTCAAGATTACGTTTTAAAATGCGTAAACCATTCATGAACCTGGCTATGGTTCTTGGTTTGTTCCCAGGGTTCATGTCAATGGTAGCTGTTTATTATATCTTAAAGGCAGTAGGTCTGTCAGAAGGCTCTATGATTCGTGTAGCCTTGATATTAGTATACACAGGTGGTACCGGAGCAGGATTTTATATTGCCAAAGGTTTCTTTGATACGATTCCAAAGGCACTGGATGAAGCAGCATATCTTGATGGCTGTACAAAATTCCAGATTTTTACAAAGGTAACAATTCCGCTTAGTAAGCCAATTATTGTATATACAATTTTGACATCTTTCATGGCACCGTGGCTTGATTTTATCTTTGCAAAAGTTATTTGTAGAGCAGATGCGAAATACTATACAGTATCCATTGGTTTATGGAAAATGCTTGAAAAAGAATATATTGACAGTTGGTATACATGCTTTGCTGCAGGAGCAGTACTTGTATCTATTCCAATCGGTATTCTCTTCATATGTATGCAGAACTGCTATGTTGAAGGTATGGCTGGAGCTGTTAAAGGTTAAAAAGAATAAAGAGATAGGATATTTATATGAATTATATGAAAAAGAAATTAATCAGTCTTCTTTTTTGCATATGTCTTATCTGTGGTATGGGAGGGTGTCAAACGACACCCTCTTCTTTACAGGAAGAAAATGCAAAAGAGGCTTTAAATATTATTGATGATAATTATAGGACATATTATGAAGTGTTTTTATATTCATATTATGATAGTGATGGAGATGGTATTGGCGATTTAAAAGGATTAATACAAAAGCTCGATTATATAAACGATGGAGATGACAGTACGGACACAGATATGGGATTTAATGGAATCTGGTTAATGCCTATTATGAAATCAACTACATATCACAAATATGATGTGGTCGATTATTATTCTATAGATGAAGAGTATGGCACAATAGAAGATTTCAAAGAATTTATTGCCCAGTGTGATAAGCGCGGGATTAAAGTAATTGTGGATATGCCATTTAACCATACTTCAGCACAACATGAATGGTTTAAATCTGCATTAAAAAGCTTAAAAACCGAGGATTGTGGACAGGAAGAATGTACGGTGGAGGGATTGTGTAAAAAGCACAATAAGTATTGTGGTTATTATAACTTTACCAGAGAAAAAGCTTCTGATGTTTATTATGAAACGGGCACAGACGGCTGGTATTATGAGGGAAAATTCTGGGATCAAATGCCGGATTTGAATTTAGAAAATAAGGAATTGCGTAAAGATTTAGAGAATGTAATGCAGTTTTGGCTTGATTTGGGTGTTGGCGGTTTTCGCCTGGACGCAGTAGGCGAATATTATAGTGGTGCTACGCAGAAAAATATTGAGGTTTTGCAGTGGATTACAGATTATGTGAAGCAGGAGTCACCGGATAATTACATTGTAAGTGAAGTGTGGCAGGGATTTGACAGCTACAGCAAGTATTATGCAAGTGGTGCTGACAGTATGTTTGATTTTGCCTTTGCAGGTCCCGATGGCAAAATTGCAAAGGTGATTAAGCAGGGAAGCGCAAAAAATACAGGACGTGGTTATGTGGAGGCTATGGCAGCAGTACAAAGCACAATCAAAGGTTATAATGAAAATGCCATAGATGCTCCTTTTTACACCAATCATGATATGGCAAGGAGTGCGGGATACTATCAGAATAATTTAGAACAGATGAAATTTGCACAGGCAATGAATTTGATGATGAATGGTTCCGCATTTGTGTATTATGGTGAAGAAATTGGTATGAGTGGAAGTGGAAAAGATGAAAATAAGAGGGCACCATTCCTATGGAGCAATACTAATACCACTGGTATGACGAATGGACCGGAAGGTATGGAAGAAGTGGTATCCGCTTTTGGCTCCATGCAAGAACAACAGGAAGATTCTTCTTCTATGCTGAATTATGTAAAGGCAGCAGTACGTCTTCGAAATGTATTTCCTGAAATCGCAAGAGGGCAGATTGAAGTGTTAGAAGAGGTAGAAGATACTTCTATCGCAGCAATGAAAAAAACTTATGAAAACGATAGCTGTGTGATTCTGATGAATACGACACAGGAAGAAAAGGAAGTAACACTTTCTAAGGAGATTGGGTATGAACGTATTGCAGGAGAACTTACTGTTAGTTCTGAAAAACCAACGTTAGAAGGAGAAACAATTACGCTTCCTGCATATGCAGTTGTTATATTAAAATAAAATAGAATATAGGCTATATAGCCCACATGGAAAGGGAATCCGCTTTACGCATCAGGTAAAGCGGATTTTTGCGTTGTAGAAAATATAGAGTAATACTTTTCTTTTTAAAGACATATATTGAGGTAAGAGGTGAGAAGATGAAAGAGAAAAAAACGTTTCATACATTTCTTCCAAAAGAAATATGTCATCTGATAGAAGAGTTAAATTTAAAGGAAGATGATATTCAAGAGATACGCATGAGTGTAGGACAGCCTTTGATGTTAAAAGTAAACGGCAAAGAAAAAATTGTCCGAATGCAGGGGGGAATTACGGAAAGATATCAAGAGGCTTTTTTGGTGTCAGAGGAAACCCTTAAGGAAACATTTTCGTTTATCTGTAAACATTCTGTATATGCATATGAAGATGAGATACGACAAGGCTTTCTTACAATAGAAGGGGGACATCGCATTGGACTTGTTGGACAGGCAGTGACGGAGCAGGAAAGAGTTAAAAATATCAAATATATTTCAGGTTTAAATATTCGTCTTGCGTCAGAACGGATTGGCTGCGGTGAAAAGATCATAGAAAAGATAGCAGATAGATATCATATATTTAATACATTGATTGTGGCGCCGCCTTGCGCTGGAAAGACAACATTACTTCGGGATTGTATCAGGCTCTTATCGAATGGGAGAAAGGGAATAGAGGGGGTGCGAATTGGTGTGGCAGATGAAAGAGGAGAATTAGCTGCCTGTTATCATGGAATACCTCAAAATAATATAGGGGTTCGGACAGATGTTTTAGACCGTGTTCCAAAAGATATAGGAATCCTTATGTTGATTCGCAGTATGGCACCTAGAGTAGTAGCTGTGGATGAAATAGGTTCAGAAAGCGACATGTCTGCATTAAAGAATGCATGTTTATCAGGGTGCAGTATTTTAGCTACCATACACGGTACGTCACCTTATGATATCTATGAAAAGACCGTATTTGAACATCTGAAAGCGGGAAATATGTTTCAACGTTATGTTGTGCTGCGTTCAGATACCATAGGAAAGATCAAGGGTATTTATGATGAAAATATGAAGCTTATAGACTGAAAATAAAATTTTGCAGGAAGGAATGCAATAAAATGATAAAAATAACAGGAGGAGTTCTGATTTTTTTAGGCTCAGTGTTGCTGGGATTTTTGTATAGCAGCGAAGTGGAAAAAAAACTGAATACCTTATATGAAATACAGCGTATGTTAATTATGCTGAAAGGAGAAATTACTTATCACAAAGCACCTGTAGCAGAGGCGTTTTGTGAAGTGTCAAAACATATAAATATACCGTTGGAAGGATTTTTGTATCATGTAGGAAAGGAATTGGATCAGGGGATTGGAAAAACGGTAGGGCAAATCTGGCAGGAAAGGTGTGATGAGGAATTACATAGATTGGTAATTGCGGGGGAAGATAAGAAAAATTTTCGGGAATTTGGTACATGCATGGGGTATTTGGATATAGAAATGCAGATAGCAAGTATTGAACTTTATAGTGAAAAACTCAATGTAAGAATTAAAGAAAGCGAAAGAGGTATTCGGGAAAAGCAGAAAATCTTTCGATGGCTGGGAATTGCAGGGGGAGCTTTTCTAATACTGCTTATTGCATAAAGGGAGGAAGTATGAGTGTAAATATTATTTTTAAAATAGCGGCAGTAGGTATTCTGGTGTCTGTTCTTAGTCAGATATTAAAACACAGTGGCAGGGAAGAACAGGCATTCCTTACAAGTTTTGCAGGCTTGCTTCTTGTACTGTTTTGGGTGGTACCTTACATATATGAGTTGTTTGAAACTATAAAAAAATTATTTTTAATTTAAGGGGATTCATATGGAAATATTAAAAATTGCTTTTATTGGTATAGGAGCTATGCTGTTAGCAGTCTACTGTAAAAGTTTTAAATCAGAGTATTCCGTATTAATATCTCTCGCAGCCTGTTCTGTAATTATGTTTTATGTGGTGACGAAACTTTCGCAGATATTTGAAATTTTTCAATATTTGCAGACAATCCTCCCTATGGAAAAGGAATATTTATCCATACTAATTAAAATGATAGGGATTACATATGTGGCAGAATTTGCATCAAGCGTGTGTAAGGATGGAGGCTATCAGACAATTGCATCACAGATAGAAATATTTGGAAAAATATCAGTATTAGCAATAAGTATGCCGATTTTCAGCGCATTATTGAAATTGGTGCAGGAAATGCTTGGTTAGGAGGGTGTATGATTACAGTCATTGTCATATATTTACAGTTTGCTATGATGGGAAACATACCGAAAAATATCCAGATACAATCGGCAGAGAGTATAGAAGCCTCTGAAAATTCGGCTGAAATGGATATTTTAACAGAAGAAATTTCTTTTCGGGAAATTAACGAGGTATTAGATCAGATATTGACGGATCAACAGATAGATTTTCAGGAGTTAGTGACGGATATGGTTTCCGGGGAATTTCATTTACAGGATACGGTGGAAGGCTTGCGGGAATATTTGCAGCAGCAAATATCTTTTAACAAAAAAGATATGACATATTTATTGCTTCTTTCTGTAGGTGCCTCTGTTTTTTCCGTATTTACAGAAATATTAAAGGACAAGCAGATAGCAAATACAGGATTTTATATGCTGTATATGATGATGTGTATTGTGGTATTGCGGGGATTTCGTGAAGTGATAAAATGTGCCATGCAGGCCTCGGATAATCTTGTTGCATTTATCAAAGCACTGGTTCCGGCGTATAGTTTGAGTGTTTCTTTAGCAACTGGTCCTTGTACAGGGGCAGGCTTTTATCAGATAACGTTGATTTTGATTTCACTGTTGAGTGATGCAATGAAGGTACTCATAATTCCAATGGTGCAGGCATATGTGTTGCTTAAGATTATTAATTACATGTCGGAAGAAGATATTTTGTCCAGAATGGCGGGGCTGTTTGAGAGCAGTGTAAAATGGATGTTGAAAACATCCGTAGCGGTTTTGATTGGATTTCAAGTAGTACAGTCTATGCTGGCACCGGCAATAGATTCTTTTAAAAATACATCTTTAAGTAAAGTCTTATCGGTGATTCCGGGCATTGGAAGTAGTGCAGGGGCGGTGACGGAAATATTAATAGGTTCTGCAGTATTGTTGAAAAATGGAATTGGAACCTCTGCAATTTTGATAATTTTACTCATCTGTATTCCCACAGTGATTAAAATTGCAATCTTTACTTTGTGTTATAAAATCATAGCTGCAGTAATTCAGCCGGTAACGGACAAGCGTTTTACAGGTTGTATGGAGGCTGCGGCAGAGGGCGGTGCCCTAGTGCTGAAAATCAGCAGTATGGTAGCTGCGATGTTTATGCTATCCATAGCCGTGGTAGGACTTAATTAGGGGGGAGCGTATGTTAGAAGCATTTTATGGGTGGGTAGAAGATATTACGGTATATATGATTGCGATTACCTTGATTTATAAATTAAGTGCGGCATCGGCTTATCAGTCTTATATTAAGTTGTTTACCGGATTGTTAATGGTCATTATTATTATGACACCGATTGCAAAAATATGGAATGGAGACTGGGAATTGGAGCTGAACCAGGAGAAATATAACTGGGAGTTAGAAAGTGCCAGGATTTCAGAGAAAATTTATGGTGAGGAAAGTCGTAAAATAGTATTAGAAACATATAGAACGGAAATAGAACAGCAGACAAGGAAAAAACTATCAGAGTATGATTTGTATTTAGAAGACCTTCAGATTACTTTTGGAGAAGGCGAAGAATATGGAGTTGTGAAAAATATGAAAATGGTAGTTACTTATGAAAAATACGAAGATAGTAATGAAATACATATAGGAGATATTATGTTTTCGGAGCAGGAAAAAGTAAGCAGTGCAATAGAATTGAAAATAAAAGAGTGGCTTTGTGACACGTATGGAGTAAAACAGGCGGACATTTACCTAAAAAAGTGATGGTGGATTATGAAAGAATGGAAAGATAGAATAAAATCGTTGGAAAAATTAAAGAAAAAGGAGAATCTTTTTGTCCTGATACTACTGGGGATACTGCTTATGGTAGTTTCCATTCCTGTGGATAAAAAGGACAAAATGATGGAAGAAACACAAGTAGATACATCAAAGGAAGAGACGGTTCAGAAGCAGGAGGAACAATTAGAACGGCGCTTGGAGAAAATCTTAGGAAGGATGGAAGGGGTTGGAAAGACACAGGTTATGATTACGTTAAAATCAAAAGGGGAAAAAATTGTGGAGAAAGATACAGAGAGCAGCGAAAATGTTACGGAAGAAAAAGATTCTCAAGGCGGAGAACGTAAGGAAGCAGATTACAATAAAAAGGAGGCAACGGTATTTGTAGAGAAGGAAAGCGGCGGAAAGGAGCCATATGTAATAAAGGAGGTAGAGCCGGAAATCGAAGGGGTTTTGGTTATTGCGGAAGGAGGGGATAAACCCTCTGTAGAAAAAAATATTTCCGAGGCGGTTTTGGCATTATTTCCTATAGATGCACATAAAATTAAAGTAATGAAGTCAGTAAATGAATAGCAGGTATAAAGGAAAGGAGATTTCATGAAGGGAAAGTTAAAGAAGAACCAGATTGTAATTACGACACTTGCATTGATGATAGCAATTGCGGGTTACCTGGATTTTGCAGGAACGGAAATTGGAAAAGACACATCATTGACGGAAGGGATTGTAAATGATGCGGCAGAAAGTATAGAAACTGCAGATATTTCTATGGAGGATATGTATGCGGAAAATGAAACTACAGATATTGGGGGAGTAGAAATCATCGGTGATTCTACGGAAGAAGAAAATGAGGAAACTGCACAGGCGAGTACAACAGAGGACATTGAAAGCTACGATTTTGATTTGACAAGTAATGAAACACAGGAAGATACACCGGGGGAAGCAGTCTTGACGAACAGTAACGTGGCAAGTGCAGCCGATATTGTTTCAGAGGCAAAGCTTACAAGAGAACAAGTACGTTCTAAAAATAAAGAAGCTTTGTTAGAGATGATTAACAATGCTAATATTACGGATACACAGAAGCAAGTGGCAATTGATAATATGATTTCCCTTACGAACATTGCTGAAAAGGAAGCAGCAGCAGAAATGCTTTTAGACGCAAAGGGATATACCGATGCCGTGGTAAGTATTACAGAGGATAGTGTGGATGTGGTAATCAATATGTCTGAGGTAGATGAAGCGGGAAGAGCACAGATTGAAGATATTGTAAAACGAAAGACAGGTATTTCTGCAGACAAAATCGTAATTACACCAATACATACAGAATAAGAAAATAGAATAATCTGGATTTGAGATTAGAGATCTGCCCGCCTCAAGCAATCTATACTGCTTTAAAAGAGAATAATGCCAGGAATTTTTGCAATACAGATCACTTGGGGCGGCTATATAGTCAGGTGGATATCTTAATAGAAAACAGGTTGACAAATGGCAAGTTTATCATTTATAATACAAGAGTCATGCGATAGTGGCTCAGTTGGTGGAGTACAACCTTGCCAAGGTTGGGGTCGCGGGTTCGAGTCCCGTCTATCGCTTCAAAGGATTCTGTCAGGAATCCTTTTGTTTTACATAAAAGCTTTAATACGTTAAAGTACGAAAATAATCAAAAATAAAGATGAGGAGGATTTTAGTATGAAGTATGAAATTAAGGGAGACTCTCTTCCGGTAGTCATTTGTGAGCTGGAAAATGGAGAAAGAATGATAACAGAAAGTGGTGCCATGAGTTGGATGTCACCAAATATGAAGATGGAAACATCATCGAATGGCGGAGTAGGAAAAGTATTTGGAAGAATGGTTTCCGGTGAGAAGATGTTTCAAAATATTTATACAGCTATGAATGGAATTGGAACGATAGCGTTCGCATCCAGTTTTCCGGGGTCTATCAGAGCTGTTGAAATTGCACCGGGAAAAGAATTGATTGTACAGAAGTCAGGGTTCTTAGCCTCCGAGGCAGGAGTGAATTTATCTGTATACTTACAAAAGAAAATTGGAAGCGGTTTGTTTGGAGGAGAGGGTTTTGTGATGCAGAAGCTGTCTGGTCAGGGAATTGCTTTTATCGAAATTGATGGTTCTACGGTGGAATATGATTTGCAGCCGGGACAGCAGATTGTTGTCGATACAGGATATTTAGCAGCAATGGAGGCTACTTGTTCTATGGAGGTTCAGACGGTACCAGGAATTAAAAATATGTTATTTGGCGGTGAAGGAATATTTAATACGGTAGTTACGGGACCGGGAAAAGTTATTTTGCAGACACTTCCAATTAGTAATGTGGCGGCTGCCATTCGCCCGTTTATTCCAACCGGAAATTAAATCATACGAAATTCGGCAATGTAAGAACGCCCATGCAGGGAAAACTTCTAATCCCGGCATGGGCTGTTGAATGAAAATGCAACATTGAAATGTCGAAATAATTCAATCAAATGATATTCTTGACAATCCCCAACTACCTATTGTAAAATTGATAATTAGATTATGTAAGATATCCTACGTTTAGTATGCCATAACATAGGAAAATATAGAAAGATATCAAGTCTGAAAAGGACAAGGAGGGCAATGTGGCAGATTATAGCAAAGAAATAGGTCGTAGACGAACCTTCGCAATTATTTCGCACCCGGATGCGGGAAAAACAACATTAACAGAAAAGTTTTTGCTTTATGGAGGCGCAATCAATCTTGCCGGTTCTGTAAAAGGAAAAGCTACAGCGCGCCATGCGGTGTCTGACTGGATGGAAATCGAAAAGGAAAGGGGTATTTCTGTTACATCATCCGTACTGCAGTTCGAGTATGGCGGCTGTTGTATTAATATTTTGGATACACCGGGACATCAGGATTTCTCGGAAGATACCTACAGAACCCTGATGGCAGCAGATTCTGCAGTAATGGTAATTGATGCTTCGAAAGGTGTGGAAGCTCAGACAAGAAAGTTGTTTAAGGTTTGTGTTATGCGTCATATTCCTATTTTTACCTTTATCAACAAGATGGACAGGGATGCAAACGATACATTTGATTTATTAGATGAGATTGAAAAGGAACTGGGAATTGCAACCTGCCCTATTAATTGGCCAATCGGTTCGGGAAAAGGATTTCGTGGAGTATATGACAGGAAGGAAAAAAAGGTTCTTCTTTTTTCAGATACGGAAAAGGGAACGAAAGAAGGCGAAGAAGTAGCTGTTGATTTAGATAGTGACGAACTGGAAAAATACATTGGAGAAGAGGCAGCAGCAACGTTAAGGGAAGAAATTGAGCTGCTAGATGGTGCAAGTGCCGAGTTTGACCAGGAATTAGTATCCAAAGGAGAACTTTCACCGGTATTTTTTGGCTCTGCGTTAACAAACTTTGGGGTTGAAACTTTTTTGAAGCATTTTTTGAAAATGACTTACGCACCACTTCCGCGAATTGCGGATGGCAAAGAAATGAACCCAATGACGGAAGATTTTTCTGCTTTTGTATTTAAAATTCAGGCAAATATGAACAAAGCACACAGAGACAGGATTGCATTTATGAGAATATGTTCCGGTAAGTTTGATGCAGACAAGGAAGTGTATCATGTGCAGGGAGGAAGAAAGTTGCGTCTTTCTCAGCCACAGCAGTTGATGGCACAGGAACGAAAAGTAATTGAAGAGGCATATGCAGGTGATATTATAGGCGTGTTTGACCCGGGAATCTTCTCAATCGGTGATACCATATGTACGCCGGGGAACAAATTTGAATATGAAGGGATTCCTACATTTGCACCGGAGCATTTTGCAAGAGTGCGTCAGGTAGATACCATGAAGCGTAAGCAATTTGTAAAGGGGATTACACAGATTGCACAGGAGGGTGCCATTCAGATTTTTCAGGAGCACAACACAGGTATGGAAGAAATCATTGTAGGTGTTGTAGGTGTTTTGCAGTTTGATGTGTTAAAATACCGACTTGAAAATGAATATAATGTGGAAATCAGAATGGAAAAGCTTCCTTATGAGCATATTAGATGGATTGAAAATGAAGAAATTGATTTAAATAAAATTTCGGGAACCTCCGATATGAAAAAGATAACAGATTTAAAGGGAAGACCATTGTTATTATTTATAAATAGCTGGAGCATTGGTATGACATTAGAAAGAAATGAAGGATTAGTATTATCAGAGTTTGGGCGGAATTAATATATGAGGAAAAAAGAGGGAATCTTGCTGTTTCTGGTGATTTTCATTATAATATTGGGTTTAGCCGGAAAGTACAGCAATATATTAGGTATAATAAAACAGAATACAAAAGATTCTGGAGGGAGTAAAGTAATTTCAGAAGTTGTGGTACCAGCTTCGAAAGATGCAGAAGCTTCGCCTACGGAAAGCCAGGTACACTACGAACAATTGCAGGCATTGTCGTATGAACAGGCATATTGCTATCAGCTTCTCAATGAAGAAGAACAAAAGATTTATGTAGAAATTCTTGGTGCCTTAAATGATTTAGCGGAAGAAGTAATACTGTCAACGAATGATACGGATCTGGTGGAAAAAATTCATGCGTATGTATGTGCGGATAATCCGGAGTTATTCTGGGTAAATGGCTATCGGGTGCAACCGTACGAAGTGGCAGGGAAGACAGTGCAGATAAAGTACTCCGGTTTGTATACCATGAACCGGGGGCAGAGAAAGAATTACCAGATTGCCATACAAAAAGTAGCGGATAGCTGGCTTAAAGAAATAGCGCAATGTGAGGGAGAATATGATAAGGTAAAGAAAGCCTATGATTTAATTATTCTGAACACAGAATACGAGGTAACGGCAACGGAAAGTCAAAATATTGTAAGTGTATTTCTAAATGGAAAATCGGTATGTCAGGGATACGCTGAAGCATTTCAGTATCTTTTAAAACATTCCGGGATACAGAGTATTCTGATATCCGGTACTGCTTATAATGGAACAGAAACGCAGCCTCATGCATGGAATCTGGTATGTATTGGTGGGAATTATTATCAGTTTGATGTTACCTGGGGTGAGCCTAATTACCAGCTTTCGGAAGGAAAAGGACAAAAAGTAAGCTGGGATGTTTCTTATAAATATTTTGGACTTACGGATAAAGAAATGTATCAGAATCACACAGTGGATATGTCGATTCCATTGCCGGAGTGTAACAGCACAGAGTATAATTACTATGTAAAAGAAGGATACTATTATGAAACACTAGATAAACATCAGTTAAAAGAACAGTTCATGAAGGCAGAAAAATCCGGTACCGGAGTAGCACAATTGCGCTGTGCAAACAGTTTATTGTATAAAGAGATGGTTACGTATCTTATTGAAGATTCGAAAGTGTTTTATATTATTAAAAACAATGCACAAATACAATATTCTCTGGATGAAGATTTGATGTGCATCACTATTTTTTGGGAAATATAAATAGGTTGGCAAAAAAAGTGTTTTCTGATATACTTGAAGAAATAAGTTTTTCAGTGTAGTGGACAATGAAAATTTGGAGGTATTATTATGACAGAGGGTAGAAATGCGTATACAATTCATGAAAATGGAGAAATTGGCGTAGTACAGATTGCAGATGAAGTTGTTGCAATTATTGCAGGACTTGCGGCTACAGAGGTGGATGGTGTTACGTCTATGGCAGGAAATGTAACAAATGAGCTGGTAAGCAAGTTAGGAATGAAGAATCTTTCTAAGGGTGTAAAAGTAAATGTAACAGCAGGAAAGGTGAATGTTTATTTAGCATTAAATCTTTCTTATGGATATAATATTCCTGTTACTTGTGAAAAAGTACAGGATAAGGTAAAAACAGCCATTGAAAATATGACAGGTCTGGAAGTGCTGGAGGTCAATATCAGAATTGCCGGCGTGGATATGGAAAGTGGTAAATAAACTGAAATGGAGAAAATTAGAGGGGTTGACCGTAATCAGGGTTAATCCCTTTCATAAGTTAAATCATAAGTTAAAATGAGAAGATAATTTATGCCGGTAGGAGGAAAATCATGAAAAGAAGCGAACTGAGAGAGAATATATTCAAGTTATTATTCCGAGTGGAATTTAATGAAAAAGAGGAAATGAAGGAACAGGTAGCATTATATTTTGAACATGTATCCCTGGAAGGGGAGAAATCAATCCCGGAAAAAGACCAGAAATATATTCAGAACAAATGTCAGGCAATAGTGGAAAAACTACAGGATATTGATAAAGAAATCGAAGAAGTGTCTGATGGCTGGAAGATTTCGAGAATGGGTAAGGTAGAACTAACTATTATTCGACTGGCACTCTATGAAATTCGTTATGATGAAGATGTACCTACTGGTGTAGCAATTAATGAGGCGGTAGAATTGGCAAAGAAGTTTGGCGGAGATGATGCTCCTTCTTTTATTAATGGAATTTTGGCAAAAATGGTAGCATAAATGTAATTTATGGAGGTATGAAATGGCAAACACTTATACAGTATCTCAGGTAAATACCTATATAAAAAATATGTTTTCACAGGATTTTTTCTTGAAAAGAGTTTATGTGAAGGGTGAGGTATCAAACTGTAAATATCATACTTCCGGTCATATTTATTTCACAATCAAAGATGAAAGTACGACATTATCCTGTATCATGTTTGCAGGAAAACGAAAAGGTTTAAAATTTCGTCTGCAAGAAGGACAAAAAGTGGTGGTGTGCGGCAGTGTAGAAATCTTTGAACGTGATGGAAAATATCAATTGTATGCCAATGAAATTACATTAGATGGCGCAGGAGAATTGTACCTTAGATTTGAAGCATTAAAACGTGAATTGGAAGAAATGGGAATGTTTGCACCGGAGTATAAGCAACCTATTCCTAAATATGCAAGGACAGTGGGTATTGTTACCGCAGCTACAGGTGCCGCCGTTCGAGATATTATTCAAGTGTCAAAACGTAGAAATCCATATGTTCAGTTGATTTTATATCCGGCACAAGTGCAGGGTGAAGGGGCAAAAGAGAGTATTGTCAAGGGCATTCAAATGTTAGATGAGTATGGCGTTGATACTATGATAGTAGGTCGTGGTGGAGGTTCGATAGAAGATTTGTGGGCGTTTAACGAAGAAGTGGTAGCCAGAGCAATCTTTCATTGTAGTACTCCTGTGATATCGGCAGTAGGACATGAAACAGATGTAACGATAGCTGATTACGTGGCTGATTTACGAGCTCCGACACCTTCGGCTGCCGCAGAGCTTGCTGTTTGTGATATGCAGGAAGTAATTCGAAACCTCCAATTATTCGAAGCGAATTTAAAGCATAATTTAGAAATGCAGGTAGAAGCAAAAAGGCAGCAATATGAAAATTACAGATTGCGACTGCGGGCACTGAGCCCTGAAAGCAAAGTGCGTGAAAAGCAGATGCATTTGCTAGAGATAGAACGCCGTGTGCAGGAGGGAATGAAGCGGCATTTAGAACAGTACCATCACAGACTGCAGATATATATTGAGCGAATGAATGGACTTTCTCCTGCGTCTAAATTAAATCAAGGGTATTCTTTTGTAGCAAAGGATACGAAGGCGGTAAAAAGTATTAAAGATGTAAGCAAAGATGACATGTTAGAAATCAGTGTTATTGATGGAACTATTCAGGCAAAAGTTGTGACCGTAAAGAAGCAGAAACGAATATAAGGCAGTGAGGATTATGGCAGGAAAAGAAAAAACAATTGAAAGTATATTTGAAGAATTAGAAGAAAAGGTAAGCTTATTAGAAAGCAGAGATATTACCTTAGAAGATGCTTTTAAGACCTATGCGGAAGGCATGAAACTGTTAAAATCATGTAATGATAAACTGGATAAGGTGGAAAAAAAGGTTATGCTGATGAATGAGGAGGGAAGTTTAAGTGAATTTTAAGGCAGAAATGGAAGAAAGAGTTGCTAAAATTGAACAGATCATTCAATCTTATCTTCCAAAAGAAGAAGGATTTCAAAAAAATGTAATGTCTGCAATGAACTATAGTATCACCGCGGGCGGAAAACGTATCCGACCGATGCTTATGATGGAAACTTACCAGTTGTTTGGCGGAAAGAGTAAAGTGATTGAACCCTTTATGGCAGCAATGGAAATGATACATACCTATTCTCTGGTTCATGATGATTTACCTGCAATGGATAATGATGAGTATCGCAGAGGCAGGAAAACAACACATATTGTATATGGTCATGCTATGGGGATTTTAGCTGGAGATGCATTGCTCAATTATGCCTTTGAAACAGCATTCCGGGCCTTTGATATGGAAGACAATAAAGGAATTCCCAGGGCTTTACAGGTATTATCTGAAAAAGCTGGTATTTATGGCATGATTGGAGGCCAGGTAGTAGATGTGGAGGCAGTGGGAAAACCTCTGGAAAGAGAGCGATTAGACTTTATTTACCGATTAAAGACGGGTGCCTTAATTGAAGCTTCCATGATGATTGGAGCTATTCTTGCAGGGGCTTCGAATGCAGAAGTAGAGCAGGTTAGAAAAGCTGCGGCGGATATCGGGCTTGCATTTCAGATACAAGATGACATACTCGATGTGACAAGTACTACAGAAATACTTGGAAAGCCGGTATTTAGTGATGAGAAAAATAATAAGACAACGTATGTGACTTTTGAAGGATTAGAAGCATCAAAAAAAGATGTTGCAAGCTTGTCGGAACATGCCATAGAGACGGTAAGTGCTTTTTGTGGAGAAAAAGAATTTCTTGTAGAATTGATTCAATATCTGATTCACAGGGAAAAATAAGGAGATTTGTATGCTCTTAGATAAAATTAATCAACCAAATGATATAAAAAAACTGAAAAAAGAGGAATTAAAGGAGTTAGCTGAGGAAATCAGGAAATTTCTGATTAACAAAATCAGTACGACAGGAGGTCACTTAGCTTCAAATCTTGGAGTTGTGGAACTTACTATGGCACTGCATCTGGTATTAGATTTGCCGGAGGATAAAATTGTATGGGATGTGGGACATCAGGCATATACCCATAAAATTTTAACCGGAAGACGGGAAGGCTTTGAAGTCCTTAGAAAATATGGAGGTATGAGCGGGTTCCCAAAAAGAAAAGAAAGCAACTGTGATTGTTTTGATACCGGACATAGCTCCACCTCCATCTCAGCAGCGTTAGGTTATGTGCAGGCGAGAGAAATACAGGGGCAGGATTATACGGTGGCAGCGGTGATTGGTGATGGAGCTCTTACCGGTGGAATGGCATATGAGGCATTAAATAATGCATCAAGATTAAAAGAAAACTTTATCATTATTTTAAATGATAATAATATGTCTATTTCGGAAAATGTCGGAGGAATGTCCTCCTATCTTGGAAATTTGCGGACGGCAGATTCTTATAATGGAATCAAAGAAAGTGTTGCCAATACGATAGGAAAAAATCCTGTTTATGGCGATAAGGTAATGAAGAATCTGATTAAGATAAAAAGTGGTATTAAGCAGTTGTTCATACCGGGAATGTTTTTTGAAGATATGGGAATTAAATACTTAGGACCGGTGGAAGGGCATAATTTAGAAAAACTTGTTAAAGCCCTGAAAGAAGCAAAAAAAGTAAAGGGTCCGGTACTTGTTCATGTGATAACTCATAAAGGACACGGCTATGTTCCGGCAGAGCGTCATCCTTCTAGATTTCATGGTACGGAACCTTTTGATATTGAAACAGGGCTACCATTAGCAAGAAAAAAGAAACCAAGTTACACAAATGTATTTTCTACCGTTATGGTAAAGCTGGGTGCCCGAAATGAAAAAGTCGTGGCGATTACGGCTGCAATGCCGGATGGCACTGGTTTAAAAAGATTTCGCAATATGTATAAAGAAAGATTTTTTGATGTTGGAATTGCAGAAGAACATGCAGTAACATTCGCAGCAGGTTTAGCAGCCGGAGGAATGATTCCAATTGTGGCAATTTATTCCTCTTTTTTGCAGAGAGCCTATGATCAGATTATTCATGACGTATGCATTCAGAATCTGCCAGTGGTTTTTGCTATTGACAGGGCGGGTTTAGTAGGAAGTGATGGTGAAACCCATCAGGGAATTTTTGATATTTCATTTCTTTCAGGTATTCCGAATATGCACATTATGGCACCAAAGAACAAATGGGAACTTTCGGATATGATGAAATTTGCGGTGGAATTTCCGGCACCAATAGCAATTCGTTATCCGCGCGGAGAAGCATACGACGAATTTAAGGAATATCGTACCCCAATTGTTTTAGGAAAAAGTGAAACGCTGTATGATGAAGATGAAATAGCGTTGTTTGCTTTTGGAAGTATGGTAAAGGCAGCAAAAGAAGCTAGAGATGAACTGAAAAAAATTGGCTACAATTGCAGTTTGATTAATGCACGTTTTGCAAAACCTTTTGACGAAGAAAAGATAAAAGAATTAGCAAAGGAGCATAAACTGATTGTAACTTTGGAAGAGGGAGTCCGATTAGGGGGCTTAGGAGAACGAGTAGCGAACTTTGCTGCAGAGAAAAATTTAGACGTTAAAGTAGAAATAATTGCTATTCCGGACGAGTATGTGGAACACGGAAATGTGGATATTTTGAAAAAGGAAGTAGGCGTAGATACAGAATCCATTGTAAAGCGTATTGTTTCTGCTTTTGTTGGTTTATAAATCCGGGAGAATGAGATGAAAGAAAGATTAGATGTGTTGTTGGTAAAAAGAAATCTTGCAGAGTCCAGAGAGAAAGCAAAAGCTATTATTATGTCAGGAAATGTTTTTGTAAACGGTCAGAGAGAGGATAAGGCAGGAACTACTTTTGACGCAGAAAAGAATCGTGTTGAAATAGAAGTGAAAGGTAATACCCTTCCCTATGTAAGTCGTGGCGGACTGAAGTTAGAAAAGGCAATGAAGCAATTTGACGTAATGATAGAAGGAAAAGTATGCATGGATATAGGGGCGTCTACCGGTGGATTTACAGACTGTATGCTGCAAAATGGTGCAGTGAAAGTATTTGCAGTAGATGTAGGACATGGACAACTGGCATGGAAATTACGTCAGGATGCGCGTGTGGTATGTATGGAAAAGACGAATATTAAGTACGTTACGGTGGAAGATATCGGAGAGTTATTAGATTTTGCTTCCGTAGATGTTTCCTTTATATCGTTGACTAAGGTACTTCTTCCGGCATATCGAATGTTAAAAGACGGCGGAGAAATGGTATGCCTGATTAAGCCTCAATTTGAGGCGGGACGGGAAAAGGTAGGAAAAAAAGGCGTTGTCCGTGATAAGGCAGTTCACAGAGAAGTCATTGAAATGGTTATTTCTTTTGTACAGGCAAATGGATTCAGAGTGTTAAATCTGGACTATTCGCCGGTAAAAGGACCAGAAGGAAACATCGAATATCTGCTTCATATTAAAAAGATACAACCATTGAAATATTCCGTGGAAAATGTAAAAAATATTGTGGACGCTGCACACGCAGAGCTGGATTAATGCGGCATAAATATAATGGAGAAATCATATGGATAAATTCTATATTTTGGCAAACGCACAAAAAGATGAAAACTTAAAGATAACAGAAGAAATTGAAAGCTATCTGGTACAGCATGGAAAGCAGGTACAAATAGATACTTCAGAAGTAGTGTGTGCAGGGAATATCCCACCGGATACGCAGTGTATTTTAGTGTTAGGTGGCGATGGAACGCTCATACGTGCCGCACGAGAAGTGCTATATACTAAAATTCCATTGCTTGGGATTAATCTGGGCACACTTGGTTATCTGACAGAGGTGGAAAAGACACAGATTATACCGGCACTCGACAAGCTGATTCAGGATGACTATACGATAGAAGAACGTATGATGTTAAAAGGAACCACACCACCTCATGCGAAAAATGCATTGGAAAGTCTTGCTTTTAATGATGTAGTTATCACACGTTCAGGAAAACTTCGAATTGTGGAATACAAGATTTATGTGAATGGAGAGTATCTTCATTCTTACAAAGCAGATGGGATTATTGTGGCAACGCCTACGGGTTCTACCGGCTATAATCTTTCTGCAGGAGGACCGATTGTAAAGCCATCTGCTTCTTCTATTGTAATTACACCGATTTGCCCGCATACGTTAAACGCAAGAAGTATTGTCCTGGCAGGAGAAGATCATGTTATGGTAGAGATTGGCCCCGGAAGAAAATGTGAAACGGAACAGACGGATGTTGTCTTTGATGCAGATACTGCATTTTCCCTTTGCTCCGGACAGGCAGTTCACGTTTGCAAGGCGGATAATTCGGTTCGTATGATTAAATTAAGCAATATAAGTTTTCTAGAAGCACTTCGACGAAAGTTAGGAGAATAGAATGAAAAGTGACAGACATGCTAAAATTGTAGAGTTAATAGGAAAATATGATATCGAAACCCAGGAAGAACTGGCGGAAAAGCTGAACAAAGCAGGGTACAATGTGACACAGGCAACGGTTTCAAGAGATATCAGGGAATTGAAGCTTGCAAAAGTGCAGGTGGGAGAAAAACGCCAGAAATATGCATTGTTGCACAAGGAAAATACGATGGGAGATAAATATATCCGGGTATTAAAGGATGGATTTGTTTCTATGGATGTGGCACAAAATATTCTGGTGATAAAAACAGTGTCAGGAATGGCAATGGCAGTAGCAGCTTCTTTAGATGCTTTAAAATGGCATGAGGTAGTGGGATGTATTGCAGGAGATGATACGATTATGTGTGCTATCCGCAGTACAGAGGAAGCTAAATTCGTTATGGAAAAGATACGAAAAATTGTGATGAAATAACCCGTAGTGCAATGAATCTGAGAGAAATATTGCGAGGGAGGTCTATATGTTATTAAATTTAAACGTAAAAAATTTAGCACTTATTGATCAGGCAGAGGTAGCGTTTGGTGATGGATTAAATATACTGACAGGAGAAACCGGTGCGGGAAAATCTATGCTGCTTGGCTCACTTCAGTTGGCATTTGGTGGAAAATTGGATAAGTCTGCCTTAAAGGATGACACAGAGGAAGTCTTTGTGGAGGCTGTATTTCAAATTGAGAACGAGAAGCAGATTCATTCTTTACAGAAAATAGACATTTTTCCAGAAGAGGGACAGGTGATTTTATCTAGAAAGTTTTCCAATGGAAGATGGCTTAATAAAATCAATGGGGAAAGTGTAACAGTAAAATTGCTGCAACAGGTTTCCGAGGTGCTAATAGATATTTATGGTCAGCACCAGCAACAAATTCTTTTGAATAAACATAAGCATTTAGAGCTATTAGATGCGTATGCGCAAAAAGACTTAAAAGAGGAAAAAGAAAAGCTCTCTGACAGTTATAAAGAGTACATAAAATTGAAAAAAGAATTGGACGAATCAGGTGAAAATGAGGAACAGCGCATGCGGGAAATTTCTTTTATGGAGTTTGAAGTCAAAGAAATTGAAGCGGCAGCCATTCGACTTGGTGAGGACGATGAATTAGAGGCCATTTATCGAAAAATGAATAATGCAAAAAAAATAGCAGAAACTATGGATAAAGTGCATCAAATCAGTGGTTACAGTGAAGAACAGGGTGCAGGAGAACAGATTGGCTATGCACTGCGTCTGATGGATGGAATTGTGGGTCTTGATGAAGAGTTGGCAGAGAAGAGAAACCAGTTGGCGGATATTGATGGATTATTAAACGATTTCAATCGTGATATTGCGCAATACATGGAAAGTCTGGAATTTCGAGAAGAAGAATTTGTTCAGACACAAGAACGACTTGATTTGTTAAATAAATTAAAGGCAAAATATGGAAAAACGTTAGAGGACGTATTAAATTATCAGCAGGAAAAGCGAAAAGAATTGGAACGTCTTTTGGATTATGATAATTACAGAGCAAAATTGCAAAAGGAGTTTCAAAAAGAGATAGATCATGTTAAGAAAATTTCAGAGCGGATTAGTAAGATTCGAAAGAAGAAAGCAGAGGAATTATGTAGTAAGGTGAAACAGCATCTGGTTGATTTGAATTTTCTTAATACGGATTTTACGATGGAATTTAAAGAAAGTGCCCAGTTTTCTCAAAATGGAATGGATGAGGTGCAATTTATGATTGCCACGAATCTGAACGAACCGTTAAGACCATTGCAGACGACGGCATCGGGCGGCGAATTGTCGAGAATCATGCTGGCGATAAAGACAGTTATGGCGGACAATGATAATATTGATACCTTGATATTTGATGAAATCGATACCGGAATTAGTGGAAGAACTGCACAGAAGGTATCAGAAAAAATGGCATTAATTTCTAAAAACCATCAATTGATTTGCATTACGCATTTACCGCAAATTGCTGCTATGGCAGATAAACATTTTGTAATTGAAAAACAGGTAAAAGAAAATAAGACACATACAAGTGTGAGAAAGTTAAATAGTGAAGAAGAAATCAAAGAATTGGCACGTATGTTAGGTGGCGTTTCTATTACGGAAACCACAATGGAAAATGCCAGAGAAATGAAAGAATTGGCAAATAGTACAAAATATAACGGGTGTTAAATAAACAGGATTTCACATACTAAGAAAGATATATCATGGATATATCTTTCTTTTTTTCCTATATCTCATAGTTGTGTGCGAGTAAGGAGGCGGTTTTTTGGAGGAGTATCGCAGATTTTTATGGAAGCTGCTGCTTGGTGGTATTTTATTTACTTGTTGTTATAGTTATATATGTATTCGTAATGCGATTCCGGATGAAATCAAGCTGGTTGCAGGCGTGGAACAGGAGTTAGATTTAAATATCCCGATTCGTGTTCAGGGGGAAATTCGTGTGCCTGTAGTCATGACTTCCGGCAGTAGGGAAGAAACACTGCAGGAGAAAGTGCATATTAATCTGGGTAATTCCTGCAAGGTAATTACGGGGGAAACAGGAAGTTACCAGATGCGTTGCAGTTTGCTTGGACTTTTACATTTAAAAGATGTAGATATCAATGTAATTCAGGGGAAAAAAGTGGTTCCGGTGGGAAAACCAATTGGAATTTATATGAAAACACAAGGTGTTATGGTGATTGGAACGGGAGAAGTGAAGGGAATGGATGGAATGAGTTATGAGCCTGCCTATAATTTGCTGCATTCCGGTGATTACATTGAAGAAATTAATGGGGAGACTGTTTATAATAAAAGGGAACTGGTAGAGAAAGTGAACAATGCAGGGAAGGAAGCTGTTTTGACGGTACGCAGGAAGGGAGAACATATTAAGGTAAAGATAAAATGTATTAAGACCTCGGGAAAGGAACAGAAAATGGGTGTCTGGGTGCGTGACAATACACAAGGAATCGGTACAGTTACTTATCTCGATGAGTCGGGAAGATTTGGCGCTTTGGGACATGGGATTAATGATGTAGATACTGGAAAACTAATGGAATTAGAAGAAGGTAAGCTATATACTACGGAAATTTTGTCAGTGTTGAAAGGAAGTGCCGGAAATCCCGGAGCATTAGAAGGTATTATTTATTACGATAGCTCGTCAGAGAGGGGGATTATTACAGATAACACAGAATGTGGTATTTTTGGACAGGCAAATACTAAGCTGATGCAGGAAACGCAAGGAAAAGCATTACCAATTTGTTTAAAACAGGAAATTAAAAAGGGACCCGCTTCTATAAGGTGTACCATAGATGGCATTACCGATGATTATGAAGCAGAGATATTAGAAGTGCGTTTAAACGAAAGTGAAATAAATAAAGGAATCGTTCTAAAGGTTACAGATGAAAGACTGCTTGAGCTGACGGGAGGAATTGTGCAGGGAATGTCAGGAAGTCCGATTCTTCAGAATGGAAAAGTGATAGGAGCGGTGACCCATGTGTTTGTGCAGGATTCCACAATGGGGTATGGAATTTTTATTGAAAACATGCTGATTCAGTAAAAGAAAATGGTAATATTTTACAATACTGTGTTTATACTTGTATAAAGAGAATATTTTGGATAAAATGAGGTGGACAAAATATAAATGAAGGAGAAAGTGTATGAAAGAAAACAATGAATTTAAGCCATATATTCCGGCAGAAAAGATAATTCCTGAGTTTACAATAACCTCTATTCTCATGGGGATTCTTCTTGCTGTCATATTTGGTGCAGCGAATGCCTATTTAGGTCTCAGGGTTGGTATGACTGTTTCCGCATCTATTCCGGCAGCGGTAATCGCTATGGGTGTGATTAGAGTGGTTTTGCGTAAAAATTCCATATTAGAAAGCAATATGGTTCAAACAATAGGTTCTGCGGGAGAATCGCTGGCAGCCGGTTCTATTTTCACACTGCCGGCATTGTTTTTATGGGCGGCAGAAGGGAGAATGGATAAACCGGGGATTGTTGAAATCACTTTAATTGCATTGTTGGGCGGTCTTTTAGGGGTAATTTTTATGATTCCGCTAAGAAAGGCTTTAATCGTTAAGGAACATGGAGTTTTGCCATATCCCGAGGGAAGTGCCTGTGCAGAAGTTTTGCTGGCCGGTGAAGAAGGAGGAGCAAACGCAACAAGTGTATTTGCGGGAATGGGATTTTCAGCGTTATTTAAATTTATCATTGATGGATTAAAACTTGTTCCAAGTGAAGTATCTCTTAAAATAAAACATTATCATGGAGAAATTGGAACACAGATTTATCCGGCAGTGATGAGTGTGGGATATATTTGTGGACCACGTATTTCCTCCTATATGTTTGCGGGAGGTGTATTAAGCTGGCTGGTTATAATTCCCGTGATTGTGTTGTTTGGAGAGCAGATGGTACTGTATCCGGGAACAGAAACGATTGGAAATATATTTGCATCCGGAGGTGCATCTGCAATCTGGAGTTCGTACATTCGTTATATTGGTGCGGGCGCTTTGGCGGCCGGTGGCATTCTTAGCTTGATAAAATCCCTGCCTCTTATTGTTCGTACATTCTTTGAGGCATTAAAGAGTATGAAGGGAAATGATACCACAACGTTAACTAGAACATCAAATGACATTAGTATGCGTGTGGTAATTGTATGTATTGCAGTCATTACTATTTCTATCTGGCTGATTCCAGTGATTCCGGTCAGCTTATTAGGAGCCATAATTGTCGTTGTATTTGGTTTTTTCTTTGCTACGGTATCCTCACGTATGGTAGGATTGGTGGGAAGCAGTAATAATCCTGTGTCAGGTATGGCAATTGCTACTCTTTTGATTGCAACGGTGATATTAAAATTCACAGGTGATGGCGGTATTCATGGAATGCAGGGAGCGATTGCGATAGGCTCTATTATCTGTATTGTGGCCGCCATTGCGGGAGATACATCACAGGATTTAAAGACAGGGTATTTATTAGGAGCGACTCCGAGAAAACAGCAGATAGGAGAATTGCTGGGGGTTCTGGCAGCGGCACTTGCGATAGGAGCAACGTTATACTTATTAGATAGAGCCTGGGGGTTTGGGTCAGAGCAGCTTGCAGCACCACAGGCGACTTTAATGAAAATGATTATTGAAGGTGTCATGGAAAGTAATTTGCCGTGGGGTCTGGTATTTATTGGTGTGTTTATAGCAATTGTAGTGGAAATACTTGGAATTCCCGTGCTTCCTTTTGCAATCGGTGTATATCTTCCGGTTCAGTTAAACGCATGCATAATGACAGGGGGGCTGGTACGTCTTTTATTAGAAAAAAGAAAAGAAGAGAAAGAAAAGAAAAAGCAGATAGTGAGTAATGGAATTTTATATTGTTCGGGTATGATTGCAGGAGAAGGGCTGGTTGGGATTATCCTTGCCATACTTGCCATCTTTGGAATAGATGAATTCATAGATGTATCAAAATATAGTAATCTTCCAGAGGCGGTAAGAATCATAGGAAGTCTTGGAATGTTTGCGTTGGTAATTTTGTCTTTATTAAAATTTTCTGTATGGAAAAAGGAAAAAACTTTATGATAAGGAAAAGTGCGGAAAGGGAGAATTATTTAGAGCGTTATCCGATGAGGGCAGAGAAATTTGAATGGTTTGCAGATAAAAGAGGATTTGTCACCTTAAAAATTGAGAATATAGGTTTGTTTCATTGGATAGCGCAAAAATTATTGGGAAAACCAAGATTTCAATACGTTCATTTAGATAAGCTGGGGAGCTTTGTATGGACGATTATGGATGGGGAAAAGGATATGATTGCATTGGGAAAGCTGGTGGGAGAAGAGTTTGGTGATGAGGCAGAGCCGCTGTATGAGCGGCTGGCAAGTTTTTTTCGGATATTGGACAGTTATTCTTTTATTTGCTGGAAATAGGAAAAACAGTAAAATTTCTTAAAGTTCTTTAAAAAAATGAGAAATTTGCTTTATAAAAGCTAATATCTTTGTTATAATGTTTTTTGGTGTAACCAAAATAAGGAGGCAAGTCAATGAATTACGGAAAAAATAAGACTTCCAAAAAGCAAAAGGCATTAGCATCCAAGAAAGCAAGAGTGGGTAAAAAATTCCTTCTCACTTTTTTTAAGGCAACACTCATATGCTTTTTAGCAGTAATCATATTTGCTGTATTTGCTGGGTTTGGAGTCGTAAAAGGAATAATCGACAGTGCACCTGACATATCAGAAATCAATGTAGTTCCTACCGGCTATTCTACCTTTGTGTATGATCAGGAAGGGAATGAGCTTGTAAAGCTGGTGGCACAAAATTCTAATCGTGTTCCGGTATCTATTGATAAAGTGCCGAAAAATCTTCAAAATGCTTTTGTGGCAATTGAGGACGAGCGCTTTTACGAACATAATGGAATCGATTTAAAGGGAATTGTTCGAGCCGGAGTAAATGGAGTAAAAAACGGATTTCATTTCTCGGAAGGTGCAAGTACTATAACGCAGCAGCTTATAAAAAACAATGTATTTACTGACTGGGTAAATGGAGAATCTGATATTGAAAAGGTTAAGAGAAAACTTCAGGAACAGTATCTTGCATTGGAATTAAGCAAGGTTATGAGTAAAGAAGAAGTGCTAGAGAACTATTTAAATACCATTAACTTAGGACAAAATACGTTAGGTGTGCAGGCAGCATCCAAAAGATATTTTAACAAGGATGTTTCACAACTTACGGTATCAGAGTGTGCAGTAATAGCTGCAATAACACAGAATCCTTCAAAGTATAATCCGATATCTCATCCAGAATATAATGCTGAGAGAAGAAAAAAAGTATTGGATCATATGTTAGAGCAGGGATATATCACACAGCAGGAGTATGAAACTGCAATTGGTGATAATGTTTATGATAGAATACAGGTTGTAAATTCCGATACAGAGGAAACAAAGATTTACAGTTATTTTGTAGATGAGCTTACAGAAGAAGTGATGAAAGATTTGCAGGAACAGCTTGGCTACACATCTACTCAGGCATATTATGCACTATATAGTGGTGGACTAAAGATTTATGCAACGCAGGATTCGCAAATTCAAAAGATATGCGATGAAGAAATGTCGAATACAGACAATTATCCGTCTGGCACAAAAGTATCTCTTTCCTATGAGCTGTCTGTGGAAACGGCAGATGGTGAAATTGTAAATCATAGCGTGCAGATGTTAGAAAACTATTTTAAAGAAACAGAAGGCAGTAGCTTTGATTTAGTGTTTAGCGATGAAGCAACGGCAAAGTCTTATGTAGAAAAGTACAAGGCAGCTAAGGTTGGCTCTGGAGATAGAATTATAGGTGAAAAAATTACTATTACCCCACAGCCGCAATGCTCTTTTAGTATTATGGATCAGTCAACCGGTTATGTGAAAGCACTTGTAGGTGGACGAGGTGCGAAAGAGGCGAGTCTGACTTTGAATAGAGCTACCAATACAGTACGTCAGCCGGGCTCTACTTTTAAGGTTGTGGCAGCGTATGCACCGGCACTAGACAGTGCAGGTATGACTTTGGCAACAGTACAGGATGATACAGAATTTTATTATTCAAATGGGCGAAAAGTAAATAACTGGTACAGTTCAGGTTATAAGGGACTGTGTACCCTTCGTTATGGGATTGAGCAGTCATTAAATATTGTAGCGGTAAAGACCTTAACAGATATCACACCACAGCTTGGCTTCAATTATTTAAAAAACTTTGGTTTTACTACTTTAGTGGAACGCAGAGAAAATGCAAATGGCGGAATTGAGTCTGATGTAAACCAGGCACTTGCATTGGGTGGTATTACCGATGGAGTAAAAAATATTGAATTGAATGCAGCATATGCAGCCATTGCAAATGGTGGAACTTATATAAAACCAATTTATTATACAAAGATTTTGGATAAAGACGGCAAGGTTCTGCTAGAAAACATTCCTCAGACTACTCAGGTGATTAAGTCTACGACAGCATATCTATTGACTGATGCAATGAAGGACGTAGTAACAAAGGGTACCGGAGGAGCTTGTGCAATCAGCGGACAGCATGTGGCAGGTAAAACAGGTACAACCTCTAGCAATAAAGACGTGTGGTTTGCGGGATATACACCGTACTATACAGCTACCGTATGGGCCGGTTATGATAATAATCTGTCTTTGGAAGGCGATGAAAAGAGTTTTCATAAGAAAATATGGAAAAGCATTATGACAAGGGTACATGAGAATTTAGAGGATAAAGATTTTGAAAAGCCGGATGGAATTGTAACGGCTTCTGTATGTAAAAAATCCGGTAAGCTTGCACGCTCTGGATTGTGTGACTGTGATCCAAGAGGAAGTCAGGTGATTACAGAAATTTTTGCAGAGGGAACGGTTCCTACGGAATATTGTGACACTCATGTACGTGCAAATATTTGTACTATGTCGGGTGCCATTGCGGGAGAAAACTGTCCATTTGTTCAACAGTCGGCACAAGTATTTATCGTAAGACCGGACAGTAGTTATGTGACAAGGTCAGACGGAAGTAAATATGCGAGTGCGACCGCAGATACGCCATATGAAATCTCAGCGGCGATGATTGCTGCGGGTTGTCCTCTTCATGGAGGTACTGGTACCATAAATAATGGTGCGGTGACTACGAATGAGAATCAGACGGAGGTTCCGGCGACACAGACACAGCAGCCGGCAGATATACAGCAGAATCAGCAAAATCAGCAAAATCAGCAGACGGTTCCGGAAACGGTGCAGCCTTCGGACGATTTAGGAGCAGACAGCGGTGTGATTGATCAGTCAACCGGGCTTCCAGTAGATCCGTAAAACAGTTAAAAAGTATCAAAGGGGCCCATGATAGGGGCAGATTCTTTTAGGACAGGCAATAGGATAGTTTCCTCTGTCGCAGAGAATCTGCCCCTATCGTGGGCGTGCTTGTTATGTTATAGGAATGAAATATCAATGGGAACAAAAATGTCGGGTGAAAAACAATGATAGAGAATTATAAATGTGTATATGTAGGTGGTGAAGGTGAAATCGTAGAAAAAAAATCACGTTTTATTGCCACGCTAGAGCCTGTGGAAAGTGAAGAAGAAGCGATTGCCTTTATCGAAAAAATGAAAAAGAAATATTGGGATGCAAGGCACAATTGTTCTGCATATGTAATTGGTTCGAAGGGAGAGCTGGAGCGCTGCAGCGACGATGGCGAGCCGGGAGGAACAGCAGGAAAGCCGATGTTAGAGGTTTTAAGAGGAACGCAAATTCGTAATGTGGCAGTTGTTGTTACCAGATATTTTGGAGGAACCCTTCTTGGAACAGGAGGTCTGGTACGGGCTTATACGAAGGCAGTACAAGAAGGAATAGCAAATAGTGTTATTGTGGAGAAGCAGTTAGCATCAAAATTAATGATTACCACAGATTATAACGGAATTGGAAAAATACAGTATATACTGGCACAAAGGGATATTAAAGTATTAGCATCAGACTACAAAGAAAATGTCGAAATAACAGCTCTGGTACCTGTAGCTCAATATGGATTTGTGGAAGCAGAAATCATAGAGGGAACAAATGGAAGGGCACAGATGGAAAGGCAGGAAAATGTGTATTTTGGTGTAGTAGATAAGGAAATTATTTTATTTGAACAATAATCGCAAGGAGAATGAGATGAGTTTAGCAGATGATATTTTTATAAAAATGTGTAAGGACATTATTGAGAATGGATATAGCACAGAAGGAGAAAAAGTTCGTCCAAAATGGGAAGATGGAAGCTTCGCTTATACCATAAAACAATTTGGTGTAGTGAACCGTTATGATTTATCAAAAGAATTTCCGGCGATTACGTTGCGTAAAACGGCAATTAAAAGTGCAACGGATGAAATCCTATGGATTTGGCAGCAGAAGTCTAATAACATTCATGATCTTCATAGTCATATCTGGGATAGTTGGGCAGATGAAAACGGCTCCATCGGAAAAGCATATGGTTATCAATTAGGTGTGAAACATCAGTACAAGGAAGGCAGGATGGATCAGGTAGACCGTGTGTTATTTGATTTAAAAAATAATCCGTACAGTCGGCGGATTATGACCAACATATATGTGCATGAGGATTTACATGAAATGAATCTTTATCCATGTGCGTATAGTATGACTTTTAATGTGACGCAGAAGCCGGGGCATGACAAATTGACACTGAATGCTGTTTTAAATCAGCGTTCTCAGGATATTCTAACAGCAAATAACTGGAATGTGTGTCAGTATGCGATATTGCTTATGATGTTTGCACAGGTGTGTGATATGGAAGCTGGTGAATTGCTTCATGTCATTGCAGATGCCCATATATATGACAGACATATACCGATTGTAAAAGAGCTGATTGAAAGAGAAACATATTCAGCACCCAGAGTAAGTCTAAATCCGGAAATTAAGGATTTTTATCAATTTACGAGAGATGATGTCATTGTAGAAAATTATGTAACAGGTCCACAGGTAAAAAATATACCTGTAGCGGTATAGGAGGAAGATATGAATTTAATTGTTGCAGTAGATAAAAATTGGGCTATTGGTCTGAAAAATAAATTATTAGTCAGAATTCCAAGTGATCAGAAATTTTTCCGGGAGGAAACTACAGGAAAAGTAGTAGTTTTAGGAAGAAAAACATTAGAAACATTTCCGGGAGGACTGCCGTTAAAAAATCGCACCAATATTATTCTCTCTGGAAATAAGGATTTTAAAGTAAAAGACGCTATGGTAGTCCATTCTGTAGAAGAATTGCTGGAAGAATTGAAACAGTATGATTCAAAAGATATTTATATTATTGGTGGGGAAAGCGTATATAGAGAAATGCTTCCTTACTGTGATACGGCTCATGTAACCAAAATAGACCACGCTTATGAGGCTGACACGTATTTTCCTAATCTTGATGAAATGAAAGAGTGGAGTGTCACTGCTCATAGTGAAGAGCAGACGTATTTTGATTTAGAATTTGAATTTGTAAAATATGAAAAGAGATGTTAATTTGTGGAAAATTTTATTTATAGTGTAAATGCCACGTTCCCTATCTTTTTAGTCATTGTGATAGGATATGTATTAAAGCAGATAGGTATGTTGAATGAAGAATTTGTTTCGGTTGCCAATAAATTTAATTTTAAGGTAACACTTCCGTTTCTGGTCTTTCGAGATATTTCGAATGCCAATATTAAGGAAGATTTTGATGCGGTTTTTGTAGTGTTTTGTGCACTTGTAACAAGTGTGTGCTTTTTTACCATATGGGGAGCCGCAAAATGTTTCATAAAAGATAAAACAATCGTGGGAGCGTTTGTCCAGGCATCGTTTCGAAGCAGTGCTGCAGTTATGGGAATTGCTTTTATTCAAAATATTTATGGGACTTCCGGAATGGCGCCGTTAATGATTATTGGTTCTGTGCCATTGTATAATATTTACTCGGTGATTGTGCTTACATTAGAAGCAGAAAATAGCGGACAGGGAAAAGAAAAGCTGAAAAAGGCATTCATAGGCATTATTACGAATCCGATTATTCTTGGCATTTTATTCGGTCTTATTGTATCCTTGCTTGGAATTACATTTCCGACGGTGGTAAATAAAACAGTACAGAATATGGCCAGCATGGCTTCACCACTGGCATTGATTACAATTGGAGCGGGATTTGAAGGAAGAAAAGCACTGGCAAAAATAAAGCCTACGATTGCGGTGGCATTGATTAAACTAATCGTACAGGCAACAATCTTTCTCCCAATTGCTATTCAAATGGGATTTCGAGATGAAAAAATGATAGCAATTCTTGTAATGTTGGCAGCACCGACTACCCCAAGCTGTTATATTATGGCAAAAAATATGAATAATGATGGAGTATTGACTGCAAGTGCGGTGGTAGTAACCACATTGTTTTCAGCGTTCACCTTAACTCTTTGGATTTACTTGCTTAAGACATTCGGAATTATTTAAGGAATTTTACAATGAGAGAGGAAACATAAGACCAATACATAGATGTGTCAAATCTATCAAGTAAAAACACATAGCAGATACCATTCTTCCCGGCAAGAATGGTATCTGCTATATGTGTCTTAGTAACAGTGAAACGGACGGTTATCTATAAGATTTCATAATCAAGCTGTTGCTGTTTTAGAAAACGTTCCACCATAATGTCCCATTCTTTGTCTAAAGATTTATCCATTGTAAATATTTTTAGGGAAGTTCCGCTGGTACAGGTAATACTTCCTTGCTCAAAGTGAATATGTAAGAATAAACCGGAAACATCAGCTACAGAAATTTGTAATCCTGTTTGCTGTAAAAACTTTGAAGTGTTTTTCGAGGAAAGCTTGAATACGAATTTAAATGAAACCGGTGTTTTTTTTCCACGAATGACCTGCAGACAGAAAGGTTTAATTTCCAGCCAACGTGCAAAATCATGATCTTCCCCCAACGCTTCTAATTCTTCAGAAGAATAAAAATCTTTGATTCTTTTTCCTTCCAATTGTAGTGTAAAAAAGGTAGAAATACAGGCTTCTTTGACGAGAAAAGCATCGAAGGCTTCGGAAAGAAGCAGTTTATTCATAAAGTCTTTGGTGTGGGTTATTTTTATTGAAATCATTGGTGGCTCCTTATTGGTTCAGAATATTTCCAGATATGTATATATATTGTAGCATTTCATAAATTCTTCGTCAAGATGTAGGAAAAATTACACTATGGTAATAAAGGAAAAAATGATATAATATATACTATATGGCACTGTAATTACCATCTAGAATCAAGATGTAAAGACAAAGAGAATTGTAATCTAATTGTCGGGTGCATCATAACGATATTAAAAAGGAGTGAAAAAGGTGGAAAAAGAAACATGCAATCAAGAATTAATGGAACTGGTGGAACATGCGGTTTCTCCGTTTCATGCAGTGGATTATGTGGCTGAAAAGCTAAAGAAGGACGGGTTTGAACAATTACAAATCAAAGATAACTGGAATTTGAAACAGGGTGGAAAATATTATGTGGTACATCATGGAACCACGATGCTTGCGTTTACTATAGGTACGGATTTTCAAGCAGAAGATGGATTCCGGATTGCGGCTTCTCATACAGATTTTCCATGTTTTCGAATTAAAATTAAT
This sequence comes from Lachnospiraceae bacterium, assembly GCA_050874665.1. Classification (GTDB taxonomy): domain Bacteria; phylum Bacillota; class Clostridia; order Lachnospirales; family Lachnospiraceae; genus RUG11237. The sequence continues at coordinate 193,846 of JBNMLC010000003.1, read as the reverse complement.
CCCGAAATGACAGAGGAAAGCTATGAAAAGCTTAATGTGGAAAGCTATGGCGGCTTAATTTTAAATACCTGGATGGATCGTCCTTTGTCTGTTGCAGGCAGAGTTGCACTAAAAGGAAAGGATGTATTTCATCCGAAGATGCAGTTGGTAGACTTGAAAAAGTCAATTGCAACGATTCCTAATCTTGCCATTCATATGAATCGTGACATCAATAAAGGTGTAGAGTTAAATAAGCAGACAGATACCATACCTGTGATTGGTATGAAGGCAGTGCAGGAGGAAAAAGATTTCTTTCTCACATATGTAGCAAAAGAACTTGGTGTTGAAAAGGAAGAAATCATTAATTATGATCTGAATCTCTATCTTGCGGAGAAGGCATCTTATGTAGGAATGGAAGATGAATTTATATCTGCACCAAGACTAGATAATATGACTTCTGTTTATGCGGTAGAAAAAGCCTTGCTTTGTGCAAAACGTGTGGCAGGAATTAATGTGGGGGCATTTTTTGATCATGAAGAAATCGGAAGTAAAACAAAGCAGGGTGCCGGCTCTATGCTTTTAAACCACATCATGGAAAAGATTTACTTATCTCTTGGATATTCAGAATTACAATATAAAAGTGCAATCGACAGTAGCATGTTGTTAGCAGTAGATGTTGGTCATGGTTACCATCCAAATCAAAATAAGAAGCATGATCCTGTGAATAAGGGGGCATTAAATGAAGGTGTCAGCATCAAGCAGGCAGCATCTCAGTCATATGCAACAGACAGCGAAGGAATAGCCATTGTAACACAAATCTGCAGGGAGCATGATATTCCTCATACACAATTTACGAACCGTTCGGATGCAACCTCTGGAAGTACCTTAGGTTCCATTGCCTCTGCTATGCTTCCGGTCATGACTGTCGATGTGGGCGTGCCATTAGTGGCAATGCATTCTGCAAGAGAATTGATGGGCAGTGAAGATGAAATTTCATTGGTGAAATTGGTGAAAGAGTATTATTCTATTTAATTTATTGCAGGTTTATGTAGGTTTATGTAACATTCCCCTTTTCAAAAGTGTATAATTATGTTATTATAAGTAGTAATCAAAACCACGTAAAAAGAAAAGGAGATTTCTATGAGTTACAAAATTATTGTAGACAGTTGTGGTGAACTGACAGAGGAAATGAAAAATAGCGGAAAATTTGAGAGTATTCCACTGACGTTACAAGTAGATGGTATTGAAATAATAGATGATGAAACGTTTCATCAGGAAGAATTTTTAAGGGCGGTGGCAGCAAGTCCTAATTGTCCGAAATCAGCGTGTCCTTCTCCGGAACGATATCAGAAAGCATGTGAAGGTGAGGAAGAACATATTTATATGGTAACTCTTTCTGGCAATTTGAGTGGTTCCTATAATAGTGCAGTGTTAGGTCGTGAGTTGTATTTAGAAGAACAGGGAAAAAAGAATATTCATGTATTTAATTCAAAATCCGCATCGGTAGGTCAGACGCTGATTGCATTGAAAATAAAAGAATGTGAAGAAAAGGGAATGGCGTTTCGTGAGGTGGTTGACACTACAGAGGAATTTATTCGAGGAATGCGTACTTATTTTGTTCTGGAAAATTTAGATACATTGCGCAAAAATGGAAGATTAAGCAGAGTAAAGGCCTTTGTTGCTGGTGCTTTGAAGATTAAGCCTGTGATGGGAGAAGACGGTGAAGGAAATATTTTACAGCTAGATCAGGCAAGAGGTATTAACAAGGCATTGATGAAAATGTTGGATTATGTGGAGAAGAATGTGCAGAATCCGGAAGATAAGATAATTGGAATTACGCATTGTAATTGTTTAGAACGCGCAGAAATGGTGAAAGAAGAATTACAGAAGCGTTTAAATGTGAGAGATATCATTATTCTTGATGCTGCCGGTGTTAGCAGTATGTATGCTAATGATGGTGGAATTATTATTGCTGTGTAACGTATAAAGTATAAATGAATAGAATTGAGTAAAAACTTTACCTATTTTCAGATGTAAAACTGGATTTGGGTAAAGTTTTTTTGCAAATACCAATATTTTTTAATTGTAATTAGAAAAATACTGGTGCAATCTAAGAAAGTGAAGTATAATATTATTATAAACCTAGGGGAAAATATGGAGGTATGATTATGAAAGGAAAAAAGGTAAACAAAATTATGGCAGTTACTATGTCGGCGGCTATTGTTCTTGGCACTATGCCGAATATGACGGTTGCGGCGGAGTCAGTCGATGAAATTGTGGATTATGAATATGCGGAGGATGGGGGAAGTTCGGAATCAGAACCTGATTATGATGGATTTTTGACAGCTATGAGGGAGGCATTGGATCAATGTGAAGAATCCGTTGACGTTTCCGCCTATCATATTCCGTCGCAGGATATGGGAAGTTTTTTTAGTTTGGTAAAATGGGAAAAGCCACGTTATTTTTATGTTGATAGTTACAAAATGACTAGGGATGCAACTGGTGTGATACAAAAGATTGACTTTATTTATATTGATACCGTTACAAATACAAAAAACATGGTAGCTAAATATGATGCAGCAGTAGCAAATGCTATGGCGGGAATGGATCCAAATGGAACAGAGCTAGAGAAGATACTGTATATCAATGATTATCTGGCACTTAATACAGAGTATGATGAAACGGGGGGAAGTATTTCGTCTTACAATCAAGGTATGAGTGCGAATGCCTATGGAGCACTTGTTGAGCATAAGGCAGTGTGTATGGGATATGCGTATGCGTTCAACCAACTGGCAGAGGAAGCGGGAATAGAATCAGAGATCGTGATGAGTTATGCACTGAATCATGCATGGAATATGGTAAAGATGGGGAATTCTTATTATCATGTTGATGTTACCTGGAACGATCCTCTGAAAGATTTCCAGGGGCAGGTATTGCATAAATATTTGCTTAAAAGTACGGAGTATTTTAAATCACAGGAGGGTGGTCATAACGCAGATGACTGGGCAATAGATGGGGTAGTATTTGAAGATGTTGCAACAGATACTTCTTTGGATGCATATACATGGAATAACGTGCATACCGGATTTTTTAAAATAGGAAATTTATGGTATACATTAAATACTGATGTAGAAGGAATTGGTGTATATGAAGTAAACGGAAATACCATGCAATATCAAAAAAAGGTATTATCACTTGAGGATGAATGGCCTGCAGAAGAAATATTGAGTCACAAGGTTGCCTGTATAAATGATGTGTTATATTATTCCACACCTTATTCTGTTTGCAGCTATGACCCTGCAACGAATGTTGTAGATACATATTATACGTTGACAGAGGAGCAAAAGGAAAACGGAGCTATCTATGGTTTGAGAATCAATGAAAAGGGACAAGTATATGTATATGTGGCACCTGATAAAATAACAAATGGTACTATATATGAGGTAGGAAAAATAACTCCTTTGCATGAGCCGGTGGAACCTACCATACTGCCAACTACAGAGCCAACAGCGAAGCCTAGCACACAGCCAACAGCGAAACCTACAACACAGCCAACAGCGAAACCTAGCACACAGCCAACAGCACTACCAACTACGACACCATCAGAGGAGGAATATGCCAAATATCAGTTGGATACGCAGGAGTTTACAACATTAGACGATGAAACAGTAGAAATAGCAGCCTCTGACAAACCAAAGCTTTTAGTATTTTACCCCTATACATGTGGCAACAGTATGCTTCTGGCATGGGAATTGAGGGAGCGGGATTTGTCCGGCTTGGAGGTAATATATGCAGAAATCAGTGGCGCATCAAAGGAACAGATTCAGGCCATGAATAATGCATATTACCAATATTTAGATAGTGTGATATTCTGTTATGATGCGGAGGCTGTTGTCAATAAAATTAAACCTCAAAGTGTTGGATACCCATATAAGACACCATTAACGCTCTATATTGATAAAGATAATAATGTGGTATATCATACTACGGGAATGGACAATAATGTAGCAGAGCATGTAGAGAAGTATCTTGGAGTTACGTTGGAAAAAAGAGCATATGGAGATATAGCAGACAAAAGTATAACATTATCTACGGATAAATATATTTATGACGGTTCAGAAAAAAGACCTGAGGTTATAGTAAAGGATAAAGATGGAACAGTTATCGTAGAAGAGCAATATGATGTTTCATATCAAGATAACATAGATGCAGGAACGGCTTATGTTGTATTAAAAGGAAAGAATAATCTTGTTGGTGAAACAAAAATAAGTTTTGAAATTGCCAAGGCGGATTATTCCATACAATTAGGAGATTCTATATATAGTTTAAATCAGGGAGATGAATGTCAGATACCTGCCTATACAGAGGCAGAAGGTCTAGAGTATGCATCGGACAATGAGCAGGTTGCGACAGTTAGTGCCAATGGTTTGATTAAGGCTGTTTCTAGTGGAAAGGCTGATATTAAAGTCAGTACAGTGGAAAACAAAAATTATAATGGTGTTTCTAAAAACATAACAGTGTATGTAAGAAAAACAGAAAGTACAGACAGCACTTCGATATCAAATTGTACAGTTAGTGATGTTACACAGGAATATACTTATGACGGAAATGAAAAAATGCCTAAAGTAACTGTGTCAGATCAAGGAACTGTACTTACAGAAGGAACAGATTATACCTTAGGTTATAACAATAACGTAGATGCAGGAACTGCTTTTGTTACCGTAAAAGGAAGAGGCAGATATAGTGGTATTGTAACGAAAACATTTGAGATAGCAAAGGCACAGCAACCGGTGAATGTTACGGCACATACAACTGATATGGAAGTTGGAGATTCCATAAGATTTGCGGTGACTGCACCAGGCAGTATAAGCATGTCCTCAGAGGATACTACCATAGCCTCAATTAATAGTAAGAATATAATAACTGCTGTGGCACCGGGAAAGGTTAGGATAAATATTAGTGCAGCAGGAACCAAAAATTATGAAGCTGGAGTGAAAACGGTAACTCTAAATGTTGCAGAGAAAAGTTCTTTGGAAGAAAAAAAGAGTCTTAGTAGAGCAACTATTTTGCTTTCAAACGTATCACCGTATGATGGAAAAGAAAAAAAACCAAGTGTTACAGTACTTTTAAAGAGTGCATTAAAGAAAAACACAGATTATGTGGTTACTTATGAAAATAATATAAATGCAGGTACGGGTACCATCGTTGTAAATGGAATTGGAGATTATACGGGAGCACTGACTCAAACATTTAGTATTGCTAAAGCAGAGCAGAACGTGGTTGCCACCATAGAAAAAGAGACGCTCAGACCAAATGAATATACCAAAGTAAGTGTTCAGGGGCATGGCGATATTGAATACGAACTTAGCGATAGTAATATTGCTGACATAGCACAGGGATATCTTACAGCATATGCGGAAGGTGAAGTAACAATTAAGATTACAGCTAAGGGAGATGATAATTTCAATCCGGCATCTACAACAATGAATGTAAAAGTGAGCTCTTTGGCAGATCCGGTAGACCCAGTAGATCCGGTAGACCCAGTAGATCCAGTAGACCCGGTAGATCCAGTAGATCCGGTAGACCCGGTAGATCCAGTAGATCCGGTAGACCCGGTAGATCCGGTAGATCCAGTAGACCCGGTAGATCCGGTAGACCCGGTGGACCCAGTAGATCCGGTGGACCCAGTAGTTAAAAAGGACATTGCAGATTGTGTCATAAAGCTGGATAAAAAGGAATTTACATACACAGGATTAGAAATATGTCCAAAGCTTGTAGTTTCCAAACAGACGGATGGAAATGATGTACTTACAGAAGGTAAGGATTACAGTGTAAGTTACAAGAATAATCTAAACGCTGGAATGGCTAATGTTGTTGTTACGGGAATGGGAAATTACACAGGCACATTAAGTGAAAATTTTGTGATTAACAAGGCAATAAATCGCATTACGGTTCGAAAAAAAACATATACAGTAACTGCAAACCAAAATAAAACAATCACATGCAAGCTGAATGCGACGGCTTATGGGGCATTAAAATATGTGTCAGATAATAATAAGGTAAAGGTAAACTCTTCAGGAACGGCTACAATAGCAAAGAAATTTTCCGGAATAGTGAATATAAAGGTAAGTTCCCTGGAAACGGACAATTATTATGCAGACGCATGCGACATAACGTTAAAAGTGAACCCGGCAGTTACGAAGCTTACTTCTGCAAAATCAGGAAATAAGAAGATGATATTAAAATGGAAGAAGAACAATACTGCGACAGGTTATGAGATTCAGTATTCCACAAATAGCAAATTTAAGTCTGGAGTGGTAAAGAAAACGGTAGGAAAAAATAAAAATTCATTAACAATCAAAAAACTTAAAGCGGGAAAGAAATATTACATAAGAATAAGAACAATAAATAAAATCAAGTATAAAGGAAAAAGTCAGACGTTATATTCCTCATGGAGTACTGTGAAGAAAGTACGCTAATATGGTGTGGAGTGTCTGCAGGGAGTCAAGAAAATAGTTTTAAACATACCTGGTAATATCATGTGGCATAACGGAATAGAATTACTATTTCCGTTATGCCACATTTTCTAAGAAAAGGATTTTTTTCCTAAAGTCAATACCCATTTTTGGTTAAAGTAAATATCGTTATCTTTTTTGTAAGGGGAAAAACCAGTCTGTTTCTTTCCATGTAATTCTTCTGTTAATAAGTCTGTAATTTGTTTTTTAACAGGTTTGGAGGTTTTTGTTAAATCTAACCAATCAGATAAGTGCACTTGTATTATTGAAGTTTCACATTTTTCTATCACTATATTATTGCTGGAATATAGACTTTGCATTTCATTTTTGCTCAGTTTTTTTACGTGAGATGGGTCACGCAAAGTTTCTATTGTGTCTGCTGTTTTTCGTAAGTGTTCGTTAGGAGCTTCCATATCAATCATCACCAGTTTTCCACCGGGTTTTAATACCCGTACCATTTCGCGGAACACACTGTCGGTATCTGTGAAATGATGAAAGGCAAGACGTGACAAGACAATGTCAAAACTGTCATCTAAAAACGGTAATTCTTCCGCATATCCTTTTACAAAAATCATATTGTGCAAGTGATTTTCAAGTGCATATTGTTGTCCGACTTGCATCATGGTATCTGTTGCGTCCAGACATACAACCGTTTTTACAAAAGGAGAAAATGTACGTCCGCAGGCACATGTTCCGGCGGCAACTTCAAGTACGGTGTCTGTTGCAGCAGGCTGAACAGAATCCAGTGTATAGTCAAGGTATTCTTTCTTGGAAAAATTCATTGATGTGTTGTCAAAATTTTGTGCCTGTATTTCGAAGGAATGTTTCAGTGTTTCTAAATTTGGGGGTATCATAGTAAGCTTCCTTTCATGGGATAAATAGATTTTTGGTATCTGCTTTTTCTAATGTTAGTAATTTTATTTTTCGGTCAATTCCGTCGGCATATCCTGTAAGGCTTCCGTTTGTCCCCACTACTCTGTGGCAGGGGATAAGAATACTGATGGGGTTATGTCCTACGGCACCGCCTACCGCCTGTGCAGACATCTTAGAAACTCCTTTCTTTTTTGCAATTGTGTTAGCGATTTCTCCATAGGTAATGGTATGACCATACGGTATTGTCTGAAGAATGCTCCACACAGAAAGCTGAAAAGGTGTGCCAATCATATGGATCGGAGGTGTAAAATCTGGATTCTGCCCGGAGAAATAGGTTGTAAGCCACTGTGTTGTCAGCTCAAGTACAGGTATGTTTTTTTCTTTATGTTCCGGGGAAAGATTGTCGGCAAAATACTTTTGCCCTTGAAACCATACTCCGGTTAGTCCAAGCTCATCAGCGGCAAGAAGTATATCGCCGATAGGTGAATTAAAATGTGTAATATACTGCATAATATGACCTCACTATATCTTGAAATATTGTTTGCTTTGTAGATTATGTTTTCGAAGTATCATCTTTCAGAGATGGAGCGCTTCCGGTCTGCTTGACACGTTTCCTTCTCTGTTTTATAATTTTATCACACAAATAAAAGAAATAATATCAAATAAACGCATAAAACTATCAATATATTTCCAGAATGAGAGGATTTAACATTGTGAAACATGAAAAAGAAAACTACATTAATTCTGTTAACATAAATAATAATACAGATTTTCCTTATCTGGTGCTGGATGTGATTAACGATAGAAGTTATCCCCGCAATCCGGGATTTCAGGTTATGCACTGGCATGAAGATTTACAATTTATTTATGTTTTAAGCGGAAAAATAGAAGTGAGGACGTTTGACAATGTAGTGCCTGTGCAAGCAGGAGAGGGTGTTTTTATTAATAAAAATGTGGTGCATTTGGTACAGCGCACAGGAGAATGTCATTATAATAGTTTCATTTTTCCGGCGCGGTTTCTTAGCTTTTCCTTTGATAGTCCGGCAAAAGCATTTGTTGACAGTGTTATAGAGAATGAACAATTCCCACTTTTTCATTTTACAAAAAAAGAAAAGTGGTGTGAAAAAATATTGGAGCTTTTAGAAAAGCTTTCAGAATTAGAAAAGAATAAGAACGAGTTTTATATTTATGAAGTTTTGGTGCTTCTTGTGTCCTTATGGCTTGTTATGAGAAAAAATATTTTATTGCCGCCGAAACAGCAAGAAAATACGGTGAATATGCGTATGCAGAAATTTCTTCATTATATCGAACAACATTACCCGGAAGCATTGACATTAGAAGGTCTGGCGGAAAGTGCAAATGTAAGTAAGTCAGAGTGTTTGAGGTGCTTCAAGATGAGTCTGGGAACAACACCTTATAAATATCTTATGGAATATCGTTTGTCGAAAGCAGCGGTATTACTCAAAAAAACAGATCAGCTTATCAGTGATATTTCAGTTGATGTTGGATTTCATCAGGTGAGTCATTTTGGAAAATGTTTTAAGGAGAAAACAGGGTTTTCGCCGAGAGAGTATAGGAGTATGGAAAAGGATAGATGATGGACAGTATGAATCATTTAAACATTTTCGATTGTTTGAAAGCATTTCAATCAAGTTACCTGTCACATTTATTTTGTGTTATAATATGTATGGAGGTGTAAAATGCAGATATCAAGTAGATTTACCATGGCAATTCATATGTTTGCCTGTATCAATACATTTGTAGACCGGAAGATGACTAGTGATTTTATGGCAGGAAGTATAGGAACCAACCCGGTCATAATAAGAAAATTGTTACAACAATTAAAAACAGCAGGACTTGTCGAAGTTGCGAGAGGAACTGGTGGGGTTACGATTACGAAACCATTAGAGGAAATCAGATTTTTAGATGTATATAGGGCAGTCGAGTGTTCTCCAGATGAGGAATTGTTTCACTTTCACGAGAATCCAAATCCGGAGTGTCCGGTGGGAAGAAATATTCATCATATCTTAGATGATAAGCTTACAAGAGTTCAAAAAGCAATGGAGAGAGAATTAGCAGCAATTACACTTGCGGATGTAAAAAAAGAGCTTGTTATATGGGAAGAAAAAGAACAGTAAATAAAAGGCTTCAGGTTTTTTAAAATCTGAAGCCTTCTTAGTGTTTTATACTTAAATATGATGTAACTAAAAAAGTTACAAAAAACCTGATGTAACTATTGACATTACAACCATGAAGTGATATGATACAGAAAACAAGATGTAACCAAAAATGTTACAACGATATTTAGGAGGTATATATCATGAGAAAAGTAGTAGAGTTTTTGCATGCTAATCCGGTACAGTATTTAGCAACTGTAGGACGTGATGGTAAGGCGAAATGTCGTCCATTCATGTTTTGTTTTGAAAAAGAAGGAAAACTTTGGTTTTGTACGAACAATACAAAAGAGGTTTATAAGGATATGCTGGAAAATCCTGAAATAGAGGTTTCTGTATCTTCAGCGGAGTATGCATGGATTAGACTTGCGGGCAAGGTAGTTTTTGAGAATAACATGCAAGTAAAGGAAGCTTGTATGGAAAACCCTATTGTAAAAACACAGTATCAAGAGGCTTCTAATCCAATTTTTGAGGTATTCTATCTTGAGAATCCTCACGGAGTGATAGCTGATTTTTCAGGTAATCCGCCGTATGAGTTTTAATTGAAAGAATTGTGATTCGAATTCTGCCGGGTTTGGCAGAGCCATTGCCTTCATTGTGGTAGAGATTTGTCCTAAACAGGTAATAAAACAAAGGAGGTAATTTCTATGAAAGAGATGAGAAAGAAGCATGTGGAGTGGCGAAAATTTCTGTGCTCTGCACCTGCAAATGATTATATATTTCAGCAGGAATCCTATGGAGAGCAGATAAAAAGAGCATCAGAGTTTCTTAAAAATGCGGATGCCATAATCATTGGAGCCGGAGCTGGAAGTTCGACTGCGGCTGGTATCCAATATGGCGGTAAAAGATTTAAAGATAATTTTAGTGAATTTATAGAAAAGTATGGAAGTGAGTATATGACCGATATGTATGCGGCGGGATTTTATCCATTTCCAACGCAAGAAGCAAAATGGGGATATTGGTCAAAACATGCCATGATGAATCGATTTAACTTGCCTGCGCTCCCTTTGTATCTGCAACTTTTTGAAATCGTAAAAAATAAAAATTATTTTGTTCTCACTACGAATGTAGATCATCAATTTTGGAAGGCTGGATTTACAGAGGAAAGAATCTTTGCAACTCAGGGAGATTATGGTAGGATTCAATGTGAGAAAGGGTGCCATCAGAAGACATATGATGCCGAGAAACGGTTTCGTCAGATGAATCAGGCAAGAAGAGATTGTCTGATTCCGTCCTATATGGTACCGGTATGTCCGGTCTGTGGAGGTAATATGACAATGCACCTTAGGTGTGACAACTATTTTGTAGAGGATGAAGCATGGCATGATTCCGCAGACAGATACGCCAGATTCCTAGATTCTGTAAAGGAAAAAAATGTCGTATTATTTGAATTAGGAGTTGGTTTTAATACACCGATTATCATTCGATTTCCTTTTGAAAAATTGGTACGGGAACATTTATCTTACAGGCTTATTCGCCTTAATATGGAAGAAGCAGTTGTACCAAAAAGTTTCGGGGAAAGAGCAATCGGAATTGGCGGTGATATGGCAAGGGCAATCTTTGATATAAAGGAGCAGATATAGATGAATCAGGAAGAAAGACGATTATATTTACTGAAATATTTATTAGAAGAGCAGAATCCGTTTAAGAGGAAACATATTCCAAGCGATGAACAAGGACAGAGAGAATTACTCAGAACACTAATGAATGTAAGAATGCCAAAACCTATCAGTGATGAGTTTTTAGTGATTCAGGATGAGTATTTGACAGAAGAAAATACAAAAGACGGAATTACAGACATTGCAGAGCTTCAACCAATAAATCAGGATGTGAGAATATATCTCTGGCAAGGGGATATTACTGCATTGAAGGTGGATGCAATCGTGAATGCAGCAAACAGTCAGATGTGCGGCTGTTTTCGAGCAATGCATAACTGCGTGGATAATATTATTCACTCAAAAGCTGGAATCGAGTTGAGGCTTTGTTGTAACAATATCATGCAAGCCCAGGGACATGAGGAACCAGCAGGTCGGGCGAAGATTACTCCCGGTTACAATTTACCATGTAAGTATGTGCTTCATACGGTAGGCCCTATTGTTCAAGGACGATTACAAAAGGAACATGAGGAACTTTTGGCATCTTGTTATTACTCCTGCTTGGAGCTTGCAGAAGAATATGAAGTTAAGAGTATTGCATTTTGCTGTATTTCTACAGGGGTGTTTATGTTTCCGAAGGAACATGCTGCTGAAATTGCAGTAGAGACTGTTCGTAAATACTATGAGGAAACAGGAAGCCAGATGAAAGTTGTTTTCAATGTATTCAAAGATGAAGATTATGCCATTTACAGCAGAATTTATAGTTGCTTAAATTAAAAGTTGCAGGGAGGGTAAAGTTCTGTTTTATAAATCGACACATTTTCAGATTTTTGTTGTTCCGTCAGGAAAAAGAATCTCGTATCATTGGCTTATCAGACGAAGTAGATGCACACTGCTTTATTGAAAATACAATTATGGAGGGGAGAATGCATTTAATGTTATAATACAGTTTTTGTGAAAATAGTGTGATCATCTCTTGCAAATTGTACGTTTTATTGGTATGATAGAAAAAGTGTATGAGAAAAGTTTGTATACAGAAATACGTGGAATATTAAAGCGAGGGAAGGACTATGAGTCAGGAAAAAGTAGAACGTTATAAAAAGGAAAAAGCAAACCGCAAGCAGACGATGAAAAGAGCTAAATTAAGAAAAGGCATGCTTAAGGCAGCAGCCGTCGTAGTGGTAGTACTTGCAATTGTGGGAGTTGGATATTCCTCCTACCAGTCTTATTTGATGAAGCCGGTAGAAGTTACGGCAGATATGAGTGCTTTTGATGAATATGTAACAAATATTACAGTCGAAAAATAAGAAAAAGAACCCTTGCATCAGGCAGGGTTCTTTTTTCACGTTGTCGTATTGTTGTATAGAAGCTATTTTCCAAACAGATCACGTTCGGAAATAGCCTTTAAAAAGCGCATTTCTAAAATGGCAGGAATCATAGCATCCATTTTGTCATCTCTGGTATAAGGAACAAACCCGCCTGCCATAGCAGGGTGTCCACCACCCTTTCCAAAACCGTCAAGTGCAGCTTTGGTGATGTTTCCAGAGTCATACAGAGCTTTGTCACTGCGTACAGAAAGCTTTACCCCTTCATTTTTGTAGGAGTACACTACAGAAAAATGTACTTCTGCTAAATCTAGCATAAAGTCCGAAATGCTTGCAATCAAAGGTTCCGGGCATCCGGCTCCTGTATTGGCAAAGCTGATATCTCCAAACACTTTAATAGAATTAATGGCATTTGCGTAAGATTTTAAATCGGACAGCTTAATTGTAGCATGATCTAATGCCTCTAGAAGAGGAATGTCACTAAGATTATATAAATGATAGAACATTTCCAAATCCAGTTCGGATACACCTCTTGTTAAGTTTGCAGTATCGATTTTAATACCATATAATAAAGCTGTTGCGGTATTTCGATCTATCTTAATCTGATTTTCCATAAAATATTGTGCTATCATGGAAGCACAGGCACCCAATTCCGGTCGGATATCCGAAAAGCGGTAATCGATATTATCGAATATTGGATGATGGTCAAGACAGATAATCTCATTTCCAGGTAAATCATGAATATTAGAATTTCCTTTCTGGGAATCTACCAGAATAATTTCATCTTCTTGTGTAGAATGAAAATTAATATCTACGTTGGTAATCTTAATTCCAAGACTTTCAATCATCTTATTAGTGCTGTAACTGTCAATCTTTCCATAGTGACAAATGGAAGAAGCAACCCCTTTAGAAGCCAGCAACTGTTGCAATCCAAATGCAGAAGCAATGGCATCTGGATCGGGAAAATTGTGTGTCTGTATATAGACATGCTTGTTTTTAATATGGCTTAAAATCCTGTCTAAGTTTGTCATTTAATTATTTACTCCTGATTATTACAATATATTTCGGTTGAAATATGTCAAATTGTGGCTGTATCTATTGTTATTATACACAGTAATAAAAAGTACGTCAAATAAGATTTTGAGGAGTGTAATATAAAAAGAAGGAAGAAAACAGAAATTTCCTGTTTTCCTCCACTTTGTTTGCTGAAAAATATTTATTTGTTATTTTTTTCTATTTCTGCAAGCTTCATTGCACGAACTTTTAATGGAAGTCCGAATAAAGTGATGAAGCCGTCTGCATCATGGTGATCATATAATTCACCAGTAGTAAAGCTTGCTAAGGATTCACTATATAAAGAATATGGAGAAGTAGTACCAGCTTTGATAATGTTACCTTTGTATAATTTGAATTTTACTTCGCCGGTAACATATTCCTGAGTAGATTCTACAAATGCCTGTACAGCTTCACGAAGTGGTGTAAACCATTTTCCTTCATAAACAATCTGGGCAAATTTGTTTCCCATGTCTTTCTTTACTTCCATAGTAGCACGGTCTAAAACCAATTCCTCTAACTGTCTGTGTGCTTCCATAAGGATAGTTCCGCCTGGAGTTTCATAGACACCACGGGATTTCATACCAACAACACGGTTTTCTACGATATCTACAATACCAATCCCATGTTTACCACCTAAAGTATTTAATTCGGTAATGATTTCAGAAACCTTCATTTTTTTACCGTTTACGGAAGTTGGAATACCCTTTTCAAAGGTCATGGTTACATATTCTGCTTCGTCTGGTGCTTTTTCAGGAGAAACACCAAGAACTAATAAGTGGTCGTAATTTGGTTCGTTGGCAGGATCTTCTAATTCCAGACCTTCATGGCTGATGTGCCATAAGTTACGGTCACGGCTGTAACTGGAATCAGCAGAAAAAGGAAGGTTGATTCCATGTTGTTTGCAGTATTCGATTTCATCTTCTCTTGACTGCATCGTCCAGATATCCGTCATTCTCCAAGGAGCGATGATCTTAATGTCCGGAGCTAATGCTTTGATGCCAAGTTCGAAACGAATCTGGTCATTTCCTTTTCCTGTCGCACCATGACAGATGGCAACTGCGTTTTCCTTACGTGCGATTTCTACCAGTCTTTTTGCAATTGCAGGACGTGCCATAGAAGTACCAAGCAAATATTTGTTTTCATATACAGCATCTGCCTGAACACATGGAACGATAAAATCATCACAAAATTCATCAACTAAATCTTCAATGTACAACTTAGAAGCACCGGATAATTTGGCTCTTTCTTCAAGTCCATCTAATTCTTCTCCCTGTCCACAGTTGATGCAGCAGCAGATAACATCATAATCAAAATGTTCCTTTAACCAAGGAATGATTGCTGTTGTATCAAGACCGCCGGAATATGCAAGTACTACTTTTTCTTTCATTATTATTACCTCCGTATGTATAATTTATCAAAGTAAAAAAGACATTTTTCACTTTGTGACTTTATGCTGTATACAGCAACTAAGGTTAATATACAGCATTTTGTATTAATATGCAAGGAAAATTTTTTTCTTGCATATTATGCAAAACAGATGTATAATTATTCAAAACCACAGCGGTTGCCAGAACTACCACATTGTGGTACAATGAAAGGCAAAAAGTATTGGAATACAAGCTATAAGCATAAGGAGAATGAAAGATGAAAACGAAAATCTTTATTGACGGTTCTGAAGGAACTACCGGATTAAGAATCCATGAACGTTTTAAGGTACGTGATGATATTGAATTATTAACTATATCTTCTGAATTAAGAAAGGATGTCAATGAAAGAAAAAGATTAATCAATGAATCTGACATTACTTTCTTATGTCTTCCGGATGCAGCGGCAAGAGAGTCCGTTAGTCTGGTAGAAAATGAAAATGTTAAAATTATAGATACATCGACGGCACATAGAACAGAAGAGGGCTGGGCATATGGATTTCCGGAACTTTCCAAAGAGCATAAAGAAAAAATTATACAAGGCAAACGTATTGCGGTACCGGGATGTTATGCATCCGGGTTTATTTCTTTAGTATATCCGTTAGTCCAGGGGGGAATTCTTCCAACAGATTATCCGGTAAGTAGTTTTGCTTTGTCAGGGTATAGTGGTGCAGGAAAGAAAACCATTGCTGTATATGAAGCAGAGGAAAGAGATAAGGAATTATCTTCCGGCAGAGAATATGCATTGACACAACAGCACAAACATTTAAAGGAAATGAAGAAAATTACAGGATTAGAAAGAACACCGATTTTTTCTCCGATTATCGATGATTATTATAGTGGAATGGTAGTTTCCGTTCCATTGTTTACGGATATGCTTTCTAAGAAAATGACGCCGGATACCATGTTAGAATACTTTGCTGAATTTTATCAGGATAAGCCATTTATCAAAGTAAGCGCTAAAGATGATGAAGTGGCAGCCAGCGGGTTTATAGCAGGAAATGGTTTATCGGGCTGGGACGGCTTGAAAGTATATGTGACTGGAAATGAAGAACGCATCATCTGTACTGCACAGTTTGATAATCTTGGAAAAGGGGCCTCCGGTGCAGCAATCCAGTGTCTTAATTTAATGTTGGGTTGCCCGGAAAACAAGGGATTAAACCTGTAGAGAAAAGGGCAGGATAAAAAAATGAAGATTAGAGCAATGACAATAGATGATTATGAACAGGTGCATACACTGTGGCTTAGCATTAGTGGATTTGGTATTCGCAGTATCGACGATTCCAGAGAAGGTGTGGAGCGTTTTTTAAAGAGAAATCCAACGACTAGTGTGGTGGCAGAGGAAGGTGGAAAAGTGGTCGGCTGTATTTTATGTGGTCATGACGGAAGACGCGGCTGCCTGTATCATGTATGTGTGGATAAAGCGTATAGAAAACATGGAATAGGAAAATCTATGGTTAATTTTTGCATTGATGCCCTAAGAGCAGAGAAAATTAATAAGATTTCCATTATTGCTTTTACGACAAATGAAATTGGAAATAAATTTTGGAAAAAAATGGGATGGGAATTTAGAGAAGATTTGAATTATTATGACCTTACCATTAATGAAGAGAATATAACTACATTTAATTCATAGATTTGTATTTTATGATAAAAAGTTTGTGAAATGTGCTTAGAACAGGAG
Organism: Lachnospiraceae bacterium; assembly: GCA_050874665.1. Lineage (GTDB taxonomy): Bacteria > Bacillota > Clostridia > Lachnospirales > Lachnospiraceae > RUG11237. The sequence continues at coordinate 177,221 of JBNMLC010000003.1, read as the reverse complement.
GATGAGATTATGGAAATTATCAACGGCGGTGTGACCGCACCAAAGGGATTTAAGGCAGCAAAAGCAATGGCGGGAATTAAATATAAAGACAGAAATGATATGGCGATGATTTTCAGCGAACAGCCGTGTAAAGCAGCGGGAACCTTTACCACCAATGTAGTAAAAGCGGCTCCTGTGAAATGGGACAAGATGGTAGTAGAGGAATCAGATTATGCTCAGGCAGTGGTTATCAATGCCGGGATTGCCAATGCCTGTACGGGAGAAGAAGGATATGGATATTGTCTGGAAACAGCGAAGGCTGCTGCAAAAGAATTGTCCATTCCTTATGAAAGTGTATGTGTGGCATCTACCGGTGTCATTGGAAAACAGCTTCCAATGGATAAAATCATAAACGGTATTTCTATGCTTGCTCCGCAACTTTCCGAAACAGAGGAAGCAGGACATGGAGCGGCAGAAGCAATTATGACTACGGACACAAAGCCGAAAGAAGTGGCAGTAAGTATAGATATTGATGGAGTTACTGTAACAATTGGCGGTATGTGTAAAGGCTCCGGCATGATTCATCCGAATATGTGTACGATGCTTGGCTTTGTTATGACAGATGCGTGCATTTCAAAAGAGCTCTTGACACAGGCCTTAAAGGAAGATGTAAAAGATACCTACAATATGGTTTCTGTAGACGGAGATACCTCAACAAATGATACGGTATTATTATTTGCAAATGGAATGGCTGGAAATGCGGAAATCAATTCCAAAGATGAAAATTACAAAAAATTTAAAGAGGCATTGCATTATGTGAATGAAGAACTTGCAAAAATGATTGCAGGTGACGGAGAGGGTGCGACAGCACTGTTCGAAGTAAAGATTATAGGTGCCAAGACAAAAGAACAGGCAGTGGTATTAAGTAAGTCTGTTGTAACATCAAGTCTTACAAAGGCTGCTATTTACGGACATGATGCAAATTGGGGAAGAATCCTTTGTGCTATGGGGTATTCAGGAGTTTGGTTTGACCCGGAAAAGGTTGATTTGTTCTTTGAAAGTGCGGCAGGAAAGATTCAGATTATCGAAAATGGAGTGGCAGTGGATTATAGTGAAGAAGAAGCTACCAAGATTTTATCTGAAGATAAAGTTACAGCAATTGCAGACGTTAAGATGGGAAATGCATCAGCTACTGCATGGGGCTGTGACCTTACTTACGATTATGTAAAAATAAATGCAGATTATCGTTCTTAATCAGGAGGAAAAATACGATGGAAGAAATTAATGATTATTTAAAAAAGGCAGAGGTTTTAATCGAAGCATTACCATATATTCAGAGATTTAACCGCAAGGTAATTGTGGTCAAATATGGTGGAAGTGCCATGATTGATGAAGAATTAAAAAAGAATGTCATTGAAGATGTAACACTGTTAAAGCTAGTTGGGTTCAAGCCGATTATCGTGCATGGCGGCGGCAAAGAAATCAGTAAATGGATTGAAAAGTCCGGAAAAGAAGCAAAATTTGTAAACGGACTTCGTGTTACGGATGCAGAAACTATGGAAATTGCAGAAATGGTGTTAGGAAAAGTGAATAAAAGCCTGGTTCAAAAGATTGAACAATTAGGAGTCCGTGCCATTGGTATTAGTGGCAAGGATGGAGCACTGTTAAAAGTAGATAAAAAGTATTCTAACGGCGAAGATATTGGCTATGTGGGTGATGTAAAAGAAGTAAATGCAAAGATTTTATGGGATTTGCTTGAGAAGGATTTTCTTCCTGTAATTGCACCAATCGGTATGGACGATAATTATGAAACTTACAATATCAACGCTGATGATGCAGCATGTGCCATTGCAAAAGCAATGAAATCTGAAAAACTTGCATTTTTAACAGATGTGGAAGGTGTTATGAGAGATCCTTCAGATAAAAGTTCTTTGATATCTGAACTTACGCTTTCAGAAGCGGAAGGTTTGATTCAAGATGGTACGGTAGGGGGCGGAATGCTTCCGAAATTAAATAACTGTATGGATGCTATCAAAGAAGGCGTTTCTAGAGTACATATTTTAGATGGAAGAATTCCACATTGCCTGTTATTGGAAATCTTTACGAACCGTGGTATTGGAACCGCTATTTTAGGAGATAAGGAGATGAAATTTTACAATGAAAAGTAAACAATACATCGATACTTGTGAGGAATATATCCTTCATACATATAATCGCTATCAAATTGTACTTGAAAAAGGAGATGGGGTTTATCTTTATGATGCAGATGGAAAGCAATATTTAGACTTTGGAGCGGGAATTGCAGTATTTGCTTTAGGATATAATGATAAAGAGTACTCTGATGCATTAAAAGCACAGATTGATAAGCTGATACATACTTCCAACTTGTTTTACAATATTCCGGCAGCAACAGCGGCTGAAAAGCTGGTAAAAGCTTCCGGTATGAACAAGGCATTTTTTACAAATAGTGGTACGGAAGCAATAGAAGGTGCGATAAAAGCAGCCAGAAGATATGCGTATAATAAAGATGGAAGAACCGATCATGAAATTATTGCAATGAATCATTCCTTTCATGGAAGAAGTCTTGGAGCACTGTCCGTTACAGGAAATGTGAAATATCAGGAACCGTTTAAACCTTTGATTGGTGGAATTAAATTTGCAGATTATAATGATTTAGAAAGTGTAAAAGAGCAGGTAAATGAAAAGACTTGTGCAATTATTATGGAAACGGTACAGGGGGAAGGCGGAATTTACCCGGCGCAACCTGAATTTTTGCAGGGTGTAAAGAAAATTTGCGAAGAAAATGATATACTATTAATCTTAGATGAAATCCAATGTGGCATGGGAAGAACCGGAAGTATGTTTGCCTGGCAGGAATATGGTGTAAAACCAGATATTATGACCTGTGCGAAAGCATTAGGCTGTGGTGTGCCGGTAGGAGCCTTTGTGTTAAATGAAAAGGTAGCAGGAAATTCTCTCGTAGCAGGAGATCATGGAACTACCTACGGAGGAAATCCGTTTGCCTGTGCTGCTGTTGATAAAGTGTTTGATATTTTTAAAGAAAGAGATATTCTTTCCCATGTGAAAGAAATCAGCAGTTATCTGGAAGAAAAATTAGATGCTTTGGTGGAAACCTCTGACATATTCATCGGAAGACGTGGAAAAGGTTTGATGCAGGGACTGATCGTAGCAGATGGTGTAAAACCGGGAGACATTGTGAATAAGGCATTAGACAATGGGCTGATTGTTATTACCGCCGGAAGCAATGTAATCCGTATGGTACCGCCATTAGTTATTACCGAGGCTCATGTAGATGAAATGATAGAAAAATTAAAAAAATGTATATAGTATAAAATGGAGAATGCAAGATGAAAATAAAGAAAAGAATTTCTATGGCTGCCGTAGTAATTCTGCTGGCATTTCTGTTATGGTATGCTATGGAAGACTCCATGTCAGAAAGTGAAAATACCACACAACAGGTAATGGAAGAAGTGAGTCTGAATGTATGGTATTCAGATGAAAATATGCAGGAATATGTAGAAAGTGCTGCAAAAAGCTATGAGAAGAAAACACATGTAAAAGTAAATACCAAGCAGATTGCAGAACTTGATTACATACAAATGATTCACGACAATAGTGTAGGAGAAGAATTTGAAGGACCAGATGTGTATCTTGTGACCAATGATCAATTAGAAATGGTGGAATTAGCCGGTCTGACCAGTGTGGTACAAAAGCATAAACGTCATTACAGTAGTGAATATTATGCAGATACGGCCTTGCATGCAGTAAGATATAATGGAAACCAGATTGCGTATCCGATTAGCTTTGAAACCAGCTTCCTTTTGTATAATAGAGATTATGCCAAAATCGGGGATACACAAGAGCCTGTCGTACCTAAAACGATTGAAGAATTAAAGGATTTTTCAGAAGAATTTGCGGGTGCAGAGGGAGTGGAAAATATATTCCGCTTTGATGTATCAGATATCTTTTATACTTACTTTTTTGTGGGAAACTATTTAAAGCTGGGCGGATTAGACGGAGATAATGCCGGTGTTGTTGATGTGGCAAATGATAATGTGACACAGTGTCTTACCTCCTTTCAGGAATTAGCACAGTTCTTTGCAATCGACATCAAAACCATCAATTATGAAACTATTTTGTCAGAATTTGCAAGCGGCAAAACAGTATATGTTATTGGCAAAACAGATGCAGTTCAGAGACTTCAAGAGCTTGAAAAAGAAAATGGAACAAAATTGAATTATGGAATTGCCATATTGCCTAATGTTTCTGATGAACTGTCTACCAAAGCGCTATCTGTTACAACGGCAGCAGTCGTAAATGGCTACACAAGAAATAAAGAAGAAGCAGATAAATTTGCAGATTATTTATCCTATGGTTATGTAGATAATTTGTATGAAACAACAGGAAAATATGCAGCGAAGCGAGATGTAAAGATACCGGATCATGTATATCGTGATGAAATCTATGCTCAGTATGAAAAATCGGTGTCATTACCGAAGCTTTTAAATGCAAGTAATTTTTGGGTGAACTTAGAAATAGCGTTCTTTAATATCTGGACCGGTGAAGATGTTAAAGAACAGATTCAGGCAGTGTCAGATCAGGTAACGAAACAGTTAAATAATTAAGAATTCACAAAGCGGTTGTTAAGAAATAATCGCTTTGTTTTTATTTTCGGAAAAAATATGAAAAAAAATCTTGCAATTTTTAAAATTTTTGTTGTAAAATTGTGAAATTTTAGATAAAATAATAGTATCCATATGCAGCAGGGTATCCTCAAAGGGAGGATATCATGAAAAGTAAAAAAGTAAAATATATATCTATTTTAATGTTCCTTATTTTGTGTGGTTTCATTTATACCATGACAGATAACAACAGAAACGTACAAAAGCTGAATGCTGTCGGGGAAAATACCGTAGAACCGGTAGAAGAAATAAAAGTAACAATAACTCCGGAACCAACAAAAGTATGTAAACAAAGTATTTATGTATATGTATGTGGTGCAGTAGCAAATCCGGGTGTTTATGAAGCGGAGGAAAATGCCAGGGCGTATCAGGTGATTCAGATGGCCGGTGGAATTTTGCCGGAAGGTGCCGCAAATTATGTCAATCAGGCAGCAGCCGTTACGGATGGCGAGCAGTTGTATGTGCCGTTTCAATCTGAGGTGGAGTTTGGTGTGATAGATTCGAAAAGTCAGGAAAGCGGGGAAAACGGTGTAAACATTAATACAGCCGGATTAGAGGAATTGATGACTTTGCCGGGCATTGGTGAATCGAAAGCACAGTCGATTATTCAATATAGAGAGGAGCATGGAGCTTTTCAAAGTATAGAAGAATTGACGAATATTCCGGGAATTAAAAGCGGAGTATATGAGAAAATAAAAGAACTAGTGAGGATTAGGTGAAAAAAATGGGAAAAAAAGTTTTAGTAGTTGATGATGAAAAGTTGATTGTGAAGGGAATCCGTTTCAGTTTAGAGCAGGATGGTATGGAAGTCGATTGTGCTTATGATGGAGAAGAAGCTATTGAATATGCAAAAAACAATCAGTACGATATTATTCTTTTAGATGTGATGCTTCCAAAATTCACCGGTTTTGAAGTATGCCAGCAGGTAAGGGAGTTTTCCAATGTTCCAATCGTTATGCTGACGGCAAAGGGTGATGATATGGACAAGATTTTAGGACTGGAATATGGAGCAGATGATTATATTACCAAACCATTTAACATCTTAGAAGTAAAGGCAAGAATTAAAGCTATTTTACGACGTGGTGTGACGAAAGAAGAATCTGAGCAGAAACAGGAAGTTATGGAAGCAGGAGACATGAAGTTAGACTGCGAAGGAAGAAGATTATATATTGCAGAAGAAGAAGTAAATCTGACGGCAAAAGAGTTTGATGTACTAGAGCTTCTTGTGATGAATCCGAATAAGGTTTATAGCAGAGAAAAATTGTTAAACTTAATCTGGGGGGAAGATTATCCGGGTGATGTAAGAACGGTAGATGTGCATATTCGTAGATTGCGTGAAAAGATTGAAAAGAATCCAAGTGAACCTAAATATGTGCATACCAAATGGGGTGTAGGTTACTACTTCCAAGTATAGTGAAGTATCAGTACATGGAAGGAGTGGATCGATATGAAAACATTGGATGAGTTGTTTCATAGTCTGCGCCTTAGAATCTTTTTTGTGGTGTTGATTGTGGGAATTATTCCTGTGTTATGCTTAAAATCCGGAATTTTGCATTTTTTTGAGAACGAAGTGGTTTCTAAGCGAAGCATTGAAATACAGGCACAGTGTAACAGCATTTCAAATCAACTGGTTAATAGCAATTATATGTATGATCCGTCTTCGGATAAGGTAAATGCAGAGTTAGCACAGTTGTCAAACATTTATGACGGACGTATTGTGATTGTGGACAGTGCCTTGAGAATTGTAAAAGATACGTATGCACTGGATGAAGGAAAGACAATACTTTCTTCCGAGGTAATTAAATGTTTTCGGGGAGAAAACACCATACATTATGATGATAAAAATTGTTACATAGAATTGACAGTTCCAATTATTGACAATATCAGAAAAAATGAACAATCAATTGTTGGAGTGATGTTAATCAGTGTTTCTGTAGACAGCATTATGTCAACATTAGAAGATGTAGCAGAAAAGATGGATTTACTAATACTTGCAGCCGTAGTGATCGTGATGCTGATAGCAGTATTCTTTTCAAAATCCATTGTAAATCCATTCCTGAAGATGACAGATTCCATAGCAGAATGGGGAGAAGAAGTAGACGAGGATACAGTATCAAAAACGATGACAGAATTTACAGAGACCCATTTGATTGCAGAGTCCTTTGCAAGTCTGCTAGGCAAGATGAAAAGTGTGGATAAAGCAAGACAGGAATTTGTTTCTAACGTGAGTCATGAATTAAAGACACCATTAACTTCAATGAAGGTGCTTGCAGATTCCATTACTGCAATGGGAGATGCACCGGCTGAATTATATCGGGAATTTATGACTGATATGTCAGAGGAAATTGACAGAGAAAATAAAATTATTAATGATTTGCTTTCTCTGGTGAAAATGGATAAAACAGAGGCAAAGCCGCAGATAGAGTCAAAATCAGTCAATGAATTGATTGAAGTAATCATGAAACGTCTGCGTCCGATTGCAAAAAAAAGAAATATTGAACTGGTATTCGAAAGCTTTAGAGAAGTAACGGCAGATATTGACGAAGTGAAATTTACCCTTGCTATTTCTAATCTTGTAGAAAATGCCATTAAATATAATATTGAAAATGGCTGGGTTCATGTATCGTTAAATGCAGATCACAAAGATATGTACATTGTGGTTGCGGATTCCGGCATGGGAATTCCGGAAGACTGTATTAATGATATTTTTGAGCGCTTTTACCGGGTAGATAAATCCCATTCAAGAGAAATTGGTGGTACTGGTCTTGGGTTAGCCATAACCAAAAACGCAATTTTAATGCACCACGGAACAGTCAAGGTATCAAGTAAGCTTGGGGAAGGAACGAAGTTTACGGTCAGAATACCGTTAAGTTATATTGAGTAAAGGTGGTGCAGGATAGATGAAAAAAAATGTAATAATTTTGGCGGTGTTTACATTGCTTTGTATGTTAATGGCCTGCTCTCAGACAAAGGAAACACAAAAGCAGCCAGAATTTCCGGAAGGAACGATGCAGGTATACTACATAAGTAGTGAAACATCTACGCTACAAGGAGAAGCATATATTCCAGAACAAACAGATGTGAAACAGCTCGTGAAGGAATTATTTGAGAGAATGCGGAAACAACCGTCAAATGTGGCAGATACCTGTGCTATTCCGGATGATGTGGAATTGTTGGAATATGTCCTAGATGGAGAGCAGCTTACGCTTAATTTTGCAGAATCTTATTATCAGATGGATTCTATCACAGAAGTTCTTTGTCGTGCAGCCATAGTGAAAACATTGATGCAGCCGGAAGAGATTGACGGAATTGAGTTTATGGTAAACAATCAGCCATTAGTAGATAAAACAGGGCACACCATTGGTCTTATGACGGGTGATACCTTTATGGAAAACGTTGGTTCTGAGATTAATTCCTATCAGGAAACAGAATTGAACCTTTACTTTAGTAATGCTGAGGGAAATGCACTCGTGCTGGTAAGAAGAAAAATGTTGTACAATGCAAATATTTCTATGGAAAAATTAATTGTAGAGCAGTTACTAAAGGGAATTAATGCAGAAGAGAGTGGAAATGTTGCAAAAGCATCGATACCGGAAAATACAAAGCTGTTAAGCTTGTATGTAAAAGACGGTGTGTGTTATGTGAATTTTGACCAGAATTTTGCAAATCAGTCCTGTAATGTGGATGAAGATGTGATGATTTATTCGCTGGTAAATTCGCTGACAGAAATACCGGCAATTACTAAGGTGCAAATTTCCATCAATGGCGTTTCAAACAGAACATTTAAAGAGAAAATTAATTTAAATACAATGTTTGAGCGGAATTTAGAATATATTCAACAGTAGTTTTATGCCCCTGACAGAATATGTCAGGGGTTTGTCAAAAAAGAAAGGAGAATGCATTTGAAAAACAGACCGGTATGTCTGGTACTACTTTTGCTGATTCTGCTTATTTTACTTTTTACCGGGAATCGAGTTTACATGGGCACATTTTTACAAGAGAATGAGTTGACACTGCCAGATGGTGAAAAGCTGTGGCTGATAGGTGAAGTAGAGAAAAAAGAACCAACAACAGAAGGCTATGCTGTAGTCATAAAGAAGGCATATGTGGAAAATATGCCCCAAAAGCAATATCGTATTCAGGTATATATATCAAAAGAAATGTCTTGCCGAATCGGCGATAAAATCAAAATGTATGTAAAAATAAAAAGGCTGCAAGTGAGCAGAAATAAGGGAATGTTTAATCAGGCTTTGTATTATAAGGCGAAAAGAATCCAATATACAGGAAATGTAAAAGAAATTCAAGTGCTAGAGCGTGGAAACGTAAATATAAGAGAAGGTATTTTTAAATTAAGGATATTATTATACTTAAGACTTAAGAGTGTGTTTCCAGAAGATGTTTCCGAAGTCTTAGCGGCGATTCTTTTGGGGATAAAAAGCGGCATAGAGGAAGAAACGAAGAATTTATATCAAAAGGCAGGGATTTTACATTTAATCAGTATTTCAGGACTTCATATCAGTTGTATAGGGCTTGGAATGTATCATTTACTTAGAAAATTGGGAGTAGGTTTTGGAAAGTGTTGGATTGTTACGCTGGCATTTCTAAGCTTTTATGGCATGTTAAGTGGTGCGAGTGTATCCTCAAAGCGTGCTATTATTATGGCTGGGCTGATGATGGGAGCATGGTATTTAGGAAGAACTTATGATCTTATTACCGCACTTTCTTGTGGGGCTTTGATTATTTTAGTACAGTCACCTTATGAATTGTATCAGGCGGGATTTCAACTTTCTTTTGGAGCGGTGTTGGGGATTGGCATAGTATCTCCCGAACTTGTAAAGGCTTTTGGGAAAAATCACAGGATATTAGAGGCAATGGTAATGAATCTTGGGATACAATTGACCACCTTGCCGATTGTCCTATATTATTATTATGAGATTCCATTGTACAGTCTTATAGTGAATTTGCTATTGGTTCCCTTTATGAGTCTGGTTTTAGGGACAGGTCTTCTTGGAATTTTTGCCTCCTATATCAGTGTTGGTTTTGGGCAATTCTGGGGGGCAGGAGCAGTTGTCTTGCTGAGATTATATGAAAAAACTGCAGCAATTACGGTTGGAATGCCATGTTCTAATCTTCGCTGGGGTCAGCCTTCCATGCTTGGAATTTTGGGATATTATCTGGTGCTTTTGGGAGGAATATATCTGATTCATACTATGAATAGGCGAAAGGATAAGATTTTACAGGAGGAAAAAAATTTATACAAAGAATATGGCTGGGAGGATCAGTGGAATTATGCTAGTATTTGTATCATACTTTTTGCCTGCTTGTTGTTAAAATATCATATACAGCAGCCGCTAAAAATTACAATGTTAGATGTAGGGCAGGGAGATGGCATTGTAATTGAACATAGGAGGGAGGGGAATTATTTGGTGGATGGCGGAAGTACAGATGTAACAAAGGTTGGAAAGTATCGGATTCTTCCGTTTTTAAAGGCAGAGGGGATTTCAAAGTTACAGGGAATTTTTATTAGTCATATGGATTCAGACCACATTTCAGGTATTAAGGAATTGTTAGAGTATCACGTACAGGGAGAATTAGAGATTGAACGGATATATTTGCCTAAGCTTGTCCAGAAAGACGAAGTTTATATTGAAATGGAAGAAAAAATCAGACAGCAACAAATAGAAATTGCTTATTTGTCAAGAGGAATGGAGTTACAAGAAGAAAATATGAAGATAAAGCTTTTGCAGCCTGTTGCAACAGAAAACTATCAGGAAAGAAATGAGTATTCTATGGTGTTTCGGCTGGAGTATCAGAAATTTTCCATGCTTTTTACCGGAGATGTGGAAGGAAAAGGGGAAAAAGAAATGTTACAGTGTAAGGAGTTAGAAAAGACTACCATTCTAAAGGCTGCACACCACGGCTCGGAATATACCATGTGTGAAGAGGTGTTGTCACAGATACAGCCTAAATTTACCTGGATTTCCTGTGGAAAAGGTAATTCCTATGGACATCCGCATCAGGCACTTTTGGATAGAATTTCCAAGATGCAGTCTGAAATTTATATTACTATGAATCAAGGAGCAATAACGGTTGAAACAGATGGGGAACATATGATAATATATGATAAGTGTAAACAGTGAGGTATATGTATGAAAAGCATAAATGAAGATATTAAGAACAATTCTTTTAAACAAGTTTACCTGCTGTATGGGGAAGAGGCTTATTTAAAACGAATTTATAAGGAAAAATTAAGAAATGCTTTGGTTGAAAAAGACGACACAATGAATTACAATTATTATGTCGGAAAAGGAGTACCACTTCCGGAAATCATTGATATTGGGGAAACGTTGCCCTTTTTTGCCGAACGAAGGCTGATTGTAATTGAAAATTCAGGTTTGTTTAAGAGTTCGAATGATTTTGCGGATTATGTAAAGGAATTGCCGGAAACCACATATTTGCTTTTTGTAGAAAGTGAAGTAGATAAACGAAATAAATTGTTTAAGGCAGTAAAGGACAAGGGAAGAGTTGTGGAACTTGCAAGACAGGATAGCAAAACATTAACTACCTGGATTTTGTCGAAGCTAAAAGCAGAACATAAAAACATTACAAAGGCAGCCGTAGAGCTGTTTCTTACAAAAACCGGCGATGATATGGAACATATTGAAAAGGAGCTAGAGAAGCTGGTGTGTTATTGTATGGATAGGGATTCCATTACACCTGCAGAGGTGGAGGAAGTTTGTACGGTAACGATTACGAATAAAATCTTTGACATGATAAGTGCTGTTGCAGAAAAGAAGCAGGAAAAGGCACTCAGTTTATATTATGATTTACTTTCGTTGAAGGAGCCGCCAATGAGAATTCTATTTTTGATTGTCCGTCAATTTAACTTGCTGCTGCAGGTGAAGGAAATGAAGCGCTTAGGAAAAGATAACGGAGAAATTGCGAAAAAAACATCGTTAGCACCGTTTCTTGTTGGAAAATATTTTTCTCAGGCAGGACATTTTAAGACAGAGCAGCTAAAAGTGGCGTTAGAAGATTGCGCCAAAACAGAAGAGGCAGTGAAAAGTGGGCGTTTGAACGATAAAATTGGCGTGGAAATGTTAATTGTGAAATATAGTGCATAACAGAGGTAAGGAAATGGAACATAACAGATTAAAGGCAAAAGAAGAAATCTTATACTACACGCAGGAACTGATACAGGCACTTGCGGAAGCAGATATTACCAGAATTGCCCATGCAAGGGAAGAAATATTAAAAAATGCAGACATTGTATTTAAAAGTGAAAATGATAAATTGAATGTATATAAAATTGTAGCAGCTTCTTATAATGGTGCATATAATCAGGCAGAAGCACTTCCGATTGCAAAGAAAATTGTTAAAATCACAAGAAACTGTTTTCCGAAAAATTCCCCGGAGCAAATTGAAGCATATGATACACTGGCATATATTTCGCTGGCGGCAGGAGAATGTGAGAATGCGTTGAAGCTGGCAGAAGAGTTAAAGCGTTTTTATACCGGAAAGTATGGAAAAGAGGACAAAAAGACCATTAAAATTACTGCATTGGCAGGAAGATGCTATTGGAAAATGGGCGATTATGAAAAGGGATATCAGAGAATGCAGGAGGCATACCAGGCTTCACAAAGTTATCATGGTCCGGCAGATGTGGATACCTTGAATTATCGTAGAGAGCTTGCAATGTGCGATTATTATCTGGGAAATGTAAAGTCAGCATACGAAAACATGGTAAGAATATACGATATTTGTCATTTACAATATGGGGAGCATCATACGGTAACCTTAAAGACATCACAGAATCTTTTGGAAATTGTAAAAGAGTGGAAAATAAAACCGGAGGAGGAAAAGTAAATGAAATTATTGTCTGTTGTAGTGCCTTGTTACAATTCAGAGCAATATATGAAGAAATGTATTGATTCGATTCTTGTAGGTGGGGAAGAAGTTGAAATTATTATTGTTGATGATGGTTCGGTAGACAATACAGCCAAAATTGCAGACGAGTATGAAAAGAACTATCCCGGTATTGTGCGTGCAATACACCAGGAGAATGGTGGTCACGGAGAGGCTGTAAATGCAGGCATACGAAATGCAACGGGACTCTTTTTTAAAGTAGTAGACAGTGACGACTGGGTAAGTGAAGGTCCGTATCGGAAGATTTTAGAAGTATTAGAGGAAGTTACAAGATCCGGGACAAGATTAGATATGCTCATTAGCAATTTTGTATATGATAAGGTAGGAGCAAAACGAAAAAAAGTAATGCGTTATACTACAGCACTTCCCGAAAACAAAATTTTTACATGGAATGAAGTAAAGCATTTTCATAAGGGGCAATATATTCTGATGCATTCTGTCATTTATAGAACACAGATTTTGAGAGAGTGTGGATTAGAACTGCCAAAGCACACCTTCTATGTGGATAATATTTTTGTGTTTCATCCACTGCCATATGTAAAAACAATGTATTATCTGAATGTGAATTTTTATCGCTATTTTATTGGGAGAGACGATCAGTCAGTCAATGAAGAAGTCATGATTCGCAGAATTGACCAGCAGATTAAAGTAAATAAATTGATGATTGATGACATAGAACTGTCAAAATTAACCAATAAAAAGCTTCGGGATTATATGGTAAGTTATTTAGATATTATTATGACCGTTTCGTCTATTATGCTGATTAAATCAGGAACCGATGAAAACTATGAAAAAAAGCAGGAGTTATGGGAGTATTTAAAGAAGCGTGACAGACGGCTGTATCTTTGGATACGCTGCGGTATTTTAGGAAGATATATGAATCTTCCGGGAAAAGCAGGACGTCAGGTTTCCGTAGCAGGGTATAAGATTGTACAGAAGTTCTTTGGATTTAATTAAATAAAACGTCCCGGAAAATGTGTGATTTTCCGGGACGTTTTATTGGTTATATAGAGAAATTTAGTCTGTTTTTTTAACTTTGAGATATTTTTTCCGTTGAGCCAAAGAGGATATTTCATTATAATATGCCAGAGGATAAAGTACAACAGCCATAAGAATTCCGGTAAGTACATCAAACATGGAATGCTGCTTTAAAAATACGGTTGACATACAAATCAATATCATTAATATAAATGAGGCAAACCGAAGTCCCTTTTTATTCTTTAAATGCTCCGAATGTATTATGGCAAAGTGTGTTCCAATGGAATTATACACATGAATACTTGGAAATAGATTCGTTGGTGTATCTGTTGCCTGTAGCCACATGACCAGTTGCGTAAAAATAGAAGAGTCGGGGTAAACTTCAGGACGCAGGTGATGTCCATTTGGATAAATTGTGGAAACAATTAAGAAAATAGTCATTCCCGTAAATAAAAATATGCAGTTTCGACGAAAATCCGATACGCTTGTAAAAAATTGGTACACCAGTACGGATGCCACGTAAGCAAACCATAACAGATAAGGAATGATGAAAATAGACATAAACGGTATTTTATCATCAATTTCCATGTGTATCACATGATAATTACTTGTCACATGCTTTTCTAGATAGACAAACCACGGAATGTAGATAAAAGCGTAAGAGAACCATATAACGTGTTTGTATTTTTTAAAAAATGTTTTCATTAAAAGTAAAAGCCTCCCATAATTATTATATATGATGAAAAGATACATATTTATGTTTACGCAGTGAAGCCTTCGAAAATAAAAGAATCAAATTTTCGAAATGAGTCAGCGTAGGCTTTCGGTGAATCTATGGTCCACGCAAAAGCAGGTACACGGAACAGATAACGGTTTAACAGAAAACTAAGGTTAAAAGTATCCCTGTAACAAAATGAAATAAAATCCGGCCGCGATAAAATATTGACTAGTAAATATTTTACCAGAAAGCAAAGGAAAAAACCACCGTCTGCTACCGGCTTTGTCAGGTTGCCGGATAACTGCCCGCGCACAATGTCAGGGCGGTGAATACGGTACCAGATTAATGCCAGTGTATTAAAGGATTCAATACAGTATTTTCCGTTATAGTTGCGCAAAATTTCATCTACCAGCCGACAAGTCAGTGTGTTAAAAACAGGAAGTTTTATCTCGATTAACAGTGGAACTGAGCCGTTTACCAGGTGCAGCACTTCAGAAAGAAGCGGTATCTTGCAATCTGTAGCAAGCAGTGTGAGTTCACAAAGCTCACGATATGTTTTTTCCTGGACTTCCACATCAATTCCGCACATACGGCTTAAAGTGTTGTCGTGAAAAACGACAATTTTGTTGTCCTTTGTGCGTTGAACATCCAGTTCGATACCGTAACCGTTTTTCACTGCAGATGCAAAAGCGGGAAGAGAATTTTCCGGGGAAGAAGTTCCATTAGAAAATAATCCGCGGTGGGCATAACATTTGCCCATGTATTCTTTGGCTGCGTTCCTTTTAGGAAAGCGGGGTGCAATAAAAATCAAATAAAGAAGTATAAATATCAGAATATTTATCACGTATGTCATATGGTAGCAACTCCTTTGTAATGGTCTAAAATAATTGCCACAATTACCTTAGCACAGTAGGTTTGTGAAATCAATAACAAACAGAAAATCTTTAGAAAACTTTAAAAAATTTTTGCAGTTTGTATATAGTATTTATGTAATAGAAATGTTATAATATCGAAATAAGTAGTAAAGATAAAATATTCGAAAAATGGTGAATAGAAGAATGAATATGAAAGAAAAAATGATTTCTTATGGTAAAGCACATCCAAAAGCTAAAAATATGATTATTGCAATACTGGCAATGATTATTTTCATAGAAAATGTGAGGAAAGCAGCTCAGACCGGGTTTGGAAAACGGAAAACAGGCCTGACGGGGGGATACGCTATGTATGATAATGACGAACAGTTATACGAGGAGAGCATAAGTGTAAGAAATGTGGAATATAATAGTGAGCAGGTAAAGAAACAGTTAAAACCTGTAAACAGGGCAGTAGCGGTACCAGTGGTATTGGTGTGTGTAGCAGCACTTGGAATGACTGGCTTTGCGGGTGAGATTAATCTTCCGTCGCAGGTTAGTGCAAGAGAAAATTCAAAGGCAGAGGATAATAGTAAAGTGAATTTATTAGAACAGCCAAAAACACAGATGGTGGAGCCGGAAGTAGTCGTAAAAGAAGAAATGCAGACAGCAGCTTCCGTAAAAGAAGCTGTGATTGACAATGATACATTGCCCTGGAACTTAATCCTGATTAATGATGACTATCCGGTGAGTGAAAATTATGAGGCAAATCTGGTATATGTGGAAGGAAAACAGGTAGATGAGCGAATTGTAGAAAGTTTAAAGGCAATGTTAGAAGCTGCAAGAGCAGCAGGAATGAAATGTAAAATTTGTTCTGCGTACCGGACTTCCCAAAAACAGGAAAGTCTTGTGGAAAAAGATGTGGCAAAATATAAAGCCAGAGGATATGATGATGACGAGGCTTTGCAACTGACCTATGAAGGGGTATCACCAGTGAATCATAGCGAACACCAGACAGGACTTACTGTGGATATTGTAAGTGTTTCCCATCAGAGCCTGGATGCTGCGCATGCGAATACCAAAGAAGCAATCTGGCTAAAAGAGCATTGCAAGGAATACGGATTTATTGTAAGATATATGGAAGGGAAAGAGGACATTACTCACAGAAAGGCAGAATCATGGCATTTTCGATATGTGGGAGTGGAGGCTGCAACCGAGATCATGGAAAATGGAATTACTCTGGAAGAATATCTGGAGGAATACATAACAAAAAGCTAAAAATTATACAAAAATGGAGGAATGTAAATGTATTCATTAGACGAAGTAAAAGCAGTGGACATGGAAGTTGCACAGGCAATTGAAGATGAAGTAACAAGACAGAACAGCCATATCGAACTGATTGCATCTGAGAACTGGGTAAGTAAGGCAGTAATGGCAGCTATGGGAAGCCCTATGACCAACAAATATGCGGAAGGATATCCGGGAAAACGTTATTATGGTGGCTGTGACTGTGTTGATGTTGTGGAAAACTTAGCAATCAAGCGTGCATGTGAATTGTTTGGCTGTGATTATGCAAACGTTCAGCCGCATTCTGGAGCGCAGGCTAATTTAGCTGTCTTTTTTGCTATGTTAGAGCCGGGAGATACGGTAATGGGTATGAATCTTGACCACGGCGGACATTTAACACATGGAAGTCCAGTGAATATTTCCGGAAAATATTTTAAGATTGTTCCTTATGGTGTAAATGATGAAGGATTTATTGATTATGACAAATTAAGAGAAATTGCACTGGAAGCAAAGCCAAAGTTAATTGTGGCAGGTGCCAGTGCTTATGCAAGAACAATTGATTTTAAAAAGTTTAGGGAAGTTGCAGATGAAGTTGGTGCATATCTTATGGTAGATATGGCTCATATTGCAGGTCTTGTAGCAGCAGGTCTTCATCCATCGCCGATTCCATATGCAGATGTAGTAACAACTACAACACATAAAACCTTAAGAGGACCAAGAGGTGGTCTGATTCTTGCAAATAAGGAAGCAGCAGAAAAGTTTAACTTTAATAAAGCAGTATTCCCGGGAATCCAGGGAGGACCTTTAATGCATGTGATTGCAGGCAAAGCAGTATGTTTCAAAGAAGCATTGCAGCCGGAATTTAAGGAATACCAGAAGCAGATTGTGTTAAATGCACAGGCATTATGTAAAGGATTACAGAAGAGAGATATTAAGATTGTTTCCGGCGGAACAGACAATCATTTAATGTTGGTGGATTTAACTCCGTATGATCTTACAGGTAAAGAAATCGAAAAGCTGTTAGATTCTGTAAATATTACATGTAATAAGAATACAATTCCAAACGATCCGAAATCTCCATTTGTAACCAGTGGTATCCGTCTTGGCTCTCCGGCAGTTACTTCTCGTGGATTTAAGGAAGAGGATATGGATATTGTGGCAGAAGCAATTGCGATGATGATAAAGGATGCTTCTAAAACAGAGGAAGCAAAAGCATTAGTGAAATCTTTAACAGATAAGTATCCGCTGTAAACAGTTTTGATGACGATATCTGTGATACAAATTATATAAATATACAAATAATACAGATAATATAATAAAATAAATAGAAGCTTTTCAGGCTGTTTCAATTCTGCCTGAAAAGCTTCTATTTGTATTTTGTATTGTATATGGTATAGTGGGCTGTTCGATATCATATGCTACCATTGTTTTCGATAGGCGGTGGGGGTACAATCTTCTAACTTACGGAATACTTTCGTAAAGTAATTGGTATCTGGAATGCCGCATTTGCGGGCAATTTCCTCAATTTTTAAATCGGTAAAACGAAGGAGTGTCTTAGCATAAGTAATGCGGCAGGAGGTGATGTGATTGCCTACGGTAACACCATAGGTATCTTTAAATTCTCTTGCCAGATAGTATTTGCTAATGAAAAATAGCTCTGCCATCTGATTTAGGGAAATGTCCTTTGCAAAATTTTTATCAATATAGTTCTTTACCTCTTTAATCTTAGAGGGTGCATTGTCCTGAGATTCTTTCTGGTTGTGGCTGATACAAAGAGTGAGCAAATCAGTGATGGATTTGTGAATAAGAAATTCGGAAGCAACATCTTTCTTCTGTGATAATTGCATGCATTGCTCAATCGTAGAGGTAAAATCATTCGGGCTTTCTACATGAAATAAAATAGATGAAATCAGTGCATTATAATAAGTAAAAAAGGGGAGTGCATCTTTTCCGTTAAAGTGAATCCACATAAGCTCCCAGGGATCCTCTTCACTGCTTTGATGAGAATAAGAGTTGGCACAGTTGATAAAAAGACAGTCCTTTGGAGTGAGCAGATATTCCTCCTTTTGATAAGTAAATTTTCCCCTTCCGGATAAAACAATTAAAAATAAATACGAATCTAGTTTTTCACGTTTCGAAATATGACTTTTTAAACTTTTTAGGTAGCCGGCTTCCTGAAGATACAACAAATTATTTTTGGCAAAATCACTGGGAGTATTTAAAACACGATTAGATTTCGTGATGTTTTCAGGATTGGAAAATGAAATTGGCTGTATCATAAGAGTTCCTCCTAGTTTGGTTTATTTTTGAAAGGGCGCTGTGGTGGAGGCAGGCAATACAATCCGCCGCCACAGTATGCACCGCAATATTTTACTATAAAAAGTCAACTTACAACGTTTACTTCCTAATTATAGTATATTATACTGAAAAAAGAAATACAAAAAAATGCTATTTTTAAAATTTGTAAAAAAGAAAAGAGGTTAAGAATGAGTAAGGTAGCGTTTATTACAGGGATTACAGGTCAAGATGGTTCTTATTTAGCAGAGCTTTTGTTAGAGAAAGGGTATGAGGTTCATGGGATTATAAGACGTCATAGCACAATCTGCACAGACAGGATTGATCATTTATATAATAATAAAGAATTAAGAGATAAAAGATTTTTCTTACATCATGGAGATTTGACAGATTCTTGTAATTTGTTGTCTTTAATTAATAAGATTAAACCGGATGAAGTGTACAATCTGGCGGCACAGTCTCATGTGGCGGTTTCTTTTGAAGTACCCGAATACACAGCAGAAGCAACCGGAGTTGGTACGATTCGTTTGTTAGATGCGATTCATCAGAGTGGATTAAAATGCAAGTTTTATCAGGCATCCACGTCAGAATTATTTGGTGGAATTCCGGGAACAGCACCTCAAAGTGAAAAGACACCGTTTTATCCAAAAAGTCCATATGGTGCGGCAAAGCTTTATTCCTACTGGATTACAGTAAATTATAGAGAATCCTATGATATGTTTGCGTGCAACGGAATCCTGTTTAATCATGAATCTCCAAGAAGAGGTGAAACCTTTGTTACACGTAAGATTACCAGAGCAGTGGCAGATATTATGGCTGGAAAACAGGAAACATTATATCTTGGAAATATGAATGCAAAGCGTGACTGGGGATTCGCAGGAGATTATGTAGAGGGTATGTGGAGAATTCTACAGCAGGACAAGCCGGGAGATTATGTGCTGGCTACGAATGAAACTCATACGGTGCGTGAATTTGTAGAATTAAGCTTTGCTGAAGTGGGAGTTGAGATTGAGTGGCAGGGAGAAGGTGTAGATGAAAAAGGTATCGATAAGAAGACGGGGAAGGTCTTAGTTGCTGTAAATCCTAGATATTTCCGTCCGGCAGAGGTAGAACTTCTCTGGGGAGATGCCACGAAAGCAGAAACAGAATTGGGTTGGAAACGTAAAGTAAGTTTTAAAGAACTGGTAGCTATGATGGTCGATAGTGATATGAGAGAGTTAGCAGGAATCAGTGCAAAAGAATTTCGCGAGAAAAACGCCTAAGACACGGAAAGACGTATGTATTCTGGAGGTTAAAGAGGAATGGAAAAAAATGCAAAGATTTATGTGGCAGGGCATAGAGGAATGGTAGGTTCCGCCATTGTAAGAGAATTAGAAAAAAAAGGCTATACAAATATTGTTACCAGGACATCAAAGGAATTGGATTTAAGAAGGCAGGATCAGGTGGAAGCCTTCTTTGCAGAGGAAAAACCGGATTATGTGTTCCTGGCAGCGGCAAAGGTTGGCGGAATCATGGCGAACAGTAAGCATCCGGCAGATTTTATGTATGATAACATGATTTTAGAGATGAATGTCATTCGTTCGGCATATGAAAATAAAGTAAAAAAACTGATGTTTCTGGGAAGCTCCTGTATTTATCCGAGAATGGCACCACAGCCAATGCCGGAAAATTGTCTTTTAACATCGGCTTTGGAGCAGACAAATGAAGCCTATGCATTGGCAAAAATTTCAGGATTAAAATATTGCGAATATTTAAATAAACAGTACGGAACAGATTATATTAGTGTCATGCCGACAAACCTGTATGGACCAAATGACAATTATCATCCGGAACATTCTCATGTATTACCTGCATTGATTCGAAGGTTTCATGAAGCGAAGGAAAATAAAGCAAAAGAGGTTGTAATCTGGGGAACAGGCACACCGCTTCGTGAATTTTTATATGTGGATGATTTGGCAGAAGCATGTGTTTATTTAATGAATAATTATTCGGGTAATGAAACGGTAAATCTTGGAACTGGTAAAGAAGTAACCATTAAGGAGCTTGCTGAAACGGTAAAAGAAGTTGTGGGATATGAAGGTACTCTTACTTTTGATACCACAAAGCCGGATGGCACACCAAGAAAATTGTTAGATGTAAGTAAACTAGAAGGATTAGGCTGGAAGTACCATACAAAGCTGAAAGATGGAATCAGGCTTGCGTATGAAGATTTCCTGCATAGTGAAGTGCGTGCGGAAAGGTAAAATAGTATGAAGAATACAGCGTTAATTATGGCGGGGGGACGTGGAGAACGTTTTTGGCCACGAAGCAGAAAGAATTTGCCAAAACAGTTTTTGTGTCTTACCGATGATGGAAAGAGTATGATCCAACTGACCGTGGAGCGAATTCGCAGTTTAGTGGATATCGAAGATGTATACATTGCTACAAATCAAAGTTATAAGGAACTGGTAATGGAACAACTGCCACAACTGCCAGAGGAAAATATTCTCTGTGAGCCGGTTGGAAAAAATACTGCCCCTTGTATTGGATTAGGTGCAGTACATATTGCTAAAAAATATGAGGATGCCATTATGATGGTTTTGCCATCAGATCATTTGATTAAGCATAATAAAATGTTTGTAAAAACATTAAAGGATGCAATTGAAATCGCAAAAGAAAGCAGAAATTTAGTGACACTTGGAATTACACCTACATATCCGGAAACTGGATATGGTTATATCAAATTTGATGCAGAAACTTCAAGGGGAAATGGATATGCGGTAGACAAATTTGTAGAAAAACCCAATTATGAGGTGGCAAGAGAATATTTAAATTCTGGAGAATATCTTTGGAATAGTGGTATGTTTGTGTGGAAAGTATCCTCCATCTTAGAAAATATGCAAAAATTCATGCCAGATACAATGGCGGGATTAAACCGCATTAGAGAGGCTATTGGGACAGAGGCACAGCAGGAAGTTTTGGTAAAAGAATTTACAGCGTTTGCATCGGAATCTGTGGATTATGGGATTATGGAAAAAGCAGATCATATCTTTATTATTCCGGGAGCATTTGGCTGGGATGATGTAGGAAGCTGGAATGCGGTAGAACGTATTAAGCAGACAAATGAATTTGGCAATACTGTGACTGGGAATATTATTACGATAGACACTAAGAACTGCATCATAGAAGGAAATGACAAGCTGATTGCTACCATAGGTTTAGAGAATCTTGTCATTGTAGATACGCAAGATGCTACGCTCATCTGTAACAAAAACAGTACCGGAGATATTAAGAAGATATTGGAAAATCTTCGAATTTGTAATCGAATGGAATATATTTAGTTTTGTTGAAAATATAAGAAGTCTGGTAACAATATAATAAGGATTTATGCCACTGCTGGCAGAAAAAAGCAAAAAAGCGTCTTTGACGCTTTTTTTGCTCTATAGACTTACAGTATCAAAAGATCTGATGCTACCGTTGCTTTCACACTTTTACATGTAAAAAATAGGAAAAAAGTACGTGATTTTTATTGACAATAAGGTAAGGTAGCGTTATACTAAGTTGGAAGTTAATAAAAATGTAACAACTACGAAAAGAAAATGAAAAACAGGAGGTCAAAACGGAATGACAACAAAAACAGGGAAAAGCATTCGAACAATGAAGAGAGTTTTTGCACTGCTTATGGTTTTTGCATGTATGTTTACAGCAGTATCAGATTATGTAGTGACGAATGCTGCAGCTGCATCCGAACAATCACAGCAGTTGGCGGTTCCGGATATTGTTGGAACATCTGATAATGCACTTTGGGTGGATGGAAGTTCCTATAGTAAGAACAATAGTCTGGATGCTATCAAATGGCATTATGAGTCGAGGGAGGGACGCTATTACTTGTACCTTCCGTCTAGTGCTGATTTAGAACATTTGACGATATGGCATTCTTTTTCAAACACCTTATATGTAAATGGAACAAAGGTAGAAAATGGTGAAACTACAAATGTGTTTGCCAATGCCGGAAAATTTACTTTGAAGGCAGGTTCTGCGGAGTACAAGCTCACAGTAATGAAATCCGAAAATATCAATACCATGTTTATCACAACAAAAAGCGGAAATCTTGACGCAGTCAATGCCAGTAAGTCGAATAAAGATTCTGGAGAAATTGTGTATGTGGATAAAAAGGGAAAGGCACAACAGGTTGGATTAGATCAGATTAAGGGACGCGGAAATTCTTCATGGGAAGCTGCGCAAAAGTTATTTTATAAATACCCATATAATATTAAACTGTCTTCTAAAACAAAATTATTTGGAATGGCAAAATCAAAAAAATGGTGTTTGTTAGCGAATGATTTTGATCAATCTCTTATACGAAACAAATTTGTGTTTGATTTAGCAGAAGATGCAGGACTTGCATATACACCGGACAGCGAATTTGCAGATGTGTATCAGAATGGACGCTACATTGGAAATTATCTCGTTACTTCAAAGGTTGAGGTGGATTCTAACCGTGTGGATATTTACGATTTAGAAGGTGCAACAGAAGATGTAAATAGTAAAGCTTTAGAAGATTATTCACGAGGAGGTACCACTTCAGGTGCCAGTGCGGGGACTTATAAATATTACAATATTCCAAACAATCCAGAGGATATTACCGGAGGATATTTGTTGGAATTTGAGTTAGACGAAAGATATCCGGATGAGGCGAGCGGATTTGTAAGTAGCAGAAGACAGCAGGTGGTTATGAAAAGTCCGGAATTTGCCTCCAAAGCTCAGGTAGAATATATTCGGGATTATTATCAGAAGATGGAGAATGCAGTGTATTCTGCAGATGGATATAATTCAGATGGTGTTTATTATACAGACTATTTAGATATAGAGTCAGCAGCAAAAATGTATATCATTGAAGAACTGACGATGGAAAATGATGCGAATGCAACCAGCTTCTATTGTTACAAAGATACGAATGATAAGATACATTTTGGCCCGGCATGGGATTTTGACTGGGGTATTGGCGGATATAATAGAAAAGAATTATTAGACACGAATTACTTATATGTTCAAAATAAAACAATTTATAATAACAAGACACAAAAATGCTTTTTAGCTGCACTGTGTACACATGCAGATTTTATGGCAGAAGTGGCAAGAGTATGGGAAGAAGATTTTTATCCATTACTTCAGGTCAGCATGGGAGAAAAAACTGCCTATTCTGACAATGTGCTTTCCATTGCACAATATGGAGCTTTGGTGGAAGCTTCTGCAAATATGAACTTTAATAAATTCAAATTCCTCGGAACAACATATTGGGGAAGTACATATACAGGTTCTACATTTGCAGCAAATATAGAGTATGTTAATTCCTTTGTGAAAAATAGAATTGCTTTCCTTGATTCCTATTTTAAAGGTTTAAGTAAAGAATCTACCTTTTATTTTGACAATACAGCGGCAAAATGGTCAAATGTTTATGCCTATGTATGGGATGACAATGGAAAAACGGTAGTTCAGGGAAATTTAATTGATGCAAGCAATCAGATTTATAAATTTAAGGTAACAGGACCGTATTCAAAAGTGATTTTCAAAAATACGGATGGAACAACTTCCTGGAACATTCAGACAACAGATTTGGTGATTCCGACAACAGAGAAAAACTGTTATAAACCAAACACAGCAGCAAATAAAAGTAGTGGATACTGGTATGCCTATACGGAAGGAAATATAACACCTACTCCGACGGAAATACCTTCCAATAATACAGTAACGCTATATTATAACAGTGGCTGGACAAATGCATATGTGCATTACAAAGTAAATGGTACATGGACTACAGTTCCTGGTAAAAAAATGCAGGCAACTACAGAATATGAAGGCTATACCTATAAATGTACAATTGATTTGGCAAATGCTGAATCAGCAACAGTATGTTTCAACAATGGGAATGGTTCATGGGACAGTAAAAACGGAGCAAATTATACGGTTATGGCAGGCTGGTATGGTGTGAGCAACGGAGTAGTTAAAAAATTAGAGCCGTTGACTATCATATCACCGGAAATACCGATTGCGACAGCAACCCCAACGCCAACGCCAACAGCAACGGCAACGCCAACGGTAACAGCAACGCCAACAGTAACGGTAACGCCAACGGTAATCCCGACAGTAACGGTAACACCAACGGTAATCCCGACAGTAACGGTAACACCAACGGTAATCCCGACAGTGACACCAACCCCTGTGCTGGAAAATAAAGTAACAGTATATTATAATAACAGTAACTGGAGTAAAGCATATATTCATTATAATGTAAATGGCAGTTGGACAAATGTACCGGGAATGCAGATGCAGACAAGTGATGTTAGTGGATATGCATGGAAGTACACAATAGATTTAGGCAACGCAACGAGTGCTTTTGTATGTTTTAACAATGGAAACAATGTCTGGGACAGCAAAAACGGAGCTAACTATGTAGTAGAAAGTGGAGATTACGGTGTGAAAAACGGTGTGGTAATGAAATTGAATCTTACATATAACACAACGTTATCTGCAGATACAAAGACAGGAATTGTTGGCAAAAAGGTAAGCTTTACTGCAAATACAGTAAATGGTGTAAAGCCATACACGTATGATTTTGAAATCATGAAGAATGATGAGAAAGTGGTTTCAGAAACTACACAGGATAATGTATTGTCGTGGACACCTTTAGAGGAAGGAAATTATCATGTAATTGTTGTGGTAACAGATGCTTCTGGAAAGAAAGTTACGGCAGAAATTGTGGATTTTAAAGTGAAAACGACAAATACGATAACGGTATATTATAAAAACAACAACTGGAGCAAGGCATACATTCATTATAAAGTAGATGGTGTTTGGACGAGTGTACCGGGAGTACAGATGCAGTCAAGTGATGTAAACGGATATACATGGATGTATAGCATAGAGATAGGAGATGCTTCTAATGTAGTGGCATGCTTTAACAATGGAAGCGGCTCATGGGATAGTAAAAACGGTTCTAACTATGTTTTATCAGAAGAAAGAGTGGGTATAACAAACGGAAATATCTATGTGCTAGACTAGAATAGAAGATAAGAAGCTTAACCGGTCTGAACAGGACTGGTTAGGTTTCTTTATTTTACAAAGTTTTGCAAAGTTTTGCAAAAACATGCATAAAACGAGGAGTGCCCCGAACATCTTTCGATGCCGGGGCTATTATGAAAAAATTTATCTATGTGTGTAATGAAAACACTAACTGTAACTCATTTCTAAGTTGTTTTTAGTATAGCAATCCCTTGTGAACAAACTATGAACAAGCTGTAAAAAGACTGTGAAAAATATACAAAAGAATTATAGATAATTTATAAAATTAAAACGAATTACACAAAAGCGAGCGTGCTTTGAAATAAAATATAGAAAAATAAAGATGAGAACACATAAAAATAGTAGGAACAAAGGCATTCTTTAGTTGACGAATGAATAAAAATATGTAAAATTATAAAGTGAAATGTAACTTCAGGGATTCAATGAGTTACAGTGAAATAAATAAAAAACAAGGAAAGAAGGCAGATTATGTCAGATAAGCAGAAAATCTATGTGGTAGGACATAAAAATCCGGATACGGATTCTATTTGTTCTGCTATTTGCTATGCAGAATTAAAAAGAAGAATTACAGGAGAAAATTACGAGGCAAGAAGAGCTGGTAATGTAAACGAGGAAACACAATATGTACTGGATTATTTTGGCGTGAAAGCACCGGAATTTTTACCAAATGTATATACACAGGTAAAGGATATTCAGATTCAGAAATTAAATGGAGTGACTTCTAACATTTCCATGAAGAAAGCATATACCTTTATGAAAAGTGAAAGTGTTGGTACGTTACCGATTACAGACGAGGAAGGAAAACTAGAAGGTCTGATTACGATTGGTGACATTGCCAAATCTTATATGGCTGTATACGATAACAATACGTTATCAGAAGCCCGTACACAGTATAGAAATATTATTGATACCATCGATGGAAAAATGCTTGCCGGAAACGAACATGCATTCTTTATGAATGGAAAAGTAGTAGTTGCAGCGGCAACACCGGATATTTTGAAATCTCATATTGCAGAAGATGATCTTGTGATTATGGAGAATGACAAAGAAGCCATGACCTGTGCACTGAATCATAATGCAAGCTGCATTATTGTATGTGAGGGTGCTAAAGTGGACGAGGATATGATAGCAAAGGCAGAAGAAAAGAGCTGTGTGATTATTTCAACCTCTCATGATGCGTTTACAGTGGCCCGTCTTGTGAATCAGAGTGCTCCGATTAAAAGATTTATGACAAAGGACGGAATTGTAAGTTTTGAATTATCTGAGCCTTTAGAAGAAGTAAAAGCTTCTATGACAAAGTTAAGACATAGAGATTTTCCGGTGTTAGATGAAGAAGGAAAATATGTAGGCATGATTTCTAGAAGAAATCTGTTGAAGGCAGATCAGAAAAAAGTCATTTTAGTAGACCACAATGAATTAACACAGACAGTTGATGGTATCAAAGATGCGGAAATTTTAGAGGTAATTGATCATCATAAGATTGGTGATGTATCAACAGCCGCACCAATTTACTTTAGAAACCAGCCGGTAGGATGTACTGCAACGATTGTTTATCAGATGTATCAGGAAAATAAGCAAGAAGTAACAAAAGAAATTGCAGGAATGTTATGTTCTGCCATTATCTCAGATACGTTGATGTTCCGTTCCCCTACCTGTACACCGGCGGATAAAGAAATTGCATTAAAGCTTGCTGAAATTGCAGGTATTAATGTGGAAGACTATGCAATGGCAATGTTTAAGGCGGGAAGTAATCTCTCAGATAAGACACCAGAAGAAATCTTTTATCAGGATTTCAAAAAATTCAATTCAGGAGACGTAAACTTTGGTGTTGGTCAGATTAGTTCGATGGCTGCAGAGGAATTATTTGAAATTGCGGACCGGTTAAAGCCATATATTACAAAAGCATGTGAAGAACAGGGATTAGATATGATTTTCTTTATGCTGACGGATATTTTAGAAGAATCTACGAATTTAATTTATGCAGGAGAGAAAGCAGGAGAATTTGTAGAGAAAGCGTACGGAGTTCCGCGTGAAGAAGGCGATTACTATAAATTAGCAGGTGTAGTATCTAGAAAGAAACAGTTGATTCCGGCATTTATGACAGCACTTCAGTAAGAGGAAAGAATCATGGCAAAACAGGAATGGAAGCCGGGAAACATGCTGTATCCACTCCCGGCAGTCATGTTAAGTGTGGCAGACCGGAATGGCAATTACAATATTATAACGGTGGCATGGACCGGAACGGTGTGTACAAATCCCCCTATGCTCTCGGTATCGATCAGGCCGGAGAGACATTCTTATCACATGATAAAGGAAAGTGGAGAGTTTGTAGTGAATCTGACGACAGAAGCACTTGCCTATGCAACGGATTATTGTGGCGTGCGTTCCGGCAGAGATGTGGATAAATTTCAGCAAATGAAATTGACACCGGAAGCTGCGACAAAGGTAAAAGCACCGTTGATAAAAGAAAGCCCAGTGAACATTGAATGTAAAGTAAGTCGGGTTATAGAACTTGGGTCGCACCATATGTTTTTAGCCGATGTTATGGCAGTTCATGTAGACGAAAGTTACATGAATGAAAGAAATAAATTTGAACTATCCAAGGCAAAGCCTATCGTATATTCTCATGGGGAATATTATGGTATCGGAAAACTGTTAGGAACTTTTGGATACAGTGTAAGAAAGAAAAATAAAAAGAGAAAATAACAAGTAGGTCGTGAAAGAAATGTAAGTCCCTTGCCTGAAAAGGCAGGGGGCTTACATTTTTTTCTGCTTACACAACTATTATTTACTGTTTTGCATATTTTCCTTTTTTTTAGAAATAATAACAGAGAATAAATGACAGGTAAGCAGGTGATGATATGAAGAAGGAAACCGTATATTTAAAATTGGAGCGTGATGTAAAAGTAGCTAACTATGATGTGACAATTCGTGACGTAGCCGGAATCAGTTGCAATGATAATACATTGGCCGCAAAGATAAAGTGCATTAAACTATTTCAAATCAATGCAGAAAAATCAAAGCGGGAAATTATTTCCGTAATTAAGGTGGTAGATTGTATTATTCAGGAATTTCCAGATGCAGAGATTCAAAGTATTGGTGAGATGGAATGCGTTGTAGAGTATATTGGAGATAAACGTAAGCATAAATTATGGGATATCATAAAAGTGATTTTTGTGTCATTGATTGGCTTTTTTGGGGCTGCCTTCGCTATTATGACATTTAATGAAGATGTGTCCGTGGTGGATGTGTTTGAAAGTATCTATAGTTATGTATTTGGGGTTACGAAAGAGGGACCGGGAATTTTAGAGGCAATGTATTCTGTTGGACTGACAGCAGGTATCGTACTTTTTTATAATCATATTGGCGGGAGAAGAATTACGAAAGATCCCACACCTATCGAAGTACAGATGCGCATATATGAGAATGATGTAAATGACGCACTGGTGGAAACTGCCAACAGAAAGGGTGAGTTAATTGACGTTAATTAAATATGTATTCATTATATTGATTGGGTTGAGCGGTGGCGTCATTGTAGCCGGGGGTATGTTTACTGCTTTATTTACGGTGGGCTTGATACCAAGATTTGCAGGAAAAACCCATACAGGCTCACATGTAATGATTTATGAATCCGCAGTGGTTTTTGGAACGATTTTTGGAAATTTCAGTAGTATATATGAATTTTCTCTGCCTCTTGGAAATTTCTATTTGGGCTGCTTTGGGCTTTTTGCCGGAATCTTTGTGGGCTGTCTGGCACTGGCTATTGCAGAAGCACTAAATGGTATTCCTATTTTTGCCAGAAGAATTAATTTCAGGCGTGGCTTGGGAATCGGTATACTTGCACTTGCTTTAGGAAAAGGTATAGGAAATATTATTTATTTTTTTAATAATTTTCATAGTTAATTGGGTATGAAAAAAGTGAAAGGACGGAAAGGGAATTGCAATGAATGAAATGCAAAAACAACAATATAACGATTATGTAGAACAAATGACACCTAAGACAAATTTGCTATGGAGTATGGTGAAAGCATTTATCACTGGAGGAATCATATGTGTAATTGGTCAGGGAATTTTAAACTTTTGTTATGCCCAGGGACTCGATAAGGATACTGCGGGAAGCTGGTGCTCGATGCTGCTGGTGCTACTTAGTGTGGTGCTTACCGGACTTAACTTGTTTTCGAAGGTGGTTGACTTTGGCGGAGCAGGAGCTTTAGTACCGATTACCGGATTTGCAAATTCAGTAGCCGCTCCGGCAGTAGAATATCAGACAGAAGGACAGGTGTTTGGAATTGGGTGTAAAATATTTACCATAGCAGGACCGGTAATCTTATATGGTATTGTTACGAGTTGGGTTGCAGGACTAATCTATTGGATTATGAAAATCATGGGGGTGATGTAATGGAAAACAAAGAAGAAATGCCATTAGGATTAGGGTTTGGCCTGGCAATGAATGAACAGGCAATGAATAGTTTTTCTTCCATGACGGAGGAAGAGAAAAAGCAGGTGATAGAGGCTGCCAGAAATGTACAGTCCAAAGCCGAAATGGATAGTCTTGTTTGCGATATTGCACGAATAAAATAAAAATACAATAAAAACATAATAATATATGTTTTTTGAAAGGAAAAAGGGTTGCTAGTTGTAATAACTATCAATCCTTTTGTACTGTAAATTTTTATGCGTTTTTCTTAGATTTCATCTAAGGCTTTCTACCGGAAAAAACATTGGTAAGAATGTCAGGAGAATCGCTTGCAATTTGTCTATAGATAGTCTAAACTCTATACAGGAACAAAAATACAGCAAGTAAGGAGGGTGCAGATGAAGATTTTACACACCATTCCCAGAGAAGATAACTTCTATATGCCGGCAGAATTCGGGCCACATTATGGTTGTATTATGATTTGGCCGGAACGGGCTGATTCATGGCAGTACGGGGCAGTAGCGGCAAGACGGGCTTTTTGTGAAGTGGCAAAGGCAATTGCTGAGAGCGAAAAGGTAATCATGTTGGTGAGTTTTGAGCAATATGACACTGCAAGGGAAATGCTGCCGGAACATATCAGAGTAGTGGAAATGTCAACAGACGATTCCTGGGCAAGGGACTGCGGTCCAACCTTTGTTACAAATGAAGCAGGAGAAATTCGAGGAATTGACTGGGGTTTTAATGCATGGGGAGGGTTGTATGACGGCTTGTATTTTCCGTGGGATAAAGACAATAAGGTTGCAAGAAAAGTATGCGATTTACTGGAAAAAGATACTTATGATGCAAGAAATTTTATATTAGAAGGCGGTGCCATTCACTCAGATGGGGAAGGCACTGTGATGGTAACAGAAGCCTGTCTTTTGAGCAAAGGAAGAAATCCTGAGCTTACAAAAGAGGAAATAGAACAGAAATTAAAAGATTATCTGCATGCCGATAAGGTGCTCTGGCTTCCATGTGGAATCTATCTGGATGAAACTAACGAACATATAGATAATATTTGTGCGTTTACAGCACCGGGAGAAGTGGTTCTTGCGTGGACGGAAGATCAACAGGATCCTCAATATGAAATGTCAAAAAAGTGTATGGATTATCTTAGCAAGGAAATAGATGCAAAAGGCAGGAAAATCAAAGTGCATAAGCTGCCGTTGCCATCTCCGGTCTGCATGACAAAGGAGGAGTGTGAGGGTCTTATTTCTTGTAATGGGGAACCGACAAGAACTTCAGGCGAACGTCTGGCGGCCTCCTATGTGAATTTTTATATTGCAAATGAATCTATCGTGATGCCGGCATTCGGAGACCAAAAAGATGATGAGGCAAAGAAAATTTTAGAACAGTTGTTTCCAAACCGCAAGGTAATACAAGTCAGTGCAAGAGATATTTTGATTGGTGGGGGAAACATTCATTGTATTACACAGCAAATTCCCATGTGGAAAGAGGAAGTCTAGAATAGCAAAACAGAAAGGAAATGGGCAATGAGAAAAGTTACAGTAGCAGCAGTTCAGATGCAGTGTGATAAATCCAGGGATAAAAACATCGAAAAAGCAGAAAAGATGGTGCGTGAGGCAGCAAAAAAAGGTGCCAATGTGATTCTTTTACCGGAATTGTTTGAAAATCTTTATTTTTGTCAGGAAAAACGCTATGACTATTATGAATTGGCGGAAAGTCTTTGGGAAAATAAAGCGGTACAGTCTTTTCAAAAGCTTTCGAAGGAATTAAACGTGGTGCTTCCCATCAGCTTTTATGAAAAGGATATCAACACCTTGTATAATACGGTTGCAATGATTGATGCCGATGGAGAAATTCTTGGAGTTTATCGAAAAACTCATATTCCGGACGATCATTTTTACCAGGAAAAGTTTTACTTTACGCCGGGAGATACAGGATTTAAGGTATGGGATACTGCTTATGGAAAAATAGGCGTAGGTATCTGTTGGGATCAGTGGTTTCCGGAATGTGCAAGAAGTATGGCGCTGCAGGGTGCGGAATTGATTTTTTATCCTACAGCGATAGGCTCTGAGCCGATTTTACAGTGTGACAGCATGCCGCATTGGCGCAGATGCATGCAGGGGCATGCAGGCTCTAATCTGGTACCGGTAATCGCAGCAAACCGGATAGGAGAGGAGCGGGTGCTGCCTTGTGAAGAAAATAACAATCAAAGCTCCTCACTGATTTTTTATGGTTCCTCTTTTATTACAGACGAGACTGGAGAAATCAAAGTGCAGGCAGGGAAAACAGAAGAGAAAGTATTGCTACAGGAGTTTGATTTAGATGAGATAGCGGAAAACCGGTTAAGCTGGGGAATTTTCAGAGATCGGCGTCCGGAGTATTATAAAATGTAAAAGAGGTTGCGAAAAAATAGTAATTAGACTATATTATATATGGAGGAAAAGTAAGATATAAGTAGTTTACAGAAAGGGAAAGAACATGAAAAAGACAAGTGGAAAAGCAGCGGCAAAACATACAGCAGCTAAAGTGGAAGCTAAAGTTGCGGCTAATTCAACAGTAAATGCAACAACAGCTACACAAGTAAAGGAAGAAGTTATCAAAAATACAGAAGTAAAACCTGAAATTACAATACAGTATCGTCATTATGAAGCAGATATGGATGTGGTGATTGAGAAAGTAAAAGAGGATTTAGAAGTCAGAGGGCATCGTGGCATGGAAATAGAAAAAATGCAGCTTTATGTTAAGCCGGAAGATTTTGCAGCGTATTATGTAATTAATGACGGTGTCGTAGGAAAGGTAAACTTATTCTAAGATGCTTAGAAAGAGCGTCAACGAATAAATTTTGAAAAATCTCTTATACTATCCATAAGAAATCAGGATAGATAGGAGGTTTTTTTTTGGAAAATAATGTGGTACAGCAGGGAAAACAGAGCCTTTCTTTTGGCAATCCACCGGAGATTTTGGCAAGTGCTTCTGTGGTAGGAAAAAAGGAAGGGGAGGGACCTTTAGGAAATCTATTTGATGTGGTTGGCGAAGATCCAATGTTTGGGTGCGAATCATGGGAAGATGCGGAGGCTACGTTACAAAAGGAAGCATTTACACTGGCAATTGGAAAGTCGGCTATTGAGAAATGGCAGCTCCGCTATATTTTTGCAGGAGATTTGCTGGGACAGGAAATGGCTAGTTCCTTTGGACTTTCGGATATGCAAATACCATTGTTTGGTGTGTATGGTGCGTGTTCTACTGCAGGAGAAAGTTTATCGTTGGCTGCCTTGACAGTTGCATCTGGGGCAGCAGAATATGTAATGGCGATTACGTCCAGCCATTTTGCCAGTGCAGAAAAGCAGTTTCGATTCCCATTGGCGTATGGAAATCAAAGGCCTCCGTCTTCTACATGGACAGTAACGGGAAGTGGGGCATTTGTAGTGGGAAATGCTGCAGGAATAGCCAAAATTTCAGGAGTTACTACAGGAAAAATTGTGGATTTTGGGGTTACGGATTCTATGAACATGGGAGCGTGCATGGCACCTGCTGCCTGTGATACCATCTACCAGAATTTTATGGACTTTTCTTGCGATGCACAACAGTATGATAAGATTATCACCGGAGATTTAGGGGAAGTCGGATATGAAATTCTTACGGATTTGATGAAAGAAAAGGGATTTGATTTAGGAGATAAATTACTTGACTGCGGAAGAATGATTTTTGATAAAGATACGCAGGGAACAAATTCAGGGGGCAGTGGCTGTGGCTGTTCTGCCACTGTTTTGTCAGCACTTATTTTAAAAAACATCAAAGAAAAGAAATGGAACAAAGTATTGTTTGTACCGACGGGAGCATTGCTTTCCCCAGTGTCACATAACGAAGGCTTAAGTGTTCCGGGAATAGCTCATGCACTAATATTAGAAAGCTGTTAGCTTTCCATTTCAGTTAACAGCTTTCTATATTGGCTTGGGGTTATCTTAAATTTTGATTTAAACACTTTATTAAAATAGGAAATATTGTTAAATCCGGTATCTAAAGCAATTTCCATAACGGAATCGTCTTTCTCCCTTAGCATCGCAGAGGCTACGTCAAGACGGTAATTGTTAATGTAATCGATACAAGTCATGCCAACATGTTTTTTGAAAAAGCGCATGAAATGATATTCACTGAAATCACACAAGGCGGCAAGATCAGCTACGGTAATGTGTTCAGTATAATTCGTATGGATATAATTAATTACATTTTTTAACAATTCTGACGTCTGCTGAATATGAGGCTGGTTTCGTTCTTTTGAGAGAATACCGTAATGAAACAGTTGGTAAAATAAAAGCATTAGGTGAGATTTCACTGCAAGCTCATAACCAACTGTTTTTTCTTTGTAGGCATGATGAAGGTTAAAAAAGCAGGAGACAATTTCAGCGTAACCGGGAGTATCTTTATGAATCACCATAGGAGAAGTGATTTCACCATGCATCAAAGGAACAAAATACTGAATGGCACAGGCATCGGTAAGCAGGCTGTTGAGCATATTTAGATGAAAAACAAAGGTGAGCGTATTTAAGCCGTCAGCGTCTTCTAAGTGGGAGGCGTGAAGTACTCCCGGAGGAATAATTAAAAAATCTTCGCTCTTTACGGGAAATTCATTTAAGTCTAAGTCGTAAATTCCTTGTCCGGAGACAATATAAGTGAGTTCCATTTCCTCGTGCCAGTGCATTGGCAGTGTGAAAGTGTGGCTTCCACCATTTAATTCATAGTAGGAAATCGGGGAGAGAAAATCTCCGTGAGTGGTTAATTCTTTTAATTGTAAATATTCCATGTATTCCATAAAAACCTCCGGCACGTTTTTGTAAAGTAAGCAGAATAGTGTTAGTTTAAAGCTATATTTTGCAAGAAAACATTTGATAAAATAAGTATACTACTAATGGAAGGAAAAAAAAAGTATAGAATTAAGGAGGAGGCAGAAATGGTTAAAAAATATAGTTTTGGGAAGGTATTTAATACAGAAGCAGTAGTAAAGGATATAAAGTCGGAGAAAGGAAAGTTACCTTTCTTTCAGCAGCAGAATAGTGATAAAAAAGAGACTAATCTTTTCCGTTATGAAATGGAAAAAGGGGATAAAGTATATGGCTTAGGTGAGCAGGTTAGAGGAATTAATAAACGAGGTCATCTCTATATTAGTAATTGTTCGGATGATCCGGTACATTCAGAAGAAAAAAATTCCCTCTATGGAGCACATAACTTTATCTTAGTAGATGGCAAAGAAAGATTTTTGATATTCTTTGATACTCCGGAAAAGGTGAAATTTGATATTGGATATACGGATATAGATGTGATTACCATTGAAACAGCAAAAGATGTAGACTGTTATGTGGTGACTGGAAAGAAGCTGTTAGATATTGTAAAAGAATTTCGTGAGATGATTGGACAGAGTTATATTGCCCCACTGTGGGCATTTGGATATCAGCAGTGCCGTTGGAGTTATATGAATGAGGACGAAATCAGAGAGGTAGTTAAGGGACACAGAGAAAATCATATTCCACTGGATGCAGTTTATATGGATATTGATTATATGGAATCATACAAAGATTTTACCATCAATGAAAAAGCATTTCCTAAGTTTGAAGAGTTTGTAGAGGAAATGAAGAAGGAGAATATACGTTTAGTTCCTATTATTGATGCCGGTGTAAAGATAGAAGAAGGATACGACGTATATGAAGAAGGTGTCAAGAAGAATTATTTCTGCAAAGATAAAGAGGGTAAAGATTTCGTTGGTGCGGTCTGGCCTGGAAAAGTACATTTTCCGGATTTCTTAAATGAAGATGCCAGAAAATGGTTTGGACATAAATATAAATTCTTATTAGATAAGGGAATTGAAGGATTCTGGAACGATATGAATGAGCCTGCAATTTTCTATTCTGACAAGGGATTAAAAGAAGCCTTTGATTACGTGGACAGTGTAAAAGGAAAAAATATTGATGTTGATAGATTTTTCACATTAAAGGACAAAGTGTTAGGCATGGCTAATTCTCCGGAAGATTACAAGGCATTTTACCATAATACAAAGGAAGGGAAAATTCGCCATGATAAGCTTCATAATTTATATGGATATCATATGACAAGGGCAGCCAGTGAAGCTTTTGACGAAATAGCTCCGGATAAGAGAATTTTAATGTTTTCAAGGGCATCTTATATTGGAATGCATAGAAATGGAGGTATCTGGCAGGGAGATAATCAGGCGTGGTGGTCCCACTTATTGATGACGTTGAAAATGCTGCCATCACTAAATATGTGTGGTTTTCTTTATACAGGTTCTGATATTGGAGGCTTTGGGGCAAATACAACACAAGATTTGGTGCTTCGCTGGCTTGAATTTGCCGTATTTACACCATTAATGCGCAATCATGCGGCTCTGGGAACGAGAAAACAGGAGGCATACCAGTTTAAAAATGTGGAAGACTTTAAAAACATAATCGGGATTCGTTATGGATTGCTTTCTTATATTTACAGTGAATACATGAAAGCTGCATTAAATAATGAAATGTATGCAAAGCCGTTGGCATTTGTTTATGAAGAGGATATTCAGGCAAAAGAGGTAGAGAATCAGTTAATGATTGGAGATTCTATTATGATAGCGCCGGTTTATACGCAAAATGCTAAGGGAAGATATGTGTATCTGCCGGAAAAAATGATGGCAGTGAAGATGAGAAGTCTCACAGAGTATGATTGCAAGGTTTTAGCAGCGGGACATCATTATGTAGATATAGATTTGAATGAAATGATGTTCTTTATTCGTCCAAATTGCCTGGTGCCAATGACTTATGGCGGTGAATCAGTTGAACAAACAGATGTTACAACATTGAAAGTATTTGGCTTTGTAGAAAAGAATGCAACGTACAAGCTTTATCTGGATGATGGTATGAGTAAAGCATATGGAAAAAAAGAAAACTACATGGAGATAAAGGCAGATAAAAATGGTAAAGTGACGGTTGATAGTGATAAGATAACGATAAAGGAAAATGTGATTTTAAATAAATAGGGGAAATCAAAGTGGATAAAAGTACAAAAAATTCTAAGATTAATGTTGATGATTATACAATGAAACGAATTGTCCTTATGTCCATTCCGATTTTCATAGAATTGTTTTTGCAACTGCTAGTGGGAAATGTGGACCAGATTATGATTAGCCGCTATTCACAGAATGCAGTGGCAGCAATCGGAAATGGCAATCAGATTATGAGTATTCTGATTATTTTCATGAATGTGGCAGGCTCAGGTACCACCATAGTTCTGGCAAGATTTCTAGGTGCTAATAACAAGGAAAAAGTGGCAGAAACCTGTGTAGCGTCACTTGCGATTATTACACTGATTGGATTTGTGGCAAGCTTCATTCTTGTGGTATTTCATATGCCACTGTTTCGGCTGATGAATGTGCCCGAAGAGATTTTGTCAGATGCCTCTAAATATATGTTTATTATTGGATTTTGTGTCATTGTGCAGGCAATATATATTGGATTTGGCGCAATTTTGCGAAGCTATTCTATGAACAGTACAATTACTGCAATTTCCTTTACGATGAATATATTGAATGTAATAGGAAATGCAATTCTGATTTACGGTTTGTTCGGTCTGCCAAGTCTTGGAATTGTGGGTGTTGCCATTTCAACCAATATTAGTAAGTGTGTTGGTCTGCTGATTATGATTATTGTATTTAAGAAAAGACTGAATATTAAAATTTCACTGAAATATCTGCACCCACTGCCGACAGAAACGATTGGAAAAATTCTGGCGGTGGCAATTCCTTCAGGAGCAGAAGGCATTTCTTATAATCTTTCACAGATGGTTGTTCTAGGCGTGGTGAATACCTTTGGAACATATGTAGTAAATACGAAAGTTTATGTGGGAATGGCAGCGAATGTGTCATATATTTATTCGGTGGCAATTGCACAGGCATTACAGGTAATCATTGGATATCTAGTCGGTGCCGGAAGAAAGGAACTGGTAGGTAAAAAGGTATGGACGGTACAGGCAGTAGCAACAGCAGTGTCGGTGGGAATGAGTATTATCCTGTATTTTAACTCTGCGGCATTTGTGGGGTTATTTACGGAGGATGAACGTATCTTAGCACTGGCACATCAGGTACTGTTGGTGGAAATCTTTTTAGAGATTGGACGTTCCATTAATATTGTAATGGTAAAAGCACTGATTGCGACGGGAGATGTGAAATTTCCTGTGGCTTGCGGTATCGTCTGCCAATGGGTGGTGGCAGCGTTGTTCTCTTACCTGATAGGTAGTGTGCTTGGATTAGGATTGACAGGTGTTTGGATTGCTCTTGCAATGGATGAATGTATTCGTGGCTTCATTTATGTAGTCCGGTTTAAACTTGGAAAATGGAAAACATTAAAAGTAACCTAAGCTATATGCATCTGAATTGTCAGAAATATCATCTGACAGTTCAGGTGCATATTTTATGTGGCATCAGGAAAAACTAACCATACAAAATATATTGCATAAGACAGAAAGGAGTCAGGGCATATGATGGATTATGTAAATGCTTTTTGGGTAGGGGGATTGATTTGTGCATTGATACAGATTTTGATGGACAGGACAAAGCTGATGCCGGGGAGAATTATGGTACTGTTAGTATGCAGCGGTGTGATACTTGGAGCGTTGAATATATATCCTGCACTGGTAGAGTTTGCCGGAGCCGGAGCCAGTGTTCCACTGCTTGGATTTGGAAATGTACTATGGAAGGGAATTAGAGAAGCAGTTGATAATGATGGGTTTATAGGAATTTTTATGGGTGGATTTACCTCAAGCTCTGTAGGAATATCTGCGGCATTGATTTTTGCATATATTGCAAGCCTGATTTTTAAGCCAAAAATGAAGGAGTAGAAATAATTCTTGACAGTTCTTTTGCAACTGTATATAATGTGTACTAAGATAGATAATACACTTAATAAAAGCATACAGTTAAGTAGAAAGGAAATGTCATGATTATTATTGATTATAAGGACAGAAGACCTATATATGAACAAGTGATGGAGAGGTTTCAGGATTTAATCGTAAGAGGTATCCTGAAACCTGACAGCCAATTGCCGTCCATTCGTAGTCTTGCTATGGAATTATCCATCAATCCCAATACGATACAGAAGGCGTATACGGAATTAGAGCGGCAAGGGTTCATTTATTCTATAAAAGGACGAGGCAGTTTTGTAAGTTTTAATGAAGAATTGCTGGATATTAAACAAAAAGAAGTGGAAGAAAAGCTGGAAAAAACAATGGAGCTTGCCAAAAGTGTGCAGATGACAGAGGCACAGGTACAAAAAATTTTAAAAAAAGTTTATTGGGGGGAGAAGATAAAATGATTGAAGCAGTTCAAATCAGTAAAACTTTTACGGATATTAAAGCAGTAGATCATATTTCATTGACAATAAAAGAAGGAAATGTGTTTGGACTGATTGGAACCAATGGAGCAGGAAAAAGTACATTTATGAGAATGCTGTCAGGAGTTCTAAAACCAGACGAAGGAACTGTTTTAGTAGATGGAATACAGGTATATGAATCAGAGGAAGCGAAAAGAAAGTTTTTCTACATTTCAGATGAACAGTTTTTTCTATTGAATTCTACACCGAAGGATATGGGAAGATTTTATAAGAATTTTTACCCTGAATTTAACGAAGAAAAGTTTTTGGGTTCTCTGGAAAAATTTTCATTGAACAGCAAAAGAAAAATTAATACCTTTTCCAAGGGAATGAAAAAACAGTTGTCCCTTCTTTTGGGAATTTGTTCTGGAACAAAATATCTTTTGTGTGATGAAACTTTTGACGGGCTCGACCCGGTGATGCGTCAGGGTATCAAAAGCATGTTTGCGATGGAAATGGAGGAACGGGGGCTGACACCCGTGATTGCCTCTCATAATTTAAGAGAATTAGAAGATATTTGTGATCATGTGGGATTATTACATAAGGGCGGAGTACTTCTTTCGAAGGACTTAGAAGAAATGAAATGCAACATATACAAAGTGCAGTGCGTGTTCGGAGATTCTATTACCGAATACGAAGTGGTGACAAAATTAGATGTACTCAAACATGAGAGGAGAGGTTCTCTTGTGACGTTGACAATTCGAGGCGAGCGGGAAGAAATCATAAATAAAATACAAAGTGCAAACCCTGTATTCAGTGAAGTTCTTCCATTGTCTTTGGAAGAGATATTTATTAGTGAGACGGAGGTGGTAGGATATGATATCAAAAAACTTATTTTCTAAGTTGGCAAAAGAAGATATGAAAGCAAAAATGTCTCTTGTTTTAATGAGTACTATTTTGATGTTTCTGAATTTTCCTATTGTAATGGCGGTTATGTTAGAAAGAACAACAGAATTTGTGAAGCAGGATATATATACAAAAAAACAGGCAATCGATATCCTGGTGCATTATATTAGTGGCGGGAATCAGGGAACGATGGTACTCACAGTACTTATTGCCTGCGTGACAGCTATGTGTCAGTTTGCCTATTTATATCAGAAAAATCAGGTGGATTTTTATCATGGTCTTCCGATTCGCAGAGAGAAACAGTTTTTCGCACGTTTTATCAATGGAATGTTATTGTACATAGTACCATATTTGGTGTTTTGCCTAATGGCAATTGCCGAGGTTTCTGCTTTTGGATATGGACAGATGGCAATTCTAAAGGCAGCATTTTTGGGATTTTTAATTAATATCGGAGGATATTTTCTGTGTTATGCAACTGCTGTTTTGGCGGTATGTCTGGCCGGAAACATCTTTACGGGGATTTGTGCCATTGTTACTTTCTTAGGATATGGAATCGTAGCAACGTTATTTATAGATACTATGATGGGAAAATACAGCCAGACATATGTAGAAGAGTATGGAAAAATAAAGGATTTAAATAACTATATTTCTCCTATCGGTGCTTATGCAAGGTTGACAGGTGAGATGAAGGATTCTTTTCAACTGTTCTTATGGTTTTTAGGCTGTGTGGCAGCGGCAGTGCTTATTACGTTGGCAGCACTTTGGGTTTATAGGAAAAGAAAATCGGAAAGTGCCGGAAAACCTATTGCATTTGAAAAAAGTAAGAGTGTGATTAAACTCTTTATAATGACACTGATTATTGGGTGCGGAACTTTATTTTTCTCAAGTTTAGGTCTAAACGCACACATTTTATGGGAAATCATTGGCTTTATCATTAGTTTTATTCTGGCACAGATTGTGATTCAGTTGATTTTTGAAGTAGATATTAAAGCCATTCAAGGAGGATTAAAATCAGCTTTTTGTTCAGGCATCATAGTTATTATTGTATTTGCAGGCTTTTACTTTGGTGGGGAATATTATGACAACTATCAGATTGCATGGGACGATTTAGAGTATGCCGCAGTTTATTTTAGTAATAGTTTTAATGGCTCCTACTATGATATGGAAACAGGAAAATATGTGGATTATGAAGCATATGCATTTGATCATATGAAGATAACGGATAAAAATTTGCTCAAGGACTTTTCTGTCGATTGCATTAAAAGCCAGGAACAAAATTCTGAGAATACGGTTATGGTATGTCTAAAATATACTATGAAAAATGGAATCAAGGTTTATAGACATTATCAGGTCAGTGATGAGATAGTTGGAAAATATATTCTGCAGTTTGTAGGTAAGCAAGAATTTAGATTGGGTGCACTTCCGGTTCTTGAGATTAATCCAGACAAGGTAGAACAGATTAAATATTATGATGAAAGTTCTGATTACAGAGCAAAATATCTGGATATAACGCGTGCGGAAATGAAAGAGCTATTAGAAACCTATAAAGAAGAATATTTAAGTGCTTCCACAGAGGAAATAAACGAACATGCACCTGTTATGAGTTATGTTTTGTGCGGTGATGAAGAAAATGGAGAATGGGAGCTTGTTACAGCTTATGTTTATCCATCATTTCAAAAGACCATTGCATTATTAGAAGATAAAGGAATGAAAAAGAGAGAGTTACAGGATAAAGATATTAAAGAGCTTACCGTAGCTTGGTGGGATTATAAAGAGGGCGAAGCGACAGAAACGGTAGAGGTAACTTATACGGAAGCAGAAAAGATTCAGGAATTAAAGAAATACCTGTGTTTGGAGGATTATGGTTACTATACGGCATTTGACGTTGATTACAATTTAAAAAGCAATTATCAGATTACGTTAGAAGCTGTGGAGGAAAGCGGAACCATCACCCAAAAGAGTGCAATGTTTATCAAGGAAATACCAGAATGGTTGGAGGAAGATTTAAAAAATACAGAAATTCAACAAGAAATAGATAGAACAGAATAAATAAGACTTATGTATGAGGCTGCCACATTTGCAAAGAATTTTTGTAAATGTGGCAGCCTTTTTATAGAGCAAAAGTAAGCCTGATTTTACCCAAAGATGATGAATAACTTATCGTATCGGGGAGATTCAAAACAACTTAAATGAAAAAAATTATCAATTGCAAATATTGCAATCAGATTACCGGAAAGCTAGAATATGGAATGACGTTAGTTCGTGTAAACAAAAGTTAGAAGTGCATAATGTATATATCAGTGAAGGATTAAAAGACAAATTTCAAATTACAGAGGAAGAAACGTATCATTTACAGGAAATAGAAGAATAAGAAGAGGAATGTATGCGATTATGAGACAAAGAAGAAAGAAAATGCTGGCAAATGTAAGGATAGGGTGTTACCTTATACCATGTCTTTTGACAGCTTTCGGAGCAGCTTTCGCAGGAAACCATAAGGAAGCAGAAACAAAAACAGTAGAATTGGATGCTTACGACATTTCTAAAGTGGAAGAGGCATTAAAAGCACAGGCGCAGGCTGAGAGTGAGGAAGTAAAAAAGAAAAATTCCACATCTGCAAAAGAAAATTTATCAGAAAGCAAAGAAGGCTCTAAGCATGGAGAGGCAAAAGCTTTTATAGACGGAACCTATGAAGGTGTTGGAGTAGGATTTGCGGGAAAGATTAAAGTAAAAGTTGTCGTAGAAAACAGTAAAATTATATCGATTGAATTAACGGAAGTGGAAGCAGATGATGCACCGTTTGTTGCTAAAGCAAA
Source organism: Lachnospiraceae bacterium (assembly GCA_050874665.1). Classification (GTDB taxonomy): domain Bacteria; phylum Bacillota; class Clostridia; order Lachnospirales; family Lachnospiraceae; genus RUG11237. The sequence goes on along the minus strand of JBNMLC010000003.1, from coordinate 133,933 downwards.
AGGGGTGATTGCGTCTATCTTGCAGTATCAGACGATGGAGGTTGATACAGTGAGTGGAGCAACTTATAGTTCGAAGGGAATTATCGCAGCGGTCAGAAATGCATTAGAAGGTGTAGAGGACACTTCACAGGCGGCACCGCAAAAGGGAAAGCCGGCACCCACAAAAGTTCCTGAGTTTGAAGATTGTGAATATGAAGATGGAATCTATTATGGGACAGGGATTGGCTTTGGTGGTGAGATAAGAGTAAAAGTAGAGATTTTTCAGGGAAACATCAAAGAAATTACAGTGGAAAGTGCAGGCGGTGAAGATGGAAGTTATCTGGCAAGAGCAAAGGCATTAATTGAAAAAGTGCTAGAAGGGCAAAGCCCAAATGTAGATACAGTAACGGGAGCTACGTATACTTCAAATGGAATTATCTCTGCGATTCAAAATGCACTTTCCCAGGCAAAAAAAGCTTCCGGTGAGACAGAAGAAAAATGTATGTTAGAAAAAAATTTAAAAAGAAATGAAAATTCAGATGAAAATAAGGCAGGAGATAGTACAGAATATCTAGATGGTGTTTACAAGGGAATGGCAAAAGGTTTCCGTGGAGATACACAAGCGACAGTTACGATTAAGAATAAAAAGATAGATGACATTACAATTGATTCAAAAGATGACGAGAGTTTTTTGAAAAAGGCGATGGCACTTATCGAAGTGATAAAAACAAAACAGACAGCGGAGGGAATTGACGTAGTAAACGGGGCTACCTATAGCTCAAATGGGATTATTAATTCGGTAAAAGCTGCCTTGAAGCAGGCAGTAAATAATGAGCGGCAGAATCCAGCCGAGACAGACCGGGTTTTAGCACCTACGCAGCCACCCCGTCCAACATGTATGGGGGAAGAAGAGCAGAAAAAAACGTATCGAGATGGAACATATGAAGGGAAAGCATTAGGATTTAATGATGACGTTTGGGTGGAAATTGTAATAGAAAATGGCAGTATTTCAAAAATTACAATCAAAGAATATGAAGATGATGATGAGTTTTTCTGGAAGGCCTATCAAGGAGTCACCGACCAGATATTGAAAAAGCAGGCAGTGGAAGGTATTGATACAGTCAGTGGAGCGACTTACAGTTCTAAAGGAATTATCAATGCAGTCAGTCAGGCATTAGCTCAGGCAGAAGAATAGGAGAACGTATGTTAGGAAAAAATACGCATTTTAAGATAAAAGTAGTCAATTTACTATTGATTGCGGCGGTGATTTATGTATACAATCTAAATCTTTCTTTGTGGGAAGCAAGGGAGAACTTAAAAGTGCAGGAAGCAAGAGCTGATATGGCACAGCGGCAATGGAACGAATTACAAGATAATCTGGATGAGCTGGTAAAACAGTATGGAAATAAACCAGAAGAACTCACGCAATCCGTTCCAAAATCGCAGTGGAAAGATGGCACCTATGAGGGAGAAGGAAAGGGATTCGCAGGAAATATAACAGTGCAGGTAGTGATAGAAGATGGTGTAATCAAATCGATAGAGATTTCGGATTATGGAAACGATGATAAGGCATATGTGAATATGGCGAAGGATTTGGTTGGTGATATTCTTAACACACAATCAACGAACGTGGATACTGTTTCGGGTGCTACATTTAGTTCAAACGGAATTATATCTGCTGTGCAGGCGGCATTAGAGAAAGCAATAGATGAATAGTTTGTCAGCAACCGGAGAAAAGAAAGGATGGAAAATGGATAGGAAAAAACAAAAGAAAGTAGAGAAAGGAATTCGTTTGGGAATTCAAATCGTCTTTTTTGTTACAGCACCAGCGATATTTACCTCAGCATTTGCCGGGGCAAAATACATATTTACACAGTTTTCGTTAAGTGAAGGTATAGAGTGGAACTCATTTTTGAAGATATTACTTAGTATGGTTATCTTTACTATTCTATTCGGCCGCTTCTTTTGTGGATATGCCTGTGCGTTTGGAACGTTGGGAGATATCATATATATGGTATCAGCAAGTATTCAAAAGAAAATAAAAAAGAAATTACCTAAACTGCCTGAAAGCTTTTGCAGTCTGTTAAAAAATGTGAAGTATATTGTTTTGGCGGGAATTTTATTGTCTTGTATGTTTGGAATATATGATAAGTTTAGAGGGAGCAGTCCCTGGGATGTTTTTTCTATGTTGGCTTCGAGGCATCTGCCTGGCAGACAATACCTTTTCGGAAAGCTTGTATTATTGCTCATAATGGCAGGAATGGCTTGGGAAGAACGATTTTTTTGTAAATATTTTTGTCCGATGGGAGGTATATTTTCGTTACTCCCTATACTGCCCGGCAGCTTGTATCGCAGAGAGAGGGAGAAGTGTTTTGCGGAATGTTCAGCCTGCAAAAGACAATGCCCGGTACATTTAGAGATTGACGGGGATTCCATAGACTCTGGAGAATGTATTCAGTGTAATCAATGCCTTAGTCATTGTCCAAAAGAAAATATAAGCACAGGTTATGGAAAAATCAGAGGAAACGAAATCTGGTTCGTTTTAGGAAAAGCAGCAGTGTTGATGGCGCTGTGTGTTACATTGCATTTAATCCGATGGTAAATGATAAAAAAGCTTTTATGCCACAGTTATCAGGTGGTATAAAAGCTTTTTTATTCTGGCGAAAAGTTTGGAATATAGCTATTTCATATATACAATTCTTGTTACATTGCCCTTTTGATTTATTACATCCTGAAGCGTTTTGTTAGAATATTTCCCAGGATCAAAAATAAGAAACTTGTCCGCAGAAATCGTTTTACCTCCGGAATATCCGTAAACAGTTACCCAATGCATACCGCCCGAAGAACTTTTCAGACATACGGTGGACATTTTTCCCTCAGAAAGTAAAGTATATAATCGGTTAAGAGCGACTTCTCCGCCGTAATATTCCTGTGCCCATGCATTGGGAAGGCTGCCCCAGATTAAAAGACCACCAGAGGTATACAAACGGGAATTTTGTGCCAGTTGTGCCGGCAGTGTCTGATTGCCATGATAAGTCATAATTAATGCTATGTTACAGGTAAGACAGCCGGAACGTGCAAGGGAATAAGAAGAGTTCCCAAGCATAATGCGTTGGTAAGCTGATTGTGTCTGTACATAAGGAAAGACATTGTATTGTGCCTGTGTCATGGAGTAATCATTTAAAATTACTTGTGGATACAGGTAATCCCAATGGGCATACAATGTGGTTGTTTTGGTGATTTTTACCTTGCTTGTAGGTAATATTTGTGTACCACCCTTTTTTTTCGTAAACCAGCCTTGAAAAGTATAGCCTTTTTTGGTTGGAACAGCAAGATTTCCATAAGTGGACGCATAGGTTACCTTGCAATTGGATTTAGAAACTTTACCGCCGGTGGCATTCAATTTTACTTTATAGGTTTTGGCTTTCCAATGGGCATAGAGTGTGTGATGTTCAAGATTGGTTACCCGTGTGGAAGCCTTTACCTTCTTTCCCTTTTTGGCAGAAGTGTACCAGCCTTGAAAGGTATAACCTTTTCTGACAGGTGTGGGAAGCTTTCCGTATTTTTTATCACCAGTTACAAGAATATCATCGTATGTAGTAGATGTTTTGTAATTTAAATCAAAACAAACAGAAACCATAGGAGTTGGTGTGATGGTTGGCGGGTGCGTTAAAACGGCAGCTTTTGCTGTGATGCCAACATTAGAAGCCAGGAACGCAAAGCAAAACAAAAATAATAAAAATAAACAATGGTTAATTTTTTTCTTCATAAAGAAATCCCCTTCATATGTATTTTCGACATTTATCGCATATATCTATGATAACCGTTCAGAACGTATGGTGCAAGTGGAAATAAAGGGGAAAGGACGAAAAAAGTCTTAATTTTTCTTTAAGGAATATAAATGAAGCAGACTGATTAATATTTCACTTGCCAGTATTCCCCAGAGGTATCCGGTGATTCCAACAGAAGGAATGGTGAAAATGACAAATACGATACGCAGTATCAGTCCTGCCATATTGTGAAAAAAAGAGGTCACTGTCTTACCTAAACCATTTAAAATACTTTCTAGTGTAATTGCAAGACATAAAAAAGGACAAAGAAACGAAAGCGTGCGGATAAAATGTCCTGCGAGAGTACTTTGAAAGAAAAATTCGCCTAAGAAGGAACCAAAGATTAAAAAGCCGCTGGTCAGTAAAAAACCAAAGATAACACTTAAAATAAAAGATTTATAAATCAAAGAATGAATTAATTTTTGATTGTTTGCGGCTTTTGCTTCGGCAATCGTTGGAAGCAGGAGCGTGGCTATGGAAGTGGTAATGGCAGAAGGAAAGAGAATAAAGGGAAGTGCCATTCCGGTTAAGGTACCATATACCTGAAGTGCTTCTGAGGTTTTGAGCCCAAAAGAAGATAGTGATAAGGGAAGCAGTAATGCCTCTAAGCTTTGCAGCAGATGCAGTGCCAAATGATTTAAACTAAGAGGAAGGCTTAAGCGTATTAACGGAAGAAAATAAAGCGGCTTCACGGATTTTGGCATGGCTGTGCTGTCATGTCCTAAGGAAGTCAGGCAAAAGAGCATAGCAATACATTCGCCGAATACAATACCTGCTACGGCTGCGGAAATTTCGACAGGAGCACCCTTGCTTTCTAAAATGTTACAGATCAAGATGACAGAAGCCACACGTATCAGCTGTTCTATAAGTTGCGAAATAGCAGGGATTTTTGTCTGTTTTTTACCATAGTAATAACCACAGATACAAGTATGCACAGCGAAAAAAGGAAGAGATAAAGCGATGATTTTAAATAGGAGTCCACAGCGTTGCTCGTTGTAAATATGTATGGATAGGGAATCCGCAAAAAATATTAGTGTGCTCCCGGTAAGGATAGAAAGTCCGATGGATAAAATCAGACCGCTAAATAATACGGATTTAGCCCCGGCTTCGTCGGCAACGGAATGTTTTTCGGCAACTAATTTAGAGATGGCAGTATGAATACCACCAATGGTGATGGCATGACATATAGCAGCAACAGGAAAAATTAATTGATAAATTCCCATTCCTTCTGCACCAAACTTGTTGGATAAGAATATTCTATAAAAGAAACCAATTATTTTTGTGATAAAACCAGTCATGGTCAGGATGAACGTTCCTTTTATAAAAGCAGCTTTTTTCCCGGATATCATCATTTTCATTCACCTAAAACCAAAAATTAATATAGTATATGGGAAATTGAAATCAGATATACATTGTTATATGAATTTAGGACGGTAAAAGGGTAAAACGATAGAAAGAGGGGAAAATATGGAACAGATTATTTATATGGACAATGCAGCAACGACAAAACCGAGGAAAGAAGTTGTGGAAGCCATGATGCCGTATTTAGAGGAGTATTATGCAAATCCATCGAGTATTTACGGTATAGCTATGGAGAATCAAAAGGTAATAGAGGAAAGTAGAAAAAAGATTGCAGATACGCTGGGGGCTGAACCGGAAGAAATTTATTTTACAGCGGGAGGAAGTGAGGCAGATAACTGGGCGTTAAAAGGAGTTGCACATGCAAATCGTAAGAAAGGACGTCATATCATAACTACGAAAATAGAGCATCATGCGGTGCTGAATTCCTGCAAATATTTAGAAGAAGAAGGTTATGAAGTTACTTATCTTAATGTTGATGAAAAAGGAAGAATATTTCTAAGTGAGTTAGAGAAAGAAATTCGAGAGGATACCATTCTTGTTTCTGTTATGGCTGCAAACAATGAAATTGGAACGGTGGAGCCTATCAGAGAAGCTGCACGAATTGCAAAGGAAAGAGATGTTGTGTTTCATACTGATGCGGTACAGATGTATGGGCAGAAGCCACTGGATATGAATTATATTCCGGCAGATTTATTAAGTGTCAGTGCACACAAATTTAAAGGACCGAGGGGAATTGGGTTTTTATATGTAAGAAATGGAACGGAAATTAGTCCGTTTATTAATGGAGGAGGGCAGGAGCATGGAATGCGTGCAGGTACAGAAAATACGGCGGCCATTGTAGGAATGGCGAAGGCGGCGCAGTTAGCAGTCTGTACCATGAGTTATCGGGAGAGAAAAGAGACATATAAACGGAATTATCTGATTCGGAGAGTCCTTACAGAAATTCCGAGAAGCAGATTGAATGGTCATGCCTATTACCGTCTTCCGTCGAACGCAAATTTTTGCTTTGAGGGAATTGAGGGAGAATCTCTTTTAATTCTTTTGGATATGAAGGGAATCTGTGCCTCTGCAGGTTCTGCCTGTACAACAGGAAATACAGAGCCTTCTCATGTATTAAAAGCAATCGGTTTAGATGATAAGACGGCAAATGCCTCCCTTCGCCTGACACTCAATGAAGATATCACAAGAAACGAATTAGATTATGTGATAGATGTTTTGAAAGAAAGTGTCCAGTCATTAAGGGAAAAGTCGGGTTGACACAATAAGGAATTATGAATTATAATGAAAAAATAAGAAGTGAAAATAATGTTGCATGATTTGGGAGGAAAAAATGAAGTGTCCATTTTGCAATAGTCAAAATACAAGAGTAATTGATTCTAGACCGGCGGAAGATAACTGTGCTATTCGCCGAAGAAGAATGTGTGACGAATGTGGGAAACGTTTTACTACCTATGAAAAAGTGGAAACAATACCATTAGTAGTTATTAAGAAAGATAATAACAGGGAACCTTATGAAAGATCAAAAATAGAAGCCGGTGTTTTGAGAGCCTGTCACAAAAGACCAATTTCTGTTCATCAGATTAATACACTGATTGATGAAGTGGAAACCGCCATTTTTAACCGGGAGGAAAAAGAAATTGAGAGTAAAGTGATTGGAGAACTGGTCATGGATAAGTTAAAGGATTTAGAAGCGGTAGCGTATGTGCGCTTTGCCTCGGTTTATCGGGAATTTAAAGATGTAAATACATTTATGGATGAACTAAAGAAAATGCTGACATAAATCATGAAAACATTAAGAAAGCGTGTTTTAAAAATATCCGTTGAAGAAATTCAACGGATATTTTTAAATTGTGTGCGGGGAACAAGTTAAAAAGAGAAGAAGAGAAAGGGAAAACAGATGCAATTACCAATACAATTTTTAGAGCGAATGAAACAGATGTTAGGAGATGAATATGAGGAATTTTTAGCTTCTTATGATAGAGAACGTGTATATGGTCTTAGAATCAACACCTTAAAAGTGGAAATAGAAGATGCAAAAAAACTGCTGCCATTTTCTCTAGAGCCTATCCCGTGGTGCGAAAGTGGATTTTATTATCAGGAAGGGGAACGTCCGGGAAAACATGCATTTCATGAAGCCGGAATCTATTACATTCAGGAACCGAGTGCGATGATTACGGCAGAGCTTGCGGAAATTAAGCCCGGAGAGTGTGTTTTGGATCTTTGTGCGGCACCGGGAGGGAAGAGCACACAACTCGCCTGTAAAATGCAGGGAAAGGGTATGTTGGTTTCTAATGAAATCAACCCGCAGAGAGCATCTATATTATCACAGAATATTGAACGAATGGGAATCAAAAACGATATTGTGACGAACGAGAGTCCGGAAAGACTAAGCAGCTTTTTTGCGTCCTTTTTTGATAAAATTATAGTAGATGCCCCATGTTCTGGAGAAGGAATGTTTAAAAAAGAACCTTTAGCCGTCAGCGAATGGAGTGTAGATAATGTAAAAAATTGTGGAAAACGTCAGTTGGACATTCTTTCGTATGCCGCAAAGATGCTAAAACCAGGTGGACGTATCGTATATTCCACTTGTACCTTTTCGGCAGAAGAAAATGAGAATGTCATAGAAAAATTTGTTGCAGAACATCCGGAATATGCAATTTTGAACATGCATAGAATCTGGCCCCATAAAGTAAAAGGAGAGGGGCATTTTGCAGCAGTTTTACAAAAAACGGGAGAAAGCTCCAGAGAGAATAGAGGAAAAAGAAACGGAAAACTAGAAAAAAGCAGACAGGTGCAGTTAGAGGAATTTGCAAAAGATACGTTATTTCATAGTGTGGAGGGAAACCTGGTTACCTTTGGGGATAATCTATATCTTTTGCCAGAGCAGGCACCGGACTTGAAGGGCTTGAAAGTGCTTCGTCCGGGTCTGCAGGTAGGATGCTTTAAAAAGAACCGGTTTGAGCCGGCACATGCGCTTTCCCACGCTTTAAAAGCATCCGAATGCCGGCATGTATTGAATTTAAAAGAAGATGATCAAAGGGTGGAACGTTTCCTTCGGGGTGAGACGATAGAAGGGGAAGCAACAGAAAAAGGCTGGTATCTGGTATGTGTGGAAGAACAACCATTGGGGTTTGCTAAATACAGTAATGGAATATTCAAAAATCATTATCCAAAAGGACTCAGAATTGTAGGTTAAGACGAAAAAAAGAATAAAAAAATAATTGAAAATGCAAAACATATGTAAAAATGACGAAAAAATATGTAAAAAAAACGAAAAAATTATGGAAAAATATGAGAGAAAGTAATATAATGAGAAAAAGAGGTTAATAAACTATGAGATAAAAAGGTGGGATTTTGTGAGGGAAGAATTAAAACGACACAATAACCGGCGGATGTTTAGAAATGCAGTAATCGTGGGAGGGAGTCTGCTGCTGTTGGTGATTATTGGTTTCAATTTTATCATGTATGGTTCCATACAGCATAAGCTGCTCGCACAGGGATTATCAGAGAAGATGATAAACAGGCTCGTTAGCGTTTCGTATATTATTAGTGGAATATGTTTTGTATTCATAGGTATCATGTTTGTATTGCTGGGATATCTGCAAGTCAAGAGTAATCGCGAAATGGAGAAAATAGTTTTTGTGGATCAAATTACGGGGGGAAGTACTTATGATAAATTCAAGATGGATGTGGAGGATTATCTAAAGAAAAACACCAGACAGACCTGTGCTATACTTAGCATTGATATTGATAAGTCAAAATATATTGAAGAGATATTTGGAAATGAAGAATATGTGAAGGCAATTAAATATGTATGGAATGTGCTGGAGGAAGAAACAAAGGAAAATGAGTTTTGCTGTCATAAAGACGCAGATCATTTCTATGCATTATTTCAATACACAGATAGTGAAAAAATAAAGGAACGTATTGAAGTGATGAATAATGAGATTCGTGACAAAATAGGGCAAGGTGAGATTTACTATGATTTAAAAATTTCTGTAGGCGTTTATATATTAAAAAACAGAAAACATACAGTAGAACGTATTCTATCCAGAGGAGATGCTGCAAGAAAGACGATTAAGGGACAGCATGACAGAGTGTATGCATTTTATACAGAAGAAATGAAAAAGAATCAGGTGAAAAATAAAGAAATAGAAGATAAAATGGAAAAGGCACTGGAAAAAGGGGAGTTTTATGTATGTTATCAGCCGAAATATAGTACGCAGGAAAAAAAGATTGTGGGTGCAGAGGCTTTGGTGCGCTGGCATATGAATGGAGAAAATATTATTCCACCTTCCGAATTTATTCCGCTATTTGAAAGTAATGGTTTTATCAAAGAGTTAGATAAGTATGTATTTGAGCAGGTGTGTATAGATGTAAGTAAATGGTTAGATAAAGGACTAGAAGTAAAGCCTGTATCAGTTAATTTATCGCAGATGCAGCTTTACAATGCTAACTTTATTAAGGAATATGCACAAATTTTGGAACGTTATGATTTGGATTCTAAGTATGTACAGCTAGAATTGACAGAAACAGCATTGTGCGATAATCCGGTGGTTTTGGCTAAGATTATAAATCAGCTTCACAATATGGGATTTGAGATACTTATGGATGATTTTGGAACCGGGTATTCCTCTTTGAAAATGTTAAAAAATGTAGAAGTTGATACGGTCAAAATCGATAAAAGCTTTGTAGATGATATTGGCAGTAACCAAAAGGTAGAACGGATTATAGCAACGATTGTTTCGTTGGTACGTTCTTTGAACATGCATGTAGTGGCCGAGGGCGTAGAGAATGAGATGCAGTATAAGTTTTTAAATTTAGTGCAATGTGATGAAATTCAGGGATTTTACTTCTCGAAGCCTGTGGGTGCAGAGGAATATGAAAAAATGTTAACAGAACAGAGAAAAGACGATTTTTCTAATTAGAGAAAAGAAAAAATAAGAGCAGTCAACTGACGGGATTGACTGCTCTTTTTGTTTACATTTTATTCTTTTATTAAGCAATAGAATTAACAGCTTTTGCTAAACGAGAAACTTTTCTGGCAGCATTGTTCTTGTGGTAAACACCTTTAGAAGCAGCCATTTCAATTTTCTTTGTTGTAACAACTAAAGCTTCTTTTGCAGCAGCAGCATCGTTAGCAGCTACAGCAGCCTCTACCTTTTTGATGTAAGTCTTAATTTCAGACTTGATTGCCTTGTTTCTTTCTGTTTTAGTTTCAATAACTTTAATTCTTTTTTTTGCAGATTTAATGTTAGCCAAATCCGTACACCTCCGTGAAAATTTTTATAAATAATTATCTGTTTCAATACGTTTTGGTTTGCATTAAACGGACACGGACGTTAATGTAAACACACTAGATTATAATAGAACAAACATCTTTTTGTGTCAATACATATTTTTGTATTTTTTGCAAAAAATATCCAACAGAAGTAATCAAAGAGAAAGAAGGGAATCCAAAATGAGTGAGTTTAGAGTGCGAACGGACTTAGCAGTGGAAGCAAAGGAAAGCTTTGAGGAGGATAATGTTGAAATTCGAGGTGTAAGGATTGAGGAGGATTATGACAAAAAACATGAAATTAATATTACAAGAGTAATCATTGAAACAAAAAATGGTGCAAAAGCTATGGGAAAACCAATGGGAACGTATATCACTTTGGAGGCACCTAATATGGCAATTCCCGATGAAGGCTATCACAGGGAGATATCAAAAGTATTGTCCAAATATATGAAAGAATTGCTGGGTAACTTTTCTAAAGAGCAATCCGTGTTAATTGTAGGACTTGGAAACAGAGAAGTAACACCGGACTCTTTAGGACCATTAGTGGTGGGAAATTTGTTGATTACAAGACATGTGGTAAAAGAATATGGAAGGTATGCGATGGGAAAAGAGCGGGTGAATTCAGTCAGCGGTATTGTTCCGGGAGTGATGGCACAGACTGGAATGGAAACGGCAGAAATTATAAAAGGTGTGATTGAAGAAACCAATCCTGATTTGCTGGTGGTAGTAGATGCTTTGGCGGCAAGGAGTACGAAAAGGCTGAATAGAACCATTCAGATTACCGATACGGGAATCAATCCGGGCTCCGGTGTAGGAAATCATAGAAATGCAATTAATAGTGAATCTATGGGGATTCCTGTGATTTCCATAGGAGTTCCTACCGTAGTGGATGCAGCCGTGATTGTAAACGATGCTATGGAAAATATGCTGCATGCTATGGGAGAAGCAGAAAGTTTAAAAAGTATCGAAAATGTGCTCAATACCTTTAATGTTGCAGAAAAACAGGAGTTGTTTCGTGAGCTTTTATCTCCACAATTAAATACAATGTTTGTAACACCTAAGGATATTGACGAAACCATGAAACGTTTAAGCTTTACTATTTCGGAAGCATTAAATATGGTATTTCAGTCAGCCTGAGTGCATATAATAAAGAGGTAGATAAGTTTAAATTTTCACAATAAAAGTGGGCCGGGGGGATTGGTATGGAAAAGAAAAGACAGCACAGAAGTATAGAAATTATTATCCTCATGCTTACGGCAGTTTTTATGATTGAAGTAATCCAAGTAGCGATAAAACAGGGATTTGATATTCAGATAGAAGATATGAAAAAATATATAGAAAATAAGGTGACAGTGCAGATTGTGGAAACGCTGTCACCTAATCTTATGTTTTCCTTGCGTGACGGACAGATGCAGGAGTACACAAAATTAGAAACATGGATACTGGGGCAATATCCCTTATTAGAGTATAGTATGGATTTATATGAATACGAAACTGCGGTAGAAAATGAAGGAGCATACGAGCTCATTTTAAAAGGTGAGGCAAATGATGAAAACTTTGTCGATGAAAATGGAAAGATAGTCATTGTGGCAGAGGGCGGCGAGGAAGAGAAGGATACAGCAAAAGAGGACGAAACAGAGGCAAAGGAGGAATCAGAACACACAAACCAGGAAGTGCAAAAGAAGCAGATTGATTTAGAACTCTTAAAAAATGAAGATTATATCAGAAATACATATTATACGGTGGACAGCACTACCTATGTTGAACCGGGGGAATTAAGTGTTGACAGGCTGTTAGGAAAAGATATGAAGTTGAAAGGGGATAATAGTGCACCACAGATTTTGATTTTTCATACCCACTCGCAGGAAGCTTTCGCGGATTCTGTGAGTGGAGATGCAAGTACTACGATTGTAGGTGTAGGCGAATATCTGACGCAAATATTAAGAGAAAAATATAAGTTTAATGTGATGCATAATACTACTACATATGATCTGATTGATGGAAAACTAGATAGGAATAAGGCTTATTCACTGGCGGAGAAGGAGATTCAGGGAATCTTAGCTGCGAATCCATCGATAGAAGTTTTGCTGGATCTTCACAGAGATGCTATGGATGAGCAGACACATTTAGTGACAGAGGTGAATGGAAAACCTACAGCAAGATTTATGTTTTTTAATGGAATGAGCAGAACGGGAAAAATTGGAAATATTGATTATTTACCGAATCCGTACCGGGAGGATAATATGTCCTTTGCCTTTCAAATGCAGTTAAAGGCAGAAGAATATTATCCGGGACTGACCAGAAGAATTTATCTAAAGGGGTATCGTTATAATCTTCATCTGCTGCCGAAAACATTATTAGTGGAGGCAGGCGCTCAAAATAATACACTGGAGGAGGAAAAAAATGCAATGGAGCCGTTAGCACATATGCTTTCAATGATTTTAAAAGGCGAGTAGAAGAGAAAAAGTTAAAGTGTACTACTTCACGAAAGTTTTTACTTATGTTATACTAAAGCATAAGTGAAATGTTTTACAGGAGGAAAGTTATGGCACATATTGACCAGAGTAAAATTAGAAATTTTTGTATTGTGGCACATATCGATCATGGAAAATCCACATTGGCAGATAGAATTATTGAGAGAACCGGATTATTAACCAGCAGGGAAATGCAGGCACAGGTGTTAGATAATATGGACTTAGAGAGGGAACGTGGAATTACGATTAAAGCCCAGACTGTGCGCACTGTTTATAAGGCAGAGAATGGAGAAGAATATATCTTTAATCTGATTGATACACCGGGACACGTAGATTTTAATTATGAGGTGTCTAGAAGTCTGGCTGCCTGTGATGGTGCAATTCTTGTGGTAGATGCAGCGCAGGGAATTGAGGCACAGACATTGGCAAATGTGTATTTGGCATTAGACCACGATTTAGAGGTTTTCCCGGTAATTAATAAAATTGATTTGCCAAGTGCAGAACCACAGCGTGTGATTGATGAAATTGAAGATGTCATTGGAATCGAAGCACAAGATGCACCACAGATTTCTGCTAAGGCAGGGATTAACATTGATCAGGTCTTAGAGCAGATTGTAAGTAAGATTCCGGCACCACAGGGTGACCCGGAGGGACCTTTGCAGGCTTTGATTTTTGATTCCCTGTATGACGCATATCGCGGTGTTATTGTATTTTGCAGGATAAAAGAAGGAACCATAAAAAAGGGAACGACAGCACTTATGATGGCTACAGGAGCTACAGCAGAGGTGGTGGAAGTAGGGTATTTTGGTGCGGGTCAGTTTATTCCATGCGATGAATTGAGTGCGGGAATGGTAGGATATTTTACTGCCAGCATTAAAAATGTAACGGATACCAGAGTGGGTGATACCGTCACAGACAAAAATCGTCCATGCACAAAACCACTTCCGGGTTATAAAAAGGTAAATCCGATGGTATATTGTGGTTTGTATCCGGCAGATGGAGCAAAATATCCGGATTTGAGAGATGCATTGGAGAAGCTGCAGTTAAACGATGCTTCTTTGCAATTTGAAGCGGAGACCTCAATTGCTTTAGGCTTTGGATTCCGATGTGGATTCTTAGGTTTATTGCATTTAGAAATTATTCAGGAGCGTTTAGAAAGAGAATATAATTTAGATTTAGTCACTACAGCACCGGGAGTTATTTATAAAGTGCATAAAACGAATGGAGAGGTAATCGAACTGACCAACCCGTCTAACTTACCGGATCCGTCAGAAATTGAGTATATGGAAGAACCGTTTGTGACTGCAGAAATTATGGTAACCAAAGATTTTATTGGTCAGATTATGGATTTGTGTCAGGAACGCCGTGGTATCTATATTAGCATGGAATACATTGAAGAAACGAGAGCGTTGATTAAGTATGAGCTTCCGCTTAATGAAATTATTTATGATTTCTTTGATGCATTAAAATCACGTTCTAAGGGATATGCTTCTTTTGACTATGAAATGAAGGGGTATGTACAGTCTTCTCTTGTTAAATTAGATATATTGATTAACAAGGAAGAGGTGGATGCACTTTCCTTTATTGTTCATGAAAGTACAGCCTATGAGCGGGGCAGAAAAATGTGTGAAAAATTAAAAGAAGAAATTCCAAGACATTTATTTGAAATTCCAATTCAGGCAGCCGTGGGAAATAAAGTAATTGCCAGAGAAACCGTAAAAGCGATGCGCAAAGATGTACTTGCAAAATGTTATGGTGGTGATATTTCACGTAAGAAAAAGCTGTTAGAAAAACAAAAGGAAGGAAAAAAGAGAATGCGTCAGGTCGGAAATGTAGAGATTCCGCAGCAGGCATTCATGAGTGTGTTGAAATTAGATGATAAATAGAAAACTTGGATTATATATTCATATTCCTTTCTGTATAAAAAAATGCAGTTATTGTGATTTCCTATCCTTTCCTGCAACACCACAGGTAAGAGAACAGTATGTGAATCAATTAACAAAAGAATTAGAAGTGCGTTCCGCTTCCTTTCGGAATTTTTCTGTGGATACAGTTTTTTTAGGAGGCGGAACGCCTTCTGTTTTAGAGGAAAGACAGATTGCACAAATTATGGAAGCACTGCAAACAAACTTTTCGATAGAAAAAGAAGCAGAAATTACTATGGAGATGAATCCGGGAACGGTGGATTCTAATAAATTTAGTGTATATCGCAATGTGGGAATAAATCGTGTAAGCTTTGGGGTACAGTCTTTACAGGAGAAAGAGCTGCAGTTGTTAGGAAGAATTCATACCGTGCAGCAATTTTATGAAAACTACGATGCAGCAAGGAAAACAGGCTTTGAAAATATAAATATTGACCTTATGTCGGCATTGCCGAACCAGACCTTAGAAGATGTGCGGAAGAATATAGAAGCGGCGGTGAAGCTTGCGCCGGAACATATATCCTGTTATGGTCTGATTATTGAAGAGGGTACTTTATTTTATCAGATGTATGAGGAGCAGGAAAAGCGCAGACAGGCAGGAGAAGAACGGTTGTCAGATACGTTGCCGACAGAAGAGTTAGAGCGGGAAATGTATCAATGGATTAGTGAATTTTTGGAAAAACATGGTTATGTGCATTATGAGATTTCTAATTATGCCAAGCCCGGGAGAGAATGTAAACACAATCTGAAATACTGGGAGCGGAAGGAATATTTAGGAGTAGGACTGGGAGCGGCTTCCTTTGTAGGTGAAACACGTTTTAGTAACATGAAAAATATGGAAACCTATTTAAAGGCGAATATTACAGAGGATACCCAAATGCTGCAAAGCGAGAAAGAAAAGATTCAGCAGACGGAGGCTATGGAAGAATTTATGTTTTTGGGACTTCGAAAAATGCAGGGAATCTCGAAAAGGGAATTTTATGAAAATTTTGGAAAAGAATATATGCAGGTATATGGAAAGGTGCATGAAAAACTGGTAAGACAGGGATTGTTAGAAAATGCAGGAGATAGAGTACATTTATCCAAACAGGGAATTGATGTAAGTAATTATGTAATGGGGGAGTTTTTTTAAAACTCCCCTCGAAGCTTTTTGAGGGCATTTTTTTCGATTCTGGAAACATAGGAGCGGGAGATTCCGAGGTCATCCGCAATTTCCTGCTGGGTTCGGATTTTGTTATTATATAATCCATAGCGCATGGAAATTACATATTGTTCCCGTTTGCTTAGTACTTGGGGAAGAACATGATAAAGCTTTTTCGTATCTTCGTTTAAAATAACTTTGTCAAATATATCTGCTTCATCGGAAACAAATATCTCCATTATGTTTATTTCGTTTCCCTCTTTATCAGTGCCAATGGGCTCATAGAGGGAAACATTTTTGGTATGCTTTTTGCGGTTGCGGAAAAACATTAGAAGCTCATTGTCGATACATCTTGCTGCGTAAGTAGCAAGACGACAGTTTTTTTCGGTATTAAAGGAGGAAATCGCCTTAATCAGACCGATAGTACCGATGGAAATTAAATCTTCATTATCTTCTGGAGAAAAAGGATATTTTTTCACGATATGTGCTACCAGACGCAAATTTCGCTCAATCAGTATATTTTTTGCTTCAAGGCTGCCTTCTTGGTAGAGGTTGAGATAGTAAGCTTCTTCGGAAGCGGACAATGGTTTTGGAAAAGTCTTCAAAAAAAGCACCTCTTAGCCCATTTATTACATTCTATGTGAAATAGGGCGAATTGGTGCTTTTCCATAAGGAAAATTTTTATTTCCTGTTTGCCGGTTCGATATTAATTTCTTTTCCTTTGATTTTTACGTGTTCCATCGCATTTAAGACTTCGGAGGCAAATTCTTTTGGAACTTCGACAAAGGTGTACTTGTCAAAAATATCGATAGTTCCCACTAATTTTCCAGGCATTCCACTTTCGCCTGCAATGGCACCTAAAATATCACTTGGACGGACATTTTGCTTTTTACCGATATTAATAAACAGGCGTACCATGCCGTCTTCTGCACCGGTATCTCCAAAATCAATGGTTGGTTCATCGGCATCACTTCCGAGAGCAGTTTTTAAGAAAGCAGCAGCAAGTTCTAGACTGCTGTAATCCTCATTGTTAATGTGTTCTTCGATAATATTTACCATAGAAGTCAAATCTTCGTTGGCAATCACATCGCTTAAACGTTTTAGGATTTTTTCTGTTTTGGTACTCTTTACATCATCTAAGGATGGGATTGGCTGGGCTTTGATTTTCGTCTTACAGTAACGTTGAATATCCTTTAACTTGTAAACTTCTTTACCCCAGATAAAGTTGAAGGCAACGCCACATCTGCCGGCACGTCCGGTACGTCCGATACGATGTACATAGTATTCTTCATCCTGTGGCAAATCATAGTTAAAGACAGCTTCTACATCGTCTACATCAATTCCTCTGGCAGCAACATCAGTAGCTACTAAGATTTCAGTTCGTCCGTTTCGAAAACTGTTCATGACACGGTCACGCTGGGACTGTTTTAAATCACCATGCAGACCTTCGGCAAAGTAACCACGTCCCTGTAGGGCTGATACGAGTTCGTCTACTTGACGTTTGGTATTGCAGAATACTAAAGAAAGCTTTGGAGCGTAAATATCTAACAGGCGACAGAGGACTTCTTCTTTTTTTCTTGGACGTACCTCATAATAAAACTGATCAATATTTGGGACGGTCAGCTCCTTTTTTACGACCTTAACGATTTCTGCATTTTTCTGGAATTTTTTTGTGATTTCTAAAATCGGTTTTGGCATGGTGGCAGAAAATAAAATAGTCTGTCGCTCGTTGGGAACTTTGGAAAGAATAGTTTCCATATCTTCACGAAATCCCATATTTAGCATTTCGTCAGCTTCGTCCATAACTACGGTATGAACAGAATTGAATTTTACTGTTTTTCGTTCCATATGGTCCATAACACGTCCGGGTGTTCCGATGACTACCTGGACACCGCTTTTTAGGGAACGGATTTGTTTTACAATATCCTGTCCTCCGTACACCGGAAGAATTTTCAATCCATGCATAAATTTAGAAAGATTGCGGAATTCATCTGCAACCTGAATGGCAAGCTCTCTTGTAGGGCAGAGTACGATTGCTTGTAGATGTTTGTTGGAAATATCAATTTTTTGAAGCAACGGTATTCCAAAGGCGGCTGTTTTTCCGGTACCAGTCTGTGCCTGCCCGAGCACATCTCCGCCTTTCATAATTAATGGAATGGCTTTGGTTTGTATCGGTGTTGCTTCTTCGAAGCCCATTTCCGTTACGCCTCGAAGAATTTTTGGTTCTAAATCTAGTTCGTCAAATCTAACTGTTTCCATTGAATACTCCTTTCTAGAGTGGTGCGGAAAAACCGCAAAAAAAATAGGGGGTGCATTCTGCCTCAACAGAATAGCTTACCCCAATATTCCACTATGATAACAAATATAGTTAGGATTTGCAAGATATATATTTATAAAAAAAATATAAAAAATCATAGCACAAAAACTTTGACAAATAAATAGAAATGTTCTATGCTTATTAAGGTTATTATTTCGCAGAAAAACAGATAGGAAAAGGAAAATTATGAGTAAAAAATATGATTATTTAATAGTAGGTGCCGGATTGTTTGGAGCAATTTTTGCACACGAAGCTAATAAAAAAGGGAAAAAATGTCTAGTGATTGACAAACGTCCAAATGTTGCAGGTAATATTTACACAAAAGAAATGGAAGGAATTCAGGTGCATCAGTATGGCGCGCATATTTTCCATACCAGCAACAAAGAAGTGTGGGATTATATTCAGCAGTTTGCAGAATTTAACCGTTATACTAATTCACCGGTGGCAAGATATAAGGACGAATTGTATAACCTTCCGTTTAATATGAACACATTTAGTAAGATGTGGAATATCAAAACACCGAAGGAAGCAAAGGAAATTATTGCAAAGCAGATTGCAGAGGCAAAAGTGGAAAATCCAAAGAATTTAAAGGAACAGGCAATTTCTTTGGTTGGTAAAGATATTTATGAAAAATTAGTAGAAGGATATACAGAAAAGCAGTGGGGAAAGCGTGCAACAGAGCTTCCGGCATTTATTATTAAACGTCTTCCGGTGCGCTTTACTTATGATAACAATTACTTTAATGATAAATACCAGGGAATCCCGATTGGAGGTTATACCCAGATTATCGAGAAAATGTTAGAGGGAATCGAAGTGCGTTTGAGCACAGACTTCTTTGCAGAAAGAGAAGAATTAACGGCGGCTGCAGAGAAAATCGTGTTTACTGGTATGATTGATGAATTTTATGATTACAAGTTTGGTGAATTGGAATATCGAAGCCTTCGATTTGAAACAGAGGTGTTAGATGAGGAAAATTATCAGGGAAATGCAGTGGTAAATTATACGGAATATGAAGTACCATATACAAGAATTATTGAACATAAGCATTTTGAACTGACGCAGCAGAATCCGGACAAGACAGTAATTACCAGAGAATATCCTGCGACATGGAAAAAGGGTGACGAACCATATTATCCAATGAACGATGATAAGAATAATGCATTATATGCCAAGTATAAAGCATTAGCCGACAGCGAAGCAAATGTAATCTTTGGTGGAAGACTTGGAATGTATAAGTATTTCGATATGCATAATGTAGTAGCAGAAGCATTAAAATGTGTACAGGAAAACCTCTAAAAGCCCTTAAAAGAAATAGATATAAATCATATGCTAAAATGGCAGCTTTGAATGTAAAAAATTCAAGGCTGCCATTTTTAAAGTTTTTCTTGCATTTCTGGAATAAATGTAGTAGTATGTAAATACAATATAAGTAGTAATGAAAACTACATGTAAAAATATTAGAAACGATTTGAAGAAGAGAACAATACAAAAACAAATCGAATTAATTTCTAAGTTTAAGGGAAAGAAAGGGGAACATATTATGAGTGCAATGAAACGAAATGTAAAGAAAATGAAGGATCCGGGAAGTGCAATAACGCATCTGATAGGAATGATGATGGCGATATTTGCAGCAGTCCCGTTATTGATTAAAGCAGCAAATAGACCGGATAAAGTACATTTGGTATCGCTTGCCATTTTTATTGTCAGTATGATTTTATTATATGCGGCTTCTACCATATATCATTCATTTGATGTGTCTGAAAGAGTAAATCGAATACTCCGTAAAATAGATCATTCTATGATTTCAGTTATGATTGCGGGAAGTTATACGCCGGTGTGTCTGATTGTTCTTCAAGGAAAATTAGGAATCATCATGTTAAGTATTGTATGGGGAATCGCTATTTTAGGGATTTTGATTAAGATTTTCTGGATTACCTGTCCAAAGTGGTTTTCTTCCATTCTTTATATTGCGATGGGCTGGACTTGTGTCATTGGATTTACACAAATTATTAATGCATTGTCTCCTGCCGCATTTGCGTGGCTTTTAGCAGGTGGTATTATTTATACGGTAGGTGGTGTGATTTATGCGTTAAAGCTGCCGATTTTCAATTCCAAGCATAAGAATTTTGGCTCGCATGAAATATTTCATTTATTTGTGATGGGCGGAAGTGTATGCCATTTTATTCTGATGTATGTGTTTGTGGCAGAAATGCCGTTATTTTAAGGTATTTAAGATATTTAGGAGATTTAGGATATTTAGGATATGAAAGATTTGTGTTGAAGTTATTGCAGAAATAAAAATACTGCTGCACTTTAAGTGCAGCAGCATTTTTTAGGAAAATTTAACCTCTTTTTGCTAAAAGTTCGCGGATTTTATCCGTAGGGTTAATCACCTTATTAGTGGAAATATCATGATTTAATGTGTCAATGATGGAAGCTAAGAATTTGGTCATATCAGCTTCGGCATAATAAGGTTTTTCAAAAAGAGCTGGATTTCGGTAATTCAGGTTTGTAGTAATTACTAAGTCGATGAAGCCCTTTTCGTAATATTCATCAAAGCTGTCAAAGCCATTGGTAAACAGACCGAAAGTGGTACAGATAAACACACGTCTGGCACCGCGTTCCTTTAACATTTTAGCGGTATCTAACATGCTTTCACCGGAAGAAATCATATCATCAATGATAATTACATCTTTTCCGTCTACAGAATCACCTAAAAATTCATGAGCAACAATCGGATTCTTTCCATTTACGATGGTAGAGTAGTCACGACGCTTATAGAACATACCCATATCAACACCTAAAACGTTGGAGAAGTACACTGCTCTGTGCATAGCACCCTCATCCGGACTGATAATCATTAAATGTTTATTGTCAATCTGTAAATCAGGTACTTTGGCTAATAAAGTTTTTAAGAACTGGTATTGTGGAGTAAAATTATCGAATCCCTTTAATGGAATAGCATTGTTTACTCGAGGGTCGTGTGCATCAAAGGTAATGATATTAGAAACGCCCATGCTTGCTAATTCTGTCAGAGCAAGAGAGCAGTCTAAAGATTCTCTTTTGGTACGTTTGTGCTGGCGGCTTTCGTATAGAAACGGCATGATTACATTAATTCTGTGTGCTTTACCGGTAGCAGCGGAAATCAGACGTTTTATATCCTGGTAAATATCATCCGGTGACATATGGTTAGTGTGACCGCATACAGAGTATGTTAAACTGTAATTACATACATCGGCCATGACAAATAAGTCGCATCCACGGATAGATTCAAAATAGTTTCCCTTTGCCTCACCGCTTCCAAAACGTGGACAATCAGATTTTACAATAAAGTTATCTGATACATATCCATTAAATTCAATCACATCTGTTTTTGAAAAAGGAGTTTCTTTACGGAAAGAAACCAGATAATCATTGACGCCCTGTGCAAAAGAAAGGCAGCTTTTGTGTACCGCAAGCTTCAGGGGAGCCACAGGGGTTAGATTTTGTAACTCTTTAAAATTAGGCATTGTTTGTCCTCCTATATATGTAGATTCATTGAGTTGTTATTTTAAGAAATCAAAATAAGAAGAAATATTACATTTTTCTACCGATTCTAACATATAATTTATATCATTTTGTGTACATATCGTCAAGCATTTTATAGGAGAAGCGGAGAAAAAAAGAATAGCTTTTCTCTACGAAAATGTGTATACTATATCTGAGTATGAATTTTCAGAAATCTGCAGGGGCTGTGAAAAGAAGAATTTTTCTTAGACGATATCAGCGTTACAGAAGTGGAAAATACTTTACAAGTAAAGATAGATATTGTAAAATCAAGCGGGCAAGATTTTGTGGCTCAAGTACTTGTTTGATTGGAAAGCGTATATGTATAGAGTTATTTTAGATAGAGGAGAAAAAGTATGAGTAAACCGATTGTTGCAATTGTGGGAAGACCGAATGTGGGAAAATCTACCCTGTTTAATGCACTGGCAGGAGAACGTATTTCTATTGTGCAGGATACACCCGGGGTTACCAGAGACCGCATTTATGCAGAGGTGAACTGGCTAAATATGGATTTTACCTTGATTGATACAGGCGGTATTGAACCGGAAAGTAGTGATATCATTTTATCACAGATGCGGGAACAGGCGGAGATCGCCATTGCAACCGCAGATGTGATTGTATTTATCACAGATGTAAGGCAGGGCTTAGTAGATGCTGATGCGAAAGTGGCAGACATGCTGCGCAGATCTAAAAAGCCGGTTGTTCTTGTGGTAAATAAAGTGGACAGTTTCGAAAAATTCATGCCGGACGTGTATGAATTTTATAATTTAGGAATTGGTGATCCGATACCGATTTCTGCTGCGTCAAAATTAGGAATCGGTGATATGCTGGATGTAGTGACCAGCCACTTTAATAAGAAGGCTATGGAGGAAGAAGACGACGAAAGGCCAAGAATTGCCATTGTAGGAAAACCGAATGTAGGAAAATCTTCGATTATCAACAAGTTGTTAGGTGAGGATCGAGTGATTGTTTCTGATGTGGCGGGAACTACAAGAGATGCTGTGGATACTGTGATTAAACATGATGGAAAAGAGTATGTGTTTATTGATACCGCAGGTCTTAGAAGAAAAAATAAAATCAAAGAAGAATTAGAAAAATATATGATTGTGCGTACGGTAAGTGCGGTAGAACGTGCAGATGTAGTTATTGTGGTGATTGATGCAAAAGAGGGCGTCACTGAACAGGACGCTAAGATTGCAGGAATTGCACATGAAAGAGGAAAAGGTGTCATTGTAGCAGTAAATAAGTGGGATGCGGTAGAAAAAGATGATAAGACCATGAACAAGTATACGGCAGATATCCGTAATACACTTTCCTTTATGCCTTATGCAGAAGTGATGTTTATCTCAGCAATGACAGGACAGAGAATGCCCAAAATCTACGATATGATTGATATGGTTATTGAGAATCATGCGTTGCGTGTGGCAACAGGTGTGCTAAATGAGATTATGTCGGAAGCAGTTGCAATGCAGCAGCCGCCATCAGACAAGGGAAAACGGTTAAAGCTGTATTATATTACGCAGGTAGCCGTAAAACCGCCTACCTTTGTAATTTTTGTCAATGATAAAGAATTAATGCACTTTTCATATACAAGATATATCGAAAACAGAATACGAGATGCCTTTGGCTTCAAGGGCACACCGCTGAAATTCATAATTCGCGAAAGAAAGGAAAAATAGGTAATATGGAACGATTAATTTGTCTGGCAATAGGATATGCCTTTGGTTTATTACAGACAGGATATTTATATGGAAAAGCAAAAGGAGTTGATATCAGAGATTACGGCAGTGGAAATGCCGGAACAACGAATGCACTTCGGACGCTTGGAAAGAAGGCGGGACTGATTACCTTTTTAGGAGATGCTTTTAAGTGCGTCTTTGCAGTACTCTTTACCTGGGCTATTTTTCATAATTCAAGAGCAGATATTATACCGTTGTTAAAATTGTATACAGGTGCAGGTGTGATTTTAGGACATAACTATCCGTTTTACTTAAAATTCCGTGGAGGAAAGGGAATTGCGGCGACAGCAGGAATGCTGTTATCCTTCGACTGGATTATTGTTGGTTGTGCTTTTGTGACATTTTTGACGGCTTTTTTGCTGACTAGCTATGTTTCACTTGGTTCTTTACTGGTTTACGCAGGTTTTATGATTGAAGTGGTTGTGTTAGGACAATCAGGATATTTTCAAGTAGCACAGCCTGTATTGTATGAAATGTATTTTATTGTGGCGTTACTTACAATTCTTGCCTTTTATAAGCATCGTACAAATATAAAAAGACTCCTTAAGGGAGAAGAAAATAAGACAATCTTGTTTCACAAGAAGTAAGGGGGAGCATCATGAAGAAAGTTGGAATTATTGGAGCAGGAAGCTGGGGAACAGCACTTTCCGTTTTGTTAAACAGTAATGGACATCAGGTGACCGTGTGGTCGGTAATTGAGCAAGAGATTCAAATGTTAAAGGAAGAGCATGAGCATAAAGAAAAACTTCCGGGAGTGATGCTTTCACAAGACATTTGTTTTACGACGGATTTGCAGAAAGCTATCCAGGGAAAAGATTTATTAGTCTTAGCGGTGCCGTCACCGTATACTAGAAGCACCTCACAAAAAATGAGAGAGTTTGTGGCTGAGGGGCAGATTATTGTGAATGTTGCAAAAGGAATTGAAGAAAATACAATGAAAACCCTGAGTGCAATTATAGAAGAAGAGATTCCACAGGCTGTTGTTACAGTACTTTCCGGACCAAGCCATGCAGAGGAAGTAGGAAGAGGACTTCCGACGACTTGTGTGGTAGGGGCAAAAGAGGAAGCTACGGCTGCCTATATTCAGGAAATTTTTATGAACAATGTATTTCGTGTCTATACCAGTGATGACATTTTGGGAATAGAATTAGGCGGTGCACTGAAAAATGTAATTGCTTTAGCCGCAGGTGTAGCGGATGGATTAGGTTATGGAGATAATATTAAGGCAGCATTGATTACCAGAGGAATTTCTGAAATTTCCAGATTAGGGGTTGCTATGGGTGGAAAGAAAGAAACCTTTGGCGGTCTGACGGGAATCGGAGATTTGATTGTTACCTGTGCAAGTATGCACAGCAGAAACCGAAGAGCCGGGATTTTGATTGGAAAAGGCTATTCTATGGAAGAAGCTATGAAAGAAGTCAATATGATAGTAGAAGGAGTTTATTCTGCAAAGGCAGCCCTTCAATTATCTGAAAAGTATAAGGTAGAATTACCGATTATCGAACAGGTTGCAGCAGTACTGTTTGAAGGAGCAAATCCAAAGGAGGCAGTTGATGCACTGATGGGAAGAGAAAAGAAGAGTGAATTGGAAAGCTGAAAGGAGAAAAGATGGAAAATAAGACAGGATTTCATGGATCAGAAAGTTATGTGGCTTCACAAGAGCTGATGGCAAGTGTAAACGTAGCCATTGCACTGGAAAAACCGTTGTTGATTAAAGGTGAGCCGGGAACCGGAAAAACCATGCTTGCCCAGGCAATTGCCCAGTCATTGGGAAAAGAACTTTTAATCTGGAATATTAAATCTACTACGAAGGCACAGGAAGGACTTTATGTGTATGATACCATTCAAAGACTGTATGACAGTCAGTTTGGAGAAGAAGGGGTAGATGATATCAGTCATTATATCAAATTAGGAAAGCTAGGCGAGGCGTTTCAGGCGGAGCATGAGCCGGTACTGTTGATCGATGAAATTGATAAAGCGGATTTAGAATTTCCAAATGACCTTTTATGGGAATTAGATAAAATGGAGTTTTATATCCATGAAACAAAAGAAACGGTAAAGGCAAAGAAGAGACCGATTGTGATTATAACTTCTAATGCAGAAAAAGAGCTTCCGGATGCTTTTTTGCGCAGATGTATTTTCCATTATATTGAATTTCCGGACAAAGAACTGATGGAAGAAATTGTAAAAGTACATTTTCCGGATTTGAAGGACAATCTCTTACAAGAATGTATGGAGCAGTTTTATTGGATTCGAAGTTTAAAGGATATTCGTAAGAAACCAAGTACCTCTGAATTGGTGGACTGGATTCAGGCATTACTATTAGGTGGTATTACGGCAGAAGAAGTAAAAGAAAAAATGCCATTTGTAGGAGTATTGTTAAAGAAGGATGAAGACTTAGCTGTATTTAAGAAAAGGAGATTAGATGTTTAGTCCATTTTTTTACGTGTTAAAAGCCAAAGGCTTAGAAGTTTCTACCACAGAGTGGCTGACTTTGATGAACGCACTGAATAAGGGACTTTGCAATGCCTCACTGACACAATTTTATTATGTGGCGAGAATGATATTAGTGAAATCAGAGGCAGATTATGACCGTTTTGATGTGGCGTTTGAAGAGTATTTTAAAGATTTTAAATATTATGCAGACATTCCGGATGCTATTAAGAAATTCTTGGACAAACCAGATGTGGAAACGGATCATTCTAACGATGAACTGTTTAAGCCACGTTCAGAGGAACTTACCAAAGAAGAAATCGAAGGTATGTTTGAAGAGCGTAAGGCGGAACAAAAGACAGAACATAATGGTGGAAGTTATTGGATTGGTACGAATGGAACTTCGACTTTTGGAAAGAACGGAAAGCAGCCGGGAGGAATCCGTATTGGAGGTCAATCTGCCTTGAAATCTGCATTCCAGGTAGTTGGAGACAGGAGATTTGCTGATTTCCGTAATGATAAGGCATTGAATATTCGACAGTTTCAAGTTGCCTTTCGAAGATTGCGTCAATTCTCTTCTAGGATTGAAGCACCAAGAACAGAGCTTGATTTAGATGGAACGATAGATTCTACCTGTAATAATGGTGGATATTTAAAGCTGGAGTTTGAGAAACCAAGAAAAAATACAGTGAAATTATTATTGCTCTTTGATTCGGGCGGTACGATGATGCCTTTTAGTACTTTGTGCAATAATTTGTTTCAGGCAGTTCATAAAGCAAACCATTTTAAAGATGTAAAGACTTATTATTTTCATAATTGCATTTATGCCCATGTATATAATTCGCCGGAATGCGATTATGGTGACTGGGTGGAAAGTGAATGGCTGTTTAAAAATTTAGATGCTGACTACAAGGTAATTATTGTAGGAGATGCTCAGATGGCACCGGAAGAATTGTTTCATAATACAGGAAATTATCGTGGGCCAAATAACGGTCTGAGTGGATATGAATGGCTTAGCTGGTATACAAAGAAATTTAAAAAAGTAGTGTGGCTTAATCCGCGTTATCATGCGAATGTGGCAAAGTTAGATTGGCTGGAAGCAGAACAATCTATTGCAGGCTTAATCAAGATGTTTCCACTTTCTGTGGACGGATTAAAGTATGCGATTGAAGAATTAATGAGTACAAAGAGATAATACAAGAGATTCCCTTTTCTGAAAACAGTTGTTTGGAAAAGGGGATTTTTTTCATTTTATTTATAGGAAATTCCTTCGGAATTATCCTGATAAAGTAAAGTAAGACACGTAATCTTGAAAAAGTTTTCACAACTCATACACACTTTTCCAGTAAAATGATTCCTATAATCTTTAGAAGAAAAGAAGCTTAAGAATGAGATAGGAAAGGATGACTTATATGAAGAAAAAATATGTGGCAATTTTAATGGGAATTGTGATGACAACGGCAATATTAAGTGGGTGTGGACAAAAGGACAATACAGAAAATTCCGGACAACAGACGACAGTAGAAGCAATTGACGGGGAAGAGGAAAGTGATACAATTCTGGGAGAAGTGACAGCGGTAGACGAAAATTCCATTACCATTGCACTGGGAACGATGAAAGAAAGGGGCGAGGCACCGGGAGGAAATGGTGAAAAACCAGAGGGCGAAGCACCGGGAGGAAATGGCGAAAAACCAGAGGGTGAGGCACCGGGAGAAAATGGTGGAAAGCCGGAAGATGGGGCGCCAGAAAATGGTGAAAAACCTTCTATGCTTGACTTAACAGGAGAAGAAAAAACAATTACAGTAACGGATAGTACTAAAATGACGAAAACAAGTATGGGAAAACCGGGGGAACAGGCAGAAGATTCTGCCAGTGAAGAAAGCACAGAAACCATTTCTCTTAGTGATATTACGGTAGGTGATACTGTGTCAGTTACCATAGATGAAGATGGAAATGCAACAACAATTATCGTGCAGTCCTTAGGTGGTGGAATGGGAGGTGCTCCCTCGCAAAGTCAAGGAGTAGACAACTATGAGGCCGCAAATGAATACAAAGAAGATACGGTTGTGGACGGAGAAGAGCTTGCTTCCACCGGAACCGATGAAAATGCCGTTTTAGTAGAGGAGGATGCCGAGGTTTCTTTGAAAAATGTTACTGTAAGCAGAGAATCTTCTGATAGCAAGGGTGGAGATAATGCAAGCTTTTTTGGTGTGGGAGCAGCTATTCTTGGAACAGCCGGAAATACGTATGTTTCTAACAGCAGCGTTAATACGGACGCAGCCGGAGGTGCGGGAATATTTGCCTATGGCAATGGAAAAGTATATGTGTCGGATACGAATATTACTACAACAAAGGATACTTCCGGTGGAATTCATGCAGCCGGAGGTGGCAGTTTGTATGCATGGAATCTGAATGTGGAAACAAGTGGTGAATCGTCTGCGGCAATCAGAAGTGATCGTGGCGGTGGAACTATGGTAGTTGATGGTGGCTCCTATACGTCAAATGGCATAGGTTCTCCGGCAGTATACTGTACTGCGGATATTGCAGTGAACAACAGTCAGTTAACTGCAAATGGTTCGGAAGCAGTTTGCATTGAGGGATTAAACTCCTTACGTTTATATGACTGTGACATTACAGGAAATATGAGTGACAGTAGCCAAAATGACTGTACCTGGACTATGATTGTTTATCAGAGTATGTCAGGAGATTCAGAAATAGGCAATAGTACCTTGCAGATAGATGGAGGAAGTATAACTTCTAAAAACGGAGGATTGCTTTATACAACAAATACAGAATGTACAATTACATTGAAAGATGTAGATATCACCTATAGCGACGACAGTGAATTTTTCCTTCAATGTACGGGAAATAACAATGAGCGCGGCTGGGGAGAAGCAGGAAACAATGGAAGTGACTGCTTATTTACTGCCATTACGCAGGATATGAAAGGAAATGTAATTTGGGACTCTATTAGTGATTTAGATTTTTATATGACAGAGGGAAGCAGTCTTACAGGTGCTGTGGTGAAAGATGAAACATATGCAGGAAATGGCGGGGAAGGCTATTGCAATATGTATATTGAGCAGGGATCTGTATGGACAGTGACAGGCGATAGTACGGTGAGCGCTCTTGCATGCTCAGGAAATATCGTAGATGAGAGTGGTAAAACGGTTTCTGTCGTTGGAAGTGATGGAACGGTTTATGTAGAAGGTGACAGTGAATATACAGTCACAGTAGATTCTTACAGTGATAGTGCAGATGTAAGCGCTGCCACTACAATGAACCAATGGCAGGAATATGAAACACAAAAGCCGGAAGCATTGCTGTAAATTGGCATTATAGTTGAGTTTAGAAAGTCTTAAGGCGAGTTAAATTTAGCTCGCTTTAAGGCTTTTTCATATTTCTATCACAATTTATGTTTACAATCATAAATCGCATGATAGCCTGATATAGGTAAAATCCATGGAAGGAGAAAAGAGTATGTTTCATTCTATTGTGGAAGCAGTTGCGTATCATGGAGAAAATACACCGGAAAAATTGTGTATTGTGGATGAAACAAAGGCCTTGAGTTATGGGGAGGTCTGGATTCATGTAAATGATATTGCAGAAAAACTAAAAGTGATAGGGATAGAGGAATACGATAAGGTGGCAATGGAATGCACACAAGATGCAAGATTTTTGTTATGTGGGCTTGCCTGCCAGTTGATTGGAGCAGTGTTTGTACCTTTAGAGAAAGGTGCTTCCAAAGCTAGGGTGAGGGAAATCTTAGAGGTCACAGAAGCAAAATGTTTTATTTGTCAGGGAGAGTATGAAGCAGACATAAGACTTATTAAGAGAAATGAGCTTTTTGATGCTCCCCCAAATAAGGTTAAAAAGTCAGTAGATTTTCCAAGTGAAGATTCGATAGCGGAAATTCTATATTCTACAGGAACTACAGGAAAAGCCAAAGGAATTGTGATTACTCACAAAAATAATATAGCAGTGGCAGAAAATATTATAGATGGAACGAAGATGGCACCCGATAATGTGGAATTCGTTCCTATGCCAATGAGTCATTCCCATGCGTTGAGAACCTGCTATGCAAATTTACTAAACGGCAGTTCTGTGGTAGTAACAGATGGCGTTATGCGCGTGAAAAAAGTGTTTGAATTAATAGAAAAGTATCAGGTTACAGCCCTTGATTTATCTCCAAGTGCGGTTCAGGTACTGCTTAGAGTTGCAAAGAAAAAAATACAGCAATTAAATACACAAATTGCATTTATTGAAATTGGTTCGGCTGCTTTAGAAGAAGCGTTGAAAGATGAACTATGCATTTTGTTTCCAGACAGCCGTCTGTATAATTTTTACGGCTCTACAGAAGCGGGGCGTTGTTGTATCCTGGATTTTAATAAGGAAAGAGGGAAAATCGGATGCATTGGAAAACCTACAAAAAATGCCAGGTTTATCATTACAAATCAAGAAAGAGAAGAAATTTGTTCTGACAGGGAGCATCTGGGGTTGTTGGCAGTTTGTGGCAGTATGAATATGAAAGAATATTTAAAGGCACCGGAACTTACCAGACAAGCTATGGGCAACGGTTTTATCTATACTAATGATCTAGGATATATAGATGAAGAGGGTTTTGTATATGTGTTAGGACGAATGGATGATGTGATTAATTATAATGGTATTAAAATTGTACCGGAAGAGATTGAGGGAATTGTCCGAAACTATCCCGGAGTTACTGACTGTGCATGCGTACCAATGAAAGATGATATGTGTGGACAAATACCAAAAGTGTTCGTTTCTGTAGAAGATAAGGCATCGTTTGAAATACCGGAATTATTAAAATATCTGGCAGAGCATATAGATGCCAACAAAGTTCCCAAAAAATGTGAAATCATTCATAAAATACCACGCACATCAAATGGAAAGATTTTAAGAAGAGAATTAAGGGAGGAAATACAGTAATGAAGAAGATAATTTCAGTGATTCTTGCACTAAGTTTCTTGACAACCTGTCTGATGGGGTGTGCTGGAAGTGTTGGGGATACAGAGAGTACAAAGAATAGTGAAAATAATGCAGAAGCAGAGGTTACCTTAAACATTGCATATCAGTACGGTCTTGCTTATGCCCCGGTCATGATTGCACAACAAAAAGGGCTGATTGAAGAAGCATATCAAGAGGCAACTGGAAAACAGGTGAAAGTTACCTGGAATCAGATGAGTTCGGGAGCGGATATTAATACTGGAATTGCAGGAGGGAGTATACAGATAGGATTTATGGGAATTGCACCAGCCATTACGGGGGTAACAAGTAATGTGGGATATAAAATATTTACGAATGTATCAGGGCAGGAACACGGTTTCATGACAAACGATGCAAGTATTCGTACCATGCAGGATTTGGTCAACGCCAACGCTCAGATTGCAGTAGTAAATATCGGTTCTTTTCAACATATTATTCTTGCAAGAGCTTTGGAAAATGCAGGATTAGATTCCCATGCACTGGATGCGAACCTTGTTGCCATGAAGCATCCGGATGGAAAAGCAGCGGTGGAATCTGGAAGTATCTTAAGCCATGTAACGAGCAGTCCGTATATTTTTCAAGAAAGAGAGAATGAGAATCTTTATGAAATTCCAGGCGTAAATCAGGTGTGCACAGTGGAAGATTCCTTTGTTGTGGGGGTTGCTTCCGAAACGCTTTATCAACAGAACAAAGAATTGTATCAGGCAGTTTGTGACGGCTTAGGTGATGCCGTTGCTTACGTCAATGAAAATAAAGAAGAAGCGGCAGGTCTTATCTGTGAATATGATGGTAATGATGCAGCTACAGAATTAAAATATATGGAGCAGGGATTTTATTCCACAAAGACGAAAGGCGTGTATGACTTAGCTGTATTTATGGCGAAAAATGGATTTATTGATAAGGCACCACAAAATTTTGGTGATTTGGCATATGAAAATGTAGAGGGTAATTAATCAATGGAAGAAAACAGAATAAATAAATCGGAAGAAAAAATACATAAGTTAATCGTGCAGATTGTGTTTTTACTGGCGGTGGCAGTTATTTGGGAAATAACCGCGAGAGCACATCTTTTTGGAAGCAGGTCGGAGCTGGTGTTTCCTACACTAGAAGCTATAGCAAAGGCTTTTGTGGACAATTTTACCAATGGGTATGCAGGGGTTCCATTCTGGATGTATATTTTAAATTCCATGAAGCTGTTGGTGATTGGACTGCTACTTGGCATCGCATTATCGTTCCTTTTTACCGGATTGGCAATGTTATTTAAAACCTTCTATTATATATATAATCTGGTAGTGTCTGTGTTTGACCTGTTGCCGGGAGTAGCTTTACTTCCGGTGGTGATTATAATATTTGGTATTAATCCTGCCGTTATTGTGTTTTTAGTGGTACATGCTGTCATTTGGCCGATGTCGAGAAATATTCTGGATGGATTTGGTGCAGTACCAAGAATTTATATAGAAGCAGGAAAAAATATTGGAGTCCGGGGTGTGCGGCTTTTAACGGGAATCTATATTCCGGCTACCACATCTTATATTATTTCGGGAATCAAGGTAAGCTGGGCACGGGCATGGAGAGGCTTACTTAGTGCAGAAATGATTTTTGGCATTGCGTCATGTCCCGGAATTGGTCTGTATATTAACCAGATGAGGACGAATTTAAAAAATGCAGAGATGTATGCTACGTTAATTGTAATTATATTGATTGGAGTCATTGTGCAATACGGAGTCTTAGAACCAATCGAAAAGAATACCATTAAGCGCTGGGGGATGACAAAGTGATGAAGCAGGAAATTGTATTAGAAATCAAAAATTTAAATAAAAGTTTTCTGGATGAAAATAATCAAAAGGAAGATATTCTCACAGACTTTAATTTGCAGGTGAAAAAGAATGAATTTCTATGTATTCTTGGACCCTCCGGCTGTGGAAAAACTACGCTGTTGCGCTGCATTGGGGGATTTGAAAAATACAGTGGAGAAATTCTGGTGAATGGGCAGGCAAAGGCAACACCGGGAATTGACCGTATTATGGTATTTCAGGATTTTAATCAATTATTTCCCTGGAAAACGGTAGAGAAGAATATTCAATATCCTTTAAAACAGCAGGGAATCAAGGATAAGCAAGAATTAGACAGAATCACACAAGAGTATTTAGAAAAGGTAAATCTTGCGGGAATTCAGAAAAAATACCCCCATCAGCTTTCCGGGGGAATGAAGCAGAGGGTGGCGATTGCGAAAGCATTAGCACTCAAACCGCAGATTATCTTAATGGACGAGCCATTTGCGGCATTGGATGCCATGACCCGAAACAAATTGCTGGCTGAGGTAGAGGAAATTTCAAAAGAAGAGGATTGCACCTTTATTTTTATTACTCATAATATTCAGGAAGCTATTGTATTAGGGAGCAGAGTCATGGTACTTGCATCGGGAGGACGCATTAAAATTGATGAAAAAAATACCATAGCACGGCCAGTAACACCGGCATCGGAAGGGTATGGAAAGCTTTGGGAAAGACTTCATAATGCTTTGGAAGAATAAGATAAAATCAGAAAGAAACAGGAGGATATGTTATGGAACAGTTAATGAAAATTTTAAAGGAATTAAGACCGGACGTGGATTTTGAGCAGGAAGATAAGCTGATTGACAATGGGGTGTTAGACTCCTTTGATTTGGTGGCACTGGTAGGTGAAATTAATGAAGCTTTTGATGTAGAAGTAGAATTTGAGGATATGGAACCGGAGAACTTTAATTCGGCAGAACATATGTATGCCATGATTGTAAAGCTTCAAAATGAGGTATAGGAATGAACGTTAATTCATTTTCCTTTGTAGTTTTTGTGGGAATTTTAGCATTTCTTTATTATTTTCCTGTGATGAAGAAAATCCAGTGGATTGTGCTGCTGGCAGGCAGCTATGTGTTTTATGCACAGGCAGGAGTAGATAAGTTAGTGTATATTTTAATTACGACACTGGTAACTTACCTGGCTGCCAGAGTGGTAGACTCTAAGAATACATTACAGGAAGAATATATAAGAAAGAATAAAGGAATATTATCCAAAGGGGAAATCAAACAATACAAAGAAAATATAAAAAAACAGAAACATAGAGTTATCATATTATGTATAGCAGTCAATTTGGGACTTTTATTTCTGCTTAAGTATGGGGAATTTCTGGCGGGAAATGCAGGACATATTTTGGGACATCCGGAGTGGAGTCAATATTGGCTTTTTCAATTAGGAGTACCTCTTGGAATTTCTTATTATACATTCATCAGTATTGGATATTTGTTAGATGTATCAAAGGGAAAATGCAAGAGTGAAAAAAATATTCTTAAAACAGCATTGTTTATTTCCTATTTTCCACAGATTACACAGGGACCTTTTGGACGTTTTGGGGAAATGGCACCGCAGTTGTTTGTCCATCATAAATTTACATATGAAAATATGGCAAATGGTTGTCGAAGAATGTTGTGGGGCTTTTTTAAGAAAATGGTCATTGCAGACCGAATGAAACCTATGGTAGATACTATCTTTGACAATTACCAGTCTTACGGGGGATTCACCTTACTTTTGGGCTGTATGTACTTTTCCATTCAATTATATGCGGATTTTTCGGGCTATATGGATATTGTAGCCGGCGGTTCTGAGCTTTTTGGCATACAGTTGGCAGAAAATTTCAAACGTCCGTTTTTATCGAAATCGCTGGATGAATACTGGAGAAGGTGGCATATTACCTTATGCGCATGGTTTAGGGATTATGTCTTTTATCCCTTGTCAATCTCTAAGGCAGCGGTAAAAGTAGGCAGAGTGGCAAAAAAGATACTGCCGTTAAGGATTGCTAAGCTGACACCATCGATTTTTGCGATGTTAGTGGTGTGGTTCTGCACCGGATTATGGCATGATGCCAGTTGGCGTTATATGTTATGGGGAGTTTATAATGGAGTTATTATTGTGGCTTCTATGTGTCTAAAACCTCAATTTGCCTGTTGGAAGGAAAAACTTCATATAAAAGAGGGAAAATTGTGGCATGGATTTCAAATGATTCGTACCTTCTTTATTATTAGCCTGTTAAAAGTATTTCCACTGGCGGTAACTACAGGAGATTCTCTGGCAATTTTGAAGAAAATTTTTTTACAGTTTCCTACGAAACTTAGTATGTCCTCCTTATTACCGGGAATGGGAAGCGAGGATTTGTTTTGCGTGGCAGTTGGACTTTTGATTTTTGTTTTTGTCAGTTTGCATCAGGAAAAGGAATCCATGCAGAATTACCTTTTGCGTCGGCCATTTGGGGTACGTTGGTTTGCATATATGCTGTTATTGCTGTTTATTGTAAGTTTTGGTGTGTTTGAAAACGGATTGGCAGGAGGATTTGAATATGCACAATATTAAAAAAATAGGTATTCGTGTGTTGCTAATTGCTTTTGTAGTATTTTTGTATGAGAATATTGTGGAATTTCTTTATCGTCCTTATAATGAAAGTATTGTTTATATTAACCAGGACAGAAAAGAAGTGGACGGGAGCATAGAAACCTTATTATGTGGTACTTCTACGATTCAAAGAGGTGTCGATCCAGAAATCATTGAAAAAAGGTTGGAAACGGTATGCTTTAATACAGCAAGCAGCATGCAGCCGATAGATGGCACCTATGAATTAATCAAAGATATATCCAATAGTAACCCGGTGGAAACGGTCATACTAGGTATCTCTCCGGATTCGATGAAGAAAAAACAAGTAAATACAAAATTTAAATCAAGATTGTACGATAGATTACAGACGGGGAGAGGAAAGATAGGTTATCTGATTTCCGGTTGTTCTGTGAATGAGTGGCCTTATATGATGTTATATTCCGCCAGAGTAGAAAATTACTTTGATACGGTCGCGATTAGGAAAAATATGGGCAAAAAAACGTCCCAAGAGTATCAAGTGGCTCAAATAGACAGAGGAAACTATAAAGGCAAAGGAATGATGGCAACCAAAAACAGTTTTGATGCAGAACAGGTCAAATATATAGAAAAGAAAAAAAGTAAGTTTCGACCGGAAAATATAAAGAAACATAATTTGGAGTACTTGAGTAAAATTGTACAGTATTGTGAAGAAAATCAGATAGAGTTGATTTTGGTTTATCCACCATTAACGGGAACGAAAATTGAGGAATATGGGGATATTTCTACGATACATGATTATTATAATGAGTTTGCAAAGAAATATGATATTCAATTTTGGGATTTCAATTATGAGAAAGACTTGAAAAACGTATTTACCAATGATAAATTTGAAGATGAAAAGCATTTAAATATGTATGGAGCAGAGATATTCAGTCAAAAGCTGGCAGATGTTTATTATGAATGTCATATGGGAGAAGATATTCAAGAGAGATTTCTTAATGTTTGTCCGTATTATATTGATTCGGAAAGCGCAGGAGAAGAAGAATGAATAAATACAAAGTATTAGTAGTAGAGGATGAGAAAAAGTTATTACATACGCTTGCAGATTTTCTGACCATACAAGGGTATGAAGTTCTGAAAGCAGAAGATGGAGAACGGGCGTTAGAGCAAATGAGACAGCACATGCACGAAATAGATATTATGCTGTTGGATATTATGCTTCCCGGAAGAAGCGGATATGAGGTATTGAAAGAGATTCGAAAATATTCCACGATACCGGTAATCATGCTTACTGCAAAGTCAGAGGTGGAGGATCAGGTAGAAGGCTTTGAATGTGGGGCAGATGATTATATTACGAAGCCCTATTCCCTTGCCGTAATTAAAGTTCATATGGAAGCAGTATTAAGGCGTGCGGGAAAATTAAAAGAGTCCGTGGAATCACAGGGAATACGGATAGAAATTGAAACACAGAGGGTATTTTATGGGGAAGAATATATAGAGACCACACCAAAGGAGTTTGAGCTGCTGCAGTATTTTATGGAAAATGAGGGAATCGTACTAAGCCGTGATCAGATATTAAACTCTGTGTGGGGATATTATTATGTCGGGGATATTAGGACAGTTGATACACTAGTCAAACAACTGAGAAAAAAGCTAAAGGATAGTAATTGTATTCGTTCGGTGTATGGTGTTGGCTATGTATTTGGAGGTGGCGGAAATGAAAAAAATTAATACCCATTTTATTATGATACAATGTGTCTTTTTGCTGCTTGTGTTTGGTGGGAGTATTTTTTTGTATTATACATTAGGGCCTTATTTTTACAGGAACCATAGAATTTCTATGTTAAAAGAAGCTTTTGAAAACCTGCAGGATGTGGATTTAGGAGAGATAGATACAGAGCAGGCACTCATTCAGGAATACGAGGAAAATAATTTTAATTTTACGATTGCAGATGAAAATATGAGTGCAGTGTATCAGACAATAAAAACAGAAAAAAGAATTTATAAGGATATCCAGTTACAATTAGATAATTTCTCGCAAACACCGGTTGTGATACGAAGAAAGCGTCAGGATAATGAAAGTATCAGATTACTGGGAATGATTAGTCAGGCAGAACACACGTATTACGTTTCCATTAAGGACGGCCTGAAATCTATTGATGGCTCATTTCGCTTTACCGTAAAAATTTTAATCGGAGTATTTTTTGTGGCAATGATTACAGGGAGTGGCAGCATGTATCTTATGTCTAAACGACTGATTACTCCGATTAATCAACTAGAGGGAGTGGCAAGAAAGCTGGCTCAACGTGATTTTAGTGAAAAGGCAGAGGAGAACGGAACCTTCGATGAATTAAACCGTTTAGCCCAAAGCATTAATTCTATGTCGGAACAGATACAAGGATATATCAAAGATATTGAAAATAACAGACAAAAACTGTTGCAGCAAAACATGCAGCAGGAGCGCTTAGAAAAGGCAAGAAAGAATTTTGTGTCAAATGTTTCCCATGAGCTGAAAACTCCTCTTGCGGTCATTTCAAGTCAGGTGGAGATGCTAGAGTATCTTTCAGAAGAAGAACAGCGGGCGTATTACTATACATCAATTCAGGAAGAAATTACAAAAATGTCTGAAATGGTAGGAAATCTTTTGGATATTACAGTATTAGAACATAATATGGGAAGGGTTTTAAAAAAGGAGACATCTTTAAATGAAATTATGAATTATATTCTTATCAAATATGATGCACTGTTTCAGCGAAAAAATATTCAGGTAGAAACAGACCTTGAAGAGAGCTGCAGAGTGTATGGAGAGCAGGAATATATAGAACAGGCAATTAGCAATTTTGTGATGAATGCTTTACAACATACAGAAAATGGTAAAAAAATAAAAGTGTCTATGCATAAGATAAACAGAGATATTTTTGTGCGGATTTATAATCAGGGCGCACCGATTGCCCGAAGGGATATGGAAAATATATGGAAAAGCTTTTATGTATCGGACGAGGAAAAAGAAAAAGAAGAGGAGGTGTTAGGACATACCGGACTGGGGCTTTACATAGTCAAATCAGTCATTGAAATGCATGGGGGAAATTGTGGAGTACAAAATATTGATGAAGGTGTGGAATTTTGGCTTTCGCTTCCTTCTATATAAAATAGGACTTCGAAATGAAAAAACTAAGTCAGAACTCTTTTGGTGTAGGCGAGAAAAGGGTTCTGACTTTTGTAATTTAAAGATTTAATAAATAGGATACTGTAATTTTTGATTAATTTTCGTCATCTTCTAAGAAAAATTCATCGTATTCAGCCTCGTCCTGCCATTCGTCAAAAGCATCGGCTGCGATTTCATATTCTTCTTCTGTTTCGATGTTTTCGATACGAGGAAGCTCATCTTCCTCAAAGAAGCGGTACAATAATGCTTCGCCCTCTTCAAAACCGTGACCTTCCGGTGGGAGCAGAGCAATATAGTCCTGTTCACCTACTGTGAAGATTGTTAAAATTTCACAGTCAATTTCTGCACCGTCATCTAATGTAAGTGTCACCATTACATCTGTATCCTCATCGTAATCGTTATTATTCTTACCCATTGTGAATCCTCTCTTTTTAAAATTTTTAAGGCGACATGCCCTTTGTTTCTAATGTAACAAAAAGGGAGGATAATTGCAACTGTTCTGCTGGAAAAAAATCCATAAATTTTACAAAATATTGATTGACTTTCTCGGATTTTATAATAAAATATAAATATCATATATTTAAGAAAAATTTAAGAAACACAATGTGGAAGGAGAACAACGGTGGCTACAGGCAGACAGTCGGAAGAACGCAGTGGACAGAAGCATATGTCAGAGCGTCCTTACCAGAGAAGAACGAATGGAACAGGTGAAAAGGCAGGATATCGCAAATCAGACAGTAAATCTTACAATAAGTCAAGAGATGGAGCGAAGCCATACCGCCCAAAATTTGATAAGGACAAGGACGAAAACGATTATAAGAGGGGAAACAGCCGGATAGGGGAGCACAGAAGTGTGAAATCACAGGCGGCGAAAGAAGTGGCAAAAATCAAAGAGCAACAGCCGGATAAAATGGATGTTGTCAAGCGTCTGGAAAAGGAAAAAAAGGCCATACAGAAAAAAAGTAATAATCAAAACAGCAATAAGAATAAAGCGGGAGCTGGTCGTGTGCAACGTCCGGTGAAGAGAAGCAACAATATTGACTGGACGAGAGAATATGAAAATGATTCTTACGATGATGATGATATAAGCTATATGTACTAAGGAAATGATTTGTCAACGTTTCAAAGCAAAGGGTTGACAAATCATTTTTTTTAACATATACTTTGAATATCAAACTATTTGTTATTAAAACTATTTGAGAATGAAAGGAAATGGAATTATGTTAGAAAAAATCAAAAAAATTATTGCAGAGCAGTTAAGTGTAGAGGCTGATACAATTACAGCAGAAACAAGCTTTAAAGAAGATTTAGGAGCAGATTCTTTAGATTTATTTGAATTAGTAATGAGCTTAGAAGAAGAATATAATATTGAAATTCCGTCAGAAGACTTAGAAAGCATTACAACCGTAGGTGCAGTGATGGAATATTTAAAAAATAAAGGTGTGGAAGAATAAATGAAAACGAGAGTTACACAGCTTCTTGGTATTGAATATCCGATTATTCAGGGGGGCATGGCATGGGTTGCAGAACATACTTTAGCAGCAGCCGTATCCGAAGCAGGAGGTTTAGGATTAATTGGTGGTGCCAGTGCATCTGGTGATATTGTTAGAAATGAAATCAGAAAAGCGAAAGAATTAACAGATAAGCCCATCGGGGTTAATGTTATGCTGATGAGTCCATATGCGGATG
This sequence comes from Lachnospiraceae bacterium, assembly GCA_050874665.1. Taxonomy (GTDB): domain Bacteria; phylum Bacillota; class Clostridia; order Lachnospirales; family Lachnospiraceae; genus RUG11237. The sequence continues at coordinate 93,668 of JBNMLC010000003.1, read as the reverse complement.
AAGTTGCACAAGTCATTGTGGAAGAAGGAATCAAAGCGGTTACTACAGGTGCAGGAAATCCGGAAAAGTATATGGAAATGTGGAAGAAGGCAGGTGTGAAGGTGATGCCTGTCGTTGCATCTGTTGCGTTGGCACGACGCATGGAAAAATATGGTGCAGATGCCGTTGTTGCAGAAGGCTGTGAATCAGGTGGACATATAGGCTCCCAGACAACGATGTGTCTTGTACCGCAGATTGTAGATGCTGTAGATATTCCGGTCATTGCAGCCGGCGGTGTAGCCGATGGAAGAGGGTTTGCAGCGGCGATGATGCTTGGCGCGGAAGCAGTACAGATTGGAACACGTTTCGTTGCTTCGAAAGAAGCCGTTGTTCATGAGAATTACAAGGAAAGAATTTTGAAGGCAAAAGATATTGACTCCGAAGTTACAGGAATGAGCAATGGTCATCCAATCCGCGTACTCCGCAATAAGATGACAAGAGAGTACCTGCGTATGGAAAAAGAAGGAGCTTCCTTTGAAGAATTAGAGCATTTAACCTTAGGTGCGCTTAGAAAAGCAGTGGTCGAAGGAGATGTGGTAAATGGTTCTGTTATGGCAGGACAGATTGCCGGCTTGATTAAAGAAGAAAAGTCTTGTGAAGAAATTATCAAAGAAATTATGTCACAGGCAGAAGCATTACTTAAAATAAAAGACTAGAATCAGGAAAAATCATATAGTTAAAAAGGAGAAATATATGAGCAGGATTGCATTTGTATTCCCAGGGCAGGGCGCCCAGTATGTGGGAATGGGAAAAGATTTTTATGATAACTTTCAGGTGTGCAAAGACATCTTTGCGGCAGCAAAGGAAGCAACAGGGCTAGATGTAGAAGCAATTTGCTTTGAAGAAAATGAGCAGATTAACATTACGGAATACACACAGATTGCTATGTTGACAGTGGAAGTTGCTTTGACAAAAGTGCTGGAAGAAAAAGGAATTTATCCGGAGGTAACTGCCGGATTAAGTCTTGGGGAATACGGTGCATTAGTAACAGCGGGTGTGTTATCTGCAGAAGATGCATTTAAAGTAGTAAGACAAAGAGGAATTTTGATGCAGGAGGCAGTACCTACGGGTGGAGCTATGGCAGCAGTTCTTGGACTAGATGGAACCAAGATTGCACAGGTCTGCGAAGAAACAGAAGGAATTGTAAGCGTTGCTAATTATAACTGTCCGGGACAGATTGTAATCACAGGAGAAGAAGCAGCAGTAGAAAAGGCGTGTGAGACTCTGCGGGAAGAGGGCGCAAAACGCTGTATAAAATTAAATGTAAGCGGACCGTTCCATTCTGCAATGCTACAGGATGCAGGAGCAAAATTATACGAAGTTTTGAAAGAGGTTTCTCTGGGAGAAATAAAAATTCCGTATCTTACCAATGTAACTGCAGATTATGTGAAAAATACAGATGATGTGAAAGAATTGTTAAAGAAACAGGTATATTCTTCCGTAAGATGGCAGCAAAGCGTGGAAAAGATGATAGCAGATGGCATTGATACGTTTATTGAAATCGGACCGGGAAAAACGTTATCCGGTTTTATGAGAAAAATTGATAAAGACAAAAAAGTTAAGATGCTTAATGTGGAAAAGATAGAAGACTTAGAAAAAATAGCAACCTTGTGTCAGGAGTAAGGAGGAAAATATGTTAAAAGGAAAAGTTGCCCTAGTTACCGGAGCTTCCCGGGGAATAGGCAGGGAAATAGCCATTACACTGGCAGACAAAGGTGCTTATGTAGTTATAAATTACAACGGCTCAAAGGAAAGAGCACAAGAAGTAAAGAATATAATTGAAGAAAATGGTGGTGCAGCAGAAATTTACCAGTGTAATGTGGCAGATTTTGCGGCAGTGGAAACTATGGTAAAAGATGTGGTGAAAGCACATGGAAGTCTTGATATTTTGGTAAATAACGCAGGAATTACAAAAGATAACCTGATTATGAAAATGAAAGAAGAAGACTTTGATGATGTCATAGCCATTAATTTAAAAGGTGTATTTAATACAATTAAGCAGGTCTCACGTCAGATGCTAAAGCAAAAGCAGGGGAAAATTATTAACATTTCTTCTGTATCAGGCGTTCTGGGAAATGCGGGTCAGGCAAATTATGCGGCTGCAAAGGCTGGTGTGATTGGTCTGACCAAAAGTATGGCAAGAGAGCTGGCCTCTAGACAGATTAATGTGAATGCGGTGGCGCCGGGCTTTATTGATACAGAAATGACAGCAGCAATGACAGAAGCAGCAAAAGATGCAACAATTGCGCAGATACCATTTCAGAGAACAGGAAACCCGAAAGAAGTTGCTAGCGTGGTAGCATTTCTTGCATCGGAAGAAGCGTCTTACATTACCGGACAGGTAATTAGTGTAGATGGTGGTATGGCAATATAAAGGAGAGGCAATATGAGAAGAGTTGTAGTTACAGGAATGGGAGCTATTACTCCTGTTGGTTTAGATGTGGACAGTTATTGGGAAAGCTTAAAACAGGGCAAAATCGGTTTTGGACCAATCACAAAATTTGACACAACAGATTATAAAGTGAAGATAGCAGCAGAAGTAAAAGACTTTAACCCAAAAGATTATATGGACCCTAAATCTGCCAGAAGAATGGAAGGCTTTTGCCAGTTTGCGGTAGCAGCGGCGAAAGAAGCGATAGAAGATGCAAAGCTTGATATGGAACAGGAAGACCCTTACAGAGTAGGCTGTTCTATTGGCTCTGGAATAGGAAGTCTTGGCATTTTCGAAAAAGACCATAAAAAGTTGTTAGAAAAGGGACCGGGAAGATTAAATCCCTTATTAATTCCTTTAATGATTTCTAATATGGCTGCCGGAAATGTATCCATTCAATTTGGACTAAAAGGGAAAAGCATTAATGTGGTAACTGCCTGTGCGACAGGAACACATTCTATCGGAGAAGCATTCCGGACCATTCAGTATGGAGATGCTGATGTCATGGTAGCTGGTGGAACAGAAAGTTCGATTACTCCGGTAGGAATTGGAGGATTTACTGCGCTGACAGCTCTTTCCACCGAAGAAGATATAACAAAATGTTCACTTCCATTTGATAAAAACAGAAGTGGCTTTGTTATGGGAGAAGGCTCCGGTGTGGTTGTTTTAGAAGAATTGGAGCATGCGAAAAAGCGTGGTGCAAAAATTTATGCAGAATTAAAGGGATATGGTTGTACTTCAGATGCTTATCATATTACTTCTCCGGCAGAAGACGGTATGGGTGCCGCAAATGCAATGCTTTTTGCAGTTCGTGATGCAGGAATTTCGAAAGAGGATATCACGTATATTAATGCACATGGGACAGCAACACATCACAATGATTTATTTGAAACAAGAGCGATTAAAATGGCTTTTGGTGAGCATGCAAAAAATATAAAGGTGAATTCAACAAAGTCTATGATTGGTCATTTGTTAGGTGCAGCAGGAGCAGTAGAATTTATTGCATGTGTAAAACAAATGTCAGATGGATTTATTCACCAGACAGTAGGGTATGCAACTCCAGACGAAGAAATGGATCTGGATTATGTAAAAGAACCTGTACATCAGGAGATTAATTATGCATTAAGCAATTCTCTTGGGTTTGGCGGACATAATGCAAGTATTCTGATTGGAAAGTATAGTGAATAAAGGAGAAAGAAATGGAATTTGAACAAATTATACGTTTGATTGAAACTGTTTCAGCTTCAGAATTAACGGCATTTAAATTAGATGCGGATGAGATTGCTATTGAAATGAAAAAGCAAGAAAAGCCACAGGCATCAGTAGCATCACTTCCAGTTCAGACAACAATCATACCGGCAAGTGGTGAGGTAAAAGAAATTTCAAAACCGGTTTCCGGAAAAGAAATGAAATCACCGCTGGTGGGAACATTTTATAATGCTGCGTCACCGGATGCACAGCCATTTGTAAAAGTGGGTGACCATGTAACCAAAGGTCAGACCCTGGGCATTATTGAGGCAATGAAATTGATGAATGAAATCGAATGTGAATATGATGGTGTCATCAAAGAAATTCTTGTAGATAACATGGATATGGTGGAATATGGCCAGACCTTGTTTATTATTGAATAGGAGGAACGGAATTATGTCAGTATTAACTACGAAAGAAATTATGGAAATCATTCCTCATAGACAGCCGTTTCTGCTGATTGATACCATCGAGGAGTTAGAAGAAGGCAAAAAAGCAGTGGGAAAGAAATGCGTTTCATATAATGAACCGTTCTTTGGTGGACATTTTCCACAGGAACCGGTAATGCCGGGAGTGTTGATTGTAGAGGCAATGGCACAGGTGGGAGCAGTGGCTTTGCTTTGTAAAGAAGAATTTAAGGGAAAAACGGCATATTTTGGCGGAATTAATTCAGCGAGATTTAAGAATAAGGTAGTTCCGGGCGATGTGTTAATGTTAGAAGTAGAGATTACAAAGCAAAAAGGTCCGATTGGTGTCGGTGTTGGAAAAGCATATGTAGATGGTAAGCTGGTAACTCAGGCAGAGCTGACCTTTGCCATTGGATAGGAGGATAATATGTTTCACAAGATTCTGATTGCAAACCGCGGTGAAATTGCCGTGAGAATTATTCGTGCCTGCAGAGAAATGGGAATTGAAACAGTAGCAGTGTATTCGGAAGCTGATAAAGAAGCGCTGCACACCCAGCTTGCAGACGAAGCAATCTGCATCGGGCCTGCTTTGGCAAAAGACAGTTATCTTAACATGGAACGTATTGTAAGTGCAACCATTGTAACTGGGGCCGAAGCCATACACCCTGGCTTCGGCTTTCTTTCCGAAAACAGCCGTTTTGTAGATATGTGTAATAAATGTAATATTGCTTTTATTGGTCCGTCTGCAGAAGTAATTCAGAAGATGGGAAATAAATCCGAAGCAAGAAAGACCATGATGGATGCAGGTGTACCGGTGGTACCGGGAACAAAAGAGCCGGTTTATAAAGCAGAAAAAGCATTAGAGATAGCAAAAGAAATTGGTTTTCCTGTAATGATTAAAGCATCCTCCGGTGGCGGTGGTAAGGGTATGCGTGTGGCGGAAAACGCAGAGTGCTTTATTTCCCAGTTTGAAACAGCTCAAAGGGAATCTGTGGCAGCGTTTGCAGATGATACGATGTATATTGAAAAGTATATTGAAGAGCCAAGACATATTGAAATTCAGATTATGGCAGATAAATATGGAAATGTTGTTCAGCTAGGCGAGCGTGACTGCTCATTGCAGCGACGTCATCAAAAAATGTTAGAGGAATCTCCATCTTGTGCGTTAGATGATGAGCTTAGGAGAAAAATGGGAGAAACTGCTGTTTTGGCGGCAAAGGCGGCTCATTATGAAGGGGCAGGTACCATAGAATTTTTGTTGGATAAAAATAAAGATTTTTACTTTATGGAGATGAATACAAGAATCCAGGTAGAACATGGCGTTACAGAAATGGTTACAGGAATGGACTTGATTAAAGAACAGATTCAGGTAGCAGCGGGAGAAAAGTTATCTGTTACGCAAGATGACATAACATTAAGAGGTCATGCGATTGAATGCAGAATTAATGCAGAAGATCCGAAAAGAAAGTTTATGCCATGTCCGGGAAAAATAACTCAGCTTCATATACCGGGTGGAAATGGTATCCGGGTGGATACGGCTGTGTATAGCGACTATACCATACCGGCAAATTATGATTCCATGATTGCAAAGATTATTGTACATGATAAAGATAGAATTTCTGCAATCCGTAAAATGCGAAGTGCATTAGGTGAACTGATTGTGGAAGGAATTGAAACAAACGTAGATTTCCAGTATGAAATACTGAATAATGAAGATTTTTTAGCTGGAAATATTACCACTCAATTTATTGAGGAGAATTTTGGTTAGGAGTAGAAGTTCATGTTAAAATTTAAAAAGCCAAATTATTTTAAAGTAGCGGCAGAAGACATGAAAATGGAAAAAGAAAAGAAGGAAAACGTTGCGGAACCAAGGGTACCGGAAGGGCTTTGGATTAAATGTCCAAAGTGCAGTGAAATGCTTTATAGAGAAGACGTTGTAAATAATTTTTATAGCTGCTACAAGTGTAATGCATATTTTCGTGTAAAGACAAAGAACAGACTCCGAATGGTGGTGGATAAACACAGCTTTGAGGAATGGGATAAAGAGTTAGTTGGAAATAACCCATTGGAATTTGAAGGATATGAAGAAAAACTGGCTCAAATGAGAGAAAAGACAAAATTAGGTGAAGCGGTTACTTGCGGTAAAGCAAAAATTTACGGAGAAGAAGTTGTTATCTGTGTTTGTGATGCCCGCTTTATTATGGGAAGCATGGGGCAGGCAGTCGGAGAAAAGATAGCTAGAGCCTTTGAACGTGCTACGCAAGAAAAACTTCCTGTGCTTGTGTTCTGCTGCAGCGGTGGGGCAAGAATGCAGGAGGGTATGGTATCCTTAATGCAGATGGCAAAAACTTCAGCGGCAATTAAGCGTCACTCTAATGCAGGACTCCTTTATATATCTATGCTGACCGATCCTACGACAGGTGGTGTGACGGCAAGTTTTGCCATGCTTGGTGATATTATTCTGGCAGAACCGGAGGCACTGATTGGTTTTGCAGGGCAGAGAGTCATTGAACAGACCATTGGACAGAAGTTGCCGGAAGGATTTCAAAGAGCAGAATTTTTAATGGAGCATGGATTTATCGATGCCATCGTGAATAGAGAAGATTTAAAAGATACTTTATATAAACTTCTTCAGATGCATAAAAAACCAAACATGGCTGTGCCGGAAGTAAAGAGTTTGCGTGAAGAAGCAGAAAGAGTAAAGGGAACGGATATGTCTGCATGGGAGCGTGTTCAGCTATCTAGAGCCTCAGACAGAGCAACAGCCCTGGATTATATAGAAACTATTTTTACTGATTTTACAGAATTTCATGGAGATCGTCTTTTTGGAGATGATTCAGCTATTGTAGGAGGAATTGCTTATTTTCAGGGCGTTCCTGTTACTGTAATTGGAATACAAAAGGGCAGAAATACAAAAGAAAATATTGCAAGAAATTTTGGTATGCCTTCCCCGGAAGGGTATCGAAAGGCATTGCGGCTGATGAAGCAGGCAGAAAAGTTTAAACGTCCAATCATAAATTTTATAGACACTCCGGGAGCATTCTGCGGCATGGAAGCAGAAGAGCGTGGACAGGGAGAAGCCATTGCCAGAAATCTTATGGAAATGTCCGATTTGAAAGTACCTGTTTTAAGTGTAATGATTGGAGAAGGTGGCAGCGGTGGTGCACTGGCACTGGCGGTGGCAAATAAGGTTATTATGTTGGAAAACGCCACATATTCCATTCTTTCACCAGAAGGATTTGCTTCTATTTTATGGAAGGATAGCAAACGTGCATTAGAAGCAGCTCAAGTTATGAAGATTACTGCGAAAGATTTGAAAGAACTGAATATCATAGATGAAATCATATACGAAGATGAGCCGGCAACAGCAGAAACCATAGAATATCCTGCCAGACAGATAGAACATTGTATTGTAGATTTTATCAGCCAATATAAGAATATGAAACCAGATGAGATATCACAGCAGAGGTATCAGCGATTTAGGAGAATGTAGAGTGAATGTAAAACCATTAATTATAGGCGATTTAAAGGCAAAATATCCACTAATTCAAGGTGGAATGGGCGTTGGAATCAGTTTGTCAGGATTAGCAGGTGCAGTAGCCAAGTCAGGAGGAATTGGTGTCATATCCACAGCACAGATTGGCTATCGTGAGCCGGATTTTAACAAAGCTCCTATTGAAGTTAATCTTCGTACCATTGGAAAGGAAATTCGGTTGGCAAGAGAAAAGGCTGAGGGTGGCATTCTGGGAGTTAATATTATGGTGGCAACCCAGAGATATGAAGATTATGTAAAAGCAGCAGTGAAAGCAGGAATTGATTTGGTGATTTCGGGAGCAGGTCTTCCTATAAAATTACCGGAGCTTGTCGGGGAAGCAAAGACCAAAATTGCACCAATTGTTTCTTCCGTAAAATCAGCCAATGTCATTTTAAAAATGTGGGATAAAAAATATAAAAGAACCGCAGATTTAGTGGTCATTGAAGGACCAAAAGCAGGGGGACATTTAGGATTTAAGAGAGAAGAACTGAATCGGGTGGAAGAGTTAGAATATGATAATGAAATCAAGGCAATTATGCATGTAGTAAAGGAATATGCTGCGAAATATACAAAAAAGATACCTGTTGTCTTTGGAGGCGGTATCTTTGAGCGGAAAGATGTAGAACATTATCTGGATCTGGGGTTAGACGGGATACAGGTAGCAAGCCGTTTTGTTACCACATATGAGTGTGATGCGGATGAAAAATATAAGCAGACCTATATAGATGCAAAGGAAGAAGATATTATAATTGTAAACAGTCCTGTGGGAATGCCGGGACGTGCTATTAAAAATCATTTTTCAGAGGAAAGCAAAAGTGGTGCATATAAACCTAAGAGATGCCGCCAGTGCATAAGTACCTGCAATCCGGCGGATACACCATATTGTATTACAGATGCTCTGATGAATGCAGCAAAAGGAGACGTAGAGCATGCGTTGTTGTTTTGCGGTGCCAATGCATATAAAGCAGAAAAGTTAGAGCATGTGGAGGATATTTTTAAAGAATATTTTTCCTAACGGTTGACAAAATTCCCAGATAATGCCAAAATAAAAGAGTTGTTTAAAAATAGCAACATCGAATAGTTAAAGGGGAATAGATAAAATATGTGTGGAAATAATGAAAATATTCAGCAATTGAAAAGAATTATCAGAGATGCAAACAGTATTGTCGCTTTTTGTGGAGCTGATATGGTGAGTGCCAGTGGATATACGGATTTAGAAAGTGATGATGTCTTTTATGATATTGAACTGAAATATGGTGCATCTACACCGGAGTTGTATTCATCCAGATGTTATAATACAAGACCGGAAAAATTCTTTGATTTTTATAAAAACGAAGTTATTTGCGAAAAGAAACCGAGTGCAGGATATTATGCTTTAGCGGAACTAGAGCGCAGAGGAAAAATAAGAAGTATTATTACGAAAGATGTGCATGGAATCCCTCAAAAAGCAGGCTGCAGCAGAGTGTTGGAATATCATGGAAATATTTATCAAAATGAATGTCCAAAATGCAAAAGGAAATATTCGATAGATTATGTAAAGCAATCGGCAGGTGTGCCAAGATGTGAGCAATGCAATAGTGTAGTCAGACCGGGTATTGTATTGTTGGGTGAAATGATTCCGAATCACATTATGACAGAAGTGGTAAATGCTGTTTCTAAGGCGGATGTGTTATTATTGCTCGGCATGACGGATCCTTTTTATGAAATAGAAAAGATGATTCAGTATTATACAGGGGATAAGTTAGTTTACATCAGAGAAACAGCGATAGAACCGGACGAATGTGTAAATATTTTTATCAACGCCAGGGTATGTGATGTACTTCCAGAGGCAATTATATAGCAAAAGAGTAATAAATAAGTGAAATCAAACAAAAGGTGTTGTCGTAATTTAACGGCAGCACCTTTTGCTTGGTGAGGGATGGTTCGTTTGTTAGTTTTGTTTCTTTTTATTTTTAGAAGCAACGTAACGGATAAATTTATAGGTAAGGAAAAATAATAAAATAAGAATTCCTAAGTTAAAAATAGTAAAAATAGTATCAAAGATTATCTGACTCATTTTAATCTCCTTTCATAAATATAGGAATATTTTAGTTAGCATTCATAGCTTTATGTATAATTAGTTTACATTAATATGTATTATAATACTAAAAGTATAACACAATAATACAAAAGAGGTCAAGAAAAAAGCAGAGTTATTTTCTATGTGTCCTTGCAACGAATGAGTTTCACTGGCGGTTATTTTGTGTTTTGTGTGTAAAAAAAATTCCTTGCACAATCCTTAAAGATATATTAAAATAAATATGCACACATCAGGCGTTTCGCCTTACAATTCCAGTATAAGTAATTTACATTTTGCAGAAGTACCTATTGACAAAAAGGGAAGTTTTAAGGTATTATGAAACATATAAAGCGAACAAATGTTTGAGAAAAGGAGAATAGATATGGGTAAAGATGATAAAATGAAAGCGTTAGATGCGGCGCTGGCACAGATAGAGCGACAGTTTGGAAAAGGTTCTGTAATGAAGCTTGGAGATACTAGCAATAATATGCAGGTGGAAACGATACCGACAGGCTCATTAAGTCTTGATATTGCTTTGGGTATGGGGGGAATACCAAAAGGACGTATTGTAGAAGTGTACGGACCAGAATCCAGTGGTAAAACGACAGTATCTTTGCATATGGTAGCTGAGGTGCAAAAGAGAGGTGGAATTGCAGGCTTTATTGATGCAGAACATGCATTAGATCCGGCATATGCAAAGAAAATCGGAGTAGATATTGATAATTTGTATATTTCTCAGCCGGATAACGGGGAACAGGCGTTAGAAATCACAGAAACTATGGTGCGTTCCGGAGCAGTAGACATTGTAATTGTAGACTCTGTGGCTGCATTGGTACCAAAGGCAGAAATTGACGGCGATATGGGAGATTCCCATGTGGGTTTACAGGCGCGACTGATGTCACAGGCATTGCGTAAGCTGACGGCCGTAATCAGCAAGTCCAATTGTATTGTAATCTTTATTAATCAGCTTCGTGAAAAGGTAGGAATTATGTTTGGAAACCCGGAAACAACAACCGGCGGACGTGCGCTTAAGTTCTATTCTTCCATTCGTCTGGATGTAAGAAGAATTGAAGCAATTAAACAGGGCGGAGAGGTTGTCGGAAACCGTACCAGGGTAAAAGTAGTAAAGAATAAGATTGCCCCACCATTTAAAGAGGCAGAGTTTGATATTATGTTTGGAGAAGGAATTTCTGTAGCAGGTGATATTCTGGATTTAGCTGCGGAAATTGGTGTAATTCAAAAGAGTGGTGCATGGTATGCTTATGATGGAAGCAAGATTGGACAGGGTAGAGAAAATGCAAAGAATTTCTTGAAGGAGAACCCTGAAATTATGTCTGACATAGAAGAAAAAGTAAGAAGTCATTTCAATTTGAACGGCGAAGAGGCAGAAATGAAAGAAGAGGCACAGGAGGCAGTGACTGAAGCAAAGGAAAAGGATAAGGAATGATTATAACTGCCATAGAAGCCGGTGAAAATAAGAAATATACAATATATTTGAATGATGAACCTGCATTTGAGTTGTATAAAAGCGAGATTAAGTCATGCAATATCGCAAAGGGAATGGAGTTAGAAGAAGAGCTGCATCAAAGAATTTTGTATGAGATTGTAGGAAAACGTGCGAAAAAACGGGCTATGTATATTTTAGAAAAGCGTGACAAGACAGAAAAACAATTAAGAGAAAAACTGATGGAAAACCGATATCCACCGGAAGCGGTAGAGTGTGCGATTGATTACGTAAAGTCCTACGGATACATTGATGATGAGTCTTATGCAAGAAGATACATAGAATACAGGTGCAAACATAAGAGCTATAAGCAATTGAAAATGGAGTTATATGTAAAAGGGATTTCTAATGAAATCATAGATAGAATCTTTCAAGATATGCAAGAAGAAGAGTTTTATGCAATTCGAACTATGATATTAAAGAAGAGTTGTGAACCCTGGACATTAGAGGCAGAAAAGCAGCAAAAACTGAAGATGTCCCTAATGAGAAAAGGCTTTCCATATTCTAAAATTGATAAAGTTTTTTCACAATTGAAGGAAGAGCAAAACAGTAAGACATTCTTGAAATGACTTGACACAAGTACGAAAAAAGTATAAAATTTAAGTGTTGTATTTTGTGCAATGAAAATTAAATAAGGAGGTGCTCCTGTGCTAAATTACGTTATTGCAGTTGTTATTACGTTGATAATAACTATACCTATTACTTACCTCATTACCGTGGAAATCCGCAAAAAAACAGTGGAAGCTAAAATTGGTAGTGCAGAAGAAAAGGCAAGAGAAATAATAGATGAAGCATTAAAAGTTGCAGAGAATAAAAAGCGTGAGGCATTGCTGGAAGCTAAGGAAGAAAATCTCAAAGCCAGAAACGAAGTGGAAAAGGAAACGAAGGAACGGAGAGCTGAAGTGCAAAGATATGAGCGACGTGTACTTCAGAAGGAAGAAAACTTAGACAAAAGAGCAGAAGCAATGGAAAAGCGCGAGGCAGGATATGCAGCGAAGGAAGAAGCGTTGAAAAAGCAAAAGCAGGAAGTGGAAAGCTTAAGCGAAAAACGTGTACAGGAATTAGAAAGAATCTCAGGATTGACCTCCGAACAAGCAAAAGAATATCTTTTGAAAACTGTTGAAGATGAAGTTAGACATGAAACAGCCGTGCTTGTGAAAGAGCTTGAAGCAAAAGCGAAGGAAGAAGCAGATAAGAAGGCAAAAGAGTATGTAACCACAGCGATACAGAAATGTGCAGCTGATCATGTTGCGGAAACAACGGTTTCTGTAGTACAGTTACCAAACGATGAAATGAAAGGACGAATTATTGGACGCGAAGGACGAAATATTCGTACTTTAGAAACCATGACAGGGGTAGAATTAATTATTGATGATACTCCGGAAGCAGTCATTTTATCCGGCTTTGATCCGATTAGACGAGAAGTAGCCAGAATCGCATTAGAAAAATTGATTGTAGATGGTCGAATTCATCCAGCACGTATTGAAGAAATGGTAGAAAAAGCGCAGCGTGAAGTAGAAGTTATGATTCGTGAGGAGGGTGAAGCAGCAACTTTAGAAGTTGGCGTTCACGGTATACATCCGGAATTAGTACGTTTACTTGGTAAAATGAAATTCCGTACAAGCTATGGACAGAATGCATTAAAGCATTCAATTGAAGTAGCTCATTTGTCTGGTTTATTAGCCGGAGAAATCGGGGTAGATATCCGTATGGCTAAGAGAGCAGGTTTATTGCATGATATAGGTAAATCTGTAGATCAGGAGATGGAAGGATCACATATTCAGATTGGTGTTGAACTGTGTAGAAAGTATAAGGAGTCTGGCATTATTATTAATGCTGTGGAAGCCCATCATGGTGATGTAGAACCGCAGACATTAATTGCGTGCATTGTACAGGCTGCGGATACAATTTCTGCTGCAAGACCAGGTGCAAGACGTGAAACACTAGAAACATATACAAACAGACTTAAACAGTTAGAGGATATTGTAAACACATTTAAGGGTGTAGAGAAATCTTTTGCTATTCAGGCAGGTAGAGAGATTCGAGTTATGGTAGTTCCGGAACAGGTAACAGATGCCGATATGGTATTATTAGCAAGAGATATATCTAAGCAGATTGAAGCTGAGTTAGAATATCCGGGACAGATTAAAGTGAATGTTATTAGAGAATCAAGAGTAATTGATTATGCAAAATAGCATTAAAATATTAAAATGTGAAGATAGCCGCTATATTCGTGAGAATATGGCGGTTTTTCAATATTTTGCCTATTGTTCCAGGGAAGCAGTGTTGCTATCACATAACTCCTGGCGAGCGAGAATATTTGCTAACATATCACTTAATACGACTAAATCAGCAGATAATGCAGCTAATTCTTTTGGTGGTATGCATTCGGAAAGTTTACAAGCAATTGTGGAGAGATAAAAAAGATTTGAGCAGTTTGTCATCATGGACCTCAAAGAATATCTTTTTATAAAGTATGCAAAGAAATAAATTTTGTTATAGACTAAAAATAGCCCGCCAATCATTGGTGGGCTATTTTGAATGTTTATAAAGTAAATTGTTTTAGCAATTCGGTAAGCTCCTCGGCACGTTTTGCCAAATTAGAGGAAGCAGAATCTAATTTTGTCACAGAATTCAATTGTGTTACAGCTGTTGTAGATACATTAGAAGAAGAAGCAGAGGTTTCTTCAGAAACAGCAGAAATACTCTCGATTGCTGAAAGAGTAGTGTCTCTAGATACGCTCATGGAACTTACATCTTCAGTAATAGTAGTCAGTGAATTTACTAAATTAGAAATCTGTTGACTCATTTCATCAAAGGATGCAGTAGTGTTTGTAACAGCATCTTTTTGAGAGGCAACCACGGTTTCGGCTTTCTTTGCTGTTTCGACAACATCATGTGTTTGTGAAATCATTTCGTCAATGATTTTGTTGATTTCATTTGCAGAAGCTAAGGACTGGTCTGCCAGTTTACGAATCTGTTCCGCTACAACAGAAAAACCACGTCCGGCTTCTCCGGCTCTGGCGGCCTCAATGGAAGCGTTAAGAGAGAGAAGATTTGTTTCTTCTGCAATATCATTGATACTGTCAACAATGTGGCTGATAGAACGGGAACGTTCTTCTAATTCTTCAATAGAAATAATTACCTTTGCAGTAATCTCTGAGGTTTCCCTTGCACTTTCATTTAAGATATTCATAGAAGTAATACCGCTGTGAATAGATGCATTCGTTTCTGAAGTGAGTTTACTGATTTCGACAGTGCTGTCAGAGACTGTTGAAATTTTTTGAGATAAGGAATCCATCTGTGAGAGGCAGTCGGCAGAATCTTCATCTAACTGATTTACACCTGCTTCAATATTTGAAATTGCAAGCTGGATATTCTGAGAGGTTTCCATAAAAGTTGATGATGAATCAGAAACAAATCCTGCTGCCTGTGTCAACTCTTTACTCATTTCATTGACTTTTTGTATTAAAAGCTTCATATTAGAAATCATATCCGTAATGCCTTCGGTGAGCAATTTGAATTCATCTTTTCGTTTGGTGGTAACTTCTACGGTTAAGTCGCCTTTTGCAACTTTACGTAGCTGGTGTGTGATATTGCTGATGGTAGAACCGATTCCTCTGGCAAAATATGTACCTAAGAGAATAGCGAGTAAAGCACCGATAATGACAAATAATATGGTGTTATTTCTAATATCTGATACCTGGGATAAAATAAAGGATTTTGGTATCAGAGAACAAATCATTGCATTCTGATTTGTAAGCTTATAGTATAAAAATAGATAGTCCGTATTGTTTAAACTTACATCTTTGAAGCCATTATCCTCCTCACCTTCTAACGCTGAAGTATAAAAGCTTTCGTCAGAAAATACAGGAGTGTCATCCGCAGCAAAAGTATCGTTAGAAAGAATTTCTTTGCCGTCCTGGGTTATAAATCCAACAACACTGCCATCGCCTGCATCTAAAGAAGCAAGTGTATTCGTGATGACATCACGCCGGATATCAACAAGCATTATGGTATTTGAATCTGCAAAATGCCGGGCAAGGCGGACACCATATTTGTCACTGGATGTATTTAATGCATCATCAATTTCTGGTTGATTACCAAACCAGAAAAAGGCATATTTATTTTCCTTTACTTTAGCACCGGAGTCTGTTGCGGTGTAAGCAGAATATAATTCTTTCTCGGTAGACTGAGAACTTGTGATGGAATCTACATTATTAGAGAGAAAGTAAATGTTAGAAACCAGTGGGTCTGAAGTTACAGTTTTACCGAAGCTTCCCTTAAAGCTGTTATAAGTGGTGGTCTGTTTGATATTATCGTTTGCATACATGCCTTTGAAGTAGTAGCTAAGCTCCTGGTTGTTCAAATAGGTCATGTAATTGCTTTGTACGTTATTTAGTGCTAAGTCTAAATACTGCACCATCATTTTCATGGTCTGACCAGCAGAATTTTCATAAGTTTCTGTGATGCTGTTGGAAGACTTTGTATAGGATGAAACGCCTAAAATAATGATGCATATAACTGTTAACATAAAGGCTGCAATCAATTGTGAATGGATTCGTTGAAAGAAAGGGATTTCAGCCAGTTTTTGTCTTGAGGTGTTTGAAGTTTTTTGCTTATCTTTTTTTGAAGAAAAATTTATATTTTTAGGAATCTTTGGATTTTTGACCGTGGAAGCCTGTTTTGGTCTGGCTTTGGGTCTGTCAATATTAAATTTACTCATAATGCTACCTCCTATGCCTCGTATCTTATAGTTTTATATAATTTTACCAAAAAAACACAAAAAAATCAATTATTATTGAATAAAATGTTAAAAATGAGTGCTGACAGAAAAGAAGCAGATGGCAGGGATAGAAAATGATAAAAGTGAAAGAAAACAGAAGTAATGATTCATTTTTGTGTCAAAATAAATAAAAAAACCAGTATATATACGGAAAAAATATAAAAATTAATAAAAAAATGCAAGAAACACACTCCGTGCTTGCAAAAACAGAAGTCATATATTATACTAAAACAAGTGTGATATTCTACAGATTAGAAGAGAAAAAGAAAAATACAAAATAGGATTAAATTTAAGGTGGTGCAGATATGTCATTAACATTATCAAAGAAAGCAATGGCAGTAAAGCCGTCATCAACGTTAGCGATTACGGCAAAAGCAAAAGAAATGAAAGCAAATGGTGTAGACGTAGTAGGCTTCGGAGCGGGCGAACCGGATTTTAATACACCGGACAATATCAACCAGGCGGCAATTCGAGCTATCAATGAAGGATTTACCAAATATACTCCAGCTTCCGGGATTATGGAATTAAAACAGGCAATCTGTGAAAAATTCAAAAAATTCAATGGAATTTCATATGAACCAAACCAGATTGTAGTCAGCAATGGCGGAAAACATTGTCTGACAAATATTTTTGAAGCAATTTTAAATCCTGGTGATGAAGTTATCATTCCTGCACCATATTGGTTAAGCTATCCTGAAATTGTTAAATTGGCAGATGGTGTTCCGGTATTTATTCGTGGCGAGAAGAAAGATGGCTATAAGGTAAGTGCAGAACAGATTAAAGCTGCTATTACACCGAATACAAAAGCGCTTGTACTGAATACTCCAAGTAATCCAACAGGTATGGTGTACACACGAGAGGAGTTAAAGGCAATAGCAAAAGTAGTTACAGAGGCAGATATTTATGTGGTTTCTGATGAAATGTACGAAAACCTGCTGTATCATGGTGCAGAACATGTAAGTATTGCTTCTTTGGGAGAAGAAATTTACAAGAGAACCATTACATGCAGTGGGGTAGCAAAAGGATATGCCATGACGGGCTGGAGAATAGGGTATATTGGCGCTGCTGCGGAAGTAGCAAAGGTGATGGGAAGCTTGCAGAGCCATCAAACATCAAATCCTAACTCGATTGCCCAGAAGGCGGCTTTAGAGGCAATCAGTGGACCACAGGATACGGTGGAAGAAATGCGTAAAGAGTTTGATAAACGTAGAAAGTATATGTATGACAGATTCTGCAAAATGCCATATGTTTCTACCTTAGAACCTCAGGGTGCATTTTATGTATTTGTGGATGTGAGTGAAGCTTGTGAAAAGGAATATAAAGGCGAAAGGATTCAAACAGCAGCAAAGCTTGCGGAAATTTTAATTCATGATTATAAGGTCGCAGTTGTTCCATGTGCAGACTTTGGATTTGCAGACCATATCAGACTTTCTTATGCCACATCCATAGAACAGATTGAAAAAGGTCTGGATCGTATTGAAACTTTCTTGAAATCATTATAAAATAAAAGGGTGTCGGAATGGCACCCTTTTTACTGTATAGGAGGTTGGATATGACAGATAATATAAAAAGAATTAAAAGAGAATTAGTACAAAAGGGAAGTATCATTGATTTTTATAAGGATTACATTCAGTTGCCTGATGGACAGGTAAAGCAATGGGATTTTGTGAAGCATAAAGGTGCTGCGGCTGTAGTCGCTGTTACGAATGAAGGAAAATTACTTATGGTGCGTCAGTATCGGAATGCATTAGAACGTTATACATTGGAGTTGCCGGCTGGTGGCCGTGATACACCAGAAGAGCCTACGATAGAATGTGCAGCAAGGGAATTGGAAGAAGAAACGGGATTTCGTTCAGAGCATTTAGAACACTTGATTTCCTTAAGGACAACCGTGGCTTTTTGCGATGAACTGATTGACGTGTATGTGGCGGATCAGTTAATTCCTTCGCAGCAGAAACTGGATGAAGGAGAATATATCAATGTGGAAGAATATGATTTGGACGAACTGTGTCAGATGATATTTGATAAGAAGATACAAGATTCGAAAACAGTGTCTGGAATTTTGGCATACAAGTTAAAATGCTGTATGAAAAAATAAAATGGAATATCATTTTTTGCTCCGGCATAAACATATAAAAAAGTACAGGCAGGAGTAAAAATGAATCAGACAATAGTGAGCGAAACAAGGAAGGTAGGAATGAATCGATTTCTTATCTTTTTTGGAATTGGATTTTTGTTAGGCATTGTAATAGGAAACTTCTTGATTCCTAGTGCTGGTGGAGAAGCCGGAGTAATGAGTGCATATTTTCTGGACAAATTTGAATATATGGATATAGAATATAATTCATTGTTTGTGTATATTTTTGAAAAAAGAATGAAAATATACATGGTCTTAATGGTTTGTGGTGTCACATCGTTTGGGTGTGTGCTGGCTTATTCTTATACTATATGGCTGGGTGTCAGTACCGGAGCCTTTGTGAGTATTTGTATCCTGCGTCTGGGAATATGGGGAATTCCTGTGGGAGCAATTTCGCTTTTGCCACAATACCTTTTGTATGTTCCGGTGTATGTGTTTCTTATATGGAGAATTAAGGAAAATCAAAAGTTATTACTAAATTGCAATGGAAAAAGGGAGAAACAAAAGCTTTGGGTGAAATATTTTCTAATGATGGCAGTGGCAGGCATCTTACTATTAGGCGGTATCTTTCTGGAGAGTAATGTGAACCCATTTCTTATGAAAAAAATATTAAAGTTTGTATAATGCTTGCATTTCTGAAGGAGAGTGATTATAATAGTATCTACGCGAGTTTAGACGGCGTAATTATAGGAAAAGTACGAGGCGAAGATCATGGAACTGGAAATACAGCAATTTATATTATATTTAGAAAATGTGAAGAGAACAGCAGAAAATACACGCTTATCTTATGAAAGAGATTTACATAAATTACAGCATTTTTTGAATAGACAGTCGGTAGAAGATATTGATGCTATTACTACCACGAATTTGAATTCATACATACTTTATCTGGAAAAGGAACAATTCGCTCCCAGTACAATATCAAGAAATATTGCAGCAATCAAATCCTTTTATCATTATCTTGCAAAGGACGGAAAGGTGCAGCAGGATATTGCAGAAGAATTGAAAGCACCTAAGGTAGAAAAAAGGGCAATAGAAACGCTGACGGAAAGCGAAGTGACGCTTTTGCTGCAGCAGCCCAACATGGAGACGGAAAAAGGAATCCGCGATAAGGCAATGTTAGAATTATTGTATGCAACAGGAGTTAGAGTTAGCGAACTTATTTCGCTAAAAAAGACGGACATAAATTTAACGCTTGGTTATGTTGTATGCAAGGATAGGACAATATCATTTGGTCAAGAAGCAAAGGAAGCATTGAAATTGTATTTAGAAACAGGACGGAAAGAACTGACAGGTGAAAATGAGAGTGACTGCCTGTTTGTGAATTGCTCCGGAGGGCAGATGAGCAGACAAGGTGTATGGAAAGTGTTGAAGGCTTATGCGAAAAAAGCTGGAATTGAAGCAGAGATTACGCCTCATATGATTAGAAATGCATATATTAAAGCACACCCTGAAAGATAGGGTGTGCTTTTTAATTATACTAAATCTGCAATAGTGTAAATTAAGTGTTCGGAATCTTCCCAACCAAGACATGGGTCTGTAATGGATTTTCCATAAATATGGTCACAAATCTTCTGGGAGCCTTCTTCAATATAACTTTCAATCATAACACCTTTTACAAGCTTTTCTACGGCAGAATCATGTTTGCGGCTGTGAAGAACTTCTTTCACAATACGAATCTGTTCGTGGAATTTCTTATTGGAGTTAGAGTGGTTTGCATCCACGATAGTTGCAGGATTCTTTAAATCACGTTTTTCATACATTTCAACTACCTGAATTAAATCTTCGTAATGATAATTCGGATGACAGCAGCCGTGTGGGTCTACAGCACCACGTAAAATAGTATGGGCTAATGGATTACCATCTGTTTTTACTTCCCAGCCACGATAAATAAACTCGTGTGCTCCCTGTGCTGCTATAACAGAATTCATCATAACAGATAAATCTCCGCCGGTAGGGTTCTTCATTCCGGCAGGAACATTCATACCGCTGACGGTTAAACGATGCTGCTGATCTTCTACAGAACGGGCACCAATGGCAACGTAAGAGAGAATGTCAGACAGATAACGGTAGTTTTCCGGATATAACATTTCATCTGCACAAGTAAGACCAGATTCTTCGATGGCACGAATATGCATTTTACGCATTGCAATCAGACCACCTAAGAGATTTGGTGCCTTTTCAGGGTCAGGCTGATGAACAATACCTTTGTAACCCTCACCGGTAGTACGAGGTTTGTTGGTATAGATTCTAGGAATAATGATTAATTTGTCTTTTACTTTTTCCTGAACCTTAGCCAGTCGGTTAGTATAATCACAGACAGAATCTTCGTTATCGGCAGAACATGGTCCGATGATAACTAAGAACTTATCAGATTCTCCTGTAATTACTTTTTGAATTTCTGCATCACGTTCTTCTTTTAAAGCAACTAAAGTTGCCGGAAGCGCGTATTCTTCACGAATTTCTGCAGGAGTCGGTAATTTTTTTATGAATTCAAAGCTCATTTTAATTCTCCTTTGTTGATATGTCGATTGTGTTCAAAACATAACTATTATAATACAGATTAGAAAGATTGTCGATTACTTTTTTTGGATTTTGCATATATTTTACAACATTGAAACGGGAATGCTCTTAGGAATGTTTCTGGATAATAGAAGGAGCCCCTGTGGACTTGTATCAAAAATTCTGTTATAATAATAAGAAATTTAAAGATACGAGGTGAAAATAATGGAGAAAAAGGCCTATTTGTGGGCGAGGACATTATGTCACTATGCAGGTATGTCAGAAGAGTTTCTTGCAGATTTTTGGGAGAGATTACAGGCTTCGGAGGGCGTATATAGTGAATTTATTTATTTTTTGGAACATGAAAGATTTTCGTGCGCTTATCAGATTGACGGCTGTACGGTGATTGATATTATGATTTGGCAGATAGATCGTTTTAAGGTGGAAATGGACATGGGAAAAACGGATATGCGTTGCAACCACCATAAAATGATATTACTGGCATTTGATACCATGTTAAAAATGGAAAAAGAGCCGGAAAAATATCTGAATCAGATGCGTCAGGATACAGGTTCAGATTATCCGGATAAATTTTAAGGTTTTGGAGGCTTCCATGAAAATTATTATTGCAGGCTGTGGAAAGGTAGGCCAGACACTGGCGGAACAGCTATCAAAAGAAGGAAACGATATTACGGTTATTGATACAAGGGCTAAAGTTGTGAACGAAATGGCAAACAGAGATGATGTGATGGGCATAGTTGGAAATGGAGCAAGTCATTTAACACAGGCAGAGGCGGGGATTGCAAATGCAGATTTATTTATTGCAGTGACAGGGTCGGATGAATTAAATCTTTTGTGCTGCCTGCTGGCGAAAAAGGCAGGAAATTGTCAGACGATTGCCAGAATCCGAAATCCGGAATACAGCAGGGAGGCAAATTACATAAAAGAAGAGTTAGGACTTGCTATGGTGATTAATCCAGAGCATGCGGTAGCTATGGAAATAGCAAGAGTACTGCGTTTTCCCTCTGCCATTAAAATCGATACGTTTGCAAAAGGAAGAATCGAACTATTGAAATTCCGTATGCAGGAAAAATCCGTATTAGGAAATATGACGGTTATGGACATTTCTTTAAAGCTGCATTGTGATATCCTTGTATGTGCAGTAGAACGTGGAGAAGAAGTATTTATTCCCCGGGGCAATTTTATTTTACGAGAAAAGGATATTGTGCATATTATCGCAGCCCCGAAAAATGCCAGTGGATTTTTTAAAAAAATCGGCGTAGTGACAAATCAGGTAAAGGATACTATGATTGCCGGAGGTGGTGATCTTGCCTACTATTTAGCAGAAAATCTGCTTCAAATGGGAATTAAGGTAAAAATCATTGATAAAAATATAGAGCGCTGCGAGCGTTTATTAGAACTTTTGCCGAAGGCTGATGTGGTATGCGGCGATGCGTCGGATCAAAATATGCTGTTAGAAGAGGGAATGGAACGCACAGCATCTTTTGTTGCAGTTACCAATATGGATGAGGAAAATATTCTCCTTTCTATGCTTGTTAAGAAAAAATCCAGTGCTAAGGTAGTGACAAAAATCAATAATATCGCATTTAATGAAGTGATTGGTGGCTTGGATTTAGACACCATTGTGTGTCCGAAATATGTAACAGCAGAAAACATTATCCGTTTTGTACGTGCCATGAAGAATTCTATCGGAAGTAATGTGGAAACGCTTTATCGGATTATCGAAAATAAAGCGGAGGCTTTAGAATTTGTAATCAGGGAACGTTCAGAAGTTGTGGATAAACCACTAGAGGAGTTAAAAATTAAGAAAAATATTGTGGTGGCCTGTATTTATAGAAAGGGTAAAGTAATTATCCCACGAGGTTACGATTCTATACAGGTGGGAGATTCTGTAATTATTGTTACTACAAACACAGGATTGAATGATATAGATGATATTATACAGAGGTAAAAAATGAATTATAAATTAATGAGATATGTGATTGGCTGGCTCATTATTTTTGAGTCAGTGTTTATGTGTCTGCCGGCTATGGTAGCAGTAGTATATAGGGAAAAGGCATTTTTTTCATTTCTAATATCTATTGGCCTGGGAATGCTTTTAGGGGCACTGATGATAATCAGAAAACCAGAGAATAAGACAATGTATGCAAAAGAGGGGTTTGTAATTGTCAGTGTCAGCTGGATTGTGTTAAGTTTGTTTGGAGCACTGCCTTTTTTGTTGTCAGATAGTATACCAAGCGTGTTAAATGCAGTATTTGAGAGCGTTTCGGGATTTACTACCACAGGCGCAACAATTTTAAGGGAAATAGAAAGTCTCGAAAAGTCTATACTTTTTTGGAGGAGCTTTACCCACTGGATTGGGGGAATGGGCGTACTTGTGTTTATCATGGCAATTCTTCCTTTGGCAGGCGGAAATAATATTTACCTGTTAAAAGCAGAGAGCACAGGGCCAAGTATCAGTAAACTGGTACCAAAAATGAAAACAACAGCATTAATTTTATACGGAATGTATTTTGCAATGACGGTGATGGAAATATTAGTGCTGTTAGTAGCAGACACGCCATTGTATGATGCAGTGAATATTGCCTTTTCCACAGCCGGCACAGGTGGATTTGCAGTAAAAAATGATAGCCTTGCGGGTTATTCTGCTACAGTACAGAATATTGTTACCTTATTTATGGTGTTATTTGGTGTAAATTTTAATATTTATTATATGTTTTTATGTAAAAAGGTGATAGGAGTCATTCAGACAACAGAGTGGAAAGTGTATTTTGGAATTTTGCTTGCCGCTACCTTGCTTATTACGTGGAATCTTAATGGAATGTATGGTGGGGTGAAAGGAACCATGCAACAGGCAGCGTTTCAGGTTTCGTCTGTGATGAGCAGTACAGGATTTGCAACGACAGACTATAATTTGTGGCCGGAATTTTCAAAAGCAGTGCTTGTCCTAGTGATGATGATAGGAGCTTGTGCCGGAAGTACCGGTGGTGGAATTAAAGTAGTGAGAATTATTATTCTTGTGAAAACACTGATAAAAGAATTAAATACCAGTGTACATCCAAGAAACATTAAAAAGATAAAATTAAATGGAAGATTCTTGGAACATGAGGTCATCCGGTCTGTGAACGTGTTTATGGTGGCATATATTGTTCTCTATGCAGTTTCTGTGTTGGTGGTAAGCTTAGATAATTTTGATTTTACTACGAATTTCACTGCCGTAGCAGCAATGATTAATAATACGGGTCCGGGCTTAGGAGCAGCGGGACCGGTGGAAAACTTTGATAAATTTTCAGTGTTGTCAAAACTTGTATTTATATTTAACATGTTGGCGGGAAGATTAGAAATATTTCCATTGTTAGTATTGTTTGCACCGTCTACATGGAAAAAGTAAAGGAAGGTTAATATGCGAAGCATGGTGTTTAAAATGGAGCGCGAAGGTTTAGTGAAAGTAGGAGATACTGTGGAGGTGACGGAAGGTGTCCTTCCCACCTCCTATTATTATACGATTAAACCCGCGGTAGCAATGTCAGCTAATTTTAAATTTAATGAAAGATTAAAAGTAACTACAGGAGTTGTAAAGGACGTGGAAACTTTGAGCAGTGGTTACAATGTTACGGTAGAATTTGACGAATAAAATAGCAAATTCTACTATTGCAATCCGTAAATAACTATGGTATATTGCTCGTTGAGCGGTATCGGTGAGAACTGCATCAATGAGCATGAGCTGTCACTAGAAAGATTCGTAAATGGAGGTGATAGCGTGAGAATAGGAATTATAGGTGCTGGTAGAGTAGGTACTACCTTAGGTCAGTATTTAAAGCTTAAGGGAATGGAGATTTCGGGCATATACAGTAGAACGTTGGAACATGCCATAGACTCCGCTGAATTTATTGGCACAACATATTATGAGAAGCTGGAAAATCTAATAAAGGTAAGCGATACCCTGCTTATTACTACACCGGATAACATGATTTCAGGTGTTTGGGATTGCATTATAAAGTTTGATTTAAAAGACAAAATAGTTTGTCACTTTAGCGGCTCATTATCATCTGATGTTTTCAGGTCGAAGGAAAAAACAGGCGCATATGTCTGTTCCATTCATCCGATTTATGCGTTCAGCAATAAATATTCCGCTTATCAACAATTTCATAAGGTTCAACTCACTATGGAGGGCGACGATGCAGCAGTAGAGAAAATGAAATCCTGTTGGGAAGCCATTGGACACAAAGTGAGAATTATTCAAAGGCAGGATAAAGTGAAATATCATGCCGGAATGAGTATGGTAAGTAACCATGTACTGGCACTGATAGGAATTTCTGTTAAAATGCTGCAAGAGTGTGGCTTTTCAGAAAAAGAAGCCTATGAAGCTGTGGAAACACTTGTCTGTGAAAATGTAGAAAATGGTATAAAGCAGGGAGTCGTAGAGGCGCTTACTGGTCCAATAGAACGAAATGATACAGAGACAGTGAAAAAACACTTAAAGGTGCTCTCAAGTGAAACAGAGAAGGTTTATCGGAGTCTTGGAGAGAAACTGATTGAAATTTCAAAAATAAAAAATCCAGATAGGGATTATGGAAAAATGGAAGAAATAATTGGAGGATGATTTGATGAAAACAACAGTAAATACATTTAAAAATGCAAAACAGAAAAAGGAAAAAATAACAATGCTTACTGCTTATGATTATTCTACAGCAAAGTTAGTAGATGAGGCAGGCGTGGAATCTATTTTGGTAGGTGATTCTTTAGGCATGGTTTGTCTTGGCTATGAAGATACTTTATCTGTCACTATGGAAGATATGATTCATCATTCGGCAGCGGTGGCAAGAGGGGCAAAGAACGCCATGATAATTACGGATATGCCTTTTATGTCATATCAGACATCTGTTTATGATGCAGTAGTCAATGCAGGAAGATTAATGAAAGAAGGACGGGCACAGGCAGTGAAATTAGAAGGCGGACTCGAGGTATGTCCACAAATCGAAGCAATTGTAAAGGCCTCCATTCCTGTATGTGCACATATTGGTCTGACACCACAGTCGGTCAATGCATTTGGCGGATTCAGGGTTCAGGGAAAAGAAGAAGCAGCAGCAAAACGTTTATTAGAAGAAGCAAAGGCGGTAGAAGCAGCAGGTGCATTTGCCGTGGTATTAGAATGTGTACCAGAAAGGCTGGCAACTTTTATTACAGAGCAGATTGGCATTCCAACTATTGGGATTGGTGCAGGAGCAGGCTGCGATGGACAGGTTCTGGTTTATCAGGATATGTTGGCGATGTATTCCGACATGGCACCCAAATTTGTAAAACAATTTAGAAATATAGGTGAGCAGATGCGTGGAGGCTTCAGTGATTATGTAAAAGAAGTGAAGGAAGGAACCTTCCCGGCAGCAGAGCACACGTTTAAAATAGATGATTCCGTAATCGAAAAACTTTATTAAAAATCAATAGACAGCTATTATAATAGGAAGTAAGACAATACAGAAAACAAGGAGAAAGAAAATGCAGATGGTAAAGCGAATTGACGAGGTAAGAAGTGCGGTAAAACAATGGAAGAAAGAAGGACTGAGTGTTGGACTGGTTCCAACGATGGGATTTTTGCATGAAGGACATAAAAGTCTGATTGAACGTGCAGTAAAGGAGAATGACAGAGTAGTTGTCAGTGATTTTGTTAATCCTACGCAGTTTGGTCCTACAGAAGACTTGACAAGTTATCCAAGAGATTTAGAAAGAGATGCAAAGCTTTGCGAAGAGGCAGGCGCTGCTCTTTTGTTTCATCCGGAACCAGAGGAAATGTATTTTGAGGACAGGACAACTTCTGTGAATATGGAGGGACTTACGAAGGAACTTTGTGGAAAATCCCGCCCGATTCATTTTTCAGGTGTATGCACGGTGGTTTCTAAATTATTTAATATAGTGACACCGGATAGAGCTTACTTTGGACAGAAGGATGCGCAACAGTTAGCTATTATTAAAAGAATGGTAAGAGATTTAAATTTTGACATTGAAATTGTAGGCTGCCCGATTATTCGCGAAGAAGACGGTCTTGCAAAAAGCTCCCGAAATACCTATTTAAGCGAGCAGGAGCGGAAGGCTGCAGTAATCTTAAGTCAATCTTTAAAAATTGGAAAAGACATGATTGAAAAAGGCGAAACAGATGCGAAAAAGGTAAAAGAAGAAATTGTAAAAAAATTGCAAACAGAACCTCTTGCCAAAATTGATTATGTGGAAGTAGTTGATTTTAATACCATTGAGCCAATAAGCGAAATCAAAGGAGATGTACTGACTGCAATAGCCGTTTATATTGGAAAAACACGTTTGATTGATAATTTTATTGTAAGCAACAAGGACTGATGATTAGAAAAAGGAGAAAATTATGACGATTACCATGTTAAAAGGAAAGATTCACAGAGCAGTTGTAAAACAGGCAGAATTAAATTATGTGGGAAGTATTACTGTGGACCCGGAACTTATGGAAGCAGCCAATATTTATGAATATGAAAAAGTACAGATTGTAGATGTAGAAAATGGAAATCGTTTTGAAACCTACACGATTGCAGGAGAGCCGGGCAGTGGTATGATTTGTCTCAATGGAGCGGCAGCAAGACAAGTGCAGGTGGATGACCATGTTATTATTATGTCTTACTGTGAAATGACACCTGAAGAGGCTAAGACGCATAAGCCACATGTGGTATTTGTAGACGGTGACAATAAAATTATAAAGAAATCACGTTATGAAAAGTACGGGGAACTTTCACCAATTCTTTCATAAGTATATATGCGAAAGAAGAATATAAAACAGAAAGGAAGAAAATAAGATGTTACAGGGAAAAACAGTGGTCTTGGGTGTCACAGGAAGTATTGCTGCATATAAGATTGCAAATTTAGCAAGTATGCTCGTGAAACTTCATGCAGATGTTCACGTACTGATGACGAAAAATGCCACTAATTTTATTAATCCTATCACCTTTGAAACCCTTACAAATCATAAGTGTCTGGTGGATACTTTCGACCGGAATTTTAATTATAATGTGGAGCACGTTTCGTTGGCGAAAAAGGCAGATGTGATGTTGATTGCACCGGCATCCGCTAACGTGATTGGAAAACTTGCTAGTGGCATTGCAGATGATATGCTTACGACTACGGCTCTGGCATGCAGATGCAAAAAAATTATTTCTCCAGCGATGAATACCAATATGTTTGTAAATCCGATTGTGCAGGATAATATTGAAAGGTTAAAACACTTTGGTATGGAAGTGATT
Organism: Lachnospiraceae bacterium; assembly: GCA_050874665.1. Lineage (GTDB taxonomy): Bacteria > Bacillota > Clostridia > Lachnospirales > Lachnospiraceae > RUG11237. The sequence goes on along the minus strand of JBNMLC010000003.1, from coordinate 65,743 downwards.
GAGCCGGACGTAGGATATTTAGCTTGCGGTGACACAGGAGCAGGGAAAATGCCTTCGGAAACCGTATTATTAGATTATATTTTAAAGGAAATACATTTTCCAAAGGATATGGAGGGACTCAAGGTATTAGTAACAGCAGGTGCAACCAGAGAGGCCATTGATCCGGTGCGTTTTATTTCGAATCATTCGACTGGAAAAATGGGAATGGCTATTGCAAGAACTGCTATGGAAAGGGGCGCTGAGGTGACTTTAGTTGCGGCAAGTGTATCTGTGCCGTTAGCGCCGTTTGTAAAAGTGATTCCTGTAATTAGTGCGAAGGATATGTTTGAAGCGGTGGCAGCGGAGGCTGACAAGCAGGATATTATTATTAAAGTAGCGGCGGTGGCTGACTTTACGCCTGCGCATACAGCAGAAGAAAAGATAAAGAAAAAGGGCGAAGGTGCTACGTTAGAACTTGTCAATACGACGGATATTCTGAAATATCTAGGAGAACACAGAAAAGAACATCAGTTTTTATGTGGATTTTCTATGGAAACAGAGCATATGTTAGAAAATTCCAGAGCAAAATTGGAACGGAAAAACATTGATATGATTGTAGCAAATAATTTAAAAACAAAAGGGGCCGGCTTTGGAACGGATACTAATGTTGTAACTATGATTACGAAAACACAAGTAAAAGAGTTAGAACTTATGGAAAAATCCGAGGTGGCTGAAGAAATTTTAACGTATATTTTAGAACAAAGAGGATAATGATATGAACTTACTGACCGCATCAAAAATCACAAAGGCATATACGGATAAGATACTTTTAAATCAAGTGGATTTTTCTATAGATGATAGGGAAAAGATTGGAGTTATTGGTATTAATGGAACCGGAAAGTCTAGTTTGCTAAAATTGTTAGCAGGGGAGGATGAAATAGACGAGGGGGAATTGATTTTAGGTAATCATGTGGTAGTTAATTATCTGCCACAGAATCCGGAATTTCCCAAAGGGATTACGATATATGAATATGTGGCAGAAAACAATGCGGCTGGTGGAGGCACCTGGGAAGTTGAGGGGGAAAGTAAACGCATTTTAAATATTTTGGGATTTGATCAATATGACCTTCCGGTTGAGATTCTTTCCGGGGGTCAAAAGAAGAAAGTTGCTTTGGCGGCGGCTTTGCTGAAGCCTTGTGATATACTGATTTTAGATGAACCGACCAATCACCTGAATAATACAATGGTGTTATGGCTGGAAAATTATTTAAAGGCTAGAAAAGGTGCACTTGTTATGGTAACGCATGACCGCTATTTTCTTGACAGGGTATGTAATAAGATTGTAGAGATAGACAAGGGAAAATTGTATAGTTATCAAACGAATTTTGAAGGCTTTCTGGAATTAAAATCTCAAAGGGAAGATATGGAATTAGCTACTTACAAAAAGAACAAAAATATTCTTCGGACAGAATTAGAGTGGATTCGTCGTGGAGCACAGGCACGTTCTACGAAACAAAAAGCAAGAATTGAACGTTTTGAAACACTTAGAGATATGAAAGCACCGGAAAAAGCGGAGAGTGTTGAATTATCTTCGGTGTCTTCAAGACTTGGAAAGAAGACAATAGAACTTTCGGGCATTACAAAATCTTATGGGGAACGTATGTTGATTCGGGAGTTTTCCTATATTTTTTTGCGCAATGACCGCATTGGGATTGTGGGGGAAAATGGTTGCGGAAAAAGTACACTGATGAAAATTATTGTAGGAGAAGTGGAAGCAGATAAAGGCTTTGTGGAAATAGGACCTACAGTAAAGATTGGATATTTTTCACAGGAAAATGAAAAATTAGATGCCTCCATGCGGGTCATTGATTATATTAAGGAAACGGCTGAATTTGTCAGAACCGAAGAAGGTTTGATTTCAGCGTCTAAAATGTTGGAACGCTTTCTTTTTGACAGCACGTTGCAGTATTCAAAAATAGAAAAGCTTTCGGGTGGGGAAAAAAGGAGACTTTATTTATTGAAAATTCTTATGGAGGCACCGAATGTTCTTATCTTAGATGAACCGACGAATGATTTGGATATTCAGACACTGGGAATTTTAGAAGATTACTTAGAGCGTTTTGATGGTATTGTTATTACTGTTTCTCATGACAGATATTTTCTGGATAAAATCGTAGATCGTATTTTTGCTTTTGAGAACGGCGTACTGAAGCAATACGAAGGCGGTTATAGTGATTATTTAGAAAAGGTAGGAAACCCATATGAAGAAATTATGGTGAAGAAGTCCTCTAAAGAAGCAGCAATTGCGTATAAGGAGCGCCCGAGAGAAAAGAAACTGAAGTTTACCTATGCAGAACAAAAAGAGTATGAAACCATTGAGGAAGAAATAGAGGCATTGGAAGAAAAGGTTGCTGGATTAGAAAGCGAAATTCTAAAAGTGGCAACAGACTTTGTGAAGCTGAATGAACTTTCTAAGGAAAAGGAACAAGCAGAAACAACACTGGAAGAAAAGATGGAACGCTATGTATATCTTATGGAGCTGGCGGAAAAAATTCAGGCAGGCGGAGGAAAAATATGACGTTAAAAAAAATCTACAAAGATGCTACAAAAAAGAATTGGAGATTGTTCTTAATATGTTTTGTGCTTACTTCGTTGTGGCTGGTAGTAATGTGGAAGATGCCTGTGAAGAATACTTTAAAGGACGAGGTACGGTCATATATGCTGCTGATATGTGGTGTAATTGTTTCTGGCGGGGCTTTGGTACTATTGATAAGAGGTAGCAGAGAGTTTAAACTTTATCAGTTATTGTATGACTTTAAAATGATAGAATTGCAGATGACAGAAAACGAGACCTTATCTATGCCGGAAAAACATTTTTATATTACTAGAGATTATCTCATCGGCATGAGTGGAAATTTGAAAATTTTGAAGCGAAATAGTATTTTAAAAATAAAAGAAACAAAGATACCGATTAGACATAGTAAAAAATGCTATTATTGTTATTATGCTTATCAAATACAAGGAAAAGCGGTGGCTTTTTTACAAATACAGGCACCGAAAAATGAAATGGGATCGGAAGAATTAGTGCAGGTCAGGACTAATTTAAAAGAAGCCTTTCCAGGAAAAACAGACTTGTGATTTCATATTGAGTATGTTATAATAACCCAAAATCGAATAAAATAATTGGTGCCGTTATTTATAAATAGAGAGCATAGGATATAAGCTATATGGTCTGAATAGGAATAAGGGGTAAAAGGGAAACCGGTGAAAGTCCGGTACGAACTCGTCACTGTAAGTAAGGAGTGCAGAACTTATAGAAACAGCCACTGAGAAATTGGGAAGGCAGTTGTGTACATAGAGCTACAAGTCAGGAAACCTGCCAGTTATTGGTACAGGAAGTTACATTCCGGACCACGAGTACCTGGTCGTACCTTAGCTTGCTTTTACGATATGAAATATATAAGCTGTAAGCTGTTTGTACCACAGTACATGGATACTGGGGTGTTTTTCTGTATGTCTTTTTCGATTTCAAATATTCAAGTAGTGATACAAGGTAACGTGGAAAAATCCACATCATTGAAGGAGGAAAGGTAACATGAAAAAGAAAAACGTGACAAAACTGCTTACAGCTTTTGCAATGTCAGCAATTGTGCTGGCGGGTTGTGGTTCGGAGAAACCGGCAGACAACACTGTGACAGAAGAAAATCAGACAACAGAGGAAAATCAGACGACAGAGGAAAACGGTGAACAAGAAGTCGGTGAAGAAGAAACCAGTGAAACGGAAAATAGTGAAGAAGCCGATGAAGAAGAAAATTATGAAACAGGAGATGCTTCTTTGGACAACACAAGAAATCAGGATGAAATTGGAGAAAATGAAATTTTAGTTGTAAGTTTTGGTACAAGTTACAATGATAACAGACGTATGACAATTGGTGCCATTGAAAATAAAATTGAAGCAGCGTTTACAGATTATTCCGTCAGAAGAGGATTTACAAGCCAGATTATTATTGATCATGTAAAAAAGAGAGATGATGTTACGATTGACAATGTAAAAGAAGCATTAGACAGGGCAGTGAATAATGGTGTTAAAAAGTTAGTGATTCAGCCGACACACTTAATGAATGGCTTAGAATACAATGATTTGGTAGAAGAGGTAGCAAATTATTCAGATGCTTTTGAAAAGGTTGCTGTTGGTGAACCGTTATTGACAAGTGATGACGATTTTCAAAAGGTAATGAAAGCAATTACAGAAGCGACAGCAGAATATGATGATGGAGAAACAGCAATCTGTTTTATGGGACATGGCACAGAGGCTGATTCTAATAAAGTGTATTCTAAAATGCAGGATATGTTAACTGATGCAGGCTATACAAATTATTATGTAGGAACGGTAGAAGCTACTCCGTCATTAGATGATGTTTTAGCAAAAGTTCAGGCTGGCAATTATAAGCGAGTTGTCTTGCAGCCACTTATGATTGTAGCAGGCGATCATGCAAACAATGACATGGCTGGAGATGAAGATGGTACATGGAAAAAAACATTTGAAGATGCCGGATACGAAGTGGAATGTGTAGTTCAGGGATTAGGTGAATTAGAGGCAATTCAGGATATATTTGTAGAGCATGCACAGGCAGCAATAGATAGTTTGGCAGAATAATTAAAAAATTACGATGGTTTTAGCAATAGAAAGACACAAGAGTCTGCTTTCTATTGCTAAAATATTTTAAAGTGCAAAAAGGAATGGATAAAATGAAAAAAATAAAAATAGTATTCTTAATGGCAACACTGATTATGGCTCAGCTCATGACGGGTTGTGGTGCGGATACGACAACAGAAAAAGAAGTGGCAGAAAGTGTAGCAGAGAATGGAAAAGATGAAAGCCAGGTTGCCACAGCGGATGAGATGACAGAAGCAAAAAGCGTGGTAGAGGAAGGAATGACACCAGTATATGCTACAGAATTGAAGGACGGTGTATATCCTGTGACCGTGGATTCTAGTTCCTCCATGTTTCACATTACTAGTTGTGAGCTTAAAGTAGAAAATGGAACTATGGTGGCAGTCATGACAATGAATGGAACAGGTTATCTGCAAGTATATATGGGAACTGGAGAAGAGGCTGTAAAGGCAGAGGAAGATGACTATATTCCATATGTAGAAAATGAAAATGGAGAACACACATTTACGATTCCGGTAGAGGCGTTGGATATGGGGATAGATTGTTCCGCATTTAGTAAACGAAAAGAAAAGTGGTATGACAGGGTTTTGGTATTCCGTTCCGATTCTTTGCCACAGGAAGCTTTTGTGAATCATTCTATGACCACCGTGGAAACGCTTTCATTGGAAGATGGAGCGTATACTGTGGAAGTAGAACTCTCAGGTGGTTCTGGAAGAGCAAACGTGAGTTCGCCTGCGGCATTTGATGTCCGTGAAGGCAAAGGGTATGCAACCATTATCTGGAGTAGTTCAAATTATGATTATATGGTGGTAGATGGAGAGAAAATTCTTCCGATTAATACAGAAGGAAATTCTACTTTTGAAATACCCGTGGCAGCATTTGATCAAGAACTTTCCGTGTCGGCTGACACTACAGCAATGAGTACTCCTCATGAAATAGAATATAAACTAAAGTTTGATTCTAATACGATTATAAGGGTTCAAGAATGAAGAAACAAAAAAAGATAGTTCTTTGGATGACTCTGTTACTTTTTTCCACTCTCCTGACTGCATGTGGTATGCACAAGGGGGTGGAAAAAACAGAACATGCAAAAGAACAGATAGCGTGGAAAGAAATGAATATTGACCACAGTATGCAGTTAGAATATGCAAATCAATTTACTGTGGATTATTATGAAGACGGTTATGCATTGATTACAATCAAAGATGGCGGTCGATTTTTGCTTGTGCCGGAAAATGCAGACACACCATCTGGTTTGGAAGAGGACGTTGTGATTTTGCAGCAGCCTTTGGAAAATATTTATCTGGTGGCAACGTCTGCAATGGATTTATTTCGGGCACTGGATGGAATAAAGAATATTCGCTTGTCGGGAACTACAAGTCAGGGGTGGTATATTGAGGAAGCAAAACGGGCAATGGAAGAAGGAAAAATTTTGTATGCCGGAAAATACAGTGCACCGGATTATGAGCTGATTTTAGCGGAGGGCTGTGACTTGGCTGTGGAATCTACGATGATTTATCATACACCTGAGGTGAAAGAACAGTTAGAAAAATTAAATATTCCAGTCTTAGTGGAGCGTTCTAGTTATGAAAGTGATCCAATGGGCAGAATGGAGTGGATAAAACTATATGGTGTACTTTTGGGAAAAGAAAAGGAAGCAGAACAGTATTTTGCAGAACAATTGATAAAGCTAAAGGCTTTAGACAATGAAAAAAGCACGGGAAAGACAGTGGCTTTTTTTTATATCAATTCGAACGGTTCAGTTAATGTGAGAAAATCCAAAGATTATGTTGCAAAAATGATTCAAATGGCGGGCGCAAATTATGTACCATGCGATTTACAGGGGGAAAATTCATTATCTACAATAAATATGCAGATGGAAGCATTTTATAAAGAAGCAAAGGAAGCAGACTATTTGATTTATAATAGTACGATTGATGGAGAGATAAAAACCAGAGAAGAGCTACTGTTAAAAAGTGAGCTGCTAAAAGATTTTAAAGCAGTACAGGAGGGAAACGTCTGGTGCACACAAAAAAATATGTTTCAGCAGACAACGGGAATTGGAGATATGATTGAAGATATCCATAAAATGGTAACAGGAGAGGCAAAAAATGGGGAGACAACAAAATTCATTTATCAACTGCAATAAAAAAAGGAAAGCATGATACGAAGGAATCATAGTTGAAAGGTGAGCTGATGAAAAGGACAGAACGAAACAATAAAACGTATATTCGATACACAATCTCTTTTTTGATATTGATAATACTTTTAGGCATTTTATGTGTGTGGAATGTAAATTCTGGAAGTGTAAATCTGACAGTGAAAGAAATTACATTCATTTTAATACAAAAAAAGGGAGAGCAGACGGCTTTTCATATTGTCTGGGATATCCGGCTGCCAAGAATATTGTCAGCAATGCTTCTTGGAGGGGCACTGTCGGTGGCTGGATTTTTATTGCAGACATTTTTTGGAAATCCCATTGCAGGTCCCTTTGTGTTGGGAATTTCTTCCGGAGCAAAATTGATGGTTGCCATTGCAATGGTTGTTATGCTTGGAAGAGGAAGAATACTTAATTCGTATCTTATGATTTTGGCTGCGTTTGCAGGTGCCATGTTGGCAATGGGATTTGTCCTGGCGGTTTCCAGAAAAGTACACAAAATGTCTATGCTGGTTATTTGTGGAGTCATGATTGGATATATCTGCTCTGCGATAACAGAATTTATCGTTACCTTTGCGGAGGATTCTAATATTGTAAACCTGCACAATTGGTCGATGGGGAGCTTTTCTGGTATCGGCTGGGATAAAGTGGGTATTATGGCAATGGTGGTCTTACCTGTAACGCTGATTACATTTTTTATGTCAAAGCCAATCAGCGCCTGTCAATTGGGAGAGGCATATGCAAAAAATCTTGGAGTAAATATCAAACTACTGCGGGTGCTAATGATTTTGTTATCCAGCATTCTGGCAGCATGTGTAACGGCCTTTGCAGGGCCGATTTCATTTGTTGGAATTGCGGTTCCTCATATCGTAAAGAGTATGCTTAAGACGGCGAAACCAATTCTGGTAATTCCGGCCTGTTTTCTGGGAGGTGCCGTATTCTGTCTTTTTTGCGATCTTATTGCCAGAACGGTATTTGCACCTACGGAGCTTAGTATCAGTTCGGTAACAGCTGTATTTGGGGCGCCGATTGTTATTTATGTCATGGTTCGAAAAAAGGGTGCAGTAGCTAAGTAAAGGTTGGTCAACAAAACTGGCAGGAGGAAGTATGGAACAAAAATTTCTATTTACAGAGCATATGGCGGTTGGATATGGGAGAAAACCGTTGATTCGGGAGATTACCTTGCAGGTGGAAAAGGGGGAAATAGTTACTTTAATCGGACCGAATGGAGCAGGAAAATCTACTATATTAAAAAGTATTATCCGACAATTGCCTCTTATAAGTGGAGCAATTTATATAGGAAAACAGTCTGTGGATAAATTAACGGACAAAGAAATGGCAAAAAAGCAGTCGGCGGTTATGACAGAAAGGCTGCAACCGGAACTGATGACCTGTGAAGAAATAATAAGCATGGGCAGATATCCCTATACGGGAGGATTGGGGATTTTAAGCAGGGAGGATAAAAAGAAGGTAAAAGAGGCGATGGAACTGGTAAATGTTACAGAACTGGCTGCAAGGGATTTCCTGGAAATCAGTGATGGGCAGAGGCAAAAGATTCTTCTTGCAAGGGCAATTTGTCAGGAACCGGAGCTGATTGTGTTAGACGAGCCTACCTCGTTTTTGGATATTCGCCATAAATTAGAGCTTCTTTCTATATTAAAAGAAATGGTCAAAGAAAAACAACTTGCGGTTATCATGTCATTGCATGAACTTGATTTGGCTCAGAAAATATCAGATCAAGTGGTGTGTGTATGTGGAGATACGATTGCAAAATACGGTACACCGGAAGAAATTTTTTGCTCTTCTTATATAAACGAATTGTATGGAGTGCACAAGGGAACCTACAATGCCGAATTTGGATGCGTAGAATTGCCTAAGGTGGAAGGCAGACCGGAGGTATTCGTTATTGGTGGAAATGGCAGTGGAATCTCACTGTATCGAAAATTGCAAAGGCAAGGGATTCCTTTTGCAACAGGTGTGCTTCATGCGAATGATGTGGATTGTATTCTGGCAAAAGAACTTTCAGACCATGTCTATACAGAGAAGGCATTTGAACCAATCAGCGAGGAGAAATACAGACAGGCCTTGCAATGCATGGAGCAATGTAAAACAGTATATTGCACATTAAAAGAATTTGGCTCTTTGAATAAGAAAAACCAAAGCTTATTAGAAATCGCTAAAAATCAAGGAAAGTTATTATAAAGCTGTTGCATTTATAAAATGCTTGTGATATAATACCAAAGGCAAAAAAACACATGTGTGGATTTCAGATTGGTGCCTTTTTCAAAGGTGGTCTGTTGGTAATCGGAAGCACATGAACGAAAACAACCAAATGGAGGAAAGAAAATGAGCGTTATTTCAATGAAACAGTTACTTGAAGCAGGTGTACATTTTGGACATCAGACAAGAAGATGGAACCCTAAGATGGCAGAATACATCTACACAGAAAGAAATGGTATTTATATCATTGACTTACAGAAATCTGTAGGAAAAGTAGATGAAGCATACAAGGCAATCTCTGATATTGCAGCAGATGGTGGTACAATTCTTTTTGTTGGTACAAAGAAACAGGCTCAGGATGCAATTAAGACAGAAGCAGAACGTTGTGGAATGTACTATGTAAATGAAAGATGGTTAGGAGGTATGTTAACAAACTTCAAAACTATCCAGCAAAGATGTGCAAAATTAAAAGAAATCGAAACAATGATGGAAGATGGAACAGCAGATGTTCTTCCAAAGAAGGAAGTAATCGAATTAAAGAAAGAGCTTGCTAAATTGGAAAAGAACCTTGGTGGTATCAAGAACATGAAGAAACTTCCGGATGCTATCTTTGTTGTAGATCCTAAGAAGGAAAGAATCTGTATTCAGGAAGCACATACATTAGGAATTCCATTGATCGGTATCGCTGATACTAACTGTGATCCAGAAGAATTAGATTATGTAATTCCAGGTAATGATGATGCAATTCGTGCAGTTAAATTAATCGTTTCTAAGATGGCAGATGCTGTAATCGAAGCTAATCAGGGTGAACAGTTCGCTACAGAAGAAGCTGTAGAAGAAGTGGAAGAAACAGTAGCAGAATAATTACATCATTCATAAACGGAGGAATATAAAAATGGCTATTACAGCAGGAATGGTAAAAGAATTAAGAGAAATGACTGGCGCAGGTATGATGGATTGCAAGAAAGCTTTAAATGCCACAGAAGGTGACATGGAGAAAGCAGTTGAATTCTTGCGTGAAAAAGGTCTTGCAACAGCACAGAAGAAGGCTGGAAGAGTTGCAGCAGAAGGAATTGTTACAACAGCTCTTACAGAAGATGGTAAAAAAGCAGTTGTTGTGGAAGTAAATGCAGAAACAGACTTTGTTGCGAAAAACGAAAAATTCCAGAACTATGTAGCAGAAGTAGCAGCACAGGCGTTAGACACAACAGCGGCAGATGTAGAAGCATTTTTGGCAGAACCGTGGGCATTAGATAACAGCAAAACTGTAAATGAAGTATTAGCTTCACAGATTGCAGTAATCGGAGAAAACATGAATATCAGAAGATTTGAGAAAATCACAGAAGAAAACGGATTTGTTGCTTCTTATATTCATGCAGGTGGAAAGATTGGCGTTTTAGTCGATGTTGAGACAGATGTTGTGAACGATGCAGTAAAAGAAATGGCTAAAAATGTAGCTATGCAGGCAGCAGCATTAAAACCACTTTATACAAGCAGAGATGAAGTAGATGCTGCTTATATCGAAAAAGAAAAAGAAATCTTAAGAACTCAGGCTAAGAATGAAAAACCAGATGCTAATGATAAGATTATTGATGGTATGGTAATGGGACGTATCAACAAAGAATTAAAAGAAATCTGTCTGTTAGATCAGGTATATGTAAAAGCAGAAGATGGAAAACAGGTTGTTAGCAAATATGTAGAAGAAGTTGCAAAAGCTAACAATGCTAAGATTAAAATCAAAAAATTTGTTCGTTTTGAGACAGGCGAAGGAATTGAAAAGGTAGAAACAGACTTTGCTGCAGAAGTTGCTGCACAGTTAGGCTAATTAGCGAAATAAATAAAATGGCGCACTGTCTGGGTTAAGACAGTCGAGCTTTGAAGAAGCCCTTGAAATTATGGATATTCCAATAATTTTAAGGGCTTTTTTCTGGTGAAAATATATGTTCGCTTAGGTAAATGCGTTTGGAAATCGAACAGATCTGAATTATAAACTTCGTGAACTTATAGACAGAAAAATGGAAAAAAGACAAAGTACCGAATGCTCAAAGTATTTGGGTTAGAATATTGGAAAGTAAAAGAGTTTATTTGTAAGTAGAAAAGGTTGTTGGAGAATGGTGCGGGTATTTGATTTAGTAATCACGAATAAAATAGTAGCAAAACTTGGACATACATTCATACTTGGTTATTATCTAATAGTTTACGAAATCTAAAGAACCGCACAGTAGCGGACAGTATGCTAAGTGATGTGGGAGGGCAGTAGACGAAATAATTATCTATATCCTATCTAAGGTCTAGATTTAATTTTGTGATGTACCGGCTCATTTAGTGGTGTAGATTTAATGGATTGAGGTGTCATATCAAAGTCCATTTTGTTAAAAATAGTAAATGTATCTTGCAATTCTTTTAAAGTGATTGCAAATTGATATTTTTTAGATGTAACCATTTTTTATAAAAATCAGTATATTTGAATATTGACAAAGCTTGCTTTTGAGTATAAAATTATTTGGGAAGCAAATATATTTTAAACGTGTTTCTTCTTATGATAATTAGTATTTGTATAGATGATTCGAAAAATATTTAGTAGTAGAATTGTAGGGTGGGACAAAATAATTGGTGATGATATTGCGAATTTTGGCTATGGTAATTACATTATAGTAAAAACTATGCTGGTGAAACTACATATTGAATATCAATATGCATGAGTTTAAAAGCATGCTTCTTGTAAGTGGTGGTCTATAAATTTTGCGAAATAGAAAGGCAGAAATCATGCAAAAATATTGTAAAGAGCTATATACAAAAGAAGTTGTGATGAAAGCGGCATTTGCATTTACAGATGAAATGTTTGTTCATATTGATGCAGATGACAAAAATTATCTTGTTTCGCTGACAGTTAAGAAATCGGCGAAAGGAGAGGATATAGAAGAGATATATGCTAGATTTGAAAATGAATTAATTGCACAAGAAACACGATTGATTGTTGCTGAAAGAACAAAGCATATACGAGAAATGGTAGTGGCAAGAGCTCTTTCATCTACAGTTGTAAATACTGGATTGGCAGAACAAGATGATTTAGAAGAATTTAATGCAGATGAAATATTAACAGATTGGTTTGAAAAAGAAAATGAATAATTTATATTTGAATAAAGAATTATACAATAGAAAATCAATAGTACAAGCAAGGTCAGATTTTTCACATTTAGTAACGATTCAGTTTTCAGAAAACGATAAATACTGGATATGCTCCTTTGAACAATGTAAAGTTTCAATGTGTAGAATAAAAAATGAATTTGAAAACTATTTGATTGGTTTATCTAACAGGGAAGGTTTTTAAGATGTTTTTATGTGAAGCTTTTCTAATGACTATAATAGTAATGTTGGGAATTTATGTTACATATACCGATATAAAAAGCGGTATTATTCAAAATAAGGCACTAATGACTGCCAGTATAGTTGGAGTTGTCATAAACATTATTTATTATATTGTATTCGCCAGTGATTTTATTAAAATTTACGTGATTAACTTATTGATGATGTTGTTTTTTGCAGTTGCTTTCTATGGATTTCATTTTTGGGCGGCTGGTGACAGCAAGCTTCTTATATGCGTGAATTTATTGTTTCCGGCTAGATTTTATGATAATGATGTTTTTTCCTTTGCACCTGGCATAAATGTGATAATTTGTATTTTCTTGATTGCGTATGCATATATCATTATAGATTCGTTGATTCAATTTGAAAAAAAAGAAAAATTTTATGCAGGAAAACAAATGGAATTGGCAAGGATAAAGCAGTTTGCAGTGAATTATTTTGTGAGTTTTCTTTATCTGAGAGGTTTTAGTAAAATCCTAAGATTTTTCATCGGAGATATTTATTATGAAAATCAATTGTTTTTTTGTTTTATAAACATGTTTATTGCCATTATAGTGTATAGCAAAAAAACATTTAAGCACTGGTACATGCTGTTAGGCGTATTTGCGGTTAATTTGATATTTGACTTGGATTTTTCATTTAGTGCATTTAATTTATATAGTTGTGGAGTGCTACTTATTGCTTTGTTATTAAGAGATTTGCTGAGCGGATATAATTATAAGGAAATCCCAACGGAATCAGTAAGTAGAGGGATGGTATTGTCATATGCAACGATTATGCTGTTTGTGCCATCAAGAATTAAGGGGTTGCCAAACACTACAAGTGAAGATATGAGAAGTCGCATAACGCAGGAAGAAGTAGAGGCAATTAAAAGATGGAAGAATAGTAAATATGGTAAGGAAACAATCACTATTGTAAGAAAAATTCCATTTGCAATATTTATTGTTATCGGAGAAATATTATACTTTTTGGTGAGGGTAGTAAGATAAATGGGAAAAATTATAGATTGGGATCAGGGCGATAGATTGGTGCTATTTGTTGATAAATCATGCTCTGACCAGGATAAAGTTGAATATTTAAAAAGAAATGGTCTAAAAGGATATCTGAAACAAGAATATTTTATGATTATTGGACCGGAAGGTGAACATGGATATGCATGTGACGTAGATGAATTTGATGATTTGTCGTCAGGAGATATATTGTCGGTTTCAGCAAATGGAGATTTTTTTGTTATTCATGAACAAAGTTATGGTGAAATTGATATTTTTATGACGAATCAGTGTAATTCTAACTGTATTATGTGTCCACTTCCAGAGAATGTTAGAAAAAAGAAGAATGAAGGACACGTGGAGTGGCTGAAAGAATATGTAAATATTCTTCCGGAAGATATCAATTATATTAATGTAACGGGTGGTGAGCCGACACTTGCAAAAGAAAATTTTATAGAAGTGATGTACATGTTGAAAAAGAAATTTATTTATTCTGATTTTCAACTTTTGACCAATGGACGCTCAGTTGCAGATAGAGTATTTTTGCGGCAAATGTTGGACGTATGTCCTAAAGGACTAAGGTTTGCAATTCCGTTACATGCCTCAAAACCAGAGCTACATGATCAAATATCTCAATCTAAAGGAAGTTTTATACAAACGGATAGAGGCATAAGAAATTTATTAAAAGAGAGGCAAAAAGTTGAGATAAGAATCGTCGTATCAAGCAAAAATTTGTGCTATTTAACAGAAACAGCGCAATATATCGTCGACAATTATAATGGTGTGTTTTGCGTCAATTTTATCGGTATGGAAATGATGGGAAATGCGGCTATCAATCGAGAGATTCTCTGGGTGGAGTACTCGGAGATTTTTCAAAAGGCAAGAACAGCAATTGAACTATTGGTAAGAAGAGGCATTGATGTTCAATTATATAATTTTCCATTATGTGCAGTGGATAGAGGTTATTGGCATATTGCGGCAAAAAGTATAACAGATTACAAGGTACGCTTTATGGATGAATGCGAAGAGTGTTCAGTAAAAGAAATCTGTGGTGGCTTTTTTTATTCCACAAAACAAGTGATGAATCCTAAAGTGGTTCCTATAAGGAAAAAAGAATGAAGATTAATTATTTTAATTTTAAGAAATTTAAAGATGAATATTTATTGACAAATGAGCAGGGAAATTATTATTTTTTAAACCCTGATGATTTTAAGAATCTTGTTAAAAGCAATTTTGAGTTGTTGAGCGAATTGACGATTGGGGATTTGAAAAGATATTTATTTGTCTATGATGAGGATGAAGATGTGTTTATAGAAAAAGCTGCACTCCCATATCGTGACAATAAAAGGTATGTGTTTGAATCTACTTGTTTACATATTTTTGTAATGACGAATACCTGCAATATGTGTTGTGTGTATTGTCAGGCACAAGATTCGGAACAGTTATGCAAGGGTTTGATGGATATAAATACTGCCGAAAAAGCTGTAGAAATTGCGCTTCAAGCACCAGGTAATACGGTTACTTTTGAATTTCAGGGTGGAGAACCACTATTAAATTTTGAAGTTATAAAATATATAGTGGAGTATACGGAAGCTCATAAGAATGATAAAAATGTAATGTATACGGTTGTTACAAATACAATGCTTCTGACAGATGAAATGATAGCTTTTTTTAAAAAGTATGATTTTGCGGTATCTACATCATTGGATGGGAATAAAGATATTCATAATGTGAATAGACCCCAAAATGCTGGCGGTGGAACACATGACATTGTTTGTAATAATATTAGAAAATTGCAAAAATGCATGGTGGGAGTCGGAGCGATTCAAACAACAACCAGAAAAAGTTTAGAGAATCCTCAGGCGATTGTTGATGCTTATAGAGAAATGGATTTGCATTACATGTTTATAAGACCACTTACACCTCTAGGATATGCAAAGGAACACTGGGAGGAGATTGGTTATACTGCTGATGAATTTTTAAAGTTTTATAAATCAGTATTAGAGGCGACTATTCAGTGCAATAGAGAGGGATATAAGATAGCGGAAGGACACGCATCTATATTTCTTAGGAAAATTATTGGACATGTGTCGGATAATTATATGGAATTAAGGTCACCATGCGGTGCTGGTATTGGGCAGGTGGCTTATTATTATGACGGAAAAATATATACTTGTGATGAGGGGAGAATGCTTGCTGAAATGGGAATACCTGATTTTCAATTGGGTAGCGTAGACCAGGCATCATATGATGAACTTATGGAGTCGAGAGTATGCAAAGTAACGTGTCAAGCTTCCGTTTTAGAAGGAATACCTCAGTGTTGCGATTGTGTATATCATCCTTATTGTGGAGTGTGCCCGGTAATAAACTATGCAATGGAGCAAAATATCTATTCAAGACAAGTAAATGGATATAGATGCAAAATATATAAAGGAATTTTAGATATTTTATTTGAATATTTAAAAGAAGATAAAAAGGTATTGGAGATTTTTAAAACATGGTTATAGAAAAGCTTAAATTGGATAAGAAAAAATTAACGGTAATTGGATTAATAGGAACTATAATATTGACTGGACTTTTTTATGGAGTTTTATCATCTGATACAGAAAGAACTTTGACGGTTAAGTTGACGGAAAATAATAAATTTAAATATCATGAACTTGATGAGGGAATATATATTGGATCATCACTTGGAGATGTAATCAGTGGCTCTGGAACAGTGTTTTATTTTAATGGAGATATCTATGAGGGGGAAATTGTTGAAGAATTAAAGGCAGGAACTGGTGAAATGCAATGGAGTAATGGAAATTCTTATGCGGGTTCTTATGAGGCAGATCATCTGTCTGGAGATGGAACATACAAATATGCAGATGGAGCTACCTATATTGGAAGTTTTGTTAAGGGACAGCGTTCAGGACAAGGAGTTTTCAAATATACAGATGGTTCTGTATATGAGGGAATGTGGAGTGATGACAAGTATTCAGGAAACGGAACATATACTTTTCCGAATGGCAATATACTTTCTGGTACGTTCGAAGATAATGCGTTTTCAGGGGATGGAACTTACACAGTAGAGGATAGTACAGGAACTTATGTGCTTGCGGTGGAAGCTGGGGTTGCAACAGGTGAGATGATAGCAAAATTACAAAATGGAGATGTTTATAAAGGTATATATTCGAATGGTACTTTTTCTGGGAGTGTTACGGTTACATATAATAGTGGAGATATGTATAATGGCGAAGTTTCTAATGGTTTAAAGAGTGGTACGGGAACATATACGTGGTCAGAGGGCGATAAATATGTAGGCATATGGTCAAACGATCAAATGAATGGAGAGGGGAAGTACTATTATACTTCTTCAGATTTTCCATGCCTTGAAGGAAAATTTTTGAGTAATAAACCATCTGGAACTTGTAAGTATTATAAGAATTCTTCGACAACATATAATACTTATTGGAGTAACGGTGTATGTACAAGCATTTCAGAATAGGGGGGACAATAATGCATGATGATGAATTATTTCCGAAGATAAAAAAGTCAATAAATGATTTCCTGTATGAGGAAGAGGGAAATATCACAAGAAATAAAGTGATTGCAATGGGAACGATGGTGTTGGTATTGAGTTTGTTAATGTATGATGAGGTTTTTGCGGATCATAGATCGCATAGTAGTCATAGATCGCATAGCAGCCACAGATCACATAGTTCTGGCTCTGGGGGTCATGGTAGTCACAGTAGTCATGAATCACATTCAAGTCATACTTCGTCAAGTACACATAGTAGCCACGGTAGTCATAGCAACCATAGCAATCACGCTTCACATAGTAATACTTCTCATTACAGTGCAACAGATTCTTCGGGTTTTGTATCTGATACAACGGTAACAACAAAGGTTGAAGGAATAGAAGTGGGGGATGTGTCTGAAATTCTTGTACCGCAGGCTAATACTTCTATTACGGTTGACACAGCAGTGAATACGGTAATGAGCATTCCGCCGAACACACAGGAGTGATGGCATAGAGGATGAAAAAGATTAGACTATTTGACTAGAACAGATTGGATGAGAAAGATATGATAAAAATGTTAATGGTAAAATTGTTTACACTTTTATCAGGATGTAAGCCTGATGAAGCAAAAATAAGGAAACGAGTATTGATTACTGAAATTCTTGAAATGCCGGAATATAAAGCACTGCAGATGTATCAAGGGGCAGCGTCTATCATGAATGATTACTATTCACCACAAAAGTTACAGGAATCTACATATAAGCAACTTCAGGAGGTTAAGAAGCTGCTGCCATTTATGGAAGAATGTATTCGTATGTTATATGAAACAATATGCTATGGTGACGTGAGGCAGTTAAAATGCTTAAAGAAAATAGATTTTTATAATGCTAAATCTATGAACAGATTGTACCAACTTGTTTTGCGGCAAGAGCAAACGGGAATTAACATAACAAATATTTCGGAATGTGATGTATGGAAGATTTTTTCTCCCAAAGCAATACTATCTGTAGAGAGTAGAATGGATTGGATTGATTTGGAAGATACGAGAGTATTGGAAATATTGGTTGCGGAAAAATTGAGGGGAGAAATTTATTGTATTAGTGAAGCTGAAATTGTAGAGAAAGGGGAAGTATATAGAAGGGCGTATAGTGATATATGCAAAAAAGAAGAAACGATTAACAAGAAACTTCAAATTGTAGAAAAAAAAGTCTTTGTCAAAAAGCTGTTATGGAGTTTTATTTCTGTTTGTATGATTATGAGTCAGTTTTCCGGGAGTGTAGTATTGTTTAGTAATATGGGCAGAGTGATTGCACTTATTATATACATATTTGTGTTAGTGGTTTATTGGATATGGGGGTGATGTAATGGCAAAAAGAGTAGAAACTTTGGAACAGCAGTTTCGGAAAATGGATAAAAAGATATCAAGACGTAAATGGAAATTTAGATTGGCAACCATGCTTTTTGTGTTCTTTTCATTTTTTATGACAATTGTTTTATCTATTGCGAGAGATAACGCAAAAGATAAAAAAGTAAAAGAATATTTGGAAGCCATGGATAGTGAAACATTATATACGCTTTATGACAACATTGGTACAAGAGGGAATATAGTAGCATTAGCTTGGTATGAACAAAACCTACTTGGAATATCTAATAACATTGCATTGGCGGGAATATCATGGAGTTGTGAAGCGAATAAATGTAATAGGAATATAATAGGAGATGTAGTCGCTCTTTGTGATGATAAGTCAGGGGCACTTAAAGTAATTGTTTCTGAGAAAACAGCGTATGTTGGTAAAAATATTGTTGGAGAAATTATTGCAACAAAAGACATAGTGTACTTTGTTGATAAAACGGATGAAAAATCAATTCATAGTTATAATATTGGTACAGGTGAAGAAAAAAGATTGATTAACGATTCTGTATGTCAGTTTGCGTTATACGGAAACTACATATTTTATTTAAATGATGCGGAAAAAATTATGAGATATTCTTTAGAAACGGAGGAGGTGAATGAGGTAGTTGATAATGTTCAAAGATTTTATTTGGCGGGCGGGCTAATAGTGCAAAATGGAACCGACATTGTGTGTGTGGAACTGGATGGAACATCGCATATAACGTTGGTCTCAAATGCATTGTTGGTGGGTGCCGATTCAGAGTATGTATATTATACTGACTTTGGAATGGTTGCGTATGATATAAATACAGAAACGGTTGGTGAAGGTTCGGAAAATAAAAATAGAAAGAATACTTTGACAACAATGGAAGAAAACATTGTTGATAAAGAAGTTGGCGGGAAATATATTCTTTATGCGATTGCTTTGTCTACGAAGGAAAAGCGTGTTATAGATGAAAGTAATGATTTTATTCGAGCGGTTTACGTTACGGAAGAAGGTATCCTTGTAGATACAGTAGCGGGTGGCAATAGGGGTTAAGTTGCTAGCAATGCTAATAAGAGATTCGAAAATTTAGAGTTAAGAAGCATAAGAGATTACAATAAAAAAGAGGAACTATATGAAGAAGAAAAGAAACCTATATAGTGGCAAGAAAAACTTAGATTATGAAAATGCGTTTAGTGATAAGAAGGAAAGTTAGAAAAAATTCAAGAACATATGTGAAAAGTAAGAAAAGGTTTTGGGAAGGAAAATATTAAATATTAAAAAAATTAATACTGTACGAATAACTGAAAATATGTTATTATATAACTTGGTACTTCGTAAGCAAAAAGATAAGGATAATCAGAATATGATTATCCTTGTCCTTTGAGAGGGACAGAAAAAAGTCTATAGCGGAGAGTAGGATGGAACAGAACAATGACAAAAATGTTGAATTAGAAAAGAGAAAAAAACGTGTAAAAGTAATGAAACGCGCAATTATAATTACGTTAATTTGTGCAATACTAATTCCTATCATTATGTGTGTGTGCTTACTGGTAAAAGTGGGTACTATGCAAAAGCAGATTAATCAGTTATATGAAATGCGGGAAGATGCAAAAAAGCAAGAGCAGTTAGCTGAGGAAGAGGCATTGAGAAAGCAGCAGGAAGAAGCGAAAATTCTTGCAAGCAAGTTGCCGGAAACTACGGAAACGGACGAAGAGGCTGAACAAGAGGATGATGGAAAAAAGAAAGTGTATCTGACATTTGACGACGGTCCAAGTACTGGAACAGAAGAGCTTCTTGCAATTTTGAAAGAATATAATGTAAAAGCAACTTTCTTTGTGGTAGGGAAAGAGGATGACTATTCGATGGAAATGTACAAAAAAATTGTGGAAGAGGGTCATACTCTGGGGATGCATTCTTATTCCCATCAGTATAGTACAATTTATCAGTCAGTGGAAGCTTTTGCACAAGATATTGAACGACAGAAAGCGTTACTGAAGGAGGCTACGGGAGAAGATATACGATTATTTCGATTTCCCGGTGGAAGCAGCAATTTGGTGAGTAATATTGGTATGCAGGAATTCATTAAATATTTAAATGAAGAGGATATTACATACTTTGACTGGAATGTGTCCAGTGGAGATGCCACCAGCAAATCGTTAGAACCCGAAACTTTGGTACAGAACGTACTTCGGGATGTAGGACTATATCATAATTCTGTTGTCTTAATGCATGATGCGGCGGATAAGCCGAATACAGTCAAAGCATTGCCAATGCTGATTGAACAGCTACAGGAAATGGATGTGGATATTCTTCCCATCACAGAAAATGTAAAACCGATACAGCATATCAAAGCAGATGAGGTTGAAAACAATGAAAGGGAGAAAATGGAGGAGTACAGATGAGTTTTTTTAAAGATTTTAAAGAGGATTTATCTCAGGCCGTCAGCGAATTAATGCCGTCTGAGGAAGAAATGTTGACAAAGCTTGAAGAAAAAGAAGATAAGGAAAAGCCGACAGATATTGCGGAAGAATTTGTGATTCCGGAGGAAGAAGTTGAAGCTTCTGACGAGATGATTTTAGAAGAGAGTACAGAGGAAGAAGAATTTATAATTCCAGAAGAAGAAGCATCAGAAACATCAGAAATAGCGGAAGAAGAACCAGAAGCTTTTGCAGAAGAAATAGAGCAGGTAGAAGAAATTGAAAAACCGCAACAAGCAGAAGCAAAAGAAGAGTCACAGGAGGAAACTTTTGTGATAGAGGAAGAAGAACCGGAGAATATTGCGGAAGAAATAGAGCAAGAACAAGTGGAAGAAGTCAGAGAAGTGCAAGAAACAGTAGAAGAGCCGGAAGCAATAGAAGAAGAGGAAACAGTAGAAGAACCGGAAGCAGTAGAAGAAGAGCAAACAGCAGAAGAACCGGAAGCAATAGAAGAAGAGCAAACAGCAGAAGAAGCGCAGGATAATGTATCAGAAGAGTTTTTGCAGGAATCATTTGATATGAATATGCTACAAGAAACTACACAAGAATCAGAGAACGAGGCGGTAACAGAACCGGAGACAGAAGAATTTAAAATGCCGGAAAATGATTTATTTGCAGAGCTTCATACAGAAGAAATTAAGTTAGAGGAAGAGGATCTTGCAGAAGAATTAACATTGGACGATTTCATGAATGAAAATGAATCAATAGAAGAAACAAGTAATCAGGAGGAAGATGATATGGCAATGGAAGCAAATGAAATGGAAAGTTTTACACAAGAGCAAACAACAATTATGGATGATGGCACACCAACAAGTGAAGATGTTGCGGTGATTACAAAAGGAATGAGAATTAAAGGTGACGTGGAATCAGACGGTTCTATTGAAGTGGTTGGAGATATTACAGGTAATGTTACCTGTAAAGGAAAGCTTACTATTTCAGGTAAAGTGAATGGTAATTCAAGAGCTTCTGAGATTTTTGTAAACCAGGCAAGAATTGAAGGTGAAATCTGCAGTGATGAGACAGTAAAGGTTGGAAACGGAACAGTTATTATTGGTAATATTTCTGCAACCTCCGCTGTGATTGCAGGAGCGGTAAAGGGTGATATTGATGTGAACGGACCTGTTGTTGTGGATACATCAGCAGTTGTTATGGGTAACATTAAATCTCGTTCTGTGCAGATTAACAGTGGTGCAGTTATTGAAGGAACATTCTCACAGTGCTATAACAGTGAAGTAGACGTACAGGGAATTTTTGACGAAAAATAAGAGGAAAAGTAAATGAAACGAGTATTATTAAAATTAAGTGGTGAAGCTCTCGCAGGAGAAAAAAAGACAGGATTTGATGAACCTACCGTAACAGAGGTGGCAAATCAGGTAAAACAGTTAGTGGATTCAGGAATTCAAGTAGGAATTGTTATCGGTGGAGGTAACTTCTGGAGAGGAAGAAGCAGTGAAACAATAGAACGTACGAAGGCTGATCAGATTGGAATGCTGGCTACAGTTATGAATTGTATTTATGTTTCTGAGATTTTCCGTTCTGTGGGTATGATGACTCAAGTGCTGACGCCATTTGAATGCGGCAATTTTTCAAAACTCTATTCGAAAGATAGAGCAGAAAAATACTTTTCCAAAAATATGGTAGTGTTTTTTGCAGGAGGCACCGGACATCCGTATTTTTCAACGGACACAGCGACAGTGTTAAGGGCTATTGAAATTGAAGCAGATGTGATTTTACTGGCGAAAGCAATTGATGGTGTATATGACAGTGATCCGAAGATAAATCCAAAGGCTAAAAAATACGATGAGATTTCAATTGACGAAGTAGTTGCAAACAAGTTAGCAGTTGTTGATATGACAGCGTCTATTATGTGTATGGAAAACAAAATGCCTATGATGGTATTTGGTTTAAATGAAAAGAATAGTATCGTAAACACCGTAAATGGTAAGTTTACAGGTACAAAAGTAACCGTTTAGGAGGAAAACAAAACAATGGATGAAAGATTAACACAGTATGATGAAAAGATGCAGAAATCATATGATAATTTAATCAGTGAGTTTGGAACCATCAGAGCAGGTAGAGCCAATCCTCATGTCTTAGATAAAATCAGAGTAGATTATTATGGAACACCATCAAGTTTGCAGCAGGTTGCGAATGTTACAGTCCCAGAGCCTAGAATGATTCAGATTCAGCCGTGGGAAGCTTCTTTGATTAAAGAAATAGAGAAAGCAATTCTTTGTTCTGACTTAGGAATTAACCCTACAAATGATGGTAAGGTAATCCGTTTAGTTTTCCCAGAACTTACAGAAGACAGAAGAAAAGAACTTGCAAAAGATGTTAAGAAAAAGGGAGAACAGGCAAAAGTTGCCATTCGTAATATCCGTCGTGATGGAAATGATGCGTTTAAAAAACTTGCCAAAACAGAGATTTCAGAAGATGAAATTAAAGATTTAGAAAATCAGTTACAGAAATTAACGGATAAATACATTGCAGAAGTCGATAAGGCAATTGATGAAAAATCAAAGGAAATACTTACTGTATAAGTTTATGGGGCATGGTAGACTACTGTGCCCTATAAGTTTATAGTTTATATAGGAAATGCAGATAAATACCATAAGAACGATAGAATTTGGAGGAGTTAGGATGAACATACCTAATCATGTGGCGATTATATTAGATGGGAATGGACGTTGGGCAAAGTCAAAAGGGATGCCTAGGAATTATGGCCATGCACAAGGAAGTAAAAATGTAGAAGTGATATGTGAAGAAGCGTACAATATGGGAATTCAATATCTTACCGTATATGCATTTTCTACAGAAAACTGGAAGCGTTCTCAGGATGAAGTAGATGCATTGATGAAACTTTTACGAAACTACATGAAAACATGTATCAAGACAGCACAAAAAAATAAAATGTGTGTAAAAGTAATTGGAGATATTAGCAGATTAGATGCAGATATCAGGGCAAGGATTATAGAGTTGGAAGAGGCTACGAAAGATAATGACGGACTTCATTTTCAGATTGCTATTAATTACGGAAGTCGTGACGAAATAAGAAGAGCTGTTACACAACTTGCAGAAGATGTAAAGAGTGGAAGGTTAGAGCCGGAGGCTGTTACAGAAGAATGTATTGCGGATTATTTAGATACCAGGGGAATTCCAGATCCGGATTTACTGATTCGTACCAGTGGGGAATTGCGTTTGTCAAATTTCCTTTTATGGCAGCTTGCTTATGCAGAATTTTATTTTACAGATGTGCATTGGCCTGATTTTAGCAAAAAAGAATTAGAAAAGGCAATTGCTCATTATAACAAAAGAGAACGAAGATACGGAGGCGTAAAGGAGGAGTAGTATGTTCAGAACAAGACTGATTAGTGGAATTGTGTTAGTGATTATTCTGGCTGTGGCACTTATTTTAGGCGGAACTGCCTTGTGGTGTCTTACTCTTTTTATTTCGCTTGTGGGATTGGTTGAGTTAAACAGGGTGTTAAAAAATCAAAAAAATATACTTGGAATGCTTTCTTACGTTATATGCATAGTATTTTATATATGTTTGTTATTGGGAGAAAATAAGATGTGCAATGTGGTGGCACAAAATAATTATTTTGAAATCATATCACTTCTGTACTTGATTCTTCTGATGGCAGTATACGTTTTTACATTTCCAAAATATAAGGCATATGATATATGGCTTTGTTTCTTTGGCTTTTTCTATGTAGGTGTTATGCTCTCGTTTATCTATAAGATAAGAATGGTAGAAGGATATGGACAGTACTTAGTGTGGCTGGTATTTGTATGCTCCTGGGTGTGCGATACTTCTGCATATTGTGTAGGAATGCTACTTGGAAAGCATAAACTGGCACCCAAATTAAGTCCTAAAAAGTCAATTGAGGGTTCCATTGGCGGAATTGCAGGCTCTGCAATTGTGGGCGCAATTTATGGTGCTGTACTTAATAACAGTATGGCAACGAATATTAGTCCGATGCTGTTGTTTACATTCATCGGAGCAACAGGCGCCGTGCTTTCACAAATTGGCGATTTGGCGGCTTCTGCCATCAAACGTAATTATGAAATCAAGGATTATGGAAAAATAATTCCCGGTCATGGTGGAATATTAGATCGTTTTGACAGTGTAATATTTACAGCACCGGTAATTTATTTCTTGTTTGTTATTTTAGCATAAGAGTAAGAAAAGAGGTTAAAGAAAACAATATGAAGAATATAGCTATCATTGGTTCTACAGGCTCTATAGGTACGCAGACATTAGATGTAGTGAGAGCAAATAATGATATAAGAGTGGTTGCTCTGGCAGCAGGAAATAATGTAGACCTATTAGAAAAGCAGGTAAGAGAATTTAAGCCTGCGTATGCCTGCATGGCAAGTGAAGAAAAGGCAAAAGAGTTAAAAGAAAGATTGTCGGACATTTCGATAAAAATAGTATGCGGTATGGAGGGCTTGTTAGAAATTGCAGTGATTCCTGAGGTGGAAATTTTAGTGACTGCCATTATGGGCATGATTGGAATCCGACCTACCATAGCAGCTATTGAAGCAGGAAAAGATATTGCATTGGCAAATAAGGAGACATTAGTAACCGCGGGTCATATTATTATGCCACTTGCAAAGAAAAAGAACATACAAATTCTTCCTGTAGATAGTGAACACAGTGCGATTTTCCAATCCTTGCAAGGTGGAAAAAAAGAACAGGTAAGTAAGCTTTTCATTACCGCTTCTGGTGGTCCTTTCCGTGGAAAGAAGCGTGAGGAATTAGAACATATTCAGGTGGAAGATGCCTTAAAGCATCCGAACTGGACAATGGGCAGAAAAATCACCATTGATTCGTCTACTTTGGTAAATAAAGGTTTAGAGGTGATGGAAGCAAAATGGCTGTTTGGTATGGAGTTAGACCAGATTGAAGTAGTGGTTCATCCACAGAGTGTAATTCATTCTATGGTAGAATACAAAGACGGTGCAATTATAGCGCAATTAGGTACACCGGATATGAAACTTCCAATTCAGTATGCATTATATTATCCGGATAGAAAATTTCTTGCAGGAGAACGTCTTGATTTTGCAAAATTAGGAATGATGACCTTTGAAAAGCCGGATACAGAAACCTTTCGAGGATTAGCTCTGGCATTAGAGGCATCTAGAAAGGGAGGTTCCATGCCAACCGTATTCAATGCAGCAAATGAACTGGCAGTTGCAAAATTTTTGGATAGAAAGATTAAGTATTTGGAAATTGTAGAAATTATAGAAGCATGTATGAAGAAACATAGGATAATACAAAATCCATCTGTGGATGAGATTTTAGAAGTAGAAAAATCCGTATATGAAATGATTGAGAGCAGGTGGTAAAGTGAAGATAGTTTGGTCATTAGTTATTTTTAGTGTTGTTGTAATTATACATGAATTAGGACATTTCCTTCTGGCGAAGAAGAATGGTATTTGTGTCACCCAGTTTTCCGTTGGAATGGGACCGAGAATTGTGCATTTTAAAAAAGGAGAAACGGAATACTGTATTAAACTTTTTCCTTTTGGTGGTTCTTGTATGATGCTTGGTGAAGATGGTATGACAACGGAAGAAGATTATGATAAATCCCGTTCTTTTCAGGAAAAGTCTGTATGGGCAAGAATTTCTGTCATAGCAGCCGGTCCGATTTTTAATTTTATCCTTGCATTTGTTTTTTCTATTATATTGATTGGCTGTATGGGCTATGATGCACCAATTATTGACAAACTGGTAGAAGGGTATCCAATGGAGCAGGCTGGTTTACAGACAGGCGATAAAATTATAAAGCTAAATAATGAGTCTGTGAAAGTATACCGTGAAGTTAGTTTGTTTATGCAATTAAATGGTGGAGATGAGATAGAACTTACTTATGAGAGAAATGGAGAAAAACATAAGGTGAGTATTACTCCGAAATATGATGAGGAAGCCGGTTATTATTTGATGGGTATGCAGTCAGGCAACAGAATAAAAGGAAACGGCTTTCAAACCTTAAAATACAGTGTATATGAAGTTCGCTGGTGGATTAAATATGTGTTTAAGAGTCTTCAAATGTTATGTACTGGTAAAGTAAAAGCCACAGAATTGCAAGGACCAGTGGGAATTGTAAATGTAATCAGTGACACTTATGAACAAAGCAGCCAATATGGTACCTTTATGGTGTTAATGAGTATGTTGAATTTCTCTATTCTCCTAAGTGCCAACCTGGGTGTAATGAATTTATTACCATTGCCGGCACTAGATGGAGGAAGATTGGTGTTCCTTATTATCGAGGCAATTCGCGGAAAGAAAATACCGCCGGAAAAAGAAGGCGTGGTACATTTTGTAGGTATCATATTATTAATGGCACTGATGGTTTTTGTTATGATTAATGATATCAAAAGAATTTTATAGAGGTTAACGAAATGCATAGAGAAAATACAAAGGTAATTCAAATTGGGAATCGTAAGATAGGCGGAGGTAATCCTATTTTAATTCAGTCTATGACGAATACGAAGACAGAGAATGTGGAAGCAACGGTTGCTCAGATTCGG
This sequence comes from Lachnospiraceae bacterium, assembly GCA_050874665.1. Classification (GTDB taxonomy): domain Bacteria; phylum Bacillota; class Clostridia; order Lachnospirales; family Lachnospiraceae; genus RUG11237. The sequence goes on along the minus strand of JBNMLC010000003.1, from coordinate 38,458 downwards.
GAACTTACCACGGCAGGGTGTGAAATTATCCGCTGTGCAGTTCCTACAATGGAGGCGGCAAAAGCTCTTGCTGAAATTAAAAAACAAATTTCAATTCCGTTGGTAGCGGATATCCATTTTGATTACCGTCTTGCGATTGCTGCTATGGAAAACGGTGCAGATAAAATAAGAATCAATCCCGGAAATATTGGTTCTAAGGAAAATATAAAAGCAGTGGTAGAAAAGGCAAAAGAAAAGAATATCCCGATTCGTGTAGGGGTAAACAGTGGTTCTTTGGAAAAAGAGTACTTAGAAAAGTATGGAAAAGTTACGGCAAAAGGTATTGTAGAGAGTGCTGTGGATAAAGTGAGAATGGTGGAAGAGTTTGAGTATAATAACTTAGTTATCAGTATCAAATCTTCTAATGTGCCTATGTGTATAGAAGCACATGAGGAGCTTGCTAAGGTAACAAATTACCCTATCCATATTGGGATTACAGAATCGGGTACATTGTTTTCGGGAAATGTGAAATCTTCGGTAGGACTTGGAATTTTATTGTATCAGGGAATTGGAGATACCATGCGTGTATCATTGACAGGTAATCCGGTAGAGGAAATTAAGACAGCAAAGATGATTTTAAAATCGTTAGGTCTTAGAAAAGGTGGAATTGAAATTGTGTCGTGTCCAACGTGTGGAAGAACACAGATTGATTTGATTGGATTGGCAAATGCAGTCGAAGAAATGACAGCGGATTATGACCTGGATATTAAGGTAGCAGTTATGGGCTGTGTGGTGAATGGACCCGGCGAAGCAAAAGAAGCGGATATTGGTGTGGCAGGCGGAAAAGGAGAAGGACTGATTATAAAAAAAGGAAAAATTATCCGTAAAGTAAAGGAAGAAGAACTGTTGGCTGCATTACGATTTGAATTAGAAAACTGGGGGAAATAATCATGGCAAATGCATTTTTTGAAGTGTTTCCAAAATTAAGAATTTCTCAGGAATTACAGGATATTTTTGCAGGGGTGGTTGTAACTAAGGTTACCTCCACCTCTGCGCGTGATTTTATCCGAGTGTATATAGAAAGCAATCGTCTGATTGAAAAGAAGTATGTCTTTGAAATGGAAAACTCTATAAAAAGTCAGCTATTTCGAAAGGGAAATGTAAGGGTTAAGATATTTGAAAAATTCTGCCTTTCTAGTCAGTACACACCCCAAAATCTGTTGACAGCTTATAGCGAAAGTATTTTGGAGGAGCTGAAGGCCTATAGTCGCATAGAATATCAATTGTTTAAGAGTGCTTCTTACGAGGTGACAGAGGAAGGGATACTGCAATTTCATGTAGAAGCTACCACAATTACGAAAGAAAAAGTTCCGGAGTTAGAACGTATTCTTGATAAGGTATTAAATGAAAGATGTGGTCTTTGTGTGGAGATTCGTGTGGAAGTATTGCAGAAGGATATTTCACAGGTCACCAGAGAGGATGACTTGCGTATTTCTATGGAAATCGAGCGCATTATTAATAATTCGGCGCTGGGTGGAGTGACGAAACAAAAAGATGTAAAAGAAGTGGTAGAGGTATCAGAAGAAATACCAAAGAAAGCGAAAACACAAAAAAACACCAAAGTAGCTCCTGCCAAAAAAGAATTTGGGAGCGAAGGAAGAAAGCCTTTTATACGAAAGGGTGGTTCTTTTGCAAATTACGGTAAAAAAGATGATGATCCGGATGTGGTATACGGAAAAAATATTTTTGATGATGAATGTACAGAAATTCGTTCGATTGATGGAGAAATTGGGGAAGTAGTTATACGGGGAAAGGTTTTAGAGGTTGTAGAACGTCCCATTCGTAATGAAAAAACCATTCTTTCGTTCAGTATTACAGATTTTACGGATACCATTGTGGTAAAAATGTTCTGTCGCAATGAGCAGTTGGACGAAATCAAAGAAGGTGTCGGCAAAGGTGCTTTTTTGAAGGTGAAGGGTGTTACTACCATTGACCGCTTTGACAGTGAACTTACCATAGCTTCGGTAGTGGGAATCAAAAAGATTGGAGATTTCACGGTATCCAGAGAAGACAATTCCTTAGAAAAGAGGGTGGAACTGCACTGTCATACCAAGATGAGCGATATGGACGGCGTATCGGATGTAAAGGATATTATCAAGCGTGCCATGAAGTGGGGCCACAAAGCAATTGCAATCACGGATCATGGTGTAGTACAGGCTTTCCCGGACGCAAATCATGCAGTGCCATCGGACAGTGATTTTAAGGTTATTTACGGGGTGGAAGCATATTTAGTAGATGATTTAAAAGAAATTGTAGAACATTCTAAAAATCAGGATTTACATGGAAAGTTTGTGGTGTTTGATTTAGAAACAACCGGTTTCTCTCCGGAAAAAAATAAGATTATCGAAATTGGTGCAGTAATGGTGGAACATGGAGTTATTACAGAACGATTTAGTACTTTCGTAAATCCAAAAGAGCCAATACCTTTTAAGATAGAAAAACTTACAGGAATTAGTGATAATATGGTAATCAATGCACCACAAATTGATGAAGTATTGCCGCAATTTTTGGACTTTTGTAAAGATGCTGTGTTAGTTGCCCATAATGCTTCCTTTGATATGAGTTTTATCAAAAAGAATTGTGAAAATTTGGGCATAGAACGGGAATTTACGAGTATGGATACCGTAGGCTTAGCCAGAATGTTACTACCTGCGCTAAATAAACATACGTTAGATGCAGTGGCAAAGGTGCTTGGAGTTTCGTTAGAAAATCATCACCGGGCAGTAGATGATGCAGAGGCAACCGCACATATTTTTGTGAAATTTGTGCCAATGCTAGAAGAACGAGATGTAAAAGGCTTAGATGATGTCAATAAGATTTCTATATTGTCAGAAAAGAAAGTGAAAAAGCTTCCGTATTATCATGCAATTATTCTTGCACAAAACGAAGTGGGGCGTGTAAATCTGTATCGTCTGATTTCTTATTCGCATCTGAACTATTTTAACCGAAAACCAAGGATTCCCAAATCGGTGTACCTGAAGTATTCCGAGGGACTGCTTATTGGCTCGGCGTGTGAAGCGGGAGAATTGTATCAGGCAATTTTGGCAGGCAGACCGCAGGAAGAAATTACAAGGTTAGTAGAATTTTATGATTATCTGGAAATTCAGCCATTGGGCAACAATATGTTTATGCTCGAAAGCGATAAGGCCCCGGTGGATACCGTAGAAGAGTTAATTGAAATTAATAAAAAGATTGTAAGACTTGGTGAAGAATTTAACAAACTTGTGGTGGGAACTTGTGATGTACATTTTCTAGATCCTGAAGATGAAGTGTATCGGCGTATTATCATGGCAGGAAATGGATTTAAGGATGCAGATAATCAGGCTCCATTGTTTTTGCGCACGACAGAGGAAATGCTGAATGAATTTATGTATCTTGGAGAGGAAAAAGCAAGAGAGATTGTAATTACAAACACGAATAAAATTGCAGATATGATAGATAAAATTTCACCGGTGCGTCCGGATAAATGTCCTCCGGTCATTCCGGATTCTGATAAAATGCTTCGTAATATCTGTTATGATAAGGCAACGGAGATTTATGGTGAAAATCTTCCTGAAATCGTAAAAGAACGTTTGGAAAGAGAATTAAATTCTATTATCAGTAACGGATTTGCAGTGATGTATATTATTGCCCAAAAACTTGTGTGGAAATCGAATGAAGACGGTTATCTGGTGGGTTCTAGGGGTTCTGTAGGTTCCTCCTTTGTAGCAACCATGTCAGGTATTACAGAGGTAAATCCTCTTCCGCCTCATTATATTTGTAAGAAATGTCATTATAGTGATTTTGATTCTGAGGAAGTGAAAAAGTACGCAGGTGCCGCAGGGTGCGATATGCCGGATAAGAATTGTCCAGTATGTGGAGAACCTTTGGAAAAGGACGGTTTTGATATTCCATTTGAGACATTTCTTGGCTTTAAGGGAAATAAGGAGCCGGATATTGACCTTAATTTTTCAGGAGATTATCAGGGAAAAGCACACCGTTATACAGAAGTAATTTTTGGAGAGGGTCAGACCTTCAGAGCAGGAACAATTGGTACACTTGCAGATAAAACGGCATTTGGTTATGTGAAAAATTATTACGAAGAGAGAGGACAGCACAAGAGAAATTGCGAAATATCAAGAATCGTGGAAGGCTGTACAGGCATTCGAAGGACTACGGGACAGCATCCGGGAGGTATTATCGTTCTACCGTTGGGGGAGGAAATTTATTCCTTTACACCGGTACAACACCCTGCGAATGATATGACAACAGATATTATTACCACTCATTTTGATTACCATTCCATTGACCATAATTTGTTAAAATTAGACATACTAGGACACGACGATCCTACCATGATTCGAATGCTGGAAGATTTAACCGGAATTGACGCTAAAAAGATTCCTTTGGATAATCCGGACGTCATGTCCTTGTTTCAAAGTACAAAGGCATTAAAGATTCAACCGGAAGATATCGGTGGTTGTCCTTTAGGTTCTCTTGGAATTCCGGAGTTTGGAACAGATTTTGTTATACAGATGCTTGTGGATACAAAGCCGAAAAGCTTTTCTGATTTGGTTCGAATTTCCGGATTATCGCATGGTACGGATGTATGGCTTGGCAATGCTCAGACGCTGATTGAAGAAGGAAAAGCAACCATTTCTACAGCGATTTGTACTCGTGATGATATTATGACTTATTTAATTTATCAGGGTGTGGAAAGTGAATTATCCTTTACGATTATGGAGAGTGTGCGTAAAGGAAAAGGGCTAAAACCTGAATGGGAAGAGGTTATGAAAGAAAACGGTGTGCCGGATTGGTATATCTGGTCCTGTAAAAAAATTAAGTATATGTTCCCAAAGGCGCATGCGGTAGCTTATGTTACTATGGCGTGGAGAATTGCTTATTGTAAAATTTTCTATCCGTTGGCATATTATGCGGCATTTTTCAGTATTCGTGCCACCGCATTTAATTATGAATTAATGTGTCAGGGAAAGGAAAAATTAAATTATTTTATTGAGGATTATAACAAACGTAAGGATACGTTATCAAAAAAAGAGCAGGATACGCTAAAAGATATGAAAATTGTACAGGAAATGTATGCCAGAGGCTTGGAATTTCACTCTATGGATATTTATAAAGCGAAAGCACGAGTGTTCCAGATTATTGAGGGTAAGCTGATGCCGGCACTAAGTACCATTGAAGGGCTTGGCGATAAAGCGGCAGATGCGGTAGAAGAGGCAGCAAAGCAAGGACAGTTTTTGTCGAAAGATGATTTCAGGCAGCGTACCAAGGTCAGTAAAACGGTAATTGATTTGATGTCAGACCTTGGTATTTTAAATGATCTGCCGGAAAGTAACCAGCTTTCTTTATTTGATGTGATTTAAATAGCATAAAGCACTCATGGCATAGATGCCGGCACCGAAGGATAAGGTGTCGGTATCTATTTTAAATTTAGGGCTGTGTAGCGGATAGATGGTATCTTTTTGTTCGTTATAATTTCCAAGCCAAAAGAAATAAGAAGGGGCATAGTCAGAAAAAGTACTAAAGTCATCACCCGCAGTGGAAGGAATGGGTTCAACGTAAGGAATGTCTAAAAGCGTTGCAGCTTTGGCGGCATAAGCATATAAAGCAGCATCATTAATTACGGCACTGTGTAATGGAACATATTCGATTTTGGCCCGAACCTGATAAGCAGAAGCTATCTGGTTTACGATTTCCCGGAAACGTTTTTCAATTAAATGTTCCATCTCTTTACTATAACAGCGACAGGTTCCTGCCATTTCTACGGTTTCAGGATTTACATTAAAGGTCAGACCGTCACCGGCATGAATACTGCAAACGGAAACAACGCTCGCCTGTGTGGGCGGCACGTTTCTGCTGGTAATGGTCTGCAAGCCTTGAATAATTGCAGAGGCAGCAACAATACTGTCTATATTAGACTCTGGAATGGCACCGTGCCCGCCTTTTCCAGTAAGGGTGATTTTGAATTTGTGAACAGCCGCCATGATACCTCCTGTTTTTAATCCGAGGTATCCACTTTCTACCGTTGGTGCATTATGAAGGCCAAAAATCGCATCTACATGGGGATTTTGCATACAGCCCTTTTGGACAAAGAATTCAGCGCCACCGGCACCTTCTTCCGCCGGTTGAAAAATGAATTTAATATCCCCCGGGAAGCAGTCGGTCATTTCACTTAGGATATGGGCGGCACCCAGCAGGCAGGCGATATGTCCATCATGTCCGCAGGCGTGAAACACTCCTTTTGTAAGGGAAGGAAACTTACAGCTCCCCTGTTCTTGAATCGGCAGTGCATCAATATCAGCACGTAACGCCACACAGGCACCGTCACCAGTGCCGTGAAGTAAGCCTACAACGCCCACAGAGCTATCTAACTGGATTAGTTCAATGCCAAAGCCGGAAAGGATTCCTTTTATATACTCCGTAGTGTTACTTTCGCAAAAACTAAGTTCGGGATGCTGGTGTAAATAGGTATAGTATTCTAAAATTTCAGCTTGAATTGATTTCATTTTCTGTTTGATTGTTGAAGCATAATCCATAATTTTACCCTCCGCAAAACTTTTATAAAAATATAGAAAAAAAATTTAAAACATTGTAATATAGTATATTATAGCATAAAGGTAAAGGATGGAAAGATGAATTTACGAGAACAGATAATTAATACAACAATTGATTTGTATAATGCAAAGGGATATAAATTCAGACTGGATGATATCGCAGAACACTTATATATTAGTAAAAAAACGATTTATACTCAATTTCCGGATAAGGAAACGTTGTTTTTAGAGGTAATCCGTTATTGTGGCAGCGAGGCAGCCAAAATGCAGAGAAAAATTTTGGAAAATAAGGGAGAAAGTTATGCGGAAAAAGTAAGAGAACTGCTTATGGTGTGGCCGGAGCAGTATCGCAGATTGAATCAAAAAAAATTGATAACAATTAGAGAAGAAAATCCTAAAGTTGCAAAGAAAATAAAAGAATACTATGACTCAGAATGGGAAATAATTGAGAGTACTATAAAAGAAGCAATGCTTCGCGGAGAAATCATTCACGTACATACACACCTGATACGAACCATGTTAGAAGCTACGTTAGAAAGAAGTGTTGCAGAATCAGTAGCATTAGAACAGGAGGAAATCGGTGAGAATGTACGCAAAGATATCGTCCGCATACTAATGAATGGTATTGAAATTATGTAGTTGGCTTTTATTTAGATATTTATAAATCTAACATTTGTGATAAAGCAAGTGAAGGCAGCCGGGAGGTTTCATACAAATGATAGACGGAATCAGCCTGCCTTGTCTGTTCTTTTGTATGATTAGTTTCATCGGTTTGGGAAGACAGAATTTTTTCAAATAATAAAATAAATTCTAAATAATCCTCGTAAGTAAATGAAAATGAGGAAGCTTCCGTAACAGTAGCTGCTGGTTGTATGGAATCCGTTTGGGGTAAAGAGGCACAATAGGTTGTATTAGGCACATCTACGCCATGATTCATGTAATTGGTGACCTTTACCACGTAATCCTGTGTTTCTTTAAATGGAGGTATGCCGCCATATTTGGCCACATTGTTACTTCCGGCATTATAAGCAGCCAGTGCATAGGATACATTTCCATTGTATTGTGTTAAAAGTTCAGAAATATATTTTGCACCTCCCATAATGTTTTGTTCAGCATCAAAAGAGTTAGTTACGCCTAAAGAATTTGCGGTTGCAGGCATTAACTGCATAATTCCCTGTGCACCGCATTTAGAAACGGCATTGGGATTAAAATCCGATTCCTGTTTTCCGATTGCTTTTAGTAGATTTACTGGAACCTGATAGGTATTAGCTGCTTTTTGAAATATAGCATCTAGCGATTGGCTCTCTCCAAGAAGCGAAGAAAAATCAGACGCCGTAGAGGCAGGTGTAACAATGGTGTTTTGTGTTTCGTTTTTTATTGCATTTATCGCATAAATCATAATGTTCCCCCAAAAATATTATATAGTACATTTGTAAAAATTCTGCTTTTAGTATATCATAAGAAAAAAGTGCTTACAACTATTTATTGCACCATGATTTTAAGTATGTTAAAATTTGATACAGTTCACGAGTGAAATAGTAATGAAAATTTGTAAGGCAGTGAAAGAAAAGAGGATGCATATGATAGAAACAGTAAAAGTGAAACAGCTTGCCATTGGAGAGGGCATTCCTAAAATTTGTGTTCCAATTGTAGCAGATACGGAAGAAAACATTCTTGCAGAGGCAGAATGTGCAGAAGAGTCTGGGGCAGACTTAGTAGAGTGGAGAGCAGATTTTTGGGAATTTTGTAACAATGCAGAAAAATTAGAGCAACTTCTTGTGAAATTACAGAAGGTTCTTAAAACCAAACCGTTGCTTTTTACAATTCGTACCAAAGGAGAAGGTGGCGAATTTGCCGGAACAGCACAAGAGTATCAAAAGCTGGTAAGTATTGCATCTAAGACGGCAGATATCGTAGACCTTGAAGTGTTTATGAATCAAGTTCCGGCAGAAATTGTGATAAAGCAATGTCATGAAAATTTGTGCAAGGTAGTTGCGTCTAACCACGAATTTTACAAAACACCGCAAAAAGAGGAAATTGTAAGACGTTTATGTTATATGCAGACAATCGGGGCGGATATTTTAAAAATTGCCGTAATGCCGGAGAATGAAAAAGACGTATTAACACTTCTTTCGGCAACGGAGGAAATGGTGAGAGAATATGCAAAAAAACCAGTAGTAACGATGGCAATGAATGGAGTTGGTGCAATCAGCAGAGTATCCGGTGAAATTTTTGGTTCTGCGATTACTTTTGGAAGTATGAAAAAAGCATCAGCACCGGGACAGTTAGAATTATCTGAATTAAAAAAAGTGTTAGAAATTATACATAACAGTAAGGAGAAGTAATATGGCGATAATTGATTTTAATCTTATGTTAATTGGATTCATGGGAACCGGAAAATCTACGGTGGCAGCAAAATTAAGGGAAATGCTCCAGGTAGAGCAGATAGAAATGGATGCCTTGATTGCAGAAGAAGCAGGAATGAGCATACCAGATATTTTTGATAAATTCGGAGAAGCTCATTTTAGAGATTTAGAAACAGAGATGCTTCGAAAATTTCAGGAAAAGAAACCGGTGGTGGTCTCTTGTGGCGGTGGTGCAGTTTTGCGAGATGAGAATATCGAAATTATGAAAGGGCAGGGAAAAATTATTTTGTTAACGGCGACACCTCAGACTATTTATGAGAGAGTAAAAGAAACAAATGACCGTCCGGTGTTAAATGGGAATATGAATGTCGAATATATTAGTGAATTGATGGAGAAAAGACGAACCCGTTATGAAAAGGCAGCAGATATCGTTATTGCGACAGATGCAAAGACAGTGGATGAAATATGTAATGAGATTTTAGATTTGATAGGAGTAAACGAGTGAAAAGCCGGACGATAAGTTCGGCTTTTCTTTAAAATATGAAGAAATGTAAACAGAAGGAGATTTTCTTGTGCGATATGACGAGAAATATGAAATAAATATAAATCGTATGTTTTTTGAGAAAAATATGTTATAATAATAATATCATTGCAAAGGTCCGCACGTTCGTGCTAAATTTCCCAACAAAATGGAGGAAATAAAATGGAATATGAAAAGTTTGTAGATATTATGCGAGAGAAGGTGGAGAGTTTAAGTGAAAATGGAACCCAAGTAATCATTATGGAAGTATGTAAAAATAATGGCGTAAAAAAGATGGGACTGATGGTAAAAGCGAAAGACTGCCATATGGCACCTACGGTTTATATGGAAGAATTTTATATGGAATACAGACGTGGAAAAACCTTAGAAGAACTTGCAAAACAGGTGGTTTTGGTTTATCAAAATAACGATTCCATGCAAGCTTTTCGCATGGAAGATTTTAGAGATTTTGCTCACATGAAATCACAATTGGTGTTTCGGGTAATTAATTATAAGAAAAATGCACAGATGTTGGAAAGTAGTCCGCATATTACATTTTTGGATTTAGCAGTTGTTCCATATGTATCCTTTCCGGTGGCTGGTCATAATTACGGTTCCGTATTAATTAAAAAGGAACATTTAGAGATTTGGGGAGTCACAGAGGAAACTGTTATGAAAATTGCGGCAGAAAACACGCCTAAATTGTTACAGCCACAAATACGTAAAATGGAAGAGACGATACGTGATTTGATAGCGATAGCCGGGGAGGAACAAACGGAATATGAGATGTTTTTAAAAGAAATGGAAGAAAATGAAAGTAAAGTTCCTATGTATGTACTGACAAATCCTAAAAATATGTATGGTGCATCTTGTATGCTATACGATGGTGTGTTAGAAATGTTTGCAGAAGAGATGGGGGAAGATATTTATATTCTGCCAAGTAGTATTCATGAGGTAATACTGCTTCCTGTTTCTAAAGCATTAAGTTCTAAAGATTTAAAAGATATGGTGCAGGATATTAATATGACACAAATTCCTGCAGAAGAAATCTTATCAGATCATGTGTATAAGTATTCTTTGCAAAATGGGGGGTTTTGTATGGTTTAATTTGGCCGAAAAGAAGTTACACATGGATCATTCTAATGGTTAAGATTTCAAGAATAACACTCATAGTTAATAGAAATTTTTTGCACATAGGTAAACAAAGCTATTAGCTATGAGTTATAGGAGTTCACAAACATTTCAAAATTTTTCGTTGAAAAACTCTTATAAATATGATAATATACTTTTTGTTGTAAATACTTTGCGTTTGTAGCTCAGGGGATAGAGCAACGGTTTCCGGTACCGTGTGGCGGGGGTTCGAATCCCTCCAGACGCAATTATGTTTTAGGTTTGAAAAGAATTGCACATACAGCCCTGAATCACAGGAGGTTTAATTTAATATGAAATTTTCAATAGATAACATAAAGAAGTTTGTAAGCAGCAATTGGAAATATCTTATCGGTGCAGCTGCGTTTATTTTGTTAGTAGTTATTTTGGTGGCACTTTCAAATAAAGAAAATCAGATAGACCAGCAGAAGCAGGCAGAGATTATAGAGGAACAGCAGGCAGAACAGGCAGAGAAAGAAGAACAGAAAACGGAAAATGTAGAACCGGCAAATTCCATGAGTACAGAAGAATATCCAGAGGTCAATAAACTGGTTCAGTTGTATTTTACCTCTATGGCAAACAATGATATAGAAACATTAAAAGGAATTTTGGCAGAAGTTCTTCCGGAAGATGAAGAAGCTGTAAAAAAGGGCAGTGAATATACAGAAAGTTATAATAATATTGTTTGTTATACGAAACCTGGAAAAGAAGAAAATTCTTATGTGGTTTTTGCAAGCTATGAAGCAAAATTTGTAGGAATCAATACAACAGCTCCGGGCTTATTGTCATTTTATGTTTTGACAAAAGAGGATGGCAGTTTATATATACAAAATAAATTAGATGATGATATGAAGTCATATATACAAAATATCGTAGTAGAGGATAAAGAAGTTGCAAATTTATTTGAGGCTTCCCAGAAACGATATGAGCAGGCGTTGTCAGATGATGCGTCACTGAAGGAATTTGTTGCAGGTTTAGAGAGCGGAAATACAAATACTTCGGAAGAAAATAAAGAGCAGACGGCAGAAAACACGCAAGAAACAACAGAGCAGACAACAGAAAACACGCAGGAGCCTAAGGAAGAAACAACAGAGAATACAGAAACGAACGATAATAATGCAGAGCAAAAGCAGGACAGCACAGCCTTATATGTGAAAGCCAAAGAAAATGTTAATGTAAGAAATGCGGCATCGGAAACAGCAGATGCGATAGGTAAGTTGCAAGGCGGTGAGGTAGCGGAAAAGACCGGTGAAAAAGATGGTTGGATTGCTATTAATTATAAAGGACAGCCGGGTTATGTAAAGGCTGATTTTGTGGAAGCTACGTCAGATGCAAGCGGTTCCGTATCAAAGGAAATGACGGAAAACAGCAGTAGTGAAAATAAAGAAGTTGTCTATGTAAAAGAAACAGTAAATATAAGAGAGAGCATGAGTCAGGATTCAAAGAAGGTCGGAGTTGCTTATGCTGGAGATAAATTTACGAAAATCATGGACTACGCCGAAGGCTGGACAAAGATTGATTATAATGGTACGCAAGCTTATATTAAGACAGAGTTCTTAGAAACAAGATAATAAAGAGAAAGATAAAAGACATGTGGCAGCGCATGTCTTTTGTTTACGCGAGGAATCATAATAATTGCAGAAATGACAAAATTACAGAATGGAGAACGTATGCAAGAAGAGACAATCAGATTAAATAAATTTTTGGCAGAAGCAGGAGTTTGTTCTAGGCGGGAGGCAGACCGTTATATTGAACAGAGACAGGTAGAAGTAGATGGAGAAAAGGCAGCATTGGGTATGCATATAAAAGAAACACAGCATGTTTTTTTTCGGGGAAAAGAAGTAAAAAGAAAACAGGAAAAAATACTCCTCGCCTTTTATAAACCAAAGGGGATTGTATGCACAGCTGAAAAGCAGGAAAAAAATAATATTATTGATTATATTAATTATCCGGAGAGAGTATACTATGCAGGCAGACTGGATAAGGACTCAGAGGGGTTGATTATTCTGACGAATTACGGTGATATTGTGAATAAAATGATGCGTAGTGCCAATGGTCATGAAAAAGAATACGTTGTGAAGGTGAATAAGAAACTGACAGACGAATTTTTAAAAGGAATGGGAGGCAGAGTTCCGTTAGACGAAATTGGTGCTGTGACCAAACCGAGTAAAGTAAAAAAAGTAGATGATTATACGTTTAAGATTATTTTGACACAAGGTTTAAACAGGCAGATTCGTCGTATGTGTCAATACTTTGGATACCGTGTAGTTGCGTTGAAGCGAATCCGTGTTATGAATATCAGACTGGGAGATTTAAAGAGAGGAGAATATCGGGAGATTCAAGGCGAGGAATTAGCAGAACTGAAACGTCTGCTGATGAACTCTGACAATCGACCGGGAGCAGAGAAAAATGTCAATAGAAAGAATCAGAGAGTTAACAGATAAGTTAAATGAAGCGGCAAAAGCATATTATTCAGAAGACAGAGAAATTATGAGTAATTTAGAATATGATCGGCTGTATGATGAATTAGTGGAGCTGGAAAATAAGGAGGGGATAGTGCTGACAGGAAGTCCTACCATAAAAGTAGGATATGAGGCACTGTCAGAACTTCCAAAGGAGGCTCATGAATCGCCCATGTTGTCCCTGGATAAAACGAAGGAGGTAGAAGGGTTAAAAAGTTTTCTGGGAAGTCAGGAGGCTATACTATCATGGAAAATGGACGGTTTGACAGTAGTTTTAACATACCAGAATGGGGAGTTAGTCAAGGCGGTAACGAGAGGAAATGGAATTATTGGAGAAGTAATTACTAACAATGCAAAGACATTTAAGAACATTCCTTTGAAAATTGAGCATCGGGGAGAAGTGATTTTAAGAGGAGAAGCGGTCATAAGATATTCTGATTTTGAAAGAATCAATGCAGAGATAGAAAATCCAGACGAAAGATATAAGAATCCAAGAAATTTATGCAGTGGTTCTGTGAGACAATTGAATAATGAAATTACAGCGAAAAGAAATGTGAACTTTTTTGCTTTTTCATTGGTGCGGGCAGAAGGCGTTGATTTTGAAAATTCTGTAGAAAATCAATTCTTATGGTTAAAAAAGCAGGGCTTTGAAGTGGTGGAATATAAAAAGGTTACACAGGCAACGATGGAAGAAACAGTGAAAGAATTTGCAGAAAAAATATCGCAGAATGATTTTCCTTCCGATGGTCTTGTAATAGTAATGAATGATATTGCTTATGGGCAGTCGTTAGGCCGTACTGCGAAATTTCCAAGAAATGCGATTGCCTTTAAATGGGCAGATGAAATGGCAGAAACTACATTGCTGGAAATCGAATGGAGTGCTTCTAGAACAGGCTTGATTAATCCGGTGGCTGTGTTTGAGCCAGTAGAGTTAGAAGGCACTACTGTCAGCCGTGCCAGTGTTCATAATGTCAGCGTTATGCGTTCTTTACAATTAGGCGAAGGGGACAAGATTAAGGTATATAAAGCAAACATGATTATTCCGCAAATTGGGGAAAATCTTACAAGAAGTGGCTCAGCTAAGATACCGGAAAAATGTCCGGTATGCGGTGGCGTGACGGAAATTCGAAAAGTAAAAGAAGGAGAGTCTTTATATTGTACAAATGAAGCGTGTCAGGCAAAGCGGATTAAAGCGTTTACTTTGTTTGTAAGCAGAGATGCTTTAAATATAGAAGGATTGTCTGAGGCAACATTGGAAAAATTTGTAGATTATGGATTTATCAAAAAATATGCAGATATCTTTCACTTAGAACGATATAAAGAACAACTGATTACACTTGAGGGATTTGGAGAAAAGTCTTATAATAATCTAATAGGCAGTATTGAAAGAGCGAAGAAAACGACCATGCCAAGACTATTATATAGCCTTGGAATTGTCAACGTTGGACTGTCTACCGCAAAGATTATCTGCAATGAATTTGAACAGGATGCAGAACGAATTATGAGTGCCAGTGAAGAGGACTTAAGCCAAATTAATGGAATCGGCGAAGTGATTGCTGTATCCTTTTGCGATTATTTTGCAAAAGAAGAAAACAGAAATCAATTTTTGGAATTACTTACATTATTAGAAATCGAAGAAAATGAAAAAAAGCAGAGTTTCTTTGAAAATATGGTATTTGTAATTACAGGAAGCGTTGAGCATTTCAACAATCGCAGTGAAATGAAAGAATTTATTGAAAAAAACGGTGGAAAGGTGACGGGAAGTGTTACTTCGAAAACCACGTATTTAATTAATAATGATAAAACTTCAACTTCGTCTAAAAATAAAAAAGCCAAAGAACTGAATGTACCAATCATTTCGGAAGAAGAAGTAATTGCCATGACAAAATAAGCAGGTAGGGAGGAATTGAAATGCCGATTAAAGTACAGGGGGATTTGCCAGCAAAGGGAATCCTGGAAAATGAAAATATATTTGTGATGGATGAAAGCAGAGCATTAAATCAGGATATTCGTCCTCTGGAAATAGGAATTTTGAATTTAATGCCGATTAAGCAGGATGCAGAGCTGCAATTGCTTCGGGCATTATCTAATACACCATTGCAGATTAATGTGACTTTTGTATATGTGGAATCACATATTTCCAAAAATACACCTACCAGTCATCTAAATAAGTTTTACGAACTATTTAGTGAGGTGAAGAATCGAAAGTTCGACGGGTTTATTATTACAGGGGCACCGGTTGAAAATTTAGAGTTTGAGGAAGTTAACTATTGGAAAGAACTTACAGAAATTATGGATTGGACAAATACAAATGTAACAAGTACTGTCCATATTTGCTGGGGTGCTCAGGCAGCAGTGTATTATCATTATGGGATTAAGAAGCACATTTTACCGAAAAAAATGTTTGGAATTTATGAGCATCATGTACTGAATCGGAAAGTTCCGTTGGTGCGTGGATTTGATGATGTATTTATGGCACCTCATTCTAGGCATACCACAGTAGATGCAGAACAGATTTATAACTGTGATGCCTTGACTGTGTTGGCCGAATCCGAGCAGGCAGGTGTCTTTCTTGCTATGGCGGAAAATGGAAAAAAGATTTTTGTTATGGGGCATCCGGAATATGACAGAATGACATTAGATACAGAGTATAAACGTGATAAGGCAAAGGGGCTTCCAATCGAATTACCTTATAATTATTATCCGAATGATGATGAAACCAAACGACCTTTATTGCAATGGCGTTCTCATGCAGATGCGTTTTATTCTAACTGGTTGAATTACTATGTATACCAGCAGACACCGTATGACTTTATTGACAACTCGATAATACTGGGAAAGTAGATGTTTTGCAGGATTTTAGAAAGTCACATATTTTCACGCAAAATCGCATGTTTTTACACAAAAATGGTGTAGTAAAAGATAAAAAATTGGGAATGAGGGAATAGGCAAAATCAGAGGTGAAAGATATGATAAATGAATTTTCCAGAACGGAATTATTAATAGGTCAAGAGGGAATCGAGTGTCTTAAAAACAAAAGAGTAGCGGTCTTTGGCGTTGGCGGTGTGGGTGGACATGCACTGGAAGCCCTGGCACGGAGTGGTGTGGGGACGATAGATGTGATAGACGATGATACGGTAAGTGTGACAAACATCAATCGGCAGATTCTTGCAACACAAAAGACAGTAGGAAGAGATAAAGTTGAGGTGGCAAAAGAGAGAATCTTAGAAATTAATCCCAAGATTCAGGTTTACACCCATAAAACCTTCTTTTTGCCGGAAAATGCGGAACAGTTTGAATTTAAAAAGTATCATTACATTATAGATGCCATTGATACAGTAAGTGGAAAGCTTGCTTTGGCAGAACAGGCAAAAAAGGCTGGAGTTCCTATCATTAGTTCTATGGGAGCAGGAAATAAAATGGATCCTACGGCATTTGAAGTGGCGGATATTTATGATACGTCTGTCTGTCCATTGGCAAAAGTAATGAGACGGGAATTGAAGAAAAGAGGAATTGAAAAATTAAAGGTTGTGTATTCGAAGGAAAAACCACTCGTTCCAAAGGAAAGTGAGGAACAGATGACTGCTACACGCAGACAGATTCCCGGGAGTGTTTCCTTCGTGCCATCAGTAGCAGGTCTGATTATAGCGGGAGAGGTGATAAAGGATTTGATTAAGTGGCAGTAAATTGTGAAAAATGTATGACAATTTCCACGATACTATAAATAAATTGTAAAAAATGCCGATGAAATAATCGTGAAGCAAATTGAATATAAGCTAACTAGGTGCCAACAAAATTCATAAGATGGGGTGAAAAAATGAATTTAAAGAAGTGTATGACGATTATTATTGCAGGCAGCGTTTTGGGTGGCTCTGTAGGGGAAGAAGTGACAGCTTTAGCGTCCACAGAGAATACGATACCGCAAATGCAGATGGAACAGGAAATAGTTGAACAGACAGTAGAGCAAGAAATACCTGAAGAATCATTAGAAGAAGTAACAACAGATGCAGATGGAGAGAAAGCAGAAGATGCAGAAGAGTCAAAAGAAGCAGAAATTGAGATTAGCAATGTAAAGGCTGAATATAACAAGAAAACAAGGCAAATTACACTTACCTGGGATATGTCCGAAGAGGCTGGTGTAAAAATATATGTGAATAATCAATTAGAGGAAGAAGATTATAGGAGAACATCCTATGTATACGAAGTTCCATATCAGGGAATGGAATATACATTTGAAGTAGTTTTAAAGGATAAAACTTCGGGTGAAAAAGTAGCTGTTACGGTAGATTACGAGTCGGCTGTATTAGAAAGCGTAGATGTAGATTACGATTTAGAAAAGAAAATTCTTCTAGTAGAGTGGGATGGGGAAAACATATCATATGTGGATGTTTATCAGGATGATATCCTGTTGGCAGAACAAGTCACAGGTGACAGACTGGTGATGGAAATAGATTTAGAAGCATTGAGCAGCCATACCTATAAAGTAGTGCCATATAATGGTAAGAAAGAAGCAACAACGGCGAAATCTATCAACTATCAGGTAGAGGATTATAGAGCTGTAATTGAAGATTTTGATGTAAAATATGATGAAAAGACAAATCAGATTGTTATGCAATGGCAGGCAAAACATACTGCTTATGTGGACATTTGTGTTAATGACGAAGAGGTGGCTACTAGCTATCGGGGTGACAAATACGTATTGAATTATAAACCGCAGTCAGGGGCAGTTTATAATATTAACATTTGTCCATACAACCAAAAGGATGATGTGGGAGATGATGTGACAGAACAATTGCAGGAGGATGATTTTGAAGCGCCATACATCAATAAAGTGAAAGAAAGAACATATTCTGCTGTAGATGTAAAGGGAAATTATACGGGATTTAAAAAGCCTGCGGCAGAAATTTTCTGGACAGGGGAAGAAAATGCTGTTTATGAAATTTATAGAGGAGAAAAGGATAAAAAATCTTCCTATCATTATGTAGGCAGAGTGAAAAGTACAAAAGAAGGAAATTGCAGTTACTTAGATAAAACGATTGGTATAGGGGATTACTATTACAAAATTCGTAAAGTGATTGTTGCGGATCGTTTTGTTTCGCAGGAAATTGCAACAGCGATGTCAGAGTCAGACAGTATTACCATTGCTGTGCCTAAGGCAAAACTGCAGGCGCAGTTGGCAGGAAACAATACAATAGAAATAACAATGAGTGCTTCAAAGTCATACGTTTCAGGCTACGATATTTATAAAAAGACAGGGAACGGCAAATATAAAATGGTAGCAGGGGTAACAGGAAATACATGGACAGATACGGATATTTCCTTTGAAAGTATATATAAATACAAAGTAAAAGCATACTATTATGATGAAAAGACTGGGGAAAAGGTATATGGAGAATACTCAAAAGTAGCTACAGTAAAAAGTGCTTTGGGCAGCGTTGAACTTAAAGTAGACAGACTTACGGCAAAAAAAATAAAAGTAAGCTGGAAAAAAGTAGCTAATGCAGATGGATACGAAGTGTATTATAAGTCTGGTGTGGAAGGTGACGGCTTTAAACTGTTAAAAGATACAAAAAAATTGAGCTTTACAAAGGAGCTTAACAAGAACGGAACTTATATATTTCAGATAAAAGCGTATAAAAATGGAGAAAATAGCGAACGATATTTCTCCGGTGCCGAGATTACATACCAGACTGGGTTTACTGCGCCAACGGGATTTAAAGTCAGCAAGACAAAGTATGAATTTGATCAAAAGAAAAATGCTTTGACGCAAAAGGACACACTTGCGTGGGACAGAGTATATGGTGCAGAAGGCTATTATATTGAATGCTATAACCCGGCTAAAAAACAATATGAAACAGTTGCAAAAATAAAAAGGGAAAGTACAACAGAGTATGTTTTAGAGCATGTAGTGACAAAGACGACAGTCACGGATAAATATAGAATTACAGCGTATAATGGAGAAAAGAAGCAGCAAGGTTCTGTGCTGAAAATCAAAACACAGCTAGGAAGTACGGAAAATGTTAACGTCAAAAGAAATAAAAATAAAGTACAGATAAGTTGGAAGGCAGTGGTTGGGGCAGAAAAATATAATGTATATCGTTCCAATGGGCGAAGTATGGTTCTGGTTGCAACTACAGATAAAACAAAGATAACAGATCAGGGTCTGAGTCTTGGAGTGGCTTACACTTATTATGTAAAATCTGTGAATGAAACACTTGGCTTTTATGGAAAAAGCAGCAAGGGAGTAAAGTTTACAATGCCACTTTCAAAAGTAGAAAAACTTACAGCAACAAATCCAGACGTGGGAATTGTCAGCCTAAAGTGGTCGAAAGTATCAGAGGCGGACAAGTATATCATTTATTATGCAGAGGAAAAAGATGGGGTGTATAAAAAACTGGCAGAGGTCAAAAAAGGAACTACCGGCTACCTTCACAAAAAGATTGCATCCGACCAGACGCTATATTATCGGGTGACTGCTGTAAAGATAAATGCAGGCGGCTCCGTGAGTGAATCAAAAAAATCGCCCGTAGCACAAGTTTATGTAAAGCAATGGGAATAAATAGGTTTGGTTTTGTAAATACTAGGTAAAAAGATAAAAATGACTTGCATTCTCATTTGCAATTGATTACAATTGATGTGAACTTAAGAATTTTGGATGTGAAAATCCGCCAACAATACGTGGAGGTCAAAATGAGAAAGAAATCACATATATCTCTTGCCAGGTATATTGTAGGAACCATAGGGCTGGAAGAATTAAATGCACACAAAAAAGCGTTTTATCTTGGAAGTATTCTTCCGGACTGTAAGCCGTCTTTTCTTACGAAAAGACATGAGATTAATGGGACTTTTGATGATGTCAAACGTTATATTTTTGATCTGACAACATTATGCGATATTACATCAAGAAATTCCAGAGCCTATTTTAGAAATTTAGGTCAGGTAATTCATTATATTGCAGATTATTTCACATTTCCTCATAATGATATCTATCAGGGAAGTATAAAAGATCATTGCAAGTATGAAAAACAGCTGAAATATACATTGAATGAATATATTCAGAGCGGAGAAGCACAAAAGAATAGAAAAGAAGCAAAAAATTTTAAAACACCCGAAGCATTGCTTGATTATGTATGGAAAGCACATAAAGAATATTTGAAGGTGAAAAAATCTACGATGGAAGATTGCAAGTATATTGTTGGAGTTTGTCATACAGTTGTAGAAGCTGTTATTCATCTTTTAAATCAGAGACTGGAAAAGAACCTGATGCCTAGAATCGTGTAGGGTGCGAATATCTAAAATAATAGTGAGTATATTGCTTACTCACATAAATAAAAAAATCGCTGTAAGCAAAGCTTACAGCGATTTTTCGGGTTGGGCTATTCTTAAAATAGTCAACAGCTCGTACGGGAATCGAACCCGTGTTTCCGCCGTGAGAGGGCGGCGTCTTGACCGCTTGACCAACGAGCCACATCACATTTAGATATTTTATATCAAAATTCAAATTAAGTCAAGTAAAAAAATAAAAAAGTATAGGTATTCTTAATAAATTATGCTATACTAAGGTCAGTTCTAAATATGAAACAAGTCTTTGGGGCTAGGAAAGAAAGAACAGATAATATATGGGAGAGGAATAAAATGAAAAAGAACGAAGAATTGAGTGTCAGCGGTTTTGTGTTTGAAACAGAGGAAGCAGCACAAAAAGCTAGAAACGAACTAGAAGGAATTGATGTCGTACGCAGTAAGGTTAATATGAGAAGTCCTGAAACCGTATTAGAAGTGTACAATAAATTAATTGACAAGCGTTTGTGTAAAACAGCAGTGGGGTATAGTTATCTGCATGATTTACAGAAATATCTCCAAAATTCAAGCCAGATACCAAAAGAGAGTATAAGAGATATTCCGATAGAACCGATTCGCAGGCGAGTGGTAAGAGAAATTGAAAATACAGGGGAAAAGAAAAAAAGAGGGGGAAATGACAGCTATCAGGATAAATACAAAATATCATTGATTTTTAATATGATTTTTGCAATTGCAGTGGTTCTTATTATGTACCTGGCAACCACCGGAGATAACGTAAATATTATTAATTACGAAAATAAGCTGATAGACAGGTATGAGGCATGGGAGCAAGAACTGACAGAGCGTGAAAACAGTGTGAAAGAATATGAAAAAACATATGGAATTGAAAAATAGATTCGGTTCACAAAATAAACACAGATAGTACAGGATTTCAACATAAATATATGATATTTTTGAAAGAGATGTAAAGTATAATTATGATACGAGGTGGAAGAATGGATAAGTTAAAAATTCTTGTTGTAGATGATGAAAGCAGAATGCGAAAATTAGTGAGAGATTTCCTGACAAGAAAGAATTATGAAGTATTAGAAGCCGGTGACGGTGTGGAGGCAGTTGATATCTTTATGGAAAATAAAGATATTGCGCTTATTATTCTGGATGTGATGATGCCGCGAATGGATGGCTGGGAAGTGTGTGAAGAAATTCGTTCCTATTCACAGGTACCGATTATTATGCTGACAGCAAAAGGCGATGAACGAGATGAACTCAAGGGGTTTGAACTTGGGGTAGATGAGTACATAGCAAAACCCTTCAGTCCTAAGATTCTTGTGGCACGAGTGGAAGCAATTCTTAGAAGAAGTGGCTCTCTGACAGAAAATGGAAATCTTAATTTGGGTGGAATAGAAATAGATAAAGCAGCTCATTTAGTAAAAGTAGATGGAAAGATTATTGATTTGAGTTTTAAGGAATTTGAACTTCTGACATATTTTATGGAAAATTCAGGGATTGCATTGTCCAGAGAGAAAATATTAAACAATGTGTGGAATTACGACTACTTTGGAGATGCAAGAACCATTGATACCCATGTAAAAAAATTAAGAAGCAAAATGGGAGAAAAAGGCGATTATATTAAAACAATCTGGGGAATGGGATACAAATTCGAAAGTGAGTAAAAGACTGTCTGCATAAAACAGGAAGGCGAGAGGAAAAGAAAATGAAAAAATCCATAAAGAAACAGTTCGCAGCTATTTTTATAGGTTTGATGGCAGCTACAATTATGCTTTGCTGGATTTTAAATACGGTTTTTTTACAAAGTTATTATATAAATGATAAGGAAAAAGCACTGCTGAAAGCTTATAATTGGTTGAATGAAAGCTCAGATTTAGAGGAAGAAGACTTTGAAATAAAATTTGAAACGATATGCAGCACCAGTAATGTAGATGCACTGATTGTAGATGGAAACGGAAAACAGACAATATCCACAGTTCATGATTCGCAGGGACTTATGTTACATTTGTTTGATTACTTGATTAACAAAAATAACAAGGGAGTGGAAATTCTGCAAAAAGAAGACAACTATACCATGCAAAAAGTACGGGATAGCAGAATCGCATCAGATTATTTGGAAATCTGGGGATATCTGGGTGATGGAAAGATTTTTATTATGCGAACACCGATTGAAAGTATTAGAGAAAGTGTTGGGATAGCTAACCGCTTTTTGGCATATGTAGGAATTATTGCAATCATTGTCAGCGGATGCTTAATCTGGCTGGTAGCAAAAAAAATTACAGAGCCTATTTTGGAATTGGCGAATATTTCCGAAAGAATGTCTGAACTGGATTTTACAGCAAAGTATGAAGTAACCGGTGAGAACGAAGTAGCCTTGCTGGGGGAAAATATCAATAAGCTTTCATCTACGTTAGAGGAAACAATATCAGAATTGAAAACAGCAAATAATGAATTGAAATCTGATATTGAGAAAAAAGAGCAGATTGATGAGATGAGAAAGGAATTTCTTTCAAATGTCTCTCATGAATTAAAAACTCCAATTGCGTTAATACAAGGCTATGCAGAAGGCTTGAAGGAATGCATCAATGATGACGAGGAAAGCAGGGAGTTCTACTGCGAGGTTATTATGGACGAGGCTGGAAGAATGAATACTATGGTCAAAAAACTTCTTACTTTAAATCAGCTTGAGTTTGGCAACGAAATTGTAACTATGGAACGGTTTGATATTGTCGGGTTAATTTCGGGAGTGATACAGTCCATTGATATATTGGCAAAACAAAAAGAAGTTACAATTAATTTTAATTATTCAGCTCCAATTTATGTATGGGCCGACGAATTTAAAACGGAAGAAGTAGTGAGAAATTATTTATCAAACGCTTTGAATCATGCGGCAAATGAAAAGATAGTTGATGTAAAAATCAACTCGAAAGGAGATTTGGCAAGAATTTCTGTATTTAACACAGGAATGCCAATCCCGGAAGAAGCTCTGGATAAATTATGGGTGAAATTTTACAAGGTGGATAAAGCAAGAACCAGGGAATATGGAGGCAGCGGAATTGGCTTATCCATTGTAAAGGCGATTATGGAATCTTTCAACAGGGAATATGGCGTTTTAAATTACGATAATGGAGTGGAATTTTGGTTTGAGCTGGAACAGAAATAAACATTGCCTGTACGAAAAAAAAGTGGTAAAATAAACTATATGTGAAACGAGAAACGTGCAGGAGGGGAAACACATGAAAAAAGCAATTATAACAGCCGGTATGGCAGCACTGGTGCTTACAGGCTGTGCGGGGGAAGTAAATCTTAGTGAAGATGATACTGCGCGCGTAGCCCAGTATGCGGCGGATTTGGTTTTAAAATATGACAGTAACTATAAAGAAAGACTCTTAACATTAGAGGAACAGAAAGAAGCGAAAGAGAAGTTAAGGCTTGCAGCAGAAAAAGATGCCAAGCTGCAGGAGCTGTTAGAACAAAAGAATCAGGCAAAAACACAGGAAACAGGAAAAAAGGGGACAGGAAGCAATTCAAAAAATACAGACAGTGCAAAGAACGAAGAACCGGCAGTGCTGTATTCCTTGAATGATGTGATTAAGGCAGAGGGCTTTTCGTTCCAAAGCAATGGATTTGAAGTGGCAGAAGAATATCCACAGGTTGATGATGAAAATAAAGATATTTCTATGGAACTAAGGGCAACGGCAGGAAAGAAGCTTCTGATTGTGAAATATAGTATTACAAATACTACAGATACGAAAGCAGAATGTGACTTGTTTAGTAAAGACATATCAGCAAAGGCTGTGGTAAATGGAAGCATAAAGGCTGACTCAATGGTGACGATGTTATTAAATGATTTTAGTACCTTAAAAGCACAAATTGAGCCGGGAGCCTCCTATGAGGCGGTGTTAGCCTTTGAAATTCCGGAGGAAGCAGCAAATGTGGAAAGTCTGGAGTTGTCGATGACAGTGGAAGGAAATACTTATAATATTCAGCAGTAAAGAGCAGGTTGAGGAGAAACATAATGAATATAACACTTACAGGAAATTTAGGTTCCGGAAAAACAACAATATGTAATATTTTAAAGAAGAGAGGATACGAGATTGTATCTACAGGAAAAATTTTTAGAGAAATTGCAGAAGAAAAAAAGGTATCTGTAATTGAATTAAATGAAATGGCAAAAAAAGATAGAAGTATTGATGATTTACTGGATGATAAAACAACACAATTAGGTAAAACGTTGGATCATGTGGTATTTGATTCCAGACTTGCGTGGAATTTTGTTCCGGAAAGCTTTAAAGTATTTCTGTTAGTGGATATGGATGAGGCTGCCAGAAGAGTATTTCAGGACAGTGAGAGAAATGCAGAGAGTTATGCATCAGAAGCAGAGGCAAAAAGTGGTTTGTTAAGTAGGGCAGGGTTGGAAAAGGCGAGATTTCAGGATTTATATCAGATTAATTATTATAATGCAGCAAATTATAACCTGATTATTGAAAGCACTGCAGTGGAGCCGGAAAGAATAGCAGATGAAATTATAAGTCAATTCCAATGCTACCAAGAGAAAGGTTATAGCACGAGAATTTTATTGAATACAAAGGAAGCAGATGGTTTCAATGGGTTTAAAGAACTTTCTCTGCAGGAAATTAGAAGCAACGAAAGTATAAAGAATGGTTTTTTCATGGATTTTTGAGCAGATTGCTATAATTAGTTCATAAAAATGGAAAAAATACTTGAAAAACGTTTCGAAAAGTGATATCATATAAAAGATGATTATAGAGAATGCAGGATGAGAGTGGGCGATACGTCCACTCTTATTTATGTATTGGTGAATAAGTGTAGAATCTTTCCGTATAATAGAACAATAGAAAGAAGGGATTGTGTGTCAAAGAGGGAACAATACGAAGAACGAACAGAAAGCCTGATTCTACCGATAGTAGAACAACATAATTTTGAACTGGTGGATGTAGAGTATGTAAAAGAAGGCGGTACCTGGTATTTAAGAGCTTATATTGATAAAGAAGGTGGAATTACAGTGGACGACTGTGAAGTAGTCAGCCGTGCATTGGGAGAACTGTTGGATCAGGAAGATTTTATCGACGAAGCTTATATTTTAGAAGTAAGTTCACCGGGACTTGGCAGACCATTAAAAAAAGATAAGGATTTTGCACGCAGCATTGGAGAAGAAGTCGAGGTGCGAACATATCGTGCGATCAATAAAAGCAAAGAATTTATTGGACTTTTGAAAGCGTACGATAAGGAAAGTGTAACGATACAACTGGATGAAGAAAACGAAATGACAATATTAAGAAGTGATATTGCACTGATTCGATTAGCATTTGATTTTTAGTAAAAATTAATTAGGAGGATAAGAAAAAAATGAACACAGAACTTTTAGAAGCATTAAATACACTGGAAAGAGAGAAAGATATCAGCAAGGAAACTATGTTAGAAGCCATTGAAAATTCTCTTATTATAGCGTGTAAGAATCATTTCGGAAAGTCTGATAACATTAGAGTGGAAATCAATAAGGACAATGGTGAATTTAGAGTATATGCAGAAAAGACGGTTGTAGAGGACGTAGAAGATAATACACAGGAAATCAGTCTGGTGGATGCAAAACTTATTAATTCGAAATATGAATTAGGTGACATTGTAAATATCGAAGTAAAATCTAAAGAGTTTGGACGTATTGCGACACAAAGTGCTAAAAATGTAATTTTACAGAAAATTCGTGAAGAGGAAAGAAAAGTATTATATAACCAGTATTATGGAAAAGAAAAAGATGTTGTAACAGGCATTGTACAACGTCAGGTTGGAAAAAATATTAGTATCAATCTGGGAAAAGCAGATGCAATGTTAAATGAAAACGAGCAGGTAAAAGGCGAAGTCTTTATGCCGACGGAAAGAATTAAGGTATATATATTAGAAGTAAAAGATACGCCGAAGGGACCACGTATTTTAGTTTCCAGAACACATCCGGAGTTAGTAAAACGTTTGTTTGAAGCCGAGGTAACAGAAGTGAAAGATGGAACTGTGGAAATAAAGAGTATTGCCAGAGAAGCTGGCTCTAGAACAAAGATTGCAGTTTGGTCTAATAATCCGGATGTAGATCCTGTAGGTGCCTGTGTTGGTATGAATGGAGCCAGAGTAAATGCAATTGTAAATGAACTTCGTGGAGAAAAAATTGATATTATCAATTGGAGTGAAAATCCTGCAGTGTTGATTGAAAATGCATTGAGTCCTGCGAAAGTTGTTTCAGTAATAGCAGATGCCGATGAAAAAACAGCAAGAGTTGTAGTACCGGATTATCAGTTATCGCTGGCAATTGGTAAGGAAGGACAGAATGCAAGACTTGCGGCAAGACTGACCGGATTTAAGATTGATATTAAGAGTGAATCACAGGCAAAAGAAGCGGGTGATTATGAAAGTTCAGAAGCAGTAAATGAAGTGGAAACACCGGAGTTTGCAGAAGAATTTAATGATATGGAAGAATAAAATTTAGGAAGTGATTCTTTGGGTACAACAAAAAAAATACCACTCCGTAAGTGCATCGGATGTGGAGAAATGAAAGATAAGCGGGAATTGCTGAGGGTATTAAAGACCAATGAAAATGATATTATTGTAGACACTACCGGGAAAAAGAACGGCAGGGGTGCATACCTTTGTTATAAACAGGAATGTCTGAATCAGGCAGTGAAAAACAAAGGCTTAGAGAGGTCTTTTAAGATGCCAGTTAGCAGGGAAGTATATGAAAGCTTGAAAAAGGAGTTTGATGCACTTGGCACAAAATAATAAAGTAGCTTCGCTTCTGGGGCTTGCTACAAAAGCAGGAAAAGTCTCTAGCGGTGAGTTTATGACGGAAAAGATGATAAAATCCGGAAAAGCATATCTTGTTATGATAGCTGAGGATGCTTCGGATAATACCAAAAAGAAATTTCAAAATATGTGTGATTTTTATGAAGTGCCAATCTACTTTTTCAGTGAAAAAGTAAGCTTAGGACACGCCATGGGAAAAGAGCTTAGAGCCTCTCTTGCAGTAGTGGATGAGGGATTTGCAAAGGCAATAAAAAAGCAATTAGCACAAACAACAACTGAATAATGGAGGTATATTAAGTATGTCAAAAATGCGAGTACATGAATTGGCAAAAGAACTTGCCAAAGAAAGCAAAGAGATTATAAATATATTAAAGGAACAGGGCATTGAAAAGAAAACAATGAGTTCTGTGGATGATAACGAAATAGCACTTGTTAAGAAAGCACTGGGTATCGGAGTTAAGGAAGAAAAGGCAAGTGAATCACAGCAGGAAAAGAAAAATATTTCGCAGGTATATAATCCTCAGAACAGCCAGAAGACTAAGAACGAGAAGAATAACAAAAACAAAGGAAATGAAAATAAGAAACCACAGGATAATGCGGCGAAAAAGCAGGATACTAATAAAACAAACAAAAATGATAAAAGGGATAAATCTAAGGAACAAAACAGTCAGGGAAAACAAGTGAAACAAGAAAATAAGAACAATGCACAGCCGAAAGCTGCAGCAAAGGAAAAAGAAGAAACTATTAAAACTATTACAATACCGGAAAATCTTACAATTAAAGAGCTTGCAGATAAAATGAAGGTTCAGCCGGCAGCAATTGTTAAAAAATTGTTTCTGCAGGGAACTATGGTTACAGTAAATCAGGAAATTGATTTCGATACAGCAGAAGAAATTGCATTAGAATATAACGTCATTTGTGAACAGGAAGAAAAAGTAGATGTAATTGCAGAATTGTTAAAGGAAGAGGAAGAAAACGAATCAGATTTAGTGCCAAGACCACCGGTAGTATGTGTTATGGGTCATGTTGATCATGGTAAAACATCACTGTTAGATGCGATTCGTGATACGAATGTAATTGATAAGGAAGCAGGTGGCATTACACAGCATATCGGTGCCTATGTGGTACAGTGTAACGGACAAAAAATCACTTTCTTAGATACACCGGGACATGAAGCTTTTACTGCAATGCGTATGCGAGGAGCAAATGCAACGGATATTGCTATTTTGGTTGTAGCAGCAGATGATGGTGTTATGCCACAGACCATTGAGGCAATTAACCATGCGAAAGCGGCAGGAACAGAAATTATAGTTGCCATTAACAAGATTGATAAGCCGAGTGCTAATATTGAGAGAGTAAAGCAGGAACTTTCAGAATATGAGTTAATTGCAGAAGACTGGGGTGGAAGTACTATTTTTGTACCGGTTTCTGCACGTACGCGTGAAGGTATCGAGGATTTGCTGGAAATGATTTTGTTAACGGCAGAAGTAAGTGAATTAAAAGCAAATCCAAAACGTGCTGCCAGAGGTATGGTGATTGAAGCAGAATTGGATAAAGGAAAAGGTCCGGTTGCTACTGTATTAGTACAAAAGGGTACATTGCATGTAGGTGATCCGATTGCAGCGGGTTCCTGCTATGGTAAAGTGCGTGCTATGATGGATGATAAGGGAAGACGTGTAAAAGAAGCAGGTCCATCTACTCCGGTGGAAATCTTAGGCTTAAGTGATGTACCAAATGCAGGAGAAATTTTTGTTTCACCGGCAACAGATAAAGAAGCAAGAAATTTTGCTGAAACATTTATTTCTGAAGGCAGAGAGAGAATGTTAGAAGAAACCAAGAATAAGATGTCTTTAGATGACTTATTCTCACAGATTCAGGCAGGTAATGTGAAAGAACTGAATATTATCGTAAAAGCGGATGTACAGGGTTCTGTGGAGGCAGTAAAACAAAGTCTTGTTAAGCTTTCGAATGAAGAAGTTGTAGTAAAAGTTATTCATGGTGGCGTTGGAGCTGTAAATGAGTCTGATGTCAGTCTTGCAGCGGCTTCCAATGCGATTATTATTGGATTCAATGTAAGACCGGATCCGGTAGCAAAGTCAACAGCCGATAGAGAAGGCGTGGATTTAAGATTATATCGCGTCATCTACAATGCGATTGAAGATGTAGAAGCAGCAATGAAAGGTATGTTAGAACCAATCTTTGAGGAAAAGGTCATTGGTCACGCAGAAGTTCGCCAGACATTTAAGGCTTCCGGTGTCGGTACAATTGCCGGATCTTATGTGTTAGATGGTGTATTCGAAAGAGATTGTCTTACACGTATCACAAGAGAAGGTGACTTGATTTTCGAAGGTGCACTGGCTTCTCTTAAGAGATTTAAAGATGATGTAAAAGAAGTAAAAACAGGATATGAGTGTGGACTCGTATTTGAAAAGTTTAATGATATTAAAGAAGGCGATCTGGTAGAAGCCTATAAGATGGTAGAGGTGCCAAGATAATGAGAAAAAACAGCATTAAGAATACAAGAATTAATGGAGAGGTGCTTAAGGAATTAAGCAATATTATTCGCAATGAAATCAAAGATCCGCGTATTCACCCAATGACAAGTGTGGTATCTGTGGAAGTGGCTCCAGATTTAAAGAGTGCAAAGGCATATATCAGTGTTCTTGGTGATGAAGAAGCGAAAGAAAATACAATGAAGGGTTTAAAGAGTGCTGCCGGTGTAATCCGCAGCAAACTGGCCCATTCTATAAATCTGAGAAATACGCCGGAGATTACATTCATATTGGATCAATCCATTGAATATGGTGTAAACATGGCGAAATTAATTGATGATGTAAATAAATAGGTTCCCCTTTTTTGGGGAACCAAAAAAAAGTATAGTAAAGAGGTGGAGATATATGGATAAGCTGGAAGAATTACTTTCCGGAATAAAAACAGTGGCAATTGGGGGGCATGTGAGGCCAGATGGAGATTGCGTTGGTTCCTGTCTGGGATTGTATAATTACATAAAAGAAAATTTCCAGAATGTTCAGGTGACGGTTTATTTAGAACAGCCATCGAAAGTGTTTTCGTTTTTACGAGGTGCAGACAAAATCTGCAGCGAAGATGCACAGGATTTTGTATATGACTTGTTTTTTGCCCTGGATTGCGGAGATAAGGAGCGGCTTGGAAAGTTTGCAAAGTATTTTGATGCAGCCGGACATACGATTTGTATTGACCATCACATCAGTAATGTAGGATTCGCCAATGAAAATTATATTAAGGGAGAACTGAGTTCTACTTGTGAATTTTTATGCGAGTTTATGGAAGAGGAGAAAATTAGTGTGGAAACAGCAAAGTGCCTGTATACAGGGATTGCTCATGACACAGGTGTATTTCAGTATTCTAACACTACCTCTAAGACCTTGCGTACTGTGGGAATGTTGATTGATAAAGGGTTTGATTTTACAAAAATAATAGATGAAACTTTTTATGAAAAAACATACAAGCAAAAGCAGATTACAGGACGTGCTTTGTTAGAGAGTATTATGGTGCTTGGTGGAAAGGTTATTTTTAGTGTAGTACATGAAAAAGATATGGACTTTTATGGGGTGACTCCCCAGGATTTAGATGGTATTGTAAGCCAGCTTCGTACGACAGAGGGTGTGGAGGTTGCCATTTTTCTATATGAATTATCCCCACAGGTGTATAAAGTCAGCATGCGTTCTAAACAGTATGTAAATGTGAGTGAAATTGCAGGATTCTTTGGTGGTGGTGGTCATATCAGGGCTGCAGGCTGCACAATGCAGGGAAGTATGTATGATGTTATTAATAATCTGACGGAACATATTGAAAAACAGCTTCCAGTGGAAAACTAAGATAAAGAGGACAGTAGCGTGTACAATGGAATCATAAATGTATATAAAGAAAAAGGTTTTACTTCTCATGATGTGGTAGCAAAACTGCGTGGTATATTAAAACAGAAAAAGATAGGACATACGGGCACACTAGATCCTGAAGCAGAAGGAGTTTTGCCGGTGTGTCTGGGTAAGGCAACAAAGCTTTGCGAGCTGCTGACGGACAAGGACAAAACATATGAGGCATGTCTTAGGCTGGGAATTCAGACGGATACACAGGATATGACAGGAAAAATACAAAGGGAAGCGAAAGTTTCTGTCTTAGAAGATGAGGTAACAAATGTAATCCTTTCTTTTTTAGGAGAGTATCATCAGATTCCACCTATGTACTCCGCATTAAAAGTAAATGGAAAAAAATTGTATGAATATGCAAGAGAAGGCATAGAAGTGGAGAGAAAACCCAGAAAAGTTACTATTTATTCGATAGAAATTAAGAAAATAGAGCTTCCAAGAGTGTGGTTTAGTGTATCGTGTTCGAAAGGAACCTATATTCGCACGTTGTGTAATGATATAGGAGAAAAACTGGGATGCTTTGGTTGTATGGAAACATTAAAACGCACTAAGGCAAGTGTATTTTCAATTTCGGATAGCCTGAAATTATCCGAAATTGAAAAATTACGAGATGAAAATAAGGTTGCATTTGTGCTTTTTCCACTGGATGCTATGTTTCAGCATATGACAGGCGTTACGGTAAAGAGAGAATTTCATAAACCGTTATATAATGGCAATCCTCTTGCATTGGAACACTTGGATAAAATAACTGAACAGGAACAGGAAATTCGGGTATATGATGCAGAGGGACACTTTATTGGGATTTACAGTTGGAATGAAAACAGTAGACAGTATCAGCCGGTAAAACTTTTTTTGCCGGTGGAAGAGTAAATATGGCAGGCAAAAGGAAATAGAAAATGGAATATATCAAAGGTACAACGGAATTTAATATGGAGAGTGAAAGTGTAGTTACTCTTGGAAAATTTGATGGTATTCACAAAGGACATGAAAAGTTATTGACAAAGGTCAAACAGTTAGCGGGAACTGACTATAAGACAGTGATATTTACCTTTGCGGTACATCCAACAGCATATTTAAGAGGAGATAAGCCACAGACGTTAATGACAAATAGAGAAAGATATCAATATCTTTCCAAAGGCGGATATGACTATTTGATAGAGTGTCCGTTTGTACAAGAAGTGGCATCTATGGAACCGGAAGATTTTATAGAAGAAGTGCTGATTAAGCAATTAAAGGCAGCACATGTGGTAGTGGGTACCGATTTTCGCTTTGGACATGGAAGAAGAGGGAATACAGATACATTGAAAAAATACGAACATCACGGTTGTTTTCAGGTCCATATTGTGACGAAGGAAACATATGAAGGTCAGGATATCAGTTCTACCTTAGTACGCAGTGAAGTGGAAATGGGGAGAATGGAAGAAGTTACAGCATTGTTAGGTCACCCATTTAGCATTGTAGGTGAAGTGGAATATGGCAGACAACTTGGCAGAACTTTAGGAATTCCAACCACTAATATTATGCCGCCGGATAATAAAATACTGCCGCCTTATGGGGTATATTTTACCAGAACCTGGGTTGATGGTATATCATACAAGGGAATCACTAATATAGGTTGCAAGCCTACCATTGCTGATGAGTTAAAAAGAGGTGTAGAAACATTTCTATTTGATTATTCCGGAAATTTGTATGGAAGAGAGCTTACGGTGGAGCTATATAAGTATCATAGACCGGAGCAGAAATTTCAGAATATTGAAGCACTGAAAGCACAGATGGAAAAAGATATAGAAAAGGCTAAGAATTATGCGTATTAATTCTTAGCCTTTTTCGTAGTGCTCCTTGCGGGCATGTTTCTAAAGACGGGCAGCGAATCCAGAATTTAATTTATAGTCAGGAAATTGCCTTTACCAGTCTGCATTGAGTACATATGCTGTGTTCGTGTGGCGAAGCAAAAGTTTATATTCATACTGTAAAGAGAGAGAAACGGATTCCGGCAGTTGGAAAGTTATTTGCTTCGTTTCTTCTAAAGTATGATTGTATCGAAGACTATAGATTCCGTAGGCATTCGTCTGTTCGAAACGCCCTGCATATGTAGTGGTTGTGTTAGTAAGTGGGTCAGTGATTTCTAAATATACGGTTGCATCGTTAAGTTCTTTTGCTGTTGCATTTAATGTTCCTAAAATCTGGTGGTATCCATATTCTGTGCCAATAAACTGCAAGTTGGCGGTAGAAGGGCTTTCGATACGAGCGCCTGTATAGTTATCAGAAAATTTATAAATAGGATAGCCATATAGATCCTGTATTTTGCTATATTCTGCAGTATTACTGTAATTTTCCATAAGATAAATCTTTTTTTGCTCAATTGCTTCTTTATCTAATACCACATAATCCTCTTTCGATAAAATATCCGAATAAATATTTTGAATTCCTGCCTGCTCTTTTGCATAGTTCTCTTGGGGGGAACAACTAAACCATGCACCGGAGAAGAAGATATTAGAAAAAAAGTTTTCAGGCGTTTTATCAAAGATGCGGTAATCTCTGGACATATCATAAATACTGGTTACATCGCAAAAAAAGTTTAATTCCTTGCTGTTACTCATGGAGGTCATACAGTGGTATAAATTGGTGTGCATTGGCTGGCGGCTTAAGGCTCTGGTTAACAGAATGTCTGAGTTAAACAGGATACTTCCACATAAACAGCAGACAGAGGTTTGTAAAAGTCTCTTTTTGCTGCAGAGAACATTCGGAAAGTGAGAACACACCACAGCAATCACCGTGAGTAAGTAAGTAATCCAGAGGCTGTTGATGACCCATTCTGTAATACGTCCAATATAGTGGAGGTAAAATAGCACAAAGAAAAAGGCAAGATGAGGATATAACAACAATCCCGGCTGTTTCCTTTTAGCTAAGAGCAGACAGCATAAGGTAAAGGTAACACATAGCTTAAAAACAGCATGTGTGATAATATGATCGCGGATATATTTAAAAAAGTCTTTCGGTGAAAAATGATTGGCAGCATTCATAGAAGCAATCTGTTTTAAAACTTCTAAGGAAAATTTGTCTTTATCAGCAAAGCACCAACGCCTTAAATTATCAACGTCATTGGCAGAAAAATTTAAATTCTGATATTCCGTCTGGTGTGTCTGATAATCAGGGACTTCATAATCTACCAATGCAGTTCTTGTTTGATTGTATTCTTGAAAATAAGCTAATTCTTCTGTAGACATATCCCAGATGTTTTCTTCCCAAAAAGAAAAGACTAAAAGGAAAGAAAAAATAAGAACAAAGGGATAAAAAAAGTGACGACAGAAGCTTTTAAGTTTTTTTTCTTTCAAAGCTTTCAAAAATTTTAATATCCACATACCAACCCCGAATACGCATACCATAAAAAATGGCTGTAGGCGGATTAGGCTGCCGAGAAAAAGAAAGAGTGCTCCAAGCAGATATTTTGCAACTTTTTTCTGTGTAGAATCCAGTGTTTCATTTAACCAGTACAATAAAATAAAAAATCCCGCAAGGGTTAAAAGAGATGCGACCTTTGTATACTGGAATACTACATAAAAGTAGTGAGAAAATCCCAGCGTAAAAAAGATAGACAGTAGGATAGCGGAGAATTTATATCTTACGATTAGGATATATTCTATGATGCAAACGGAAAACAGCAAGAAAGAGTAGCAAAAGAAAATATACCAGTTTATATTAGGGAAAAAATGATACCATAATTTTAAAAAGTATCCGTAAAAAGTGCTGATATAAATTAAAAAGGTGGTATTTGTTCCGAATCCGTTTCCGGCAATAATTCCAAGAAAAAAGTCATCATTTGAGCTGGAAACCGGATTTAGAAAGAATACACAATAGAGCAGAACAAGCAGATTTCCCAGTAGGATAGTGCCTGAAAGCTTTAAATTCTTGCTATATTTTGCGAGTAATTGTTTCATAAAATAATTCCTTTCTATAACGTAACGGTTTTTATGATAAGATGATGTTGGGGTCAAATACCCAACAACATCATCATTATAGTAAAAAAAAGCGAAGCGGTCAAATAAGAGTTTAAGAGGGGGTGGTCAGGCAATTGACTTCCCAGGCAAAATATGAGAAGATATAAAATAACTAAGATTTAGTAAGAAAGATGAGAAAAGGGGAAGGTACATGAAGGTTACATATGTTTATCATAGTTGTTATATTGTAGAATTGGATCATACGATTCTTGTGTTTGATTACTTTATGGGAAAATTGCCGGAATTTGATAAAAATAAAAAGATTTTTTTCTTTGCAAGCCATAAGCATCAGGATCATTTTTCAATGCAGGTGTTTGGATTTGCACAAAAGTATACAAATATTAAATATGTATTTTCAAATGATATACGGATTTCGGAAAAGTATCTAGAACAGAATGGATACTCAAAAGAATTGAAGGATAAAATTATAAGAGTAGGAAAACGTGACGAAAAACTGATTGATGGAGTTAAAGTAGAAACATTAAAATCAAATGATGCAGGCGTAGCTTTTATTGTTACAGCGGAGGATAAGTGTATTTATCATGCAGGAGATTTGAACTGGTGGCAATGGGAAGGAGAAGAAGAAAGTTACAATGCCTCTTTGGAATTTAAGTATACGATGGAAATAGACAAATTAAAGGATCGTAAAATAGATGTAGCATTTGTTCCAT
The DNA here is from genome assembly GCA_050874665.1 of Lachnospiraceae bacterium. GTDB lineage: Bacteria > Bacillota > Clostridia > Lachnospirales > Lachnospiraceae > RUG11237. The sequence continues at coordinate 2,673 of JBNMLC010000003.1, read as the reverse complement.
TGGATTCAAGACTGAATACGTCTTTTTATAAGGGGATAGACTATTTTGCAAGAACTACAAAAGCAGAGTTGATTTTCCCTATGCATATGTGGAGAAAATATGAAATTATAGAAAAATTAAAACGAAGCGAGATTACAAAGAGCTATCGGCAGAGAATTATTACCATAGAAAAAGAAAATGAAAGCTGGGTGATTGAATAGTGAACGATGGGTGGTTTTATATTGCTGCTTTTGGTATAGGATTTATTATAGTCATTGTCAATATGTATCAGGCGGAAAAGTCACGAAAAAAACGTTTTTTAGAAAGACTCGAACAAGAATGGGGAAAATTTTCAAATCGCGAATATAGTTATGAAGAATACGAGTGTATTTCCCATTATTATCAATCGAAGCAATATAACAACTGGATTGATGACATCACCTGGAATGATTTGGACATGGATAGTATCTTTAAGGCGATGAATAACACGCAATCATCTCTTGGGGCGGAGGTGCTGTATGAAATGCTTCGTGTCCCAGAAATGGAAAACGATAGGTTGCAGGAGCGAGAGCGGATGATTTCTTACTTTGCAGGCCATAAAGAAGAGAGAAAGAGACTGCAGGTTATTTTTGGCGGAATTGGACGAACAAAGACTTATGCCGTGACGGATTATATATCCATGTTAGATAAGGTGGAGTTAAGTAGTCAAGGAAAACATATTGTCATTGCTATCATTGCATTACTATCAATTATCAGCATATTTATAAAACCAATCTATGGAATTGTTTTTCTGATTTGTTCCTTTTCCTTAAGTGCGGCAACTTATTATCGTGAGAAAGCAAAAATAGAACCATATCTTACCTCGTTTGCCTATATACTTCGCATGTTAAAGGCATCAGAACAAATACAAAGGGAAAAGCTAGATGAATTGCAGAAGTATACAGAGGAATTAAAGACATTAAACAGACAGTTTGCAAATTTCAAAAAAAATGCAGGCGTGGTTATGGGAATGAAAAACAGCGGCAATCCTATGGATACAGTGTTTGATTATGTGCGTATGTTTTTTCATGTTGATTTACTAAAGTTTAATCAGATGCTGGGCATATTGAAAAAAGAAAAAGAAAATTGTAATCGTATGATCGAGCTTTTAGGAAATATTGAGGCAACCATTGCGATTGCTTCATTTCGTCAGGCATTGCCACTTTATTCGCTTCCGGAATTAAAGGAAACAGGAGAATGTTTTCTAGAGGCAGAGGAATTATATCATCCAATGATTTCAAATGCAGTGAGGAATGGGATTGCCGTTAAGAGAGGTGTATTGCTTACGGGGTCTAATGCGTCAGGAAAATCTACTTTTTTAAAGACAGTGGCGGTGAATGCAATATTAGCGCAATCTATTCACACCAGTGTGGCAAAAAGCTATAAGGCTCCGTTTTTCAGAGTATATTCGTCTATGTCTTTAAGGGACAATTTAGCTGAAAGTGAAAGCTATTATATGGTAGAAATTAAGGCTTTACAGAGAATCTTAGAGGCATCAAAGGAAACCGGACTACCGATGCTAAGCTTTGTCGATGAAGTACTAAGAGGTACCAATACGGTAGAGAGAATTGCTGCATCTTCCCATATTTTAAAGGAATTAAATAAGAGAAATGTATTAAGTTTCGCTGCAACACATGATATTGAACTCACATATCTTCTTGAAGATGAATATGAAAACTTCCATTTCACGGAAGAAATAAAGGAGGGGGATATTCTGTTTAATTATGAGTTGTTTTCCGGAAGAGCACAGAGTAGAAATGCGATTAAACTGCTAGAGATTATGGGATATGATAAAGAAATTGTAGACAGTGCTTTGGCATGTGCAGAGCATTTTTTAAAAACCGGTCAGTGGGAGATGTAAGGAGAGGGTTATGGCATCAAAATTTTATGTGGTAAGAAAAGGAAAACAAACAGGTATTTTTTTGACCTGGGAAGAGTGCAAAAACCAGGTGGACGGATTTTCAGGAGCAGAGTATAAAAGCTTCAAGACAAAGGAAGAGGCAGAAATCTATTATAATGGTAGAAAAACGACAGAAAAAGTTTTTTGCGAGGCAGAGGGATATACAGATGGGAGTTTCGATATCGCAACAAAACGTTATTCCTATGGAGTGTTGATTTTATATCAGGGACAGAAATATGAATTAAAAAGAGCATTTGATGACGAAGAAATGGCAGCGATGCGAAATGTTGCGGGAGAAATCGAAGGTGCTATGGCAGCAATGCAGTTTTGCATAGAGCATGGAATTAAGAGCCTGTTGCTTCATTATGATTATGAAGGTGTGGAAAAATGGTGTACTGGGGCATGGAAGTGCAATAAAAAGGGAACGATTGCTTATAAAGAGTATTATGAACGTATCAAGGACGATTTGCAGGTACATTTTCACCATGTCAAAGGACACTCTGGTGTAGAAGGAAATGAACGGGTGGATCAATTGGCAAAAGAGGCTCTGGGACTGTAAGGTGCAGGAGATAAAAATAATACAATATGACATGGTGTTGTGTCATGGAACTTTGTGAAAATTGCAAGAATTTTTTAGAAAAAAATTTGATTTTGTAAATATTAGACAACAAAACCAAATAGAACCCCATAAGAGTTTTGTATATTTTTAACTATAATACCATTCCTAACCCCTCCCAAGAAGCGACTAAGGAATT
>JBNMLC010000002.1:0-306571 GCA_050874665.1 Lachnospiraceae bacterium | reverse complement strand
TTGTTTTCAGAGATAATCTGTCGAATTTGTTCCTTTGCAACTGCCATAAAAAATACTCCTTTTCGATAAGAATTGTCATATCTGTATTCTTACCAAAAAGGAGTCATTTTTTACCAGAAACACAAAATATTTTACACTACCGTTTTTCTGTATAAATTATTCTTCCAAAAGTCTGTCTAACAAAGCATTTCTATGATTAATAAACATTTCCATAACTTGATAACTTTCTGTTTCTTCATAAGAACATTGATGAATGCTACCATTGTCAAAACAATAAATCTCCGCATTCGGAATACCCAACAGTATTGGTGAGTGCGTGACAATAAAAAATTGTGCGCCCTCTTTTGCGCATCTATATATTTCTATAAGCAATGTAAGTTGTCTTTGCGGAGATAATGCTGCTTCCGGCTCATCAAATAGATATAATCCATCTGGTTGAAGATTATCCTGTGCTAATGCCAGAAAACTTTCTCCATGTGATTTTTCGTGGTATCCGGCTGACGGATGTGAAATATCTGCATACTCCTCTTCTTGCGTTGCAACATTATAAAAACTTTCAGCCCTTAAAAAATAACCCCATTTTTCTTTTCTATATCCCTTTACAATTCTTATGGCATCACATAACTCTGAATGCGTATCGCGTGTAGAAAAGGCATAATTCTTTGTACCACCTTCGGGATTAAAACCATGCGCTACAGCAATAGCTTCTAGTAATGTTGATTTTCCACTTCCATTTTCTCCGACAAAAAATGTGATGGAATTAGTAAAATCAAGTCTTTCCAGCCCCTGAAATGCTTCCATTTCCTTCAAGTAGCTGTCATTATTTATCTTATTCCAATCAAATATTACGCCTTGTATAAATTGATTGTTCATCAAATATCTCCTTCCATATATACAAAATAAGACTCTATTCCGTTCTTAAATAATCCAACTGTATTCTACATCGGACACAACAGGTGCACCACTTAATACAATATTAGACAGTCCTGTCTTTCTAATTAGTGCTTCTAGCAAATTAATGTCTGTTCCAACTTTCTTAATCTCTACTCCCGCAAATTCTGATGCATCACTACTTGTGACAGAAAGTATCTTTGTTTCTCCTTCTATTCTGTATTCGAATATAACTTCATTCAAATTTCCAATCTGGGCAAGGTAAACATAAGCATACCTCTTTAATCTTTCTTCAAAGTCTTCCTGACTGCTGGAAGAAAAATCATTTTCAAAAATCATTTTCCAGGAATATGGCTCTTCTGATGTCTGCAGCTCATTTGTAAAGTTTCCCGTATAGGCAACCATATTCAATACATTTACAATTTTTCCATTCGAAGGCATATTCCCAATATATGGGTTATATACTGCATACAGACTGGAAGTGAGTGGCGAAATCGTCTCACCATTTGCCCAGACAATCCGGTCACCAATCCATACCTGACGAATCTTTTTCGATGCCACATATCTTGCATCTGCAGTGGTTTTATAGAAGAAGCTCTTTGGCACACAACGTACCTCTATTTCTACTACCCCTTCCACTTCACTGATATCTATTTTCTGTATTCCCTGCTTCGAGATGGTATTTACTGCAACTGACAATTCTGTCCCTGAAACATCAAGATTGTACGCAAAATAGTCTGTATTCACATATTGTCCGTAAAAATAATTTCTTCCCCACAAAATCATCATCGCAATTGCCCAAACAACAGCTACACAAATAATTATATTTTTTTGCTGTTTTTTCTTCGTTTTTTTCAGAAAATCAATTTCCTTGACTTCACTTTCTTCCACTTCAATATCCGGAGTTTTCATTTGTTCTAATATTTTTTTGCACTGTCTGCATTCTCTTATATGTTCTTCCACTTCTCTATTGGTAATATCACTGGTAAGTTCATCAATATAAGATGGTAACAGGTCTTTTACTATTTCACATGGGATTTTACTCATTCTTTCCAATCTCCTTTTTTAATCTTTCTTTGGCTCTATAAAAGTTCACTCGTGCCCAGTTCTCCGTCTTTCCCATAATCTCACCAATTTCTTTAAAGGACAGACTTCCGAAAATCCGAAGATATAAAATCTCCCGAAAAGGCTCAGGACACATATGCAGTTTTTTCATAAGCTCTACCCGCCGCACTTCACTAAAAACTTCCGCTTCTACGCTTGTTCCCGGAAGCTCTATATTATCCTCTATCGCTTCCTCGATTGGATGCTTTCTTTGATATACCAGTAATTGATTTTTGGCGATTGCACAAAGCCAGGTGGACAATTTACATTTCCCATCAAATCGATCCACACTTTTGACTGCCTGATAAAATGTTTCCTGCGTTAACTCTTCAGCAATGTCTTCATTATGTATCTTTGACAACAAATATTTGTATACTGTCCTGGCATAAGTCTGGTAAATTTCGTCCATTGACTGCATTCCTTCGCCCCCTTTCTTTTATTGTTTCAGCATTCTATTCATTAATGCTTTTTATTTAAGATTCGTTACAGTTTCCTTCAAAAAATTTGTTATCAGATTGAAAAATACATATGGGAAAATTACAGAAATTGAAGTTTTAGACATAACAGAATAAAAGAAAATCCCTAATACTATGACATACAGAACTGTATTTTGATTTCATATTCTTGAAAATCAGAAGCATAATAAGCAGTATTTTGCAGAGAAAAGAGTGATGTGCCAATGAACAGACGAAAGGATTTGGTACCCTCCGGGAAACATTCACCTGCTTTCCGAAGGATATCACACCATTTCTTCAGCCCCTTGTCACATCACGTCTCCACAAATTTCAATTTATTTAATTACCTTAATCCAGCCTTTTGGAGCTTCAATTTTACCCATCTGGATTCCCGTTAAGGTTTCATATAGTTTCTGTGTGGTCGGACCCATCTTTTCCATTCCACTTGGGAAACAAATTTCTTTTCCGTGATCATTAATTTTACCTACCGGTGAGATAACTGCTGCAGTTCCACAAAGTCCGCATTCTGCAAAATCTTTCACTTCATCAAAGAATACTTCTCTCTCTTCTACTTCTAATCCTAAGTATTCTTTTGCAACATATACCAACGAGCGACGTGTAATAGATGGAAGAATGCTGTTTGATTTTGGTGTTACAATTTTATTATCCTTTGTTACAAACAAGAAGTTTGCACCACCTGTTTCTTCTACCTTTGTTCTGGTCTTAGAATCTAAATACATATTTTCATCAAAGCCTTCTGCATGTGCAGACACGATTGCATGTAAACTCATGGCATAATTTAATCCTGCTTTAATGTGTCCTGTTCCGTTTGGTGCTGCACGGTCAAAATCACTCACACGAATCGTAATCGGCTTAGCACCACCCTTAAAGTACGGTCCTACCGGAGTGCAGAAAACTCTGAACTGATATTCTGCTGCAGGCTTTACTCCAATTACGGGATTGCTGCCAAACATGTATGGTCTTAAATAAAGTGTTGCTCCAGAGCCGAATGGTGGAACATAAGCTGCATTAGCTTCTACTACCTTTACAATTGCCTCGATAAATTTTTCTTCCGGAAATACTGGCATTTCCAATCTTTTTGCTGAGTCTGCAAGACGGCTTGCATTTAAATCCGGGCGGAAAGTTACGATATGACCATCCTCTGTTGTATATGCCTTTAAACCTTCAAAGACTGTCTGTGCATACTGTAATACACCTGCACATTCACTGATTGTAATCATGGAATCTGTTGTTAAACTGCCTTCATCCCATGCACCATCTTTGTAATTTGACACATAACGGTAATCTGTTTCCATATAACCAAAACCAAGATTGGACCAGTCAATATTTTTCTTTTCCATAATATCCTCCATTCCGCTGCAAAGCAGCTCTACCTGTTGTATTTCAATTTCTGTCGCTTAAAAATTTTCATACAGTGCTCCACACTATCTTTCGGCAGATTTCTTTGTTGATAATTATACATCAATTATGCGTGTTTTGCAAGATTTCTTCCCCTGCACTGCACACTTTTTGTAAAAATGGAATAATTGCGTTTTGTACAGCCTCTGCCACCTTACCACAATCACCTGTTTCGTATGCTGTGCTGAAGCTTACCAGGGCAGAATTCAGTTCTTCTTTATTCAATCTTTCTTTTCCTTCATTAAAAGTATCCATCGTTCTGTTTAGCACCTCTACCGTCCAATTAATCCCTTGAATAATATTTTGCATCACCTTAGATAAAAGTGTTATGCTTCCAGTCTTTAAATCTCCTATAATATCTTCACATGCTGCAATTAGTTTCGTATCATATTCACGTATTCCATGAATTGCTTCTAGTACTTGTTCTCTTGTTGGTTCCATTTGTTCCTCCTAAAAACTTTGCTTTAATATTTTCAACATTTCCTGAATCCTTATTTCATATGTATGATAGCGTTTTACCTTTTCATAACCCCTTCTTGCAATTTTCTTTCTGACATCCTCATGTTCTAAATAATACCTGCACTTATCTTCTAATTCTTCTAAACTTCCATAAGTTTCTACTTCTGTTCCCAGTTCAAAATATTCCGGAAGCTCTGTCTGATAATTTGAAATCAAAAATCCTCCTGCCCCCATAATATCCCAGATGCGTTGCGAAATTCCCGTTTTGATACTTTTCGCTGTAGGATTTAAGTTAATCTTACTGCAATGAAAGATTTTCGGCATTTCAAAACGTGATTCTGCACTTCCGCAATTAATCACATTTTGTAACATTGAAGTGTCGCTCTGCGTATAGAAATGCACTGGAAAATGTTCCGCCAACATATTTAACACCTGTATACGCTCCATTTCTGATACTTTCACTCCAAGATACTCATCCGCAATAAACATGGAATCATCTATCTCATAATCTTCTGGGGCTGTTTCCCAACTGACTGTTTCTTTAAATTGTTCTATAATTTCCGGGGTTAGTACTTCCGCCAAAAAATTATAACCATAAATTTTCAGCTGTGCCGCCATAATTCCCTCTAAATATCCCTGCAAATATTCTGGTATCATCTTTATTTCATTATATGGACATTTTTCTGTATATAAGGAACCGATAAAAGATATCTCTGACGTATATCTTCCCCGCTCTGCAGCTGTCATTTCCCTGCAAACGTTATCCCAATGTTCTGTATTCGTAGCAAGGGGCAGATAAAATATTCCTTTTGGATTTTTGGGATAAAACTGTTGGTACAATGCTCTGTCAAATATAAAAATGCGATTATATTCATTTTTTACTGATTCAGAATACATCTGAAAAACAGGACTGTCCACCAGCCAGCAAACATATGGAATTTTTAACACATTGCACAACTTAGAAACAATCGGAAAAAAATTGATAGAAAAAATAAATTCGTAACCTTCAGCTAGAATTACTTCTGATAATTTTTTCAAATATACGGTATCATAATCTGGTTCTTTCATTTTTTCATTGAATTCATCTACTCTATAACCATTTCTTCGAAAACCGTCTATTACATCCGGCTCACAAATGCTTTGGTAACGGCAGATGAGAATGGATTTTTCCTGCATGCACTTTTCTCCTCAATTTGATTCTAATTATTTTCTATGTTGTTTTGCTATTTCAGCTCAACATATTATCATATCGTCAAAAAGTGGTTTCTCGATTAGAGATTAAGCACATATTTATTCTTTTTTCAATTAATTCTGTAGTATTTCTCCTCATCATGAACCTTAAATTCCAGAATGTATGCATAATCTTTCTGGCAGAACGCCCGTAACAGCAACGGAAGCTGCCAGAGCAGAATTTTTAACATCTCTGACAGCTTCTATTGCTATTACGAGCTGTATATGACAGCTTCTATGAGTGAAGTTTTACATAAGTTTCTAATGCATTTAAACGAATCATAAAGGTCTCTCTTTCCTGATTCCCCTTTATAGCTTCATCGAGTTTTCTGCTCAAATCCAGATGTCCCTCCGCAATAATAGAAATATTCCTGCGAATTTCATTCTCTATTACTAACTTAATATCCGACACATCTTCCTGTACTTCTTTTAGTTCGCCCCTTACTTCTTGAATTTCTTCCGTTAGTTCGCACCTTACTCCTTGAATTTCTTCCTTTAGTTCACCCCTTACTCCTTGGATTTCTTCCGTTAGTTCACTTCTCACCCCTTGAATTTCTTCTTTTAGTTCGCCCCTTACCCCTTGAATTTCTTCCTTTAGTTCGCACCTCACCTCTTGAATTTCTTCCTTTAGTTCACCCCTTACTCCCTGAATTTCTTCCTTTAGGTCGCCCCTCACTCCTTGAATTTCTTCCTTTAAATTTTTCTCGAGTGAGTCCATTTTCTTTTCTTGCCGTGCCACCGCCTCTACAAGAAAACTTAATTTTTCCGAATCTGTCATATAGCACTTCCGCCTCTCTGTGATATTATCTTGTTTCCTTGAATTAGTAAATTGATTATAGCACAGAGCTTCTCTAGGAACAAGAATCCCACTGTGAGAAAATGCCGCATAAAAATCCGCATTACTTTGTTACATATTTTCATGAATTCAATTTTTTTTAAAAATTTATACAGTTTTTCATGGTTTCTTTTTGTGATTTTGTATATACCCACACTTTTTGCAATACGAGCGTATTCTTTTCTTCAAGAAAATTCATATACGGAGAAGGTTGTGCTTCTTTATTATATGCATAGCTCTTAATCACTCACCGACACTCCATAGTTTCTTATTCCCAACTTCTCAACAAACCCTTGTATCATCTAATTTCCCTAATCTCTTTTGCGCTTTCAAATAATTGCCACATTGCCTGTAAAATTCTTTTGCTCCCTTTACATCGCCAAGGCATTCTCTAATCACACCCGCATTATAATAACTGAGATAGGAAGTTACTCCTTCTGCTCTGCAATCTTTATGCTTTGTAGCTTTCATAAACTCTGCAACCGCCTGTTCAAACATAGCATTATTCATATAAATGAGACCCATCAGGAATTGAAAGTCTGCACTATCACCAAACTCATTGTACACACCTTCCAGAAGAATTGCTATATCTGGACGATTTAGCTGTAACAGTGCATATCCATAGGTCTCCACCATGTCAATTACATACTCTAATTTAGGATCCACATCATGTGTTAATGCTATATCAAAATAGTGGACTGCTGCTTCATAATCACCAGCCATATAATATCCCTTGCCAAGCTGGTATATTACATAAGTATCTTCCGGTTTGTGTTCATATTCCTTTTTCAACAAATTTATATTACGATATGCCTTCTGCCTTCTTGTTTCTTCATCACCGTTATAACCGTCATGTTCCATTTCCACACTTGTCTGATAGGTCTGATATTTATCTACATTTGTAGAACGCACCGGATTTTCCATTTCAAACACACTGCCCGGTACAATCTGCTCATGAATTCTGCCCTCATAATGAAAAAAACGGCGGTTAAAAATGCGATTCACCCATTCCTTCATACGCTGTGTTTCACCATTTCTTGTAAGAAGATTTATCCGTCGGATCCTTCCAACACAATTACCATGTGTTTCGAGAGATAAAGCCAATTCTTTCTCATCAAAATTTACTATGTATTCATCACTGTCTACCACCATCACCATATCATGGCTTGCCTTTTGTATCGCATAATTCTTTGCTGCTGCAAAATCATCACACCATGAAAAATCATAGATTTTAGTAGTATACTGCGCAGCCATTTCCCTGGTATTGTCCGTGGAACCCGTGTCAACTACCACCAGTTCCACATCATTAGATTGAAATGACCGTAAACAACGTTCTAAACTTACTGATTCATTTTTTGTTATGATACAAATGGATAAATTCATAGACTTTGGCTCCTCACTCTACTTTTGCTTTTTTCCCAATATAATTTGCACAATACGTTCCGATGCATGACCATCTCCATAGGGATTCACCGCTTTTGCCATTCTCTCATATGCGAAACGATCTGACAATAGCACCATAACTTCACGATAAATTTCCATTTCTTCTGTTCCTACCAATTTTGCCGTTCCCGCCTTTACAGCCTCCGGTCGTTCCGTTTCTGTGCGCATTACCAACACCGGCTTACCAAGTGCCGGTGCTTCTTCCTGTAAGCCGCCAGAATCCGTTAATACTAAATAACTCTCTGCCATAAGATTATGCATGTCCGGTACATCTAACGGTTCTGTTAATACAATCCTTTCATGGTGAGAAATACACTCCTCCACCGTTTCCCGTACTCTGGGATTCATATGAACCGGATACACAATTATCACATTTTTTTCAGCCTCTACAATTCGCTTCAATGCCCTACATATATTTTTCAACGGTTCTCCCAGGTTTTCTCTTCTATGTGCTGTCACTAAGATTATTTTTTTTTCTTGTTTGTCTAAATTTTGTAATTCAGGATTATGATAATGATACCCAACTTGCACCGTAGTGGCAAAAGAATCAATCACCGTATTTCCAGTCACATATACATTGTCTTTAATATTTTCCTTGCTTAAATTCTCCTTGTTTAATACTGTAGGAGCAAAATGGTACGATGCCAATTGAGCTGTGATACTGCGATTCATTTCCTCCGGATAAGGTGAATACATATTTCCTGTCCGAAGTCCCGCCTCCACATGACCTACCGGAATCTTTTGGTAAAAACATGCTAATGCTGCTGCAAAAGAAGTGGTAGTATCACCATGAACAAGAACCATATCCGGTCTTTCTTCCTGTAAAATCGGCTCCAAACCTTCTAATATGGAAGTAGTGATACCTGTTAATGTTTGATTTTCTTTCATAATTTGCAAATTGTAATCTTCATTTATAGAAAAGCATTCCATAACCTGTTGTAGCATTTCCCTATGTTGTCCTGTAAGGCACACTACACACTGTATTTCCTTATGCTTTTTCATTTCCAATACCAAAGGACACATTTTCACCGCCTCCGGACGAGTACCAAATACAATTAATATCTTCATATTACACGCTGTTTTCCCAAGCTTCCTCCCCCCATATATTATGTCTTATACACGATTTCGTTTTTTTGCAGCAATAAAAATGCCATTATTTCCGTTGCCGTTTATATACGGAATGTGCCGTATGTTAATAATTTCAAATTTCTTGGCAAGACTGTCAACAAATCTCTACCTTTAATTCACTTTCTGCAAGGCGCAAGTCACTTTCACAATCCACCTCATACCAACCACGCTCAATTTCTACTGCCTTTAATTTATTTCCTTCATCTATCAACCCCTGAAGCATATCTGTCATATACATTTTCTCATATGTCCTATCTGTATGCCAAAGACTCTTTCCTTGCTGTGTTCTTCTTTCTGCTTCCTTACATATATTTAAGACTTTTTTCACCCCTTCGTTCTTGTAGCGCATTAACCCAATATACTGTGCCTGCACTTTTTGAATGTCCTGAGTTTTCTGTCCAATTTCTGTCAGATAGCCTGCTTCATCTTTCATCAGCGTTTCTGCATCGCTTAATGGGTCTTCACATCTTTTACTCCAATAAGATAACCAACCACTATCAACAATAACCGAAAGTTCTTCTTTTGAACGCAGAACTTTTTCAAATACCTGCGGTGTATATACAATGTCACCATAAGATACAACAATATCGGATTCCGTTTCAAATAATTCTTTTGCACACATCAATGTACACACCATATTTGTAGTTTCATATTTAGGATTACTAATAAAATGAATCTTTGTATTTTGAAATAATTCATGCAATTTTTCTTCTTTATATCCAGTTAAAATATATATATCGTCTTCTGCAACACCACATGCCTTAATAGATGCTAATTGTCTTTCAATTAAACTCTTTCCATTTAATTTGACCATACACTTGGGAATATCATTGGTGAGTGGTCTTAATCTGGTTCCTTGTCCCGCTGCTAAAATAATTACTTTCATTGTTACCTCCTAATCATAATTCTTCAATGTCTTTCCATTCTCCATGTTCAATTCCTTCTATTTTTTCTTCTATCAATTTTTCTACGCAATTGTCATAAAATTTAATAAAATCATTGAATAAATTTTCATGTTTTGTAATTATCATGGAAACTCTGATTGTATTGTCGCCATCCTTGTTTTTTTGCATATTGTCTGTGGTAAATTTTGCATACATACCCCCAGACCTTAAGCACTCTTTTAATTCATCTATCGAAATAATATATGCGTATTTTCCTGTACCCGCCTCAATCTTTAAAGTTTTTTCATAAGATAAACTGATTCGATTAAAAATAACGATATCCGAATTTTCAGCAATTTTTTGGATATCTTTTGCTTGTCGCAATGCGTAACGCAAGCTGATACTTAACCCATAAAATAAACCAATCCGCTGATATTCATCCATAAGCTTGTCAATCGTATCTGCCATAGAAAATGCAAATTTTATATCTGGATGAAATTCCTTGGCACCGCGATTCATCATTTTCGATATATCACTGCCTAAATATTTTAATTTTTTAATTTTTTCTATGTTTTTTCCTTCTGAAAAAACGTAGTCAGTAGCGATGACTTCCTCTATCAAACCAAACAAAGAACTTCCACTCTCGCACACACTTTTCTCCAGATTTTCATTTGACAGCAAAGTCAAAAAGCCCACATACTTAAATACATAATCAATGATTTTATCGTGAGCGGTTCTATTGATGTATTCTCTTAATTTCAAAATACTCTTTTGTTTTTCATAATAAAAATCTCGAAACAAGAACAAATCTCTGGCATACCTGGCAAACATATATAAATCATATGCCTCTTGATGCTGCCAATATCCCCAAACAGTTTTCTTTGCGTTTTTGATATCTATACTTCCAAATTCAAGGTAACTTAACAATTCGGTATCTTCTGAGCCATAATAACTTATCATTTTCCCTTTATTGTCCACTTTCCATTCTCCCTTATTGAAACAATTTTTTTACTCTCTCTATGTCTGAAATTTCAAACGGATATTCTCTCTCTGGATGCCACATAGTAGCAACAATGTTATATTTTGATGATTGAATTGCCTCAACGACCCCATCTTCTGCATAGGCAAGCACTTCAAATGGCGGCTTTACACTTCTGACACCTTCATTGTGATAACTGTTTACTGTCATATTTCCAAGATTTCCCTGTAATTTATGTTTCGTAGCTACATGCCCGGAAACTTTCACTAACTCCTGTCCAAAATAGTCTAATAAAGACTGCATACCTCGGCAAAAACCATAGATAGGAATATGCTTTTTTATAGCACAATCTATAACTCTTCTATCTGTTTCATCCTTTTCTAACGCATTTCCTCCATTTCTAACCAAACTATTTCCTCCCGTAAGTAAAACACCATCGGGTTTTATTTCTTCAAAATACATAGGCACCATTTGCGGAAGGTTACTAATCGCTATCGGAAAATATCCACAAGCTATAAGAAATTCTGGTATTCTCTGATCTGCACAATCTCGTCGTTCTCCATAACTTTCTATCACTTCAACACGCTGTGTATAAATTATTTTTTTCATTACTTTATTCTTCTTTCATCATAATTGCGATATGTTTCAGTACCGGGTGAATAATATAGTAGGTTTCTGCTCCCTCTGCCTGAGAAGTTTCCGGAAATTCTCCAGCTTCTACATATAACTTTAATGCCTTTGCTAAAACTCTTGCCCGCACATAAGGCTCATAATAATAATCAATCGTGGTTCTATCTTCCGGTGGTGGGAATACCTCACTGGTAACTATTTTCCCTGCGTCGATTTCTTTTTCTAAAAAAATAGCAGTTGCACCAATTTTATTTTTTTCTAATAAGCTATAATACGCTGTAGTACTTCCTCTATATTTCGGAAGCACCCCTGCATGAACGTGTAAAAATTTCTTCCCCAGTTGAAACAAAAAAGGTTTCAAAATAGCCCCACCATACCCAGAATAAATAAGATAGTTTTGATTCAATTCTTTTATTTTCTGATACATTAATTCACCATTAATATCTTTCGTTTCCACCACCTCATAGGGAACCTTGCTCTTATCTAGTAATTGCTGCATCGTTTTTGCTGATTCAAAACATGTATTTTCGTCTCTTTCCTTTTCTTTTTCCATTGTAAACTCTTCTTTTTGTGCCATTACAAGAAAAAAAGACGGAAGTATTTGTTGTTTTATCATTTCACATACATAGGCCTTAGAACGAGTCGTCATTGCCAGAATGCAGGCCACATCATCTAATATCATTCCTTTCCACCCCGCTTTCTATTTTCTTTGTTTCCAAAATTTTTGCTACATAATCTATCTCTGTTTCCAATAACTTTTTTACTGCCATCACCTCATTCTCTGACATCTGTTCTATCAGGGATAGCAATGTATCATCTATTTTCAGCAGACAATTTAAATACTTGTAATTTTCAGTTTTAACATAGGCTTTACTCATAACATACCCTAAAAGAATATACGGCGAAATCCTGTGATAGTCTGCTCCTTCTTCCGGCTTTTTTGTTATATCATCATAAGAAGTATACACCCTCTTTCTCACTTCAAAATCCTTCGTAAACCAATCAATCATCTTCTTATTTTCTGTTTTAAAATCTTCGCATAACAGGTTATAAAGTACAGCATCTGTTCTACTTTCCAGGGAAATTTTCTCTACAAAATATCCTTCATCCTTATCGCTTTTCCAACCATCAATAAAATCTGTCCTTGTTTTAAAGTATGCCTTTAAGAAATTCATTCCTTCAAATTCACAATACATATAAAACTGTCTGTTTTCCAAATTATTCTCTGTTATATATTTATACATCATATCCCTGTTCCCTTAAATATTCCAATATTTTCTCCGTTGATTTTTTTACACTTGTCTGTGCTGTGCTAATGTTAATTTCTGAGTCATCCGGAATTTCATAAACATCATTTACACCGTTAAAATTTTCCATCTTTTCTAACCTATTATAATACCCCTTTACATCTCTAGCTGCACATTCTTCCACGGGACAATCCAAAAATACCTGTATGTAATTTTCTCCCAGAAATGTGCGCATCTGTTTTCTCATCTCGTCAAAAGGTGCCACAATTGCAATAATTGTACAAATTCCACAATCATTTAAATACCTCGCCAACACTCTCACTACACGATTTTGCTTCATTCTTTCTTCTTTTGAATAACCGAACAAGTTTCCCAACTCATTCCGCAGGGTATCGCCATCAATAATTTTTACTGGAAAGTTTTTCTTCAAGCTTTTCTCTAATTCTTTTGCTAAAGTTGACTTTCCACTGCCGCTAATCCCTGTAAAACACAATGTAAATGTTTTTTTACTATTCATATCTTTCAACCTTCTTTTTCATACAATCTATAATCAGAGTTCTCTCCTTACTCCACTCAGAATACTTTTTTTCTCCCGAACCAATAATCGCCGGAATTCCGAGTTCCGCACAACGAATTGCCATATGGGAATTAGAACCACCAAATTGTGTTACCAATCCTCCTATATTTTTGGAAAAAATAAAGTCATATCCCGGATCTGCAGATTTGATAAATACAATTTTCCCCTCAATATCTGTACTCCCAATATCTTCTTCTAATACTACTTCGCCTGTAACAGAGTTTAGCGTAATATAGTTTGGCTCTTCGTCCAGCAAATAGAATTGGTATACGTCCTCTGGTGATACAATCAGACTAGGTAACTTTACTATTCTTGCAACCTGATATTGCTTTTTATTGACTTCTATATTACTTTTTAAAATATCCGCTACATTTCCAAAATACAAATCCACATACAACTGCTTAATTACACTGATATCCAAATGAGCCATATCTTCCTTTGTTATGGAAGTCCTTTCCCCTAGTTCTCCTATCAACTTTAAAATTTCGCTAATAGATTTTGTAAATACAAATTTTAAATATTCCCGTCCTTCTATCGCTTCTCTGATAAACACAAACAACTCTGAACTCTTTACCTGAATTCCATTCTGCTCTAGTTCCACATCTATCTGCCTCATCTGTTCCTTTGTAAACTGAAACTTTATTTCTGTGCCAGAATGTTTCGAAGCTTCTCCACCAAAATAGTAGTCAAATGCCTCATCATACCTCGGCGATAAAATATCATAAGTTCCCGGGCGTATATGACCATATTTTTTAATTAATTCTGCTTTTTGTATTTCACCCAAAAAATATTTTTCCTTATCCTCTTTTAACTGTTTACTTACGGTGTTCATACTGCCCATATAACAATTATATTCTTCCTCTGTAATAATTCCAGTTTTTATGAAAGATTTCAGAAATTGAACTGCAATAAAAGCTGCTCTTGCAACTCCTGCAAACGGAAGTGTTCCATAGGTTTTGCATTCTTCAATAAGCCAGTATATCTTGTCCACTAAAGAAATGTCACTTTCTACTATCTTTTGATGATTTTCTATTAATATATCAATTTTTTTTATATCTTTCTTATACAGGCCGTATTCTGGATGAATGACACGATTCGTCAAATCCAACAAGGCATATTCAATTCTTTTAATCTCATTTTCATTAAATCCAAATCCGACTAATTTATGCAATTCCTCCGGCAATCCCAAGTAATAGCATGAAAATACAATTTCAAATTCAATTTTATCGTGATATGCCGGACACGCCTTTAACTGTTGTAAATAATAATTCACCAGTTTTTCTGCAATATTTTCATTTAATGCTGCCGGAATAAAAGAATTAAATGTAATTCTCGTATCAATATATGGTATTCCGCAAAATGAAACCATTAAAGGGTGCATGGTTAAATCCCGATATCCATAATCGGTTCGCTGATGTGCCCACACATTATCCGTAATTAATTCTTTATATAAAGAAATGGCCAGTTTTTGTGGACGTACTCCTAAGATTTCTGCCGGATTCCAATCAGGCATTACCCCAAAATATGTCGTATTACCTACCAAAAACGGATGGGGACGCATTAATTTTTCTACTTTTTTATTGATACGCAACAAGGTAGAATGCAGATTTATTTCATTTGCTTTTCTGGTAATTGGTCTTACCTGAAAAATATAAACCTCATGTGTTTTAGTAATCGCAAATTCAACATCCAAAGCATCCTCTTCTAAAAACTTTTCGAGAATTTTCAGGCTTTTCACAAGCTTTTGCATATCCGGGTCTTTTACATATTCTGTTTCACGATACACAATAAATGTTTTTGCATTTTCAGATATTCCCGATGTGATAGCGGCAGTATCCTCACCTTCCATATAATTTACGACATAATAAGGTGCTAATGTATAGATATCTCTGGTAAACGCCACACCTGATTTTATAATGTCAGTTAACATTGGTTGTATCAGAATCTGCTCGTTTTGATTACTTTGATAAGATGCATATACCTGCTCAATTGCCTGTATCATTTCCTGGTTCGTAGGATTTACATTTAATATAGACGTATATTTTCCGGCATTCGATTCCTTATCGGTATCTTCATTGGTACAGGAAGAACGAACAATCAGCTTTCTTTCCCCTAACACTTCCTTAATCCTACTTACACACAACTCCTGATGTTCAAAAAATTCTTTACTTTCAACTATATAAAACGGTAATGTATTAATACCTCGACACTCATTATTTAGTTTTTCTATCATCTGCGCTTTTGTGTACTTCATTTTCATTCCCTACTTTATATTCTTATATAAGTTCCCTTCTAGTTCATTACACCGTTGTCTTAATTCATTCACTCTTTCCTCATATGTCAAATCAAAAACATGATTCTCTAGTTCGTTTTCACTTTTTAAGAAATAAAATTCCTGTCCGTTATCTAAGCGAACGTATTTATCCTGAGATGTATTAACCCCTTTATAACCACTGTAGATTTCCTCAACTTCTTGTGTTCGCTCCCTTATAGCAGCCTTAAAACCTTCTGAATAAATAGGTAAATCATTAAAAAACATTTCTTCTGGAGCTGCCAGCTTTAATACCCATTCCACAAGCTCTTCAAAACACTGATAGGAAAAAGTCCTTTCCACCCTTCCCCTGAGTCCGATATTCGTAATCCCTAAAATAGTATGCATTGCCGTATCCTGATATCTTCTTCGATCAATATCTTCCCATTTCCCGTGGTCACTCATATAAATTCCAACAGAATTGTTTCCTATAAGTTCTGTGTAAAAATCTATAAGTTCATCTGCATAAGCTGCAGATGCCTCTATTTTCTCTTTTGACTCCGCGTAAGCATTCTGAAATTCAAAGCTCTTATTCTCTAAACCAGATTCTGGAGAAACATATGGTTCATGTGTTTCATTCAATATGTGCACAATGCCAAATATCGGCTTAGATGCATTTATTATTTTATTTATCATTTGAAAATAATGAACTGTCGATGCAACTGAAAATTCACACATTTCTAATCCTGCAGCTTCTTTCTCCAAAATCTTCTTTACATAACCACATACTTGAAAATTATAATCTGAATGTCTGATTTTTTGATACAATGTACTATCTTCTAAGCTTTTTTCTTCATATTCTCCATTCACCTTCTTAGAATGTTCGTCTGTAATCCCACGAAATTCTTTCCAAAACATCATTCTTGCCGTTGGTCTTGTATATGGCGTGACTGTATACGAATTTTCAAAAAATAATGCATTTTGTATTCTCTTGCTAAGCTTTGGCAGCATAAATAATTCACCATAGCTTAACTGATCTATCCAATGGACAATAATGTCTTTCTGCTTCAAACTTCTTTCTCTTATCTCAATCTGCCTTTTTACTTTTCCTAAAAAATTCTGAATCTCTTTTACAAGCTCCTGTATTTTTTTTGTTCTGTTGACAATATCCTTTCCTTCCTCTACATATCGAAAAAAAGAAACGAAATCTCTCAAATAAAGACATACACTCAAAAGTTTTTCCAGGCTTTCCTGATTTTTATATTTTCTGAAAACATTGACTTCATGCCAGATAAGATTATAAGAAAAATCCCGCTCCTTATCATACTCATCATACAACTTTGAAGGTGCCAGACTATAGTTGGTTCTTATCATTTTATATAAATCAATCACTCCGATTCCCTTCGCCTGCAGCTCATCTTTTACTTCATAATATATATTTTTTCCCTGATATAAAGTATTAATAATATAAATATCGCAACTCTTTTTTTCTATTTTTACACCATTTTCTACAAACGGAACTTCCTTTAATCCATGTTTCCCCTCAAATCTGACTATGTTATCAAAAGGATGCAAATCCACAACCCCGACTACCTCTGCCTGTTCTTCTAAAAGAGAAAGAATTGGATATTTTCCTAGATTTGATTTCTTCAAGCCCCGGACAATAATTTTTTTTCCATACTGTTGCACTGCTTTCTGTATGATTTCACAAATGACACTTTTGAGACTTTCTTTGTAACATACTTCATAGCCCATGCCGTACTTTTCCATAATTCCATCTAACTCTTTTTCTATATCCAACACTTCTCCCCTCCTTACACTATCTCTTAAATTTCTTCATCACTTCATTATGATACTGATAACGGCCTAATTTTAATACCTCATTAAGACCTGTTTCGTTTTCTAATTCCCGACGATACTTCTCAATATTCTTTTGATACTTTGCTTCTTTAATTAAATTCTCTGATATCCCATGAACATAATAACGTTCTTCTCCGTCTTCCAGCTTTATATATACATCCTGCCCGCTCAAGATTCCAACAAATCCCCTCAACCAGTCTATTTCTCCGTAGCCCGCCAATTTATCCACTCTTCCCTTGTTATATATCGGAAGCATTTCCAATTTGATTTGTTTATCATCTCTTTCTTTTAATCTTTCATTTGATATAGACTTTTCTAGCACGCTTCTGACTATGTCGGCTAATGAATAATTGCAGATCAGATGATTATTTTCCCCCTGTCCTAAAGAGCTATCAAAAATAATACATGCAGGGTGAATCATTTTTTTATCCCAACGATGTACGTGACTTTTTTCTTTTTGCATATACATTTCCTGATAGGAGAATTTTTTACTAATCCCATGATCACCTATAATAATCTGCGTGATATGATCGCATTTTGCCAGTTCAAAATAAAAACCTACCACTTCGTCCACATATTTTCTTGAGGCTCTATATTGTTCTATAAATTCTTCATAAGTACAATTCTGATTGTATGGAATCAATTTTTTCCCGTAAATAGGATTATAAAATGGTGGGTGCATTTCACATAATGCATGCATATAATTAAATGTACTTTTTTCATTTTTTAATACTTGACATAAACCCTCAAAATAAACTTCTGTTGCTATATTAGTTTCGCAGGCATTATTTAAATCATCAAGTTTAGAAAAAGCAAAATCTTTTTTTTCAAATATAAAATTAAATGCATACCCTTCCCTATTCAAAAAGGGAAGCAATGCTCCATCTTCGTGCGTAAAATATATTCTATTATACAAACCATTTTCGAAAATTTTATAACCTGTAAGCATTGTCATAACACTTTCTCTTGTTGTTCCATATTGCGTAATATAATTTTTTAAATAAAAGCTTTCTTCTGCTATTTTTTTCAAATGTGGCATATGTTGTATTTCATCTTGACGCAATGAATCTACTACGTAAAACATAACATCTTTTTTATCCTGTTTACTAATTAGCTCTCTGGCCTCTTGAAATACTCTATTTATTTCTTCTTTTAATTTTCTAATACTTTGATTTTCCTGTTTTTTTAAAAAATCATCCAAAAACGTTACTGCATGACCGTAATCTCTAATCATCAAAAGACCTACAATAAAACACACAAAGTCTTCAAAACTATTTGTTTTCAAAAAATCCTTATATAACTCATTTACAACATAATACTTTTGAGCACCTTTATAATGATAAAACTCATTTTTCATGTCTATGTCACGTTCTTTTAACCATGAATGTAAACCTATCACTTCTCCTTGAAAGTTTTCTCTGATTAAATTCTGTCTCATTTCGTTCTCATACACCTTTGAAGGTATCAAGACAGCGTCCACTTTATATATATCTATTTCATTTACTTCAATCATGGGAATTCTTTCTGCCTTCCAGTATAACGTTTCCCTATTCAATTGATCTATAATGCAAACTATATTGTCAGGTACACCAATAGCAAAAAAAAGTTCTTTTGTTAAATTTCCATTCCCATAAATTGCAATACGTTTGTTTTTCCAACAATGATTTATTAATTTTTTTATTTCTTCCACAGCAATAGAATATTTATTAACTGTTGCCACTACTTTCATTAATTTTTTCGTTTGATTTTCTTCTATAAACTTTGCTGCAATACAATCCAATTTTTGTTTTATATCAAACATAGTACTCCTTTTCCTCTCTCCCGCAATCCGGAACTTTTATGCACTATCCTTCCTTATGTAATATCCACCCATTAAACAGTCCATCACGTTTTCCATCATCATAAGATATATTATTTACAATTTCCAAACGATATCCCAGCTTATATGCATAGCTTTCAAAGAATTCATCAGAAAACCATTGCTCCCACTCTTCTAGTTCTAAATAACCTCTTGCACTCTCATTTTTATCTAAAATAAGTACTTTCCCACCTTTTTTTGTGATTCGAAGCAATTCTTTTATTGCATTTTCAATACAAACGGCATGCTCTAAAGCTTCTGCCGTATACACAATATCAAAGGCTTCATCTTCGTAAGGACACTGAGTCAGAGAACCTTGTCTGGTTTCCACTATCGGATTGATGTATTTCATTACCTTTTCTGACAAATCCACACCAAAAAAATAATTTTCCTTTGTATCTTCTAGTAAATTATGTAAATAGCGCCCTTTTCCGCAGCCCACATCACATATCTTCTGATTTTTACCTGCCTTTTGGATTTCGTGTAAAACAAACTGATACCGTCCATCCGTTTTATCAATATGTTCAAAAAAGTTATCTGACTGGATTTCAAACTCTAATCTACATTTATAATATAGTGCATCAAAAAAATATTTTATTGCCCAGCTAATTTCACTATCTGGAAAATAAGTTGGATATTCTTTTTCTTCTGTTACATTTACCTGCTCCTTCGTTGCGTAACCACCATACCACCCTCCTGACGGATTTTGAAGGGAACAGGCATAACGAAACGCTTTATTGCCCTTTTCTAATTCACCCAGCTTATACCATACAACCGCAAACTGAAACACCCCTGTGGAGCATACCCAGTTCACATTTTTATATGCCGGAATACTTCCATCCTGTCTTTGTAACTTTGCAATTTTGTCCATTGCCTCTCTTGCAAGTTCTGTTTCACCTATATCGCATAATGCCTCCATAATGTATGCATAAAAATGAGATAAGAGATTAAAATTCAAAATCTCATGTTTCTCTTCTCTTAAATAATAATCTTTTACCTTATCAGCAGCAATTGCATACTTCCTTACCTGATATATTTCGGCTGCCTGATACAAAGGTTCTAAACAATACAGATGAATGAGCTCCGAGCATTCTCCGTATTCGCCCCAAAGACTTTCATCGGGTGTAAGTAAACGGCCACTTTCCTGCACCCGGGATACAATCCAATCGCAGCCCTTCCTGATATGTAAATCGACCGCCTGATATATATTTCTGATTGCAATTAAGCCCTTTAAAATTTGTGCTGTATCAAAGATATAAGGTGCCTGATCGTCCGTATCGAACCAAGAACCATCCTGCTTTTGTATAGAGCAAAGCCACTTTGCATAGGAAAGAGCTCTTTCTTTATACCCCCATTTTAGTAATGTAGGAATATAATACCCCGTTACTTCTGGATATGATTTTTCTCTGGAAGTACTATTTATAATTCCTTCATTGAAAACAGAATTTTTGTCCATCCACAATTCTGCCTTTTTCCTTACTTCATTATAATCCACGTAATCTCTTACACTGCCTTTTGTAATCTTTTGAACTAAATTGATAAATAACTCATAATTCTTAATACCAGCTTTTTCTAACTGTTCTGCTATAATTTTAGCTTTTCTGGCATCCACCGCTATTACAATGCGGTACTCTTCATATATTTGTTGTAATTGCTCAAACGAATTTACCAATACCCCTGCTATTTTTTTGCCTGTCAATTCCCGATTATTATCCACAAAACAATACACTTGTTCTTTTCCAAAATATTCTAATGCCTTTTTCCCATATTGTCCTGCCCCGAATATTATAATTTCTTTTTTCATATCATTCTCCCACTAATTCTAAATAGGTAAGATATCTGGTTATGGAATTTTCTTCTAACTGCTTTACCAGTATCCCAATCTTTCTGGCATCTACCGCCAGCAATATTAAAATATCTTCTTTCGTCTCCTTGATTTGTGCCAAAGAAAACACCTTTTTCCCTTCTACCACCGTTCCTTGCATCGCTTTATTATTATCCAAAAAACACTTTACATTATTTTGTCCGATATATTGTAATGCACGCTTTCCAAACTCACCTGCCCCAAATATTGCAATAGGTTGCTCCTTCCATGAAATATTATCCTTATTTCTTTCTATCCATTGTATATCTTTTGGCAGTTTTCCATTGCCCCAAAATTTTCTTTTCAGCTTTTCTCTTTCTTTCGTGCATTCAAAATACATATCTAAAAACAAATATTCTTTTTCCTTACCATGAATTCTATCCAGTATAAAATCTAATTGCTGCATTCTTAATTCATATAAACTTCTTCTTACATCATTATATCTTGTGACCGTTAAGCTCTCATCATGTTTTCTATAGTAATATTGGCATTCACTGCAATGATAAATGGAATATTTTTTACTAATTCTTAACCAATAATCATAGTCTTCCACCAAAAACATTTCAGGATTGTACAACCCAATGGTCTCTGCCACATTCTTTCGATACATAAAACATGCGCCAATACAATTATTATAATACAATTTTTCTACACCCTCTGATACTTTTTCAAGTATTTCACCAGAGTCATTTATAATATACGAATCACAATACACCATTCCATATGTAGGATTCTGTTCTAAGCAATTTACCATAGTTTCAATTGCTTCTCTTTCATATCGATTATCATCTGAAGTCCATGTAAAATATTCTCCTGACGCACTTTCAAATCCAATGTTTAATGATCTTGGAAGCTTTTGATTTTCTACATTATTTATGATTTTAATGCGTGGATCCATATTTTGATACTGTTGTATAATCTTTGGGGTATGATCCGTAGAACAGTCATTTACAATAATTAATTCCCAATTTTTATATGTCTGATTTATCACACTGCAAATTGCCTCTTCTATATATTTTTCGCCATTATACACCGGAAGAACTATACTAACTTTTTTCACCTGTTATAACCTCCTTTCTCCGATTTCCTGTAGCATTTTTTTCATTGCAGCTTCACAATTTTCTGAATATATAACATATTTTATTTTATTGTGTGGTATCCCCATTTTTATCAAATCCTGTTTAATCTTTTCACACATTTTTGTGTTCAAAATTGCAATCAGTATCACATCATATTCCTTTACCATCAGTTCTTCTACGCAGGATATCGGTAACCCTTCTTTCCGATATGCCTGATAACTTTTATCAACCCATAACTCTATTTTTCCACACAGCATTTTGCGCATTTTACAATATACTTCTCTCCCAAAGCCACCGGCACCATATAGAGCTATCCTTTTATCTTGCAAATCACCAAAAGCTAACTCTTTTAATGGCGATTTTAAAAATTCTTCATATCTTTTTAAAAGTAGTACAAAAAACATATATTTATATAATTGTGAAAACAACTGCGTATTTTCTGCCCTACAAAATGTTTTCTGAAGACTTTGAAACAAACTCTCAATTTCTCTCTTTGTAACGGAACTACTCATCATAGAATTCATATGCTTTCGATAGTGATATGGTGTTTGCTCACTAACTATGCAGGATTTTGCTTTTAGAAAAACAGCCATACTACAAGCTGCGTCTTCCCCAATAGTCACCTGTTCACTAACGTTTCCCTGACAATACAGCAGTATCTCCCTTTTTACCAGCTTTGCCCATATATTAGGTAACACACCAAATTCGTAAAATTCTCCACTACATAACATACATGAATAAATATCCTGCTTCATTTTTTCGGCATTATAATATCCGGATTTAATTTTATTTTTGCATACCACAGTCTTGTCCGCATACTCTTCCACCATACCATAGCCAATGATATCAGGCAGATTCGTTCCCACTAAATCCAACAGTTTCTCATAAGCCTCTTCTTCCAGCCAGTCGTCTCCATCCACATAAGCAGCATAATCACCCGTTGCTACCTGAATTCCTGCTTTTCGGGCACTGACCAAGCCACCATTGCTTTTATGTATTACTTTAATCCTCGAGTCTTTGACTGCGTATTCATCACATATTTTTTCGCTACCATCGGTAGAGCCATCATCTACTAATATAATTTCCAAATTAGTATAGCTTTGTTTTATTATGCTTTCTATACATTTTTTCAAAAACTCTTTCACATTGTGTATTGGAACAATCACACTAATTAGAGGTCTCACTTCCATTGTTTCTCCTTATTGATTACTGTTCATTCTTTCAAGTATTTGATTATAATGCTGCTTGGTCTTTTTTCTTTGTGCAATAGCTTCCTCATTCAACCATCCCCCATTAAAATGATGAATAGAATAGGTTTTCTCTGTAATAGTTAAATCTCCACTCATATAATCAAAGGGGTGAAAATGTTCGGATGAGTATACCGTCATTTCTCCAATGCATTGTGTAACATCATTAATCTTCAAACCTCGTTGAATAAGCGGAACTGTCTCATAACAACCACATGTATCAAGATTCATACTTCCATCTTCATATAAAAATGGAATGTCTTTTCTGTAATCTAACATAGCCTTTATCATCGGATGGAACGGCTCTGCCCCGGCGCCCCCACCGATATCTACACTTCCCCATTTTTCAACGCCACAAAAGGCCGGCTGATACAACAGTTCATCTAAATTTCTTAGCACCTCTACGTCCGAATCCAAATAGATTCCCCCATGGTGATATAAAATATCAAGACGTGCAATTTCCGGAACAAATCCCCACATTTTTTTTTCATATGCCTGTTTCATATATAAATACTTGCTGATATCATAATTTGTTTCATCCCAGCGTATAATTTCATAATCCGGGCAATAGCGCTTCCACGTATCAATACATTTTTCCAGATGTTTTGGCATAGGATTATGCGAAAACCAACAATAATGTATTTTTTTTGGTATTAATTGTTTTGAACTCTTTTCTCTCTTTTTTTCCTGTGGTTTTTGTTTATCTTGAAGTTGCATAATCGGAAGAATATACGCAATTGTTTCTGTTAAGTTTTCTTCCTTCTCCAAACTGTGCAACACCGGTACAAAATTGCTATTCGTTATTAGTAATACAAATTTGCGTTTTTCTTGCTTCAAGCACTCCACTGGTCTAATAGATACGGTTTTAGAATTTAAGTGTATTTTTTTCGATTGCTTCTTTTCATCCATATCTACATAGTAACAAACCTCATTTTCTAATTTATATTCATTTATAATATATGGTGCTACAATTTGACCAATCATTCCGGCGCCATAAATAATAATGCCACTCTTAGTTTTTTTTATATAATCTGCAAAATTTCTATATGTATCATTTCTTAATATCATTACATTTTTTCTCCTGAGCTAATATTATGTTGTTTAAAATATCTTCTCCAGCGTTGCCCTGGTTTCTTCCAAATATTTTCAAAAAACATTTTTTTTCCATTTCAAAGTAGCATTTTTGCTGTTTCATCTGTTTCAAAATTTCTTCCAACGAACATTTTACAGATTCATAAATATAATATCCCCTCTCCGATTCATACTGAATGCTGCACAGCTTTTCAAATATCTGCATATCTTCACACTTATAATTTTCCGGCTCTTTGAGCTGTTTTCGATTTTCCCCCACAATACCGTTTTCTAAAATGCATAGTCTATGATTTCTATTACCATTCCTTGTAGAAAATAAGATTCCCCCATTCTCTATTTTCTTTGAAAAATATACATCATATTGCTGTGGCTTCCTATTCCTCATCTGTATTTGCATGGTATTTACATCTACTTGTAAAATCATATTTCCCCTTGAAGGAAATAACCATAAACTCCCATTCTGATAGCATGCTGTTCGAAACAAAAACGAATGTTCAAATTCAACTGGATAATTTCGTATTTCCTGAATATCCTGATTTTTCTGATTCCAACGCACAACATTGCCCTCCATGCATGGAATGAGCCAAAAAAAGGTTCCGTCATAAACAATATTCATATATTTGTTTGACGTCTCTCCTATTTGAAATATAAGATATTTTTCCTCAAGTGTATCATACTGTATCACTGTATTGGTGCCATCAATCACAAAGTATAACTTATTTTCCACCACACACATACTTGGAAATGCTCCGTTTCTACAAACTTTGTATTTTTGTGCCGTATCTCCTATGAAATTTTCTTTTACTGCCATGCTTCCCGTTTCTGTATTGCAAATAACCAAGCGCTTATAATCACCCGAAATCATATAAATATTTTTTTCATGTAAACATGCATATTGAAATCTTAGCTCTGCTCTTTTTTCTCCTGTTCCAACAGCATATTTCATAAATTTACCGGTTTCTATATCATACCTTGCAATTTCTTTTGCCATGCAAGGTACTAACCATAAATAGTTTCCTTCTTTTAAAACTTTGCTATATAAATGAGTTGCTACAGAAACCTCTCCCGGTACCCTACCTAAATACTTAACCTCTCCTGTATCTATATCCATTTGAAACAGTCCATTATAATCTCTAGCCACAAACCATATCATTCCATTCTCATACGCGCACTCATCAAAGCACAGACTGTGTTCCTGTTGTTTTTCCATCTTATTGGCAAGGTAATATATATTCTGAATTACAATTGGTTTCCCCTGTACACCATATAAATAGACAAGCGAGCTTTCGTCTCCATAATACATATCCGTATAAGCGATTGCCCGGTGCAAATCAGGAGTATCATCATAAATTCCAAACCCTTCCTCTATGTAGTTTTGTACAATCTGTTGATATTTTCTATATAGTTGTGGTCTCATAGATGCACAGGTAGTTTTACTTAATGGATGTGGGCGCCACCATAATACGATATCCTTCCTTTTTCGAAAACACGCATGTACATCTTCTATTTTCTCCAGCTCGTCTTCCTTTCCATTTAAAATTCCCGAGAGCCCAGTATTGTATAAAACAACTTTTTTCCCCTCTATTAATTTTTCCCATGACTGTGGTAAAAAATAATCTTCTTTTTTACAATTTAATGCCTTGTCAATTTTCGGCGAACCCAAAGCCACAAATTTATCTTCAATTACTTCTTCCGGAAATAAAATTTCTAAATGATTTTCTTTTACAAATTCCTGAAAACATCTCACATACACAGCACGCACTTTTTCAGATTGTACAATCGTCTTGTGAGCATGAATTGTCCCAGCACAAACACAGAAATTTTCGTAAATATCTTCTCCCATAACAAAATACGGAATATACACCAACATATCTGTATACTTTTTTAAATTCTTTGCATAATAATCCGGGTGAACACTGCTGACATGATTTCCATTATCATAGGGATTATGTATAAAAATAACATCGGGCTTTCTCTCGGAAACCTGATATTCCTCCCATGCAGTGATAGACACATACTCTGGAAAGTCTGCTCCTTCATAATGTTGCTGTCCAAAAGAGCCGTCTTTATTCTTGTCATAATATGGAATTGGAACTACACATACTCTACATTTGGGATTATTTTTTGCCGCCAGCCAGACACTTTCTAAAGAGTCCCACATAGATGCTTTATATGGGAAAAAGACAATTTCCTTTTTCTGGGCAATTTCTATGAATAATTTATGAAATTCCTGTGATTTATCTGTAATATCTTCATACACCTTCAATGCAACTTCTTTATGATCCGAAATACTACACTGATACAATAACTCACAATATTCTTCAAGGCACTCAACCGCTCTGGTACCTTCTCCTTCTATCTTTTCAATTTCACTTCCTATAGCAATAGCCGTTGCCTGCATATCTGTAAGAAGCTGTTCTTTCTCTTCTTCGTTTTCTATCCTTTTTTTTAATTCACCTTCTGCCTTTACCAACAGCTCAACCAAATTCAATATTTCTTTTTTCACGTAATTCCCCTCGTTTTTTACATAGTTGTTACAATCTATATATTATATCGTACATTTTGGGTAATTCATTAATATATGTTTTTAACTTGAAGCCTTTTTTAATTACACCTCTCCATCGCCCTCGCTGGCACTCCAACTACCGTGAGCCCTGCCTTCACATCTTTTACAACGACTGCTCCTGCCCCTATCACTGCTCTTTCACCAATAGTAACCCCCTGAATCACTGTGGATGCCATTCCAAGTTCAGCTTCTGCTCCTACTCTGACATTTCCCGCCATAGAAGCTCTAGGACTTAAGGTGGAAAAATCACCAATCACTCCTTCATGGCAAACGCATGCTTCCATATTAAGAAATACAAAATCTCCTAAATGTACACCTGTAGACAGGGTACACCCCTGGGATATAATACAGCCTTTTCCCATAACTGTATCCTCTGCAATAGAAACCTTCGAAAGAATCAAATTAGGAAAGACAAGATTGGAATTTTGCTGTAATTTCATTTTAATTTTTTTTCGTAATGCCGGCTCTCCTACACAAATGGCAACATTCGTACTCTTATCAGTTTGTAGAAGAATTTCATCGCCCCCTAAAAAGGGACATTTCTTTTCCACACGCTTCATGTTTTTATCCTGTTCATTGTAGTACTCATCTACAAACCCCAAAACGTTCCATGTAGGAGTTTCTTTATTCAGCTCTTCTATTTGAAACAATAATTCCCTCATACAGCCACCGCTGCCCACCAGTATCAAATCCTGCATCTTATTTCCTTTCTGCCATATACATCTCGGCAATTTTAAAGTCCATCTGATCATCTATATCAACAGAACGTTCCTTAGGCATAATATACGCATAACTTCCTTCCCCATAGATTTCATCTTGGTTTTTAATAATTTCTGCATTTATCATATACATGGCTCCATTAATCCTATAATATGTATCTAATTGCTGCCTTTGAACATTTGTCACCTTACTTAAAAATCCGTTCATAGAACCATCTTTCGGAAGTGTATTGCTCCACAAAGGTGAATGTTCCATTTCACAGACTCCAACCACTGCACTGGCATTCTTTTCCCGATACAATTTTTCTGTATTTTGGATATCTTCTGCCAAACGCAGGGGTGATGTAGGCTGCAACAAGGTAACCACATCAAATTCTTCGCCAAGCTCTCTATATTTTTCTAAAACATACCGTACGGTATCCCAAGTACCTGCTTGATCTCCCGAAAGCTTTTCACTCCGCAAGAAAGGTACATCTGCACCATATTTCCTTGCTATCTCTGCATATTTATCACTATCTGTTGATACATGAATCACATCAATAACACCTGAATTCTTTGCTGCCTCTATGGAATAAGCAAGCATTGGCTTTCCACATAAGTTCTTAATATTTTTGTCCGGAAGCCCTTTAGAACCACTTCTAGCCGGAATAATTGCTATATTTTTCATACTACACCTCGAATTTCACATCATAAAATTTTTTCTGAAGTTTTATCTTGTCTTGAACTAAAAATTCTTCCACAACATCTGCAATCCTCTTTGATGTATTTCCATCTCCATACGGATTTACTACATTCTGAGCTTTCATTTTTGCCTCTTTTGATGCGGCTGCTTCAAATGCTTTGGCTATCTCTTCATAACGATCGCCACAGTCAATAACACTTTCTGCCCTGATTCTTCCTTTTTGACGCTCCCCGATATTGAGCGTTGGTACCTTTAAAGAAGGAACTTCAATAATACCACTGGAAGAATTTCCTGCCACAAACTCTGAATATTTTACAGCACTTAAATACCGTCGCATTCCAAGAGATGTAACTAACAATACATTTTCATTTGCTTTCGAAAAATCTTCCAGCATTTTATTGATTTTTCTTCCGCCGGCATCCGCATTTGCTTTTGTCACAATATAGCAGTATTCCTGATGTTCCTTCAGCACGCGTAATAAAGCATTTACCTGCTGTTCTACCCCTGTTTCTGCCAAAGTCGCAGGATGATATGTCACCATCACATAAGGTCTGTCTAACGAGAAATTGATACTTTCCTCCAACTCTTTTTTAGACATCAGCTTTGTTTTCGTGATATTTTCAATTCCGGGAGCGCCTACACAAAATACTCTTTCCGGTGCTTCTCCAAGTTGAATCACTCTCTTACGATATTGCTCCGTACTGGTAAAATGTAAGTAGCTTAACTTTGTTACCGCATGACGTACTGCTTCATCCATAGCTCCCTCTGTGATTTCTCCCCCATGCAAATGAGCAATAGGTACCTTATGAAGCATCGCTGCCGTACAAATTCCCATCAACTCATACCGATCTCCTAATACAATCAGCAAATCCAATTTCTGTTTTGCAAAATAACTGCCGAACCTGCATAAGGCTCTGGCAGTTATCTGAGATTCCAGTTCATCTTCCTCTCCTAAAATAGGAATTCGCTCATCCACTTTTATACCGTCTTTTTCAATTTCCTGCACAGTTTCTCCAAAAGATTTTACCAGATGTGTTCCTGTGACAAGTACTTTCGTTTCTATGGTATGATTGCGTCTTTGTAATTCTTTGATAATTGGGCTGAGTAACCCATACTCTGCTCTGGTAGCAGTCACAATTCCCACTTTTCTTTTCATGGTGTTCTCCCTAATTTTCCGATTTTATTTCGATTTTTTCATCTATAGAAAAATCTCTTTCTGCTTTTTTCCCTAATATTTCCAACCAGCGCATAGGCGAAATTCCATCTCCCGGTCTTTTCACGGTAAGGTTATCCTCGGTAAACACTTCTCCTTTTACAATGTTTTTTGCTGCTACAATACTTTTTCTGGCCACCGATATATTTTTTTGTTCCGAATTGCTTGGTCTTTTTTCGCCATTTCCCAAAGCTCTCTCAATATTGCGTATTGCCCGAACCATTGACTCTAATTCCTGAGGTTCTAGGCTTGCCTTATGATCCGGTCCTTCCATGCTCTTGTCTAAGGTAAAATGCTTTTCAATCACGCAGGCACCTCTTGCCACCGCTGCCACAGGTACTTCAATTCCTAATGTATGGTCAGAATACCCTACAGGAAAGCCAAACTCCTCCCGTAACGTATCCATGACCTTCAAATTTACATCTTCCATCGGGGTCGGATACTGCGTATTGCAATGCAACAATGTGATTTTAGGCGTTCCATGCTCTTTTAATACCTGAACTCCCTGTCGAACTTCTTCCATTTCTGCCATGCCTGTAGACATAACCACTTCCATACCTGTTTGTGCAATACTGACAAGATACGGATAATTTGTAATCTCCCCCGATGGGATTTTAAAAAAATCCATTCCCAAATCTTTTAGAAATGTAATACTGTCCAGATCAAAAGGCGTTGACAAAAATCCAATCTCCTGCTCTTTACAATATTCTTTTAATTCAATAAACTCTTCTCTGGATAATTCTAAGCTTTTAAGCATCGCAAGCTGTGACTGGGATTTTCCTGTATTTTTTTTCTGGTATTCTGCCATATCAGCTGTAACAGATACTAACTTTTCTGATGTAAAAGTCTGAAATTTCACATAATCCACACCTGCTTTTTTCGCTACATCTACCATTTTTTTAGCATTTTCCAGACTACCATTATGATTTACTCCTGCTTCTGCAATAATTGTGACTTTTTTCATAACCTTCCCCTTTTTACCGTTATTCTATTCCGCCTTAATATTTAACTTATCTTCCATACGACGCATCTCTTCAAATTCACCCATATCCAGGAAAGACTCTTCACTAATCGGATACATTCCTACTCTCTCTCCACGCTTTAACAACTCATCTGATAAATCTGTCATATGGTAAAAGGTATCTTCCGGTATTAACTCTAAAGCTTCCGGATTTACCACGTACATTCCTGTATTTACAAAGTATGATAATTTTGGTTTTTCATCCATAGATAACACCACTCCATCTTCCTTTGCATTAATCACACCATATGGCACCACAATATTTTTTAAAGCTGACACAATAGTAAGTACGTTTCCCGATTCCACATGATATTTATATATATCTGTATAATCTGCATCAATCAATATATCGCAATTGGTTACAAATAATGGCTTGTCAAACTTATCTTCTATCAGTTGAATACTTCCTGCCGTTCCTAGTGGCTTATCCTCCTCCACATAGATGATATTGTACTTTTGTGCAATGTCATTAAAGTAAGAGCGTATCATGTTTTTCCTGTAATTTACTGTAATATAATAATCATTCATTCCAAATCCACAGAAACGATTCATAATACGTTCAATAATTGGTATATCGCCAATAGGAATCAACGGTTTTGGTAAAATTTTGGTAAAAGGATATAATCTGGTTCCTTTCCCTCCCGCCATAATAATTACCGGTACGTCCTCCAAACGTTTCTTTGGCTTTTTATCTATATTTTCTTGTTCTTCCAAAATAATATCAATCAATATCCCTCTGGCGTCCACCACGGGAATGGAGTTAATTTCATATTTTTCAATAATTTCCTGCGCACTGGCTACATCCTGCTGATAAATAACTTTTGGTGCCACATTCATGATTCCTAAGATATCACCAGATAAGTCTGCTGTTTTTATCAGCCATCTACGAATATCTCCATCGGTCAGAGAACCTAACAGCTTGTCTTCTTCATCAACCACATATACAATACCTCTACTGTTTAAGTCTATCTGCCGCATAACATCCACGATAGATGCGTTTGGTGTAATTAAAAATTGATTCATTTGTTCTCGATTCATTTGTTCCCCTCCTCCTTAGCCTATAAAACTATATTTAGCCTAAAATCTCCTTTAATTTTGTTGCTACATATTCTATTTCTTCTCTCGTTATACTGGTACTGCATGGTATATTAATAATCCTGATACTTTCTTCTTCTGCCTGCGTAATCTCATAAGCAATACTTTCTTTATAAGGCTTTTGTTTATGTATGAGTCCCCAAATTGGACGTGTCTGAATCCCCTGCTCCTGCAGTGCCTCAATAATAGTTTTCAGTTCCTCACTACTTTTAGATGTTCTGATTTCTAATGCGTAAAACCATTTATTGCTTGAAATATTTTCCCGGAATTCTCGAAGTTTATAATTGCTCTGCCCCTGTAATAGCTTTTGATATAACTGGTAATTCTTATTTTTTCTTCGAATAAATTCCGGTAACATTTCTAATTGAGCCACTCCTAAAGCGGCCTGCAAATTCGTCATACGATAATTATATCCAATCTCATTATGTACATAGTACAATCCGTCATCCTTCGCCTGCGTTGACAGATATTTTACATGTTTCAACCGTTCCGGATTATTGCTGGTAATGGCACCACCACCACCTGTAGTAATAATCTTATTGCCATTAAAAGAGTATGCTCCAAAGTCACCAATCGTTCCTGCATATCTGCCTTTATATTTTCCTTCTGCATAATAACTTCCCAATGCCTCTGTGGCATCTTCAATTACCTGAAAGTGATATTTTTGTGCCAATTCCATAATTGTTTCCATATCTGCCATATTGCCAAATACATGTACTACTATTAATGCACGAATTCGTTTTCCGTCTGCTTTTAGCTTCAGAGTTTCTCCATCGAGAACACATTCTTTCTCTAAAAAATTGGTAAGCTTTTTTACATTGATGCAAAAGCTTTCATCGCAATCCATGAAAATCGGCTCTGCTGACTGATACTTTACGGGATTCACCGCTGCAATAAAAGTAAGTGTCGGAACAATCACATAATCTCCTGCTTTTACTCCTGCTTCTACCAAAGCTAAATGAAGTGCCGATGTTCCACTTTGACATGCAGCAACTAATGGTGTCTGAAGAAATTCTGCCATTTTTTCTTCTAATTCATTGATATAAGCTCCACCAGTAGATACCCAGCCCTCTTTTACTGCTTTATTGACGTATTTTTCTTCATTCCCTTCAAAATTAGGAATGGAAAGTGGTATATTCATAAGAACTCCTCCTCCACAATTACACGTTGTAGATATCTGTTTTATAATGATTTAAATTTTCTTTTATCCACTGAATTGTTTCTTCAATTCCTTGAGCAAAAGTATATCTCTGTTTCCAGTCCGTCAATTCTTGAATCTTTTTATTAGAGCCAAGCAAACGATTTACTTCACTTTTTTCCGGGCGCAGTCTTTCCTCATCGCAAATGATTCTTGCCTTTGGATTAATCTGACTGATAATCTCCTTTGCTAAATCTCCGATAGAAATTTCTTGCTGTGTGGCAATGTTAATTTCTTCACCGATGGTTTTATTTGATTTAGAAATAGCAATAAAACCTGCTGCTGTATCCTTTACATAATTAAAATCTCTTGTAGGTGTCAGAGAACCGAGTTTAATTTCTTCTTTTCCTGCCAATAATTGTGAAATAATGGTAGGTATTACTGCCCTTGCTGACTGACGTGGACCAAAAGTATTAAACGGTCTTACAATCGAAATTGGCATATTAAAGCTGCGATAAAAGCTTTCTGCCAGCCTGTCCGCCCCTATTTTCGTAGCAGAATATGGGGACTGTCCCTGATATGGATGTTTCTCATCAATTGGTACATACTGTGCTGTTCCATATACCTCTGATGTAGAAGTCACCATAATACGCTCTGTTTCTAATTCTCTTGCTGCCTGCAACACATTCAATGTTCCCTTTATATTCGTATCTACATAAGAATCCGGTGAATGATAGCTAAATGGAATAGCAATGAGTGCTGCTAAATGAAATACTTGCTCCATTCCTTTCATCGCCGTTCTCACGCCGTTCGGATCTCTGATGTCTCCGGTAAATACTTCAATCTGATCTAATTTATCCTTTGGCAGAGTGTCTAACCAGCCCCAGGTATTAAAGGAATTGTAATATGCAAATGCCTTTACATCATATCCCTGTTCTACCAGCATTTCTGTCAAATGACTTCCAATAAAACCGTCTGCTCCGGTTACTAAAACTTTTTTTCCCATAGGTTGTCTCCTCGTTTCATTTTGCTTTTATTTTTATCATCTAATACTCTATCTATATATATCGGAAGCGTACATCTAATTCATAAGTTTATTTGCACCTATATTCCAAATGTAACAAATTCTGTAACGTTATAACCATACTCCGGCCCATTATATCTCATATACAATTTATACTCTGGATTCATTTCACGCATCATTCTAGGTATCTTCCATATATCTGTATTATTGTGATAAGTACAGATTGCCAGTTTTGGTTTTTCATTAGTAATATGCTCTCTTGCCCCTCTCAAGGCTGCCTGCTCTCCACCTTCAATATCCATCTTGATTAAAGTAATCTTTTCTTTTATATCATCATCTAATGTGGTTACCTCTACCGTTTCCGTTCCCTCTGTTACCACCTTATGATTGCTGGCATCCTGCACAGAATCCACATACATGATACCCTTTTTATCTGCCACGCCTTTATTACACAGAGTCACATTTTCATATGGTTCCATCGCAGCCTTTAATTGTTCAAAGGTATCTTTTGCAATTTCATAACAGTAAATATGCTTATAGGAGCCCATATGATAGATAAATTCTTCTGCAGAATCTCCGGTATATGCCCCCAAGTCCACAAACACCTCGTTCTCAGTACTCTTCATCAAATCTAAATCATAGTAGCTCGCAAAACTATTTTCCCGTATTTTTAATATTACAGTATTATTATAATTTACCCAATAATTTAAAATTCCACTTAAAACTAATTTAGAGCGATAATCTTCTAAATTCTCATACAACCATATAAAATCCCCACTATGCTCTTTTAATTCATCAATTCTCTTTTCAAACAACTCATAATTTTCTGCTTCGATATCCACAGTTCCCCAGAAATCCGCATGGCGGTTAAAAAAATCAACAAAACTTACATAATTTTCCATTCCTTTTTCCTTGTTCTTTTCAAAATTATGTATCATATCTCCCAACAATACATTTTCGGGTACCATCTGCACATAATTCATCAAAACATAAAAGTCATAGTCTACATAATTACACTTTGTTTCCAGGAGATTAACTTTTTCTATCACCATTTGATACCACTTTGCTACCTCTTCGAGCAATTCAGATACTTGATATGGTTCTTCTTCATAACGTATTACCGCCTCATAAGCACAACACTCCTGCAAATATGTACTTTGAAATATTGTTTCATTCACACCTTCTATTGTGTACTTTAAGCTAAGTAACATATCTGTTGAAATTTCAGTCACGCCTTTTATAATTTCAATTAACTTTCCCATTCCCTTCAAAATTTCTTTTACCTGTTTTATCTCTTCACGCATTTTCCTCTCCTCTCAAATGCTCTGCATAATCCACGATTTCTTCTCCACGCTTTTCCCATGTATGATATGTTTTTATATACTCATATGATATTTTTGTTCTTTCTTCCATATCGCTCTGTGCCAAAATGCTCCCTACCAAATCCGGTAACTGTTCCATTTGATTCATAGAAAAATAGAACAAGCTTTTACAAGGTTCTAATACGTTAGAAATATAGGAATGATAAGGAGTAATTACTGCCGCCTTCGCCAGAAGTCCGGTGAGCGTCCGCTCGTGCATTCCTTCATTATAGGTAGGTGCTAAATTCAGCACAATTTTAGACCTTTGCATATATTGTATTACTTCTCCTATGTCCATTTCCTCTGTTGCTATCACAAGATGTTCCGGATACAACTCTTTTAATGTTTCCCAGCCTTTTCCTGCCACAATCACTTTTTTCCCTGCTTTTAGCAGAAGCTCTACTGCTTTCTTCTTACATTCATAACGGATATTATTTTCTACCAATTCCATAATAAATTTTAATTGTAAAAATCCCTCTTTACTCCATTCCATTCCAATATCCGCAAGATACCGTTCCAATGCTTCGTACACTGCCATATCCGGATTTTGTTTTACCAGCCGGTAAACGCCCTCATAAATCGTTTTTACAACATTTCCATACAATTTCACAACTTCCTCAACATTCATTTCTTCTCCCACTGTTCCAGGACAAAAAATTTCTATTTCCCTGTCTGCATACGATAAATTTGCAGACTGCATGTCAAATCCTCCATGAGGCAGGAAAAAAGTATTCTTCACATTCTCCATATACTTTTTTATATAAAATTCATGTTTATGGTCAATCACCCCTAAATGAAATTCTTTTCCATGCACCTTTTCTAATCTTCCTAAATGTTCATTGGGATGATCAAAAATCCAGCCCAAATAAGGTGCTTTCATTAATTCAAGTATACTGATAGCCTCTCCGTCCGGCTTACATAACATAAAATCACTGGCAACTGCCTGACACGAAAATACAAATGCATAAGGTTTACTCATTTCCTCTGCCAGTTTGATTAAAAAAGACTGTTCCTCTTCCGGATTCTGTTCGTTGCAGTTTTCTACATCAATGATTGTAACCTGATATCCCCTATTTTCAAAACCTCTGCATATTTCGTCTGATGCTCTCCGCAATACCTCATACATTGCTTCCCCTTTTATGACTAAAATCTTTTTGCTGTAATCTATGCCTAGTTCCATTTCTAAATCACCTTTCATGCTTGATTTTCTCTACATAATCAAGTATTTCTTCACTGCGCTTTTCCCAAGTATGATACTTTAATAAGTATTCTTTTGCCTGAGTTGTATATTCTTCCATATGCTCTGTCTGCAAAATGCCCTCCACTATTTGTGGAAGTTTATCTATTTGTTTCATCTCCATAAAATACAGGCTTTTACAGGCTTCCAAAGTCTTAGCACAATAACTGTTATAAGGGGTAATCACTGCTGCTTTCGCCAGCAACCCTGTAAGAATTCTTTCATGCAACCCTCCCGTCAAAGTCGGTGCAAGATTTAATACCACTTTAGAATTCTGCATATATTCAATAACTTCCGAAATCTCCATATTATTTTTTATATATTCTAATCGGTCAGGATACATCTCCTTCAATTCTTCCCAACCACTGCCAGCCACTACTACTTTTTTTCCTGCCTTTAATAATGCTTTCACACTTTCTATTTTGCATTTATGGCGACTATTCACATCTACCAGATTCATAATAAACTTTACTTCTTCAAATCCTTCTTCGTCAAATTCCATTCCAAGATCGGTAATATATTTTTCTATACACTCAAACCCTGCCATGTCCGGATTTTCTTCGGCCAATTGAAAGACTCCTTGATACATAGTTCTTATTGTCTCCCCAAATTTCCTCACATAAGGCTCAATAGAAATTTCTGTTCCACTAGTTCCCGGACAAAAAATATCTATTTCTCTGTCTGCATATGGTTTCGGTTCAGTCACCCCTACGAAACCTCCATGAGGTAAAAAAAATATGTTCTTTAGGTTTTTCACAAACCTGTTCATATAAATAACATGCTTCTGATCTATCGCAGCCAAATGAAACTGTTTACTATTTACCTTTATAATTCGTTGCAAATGCTCCTCCGGATGATCAAAGTTCCACCCAATAAATGGTGTTTCTATCAAATCCAAAATATTATACTCTCTTCCGTTTTTCTCAACAGTAATATCACACCCGACGGACTGGCATGCAAAAATAAATGCATAAGGTTTTAGGATTTCTTCCACTATATTCTCCATAGACAAATTACTATTTTCATCCATCAAGTCTACTACCTTTATCTGATACCCTCTCTTTTGAAAAGCTACGCCCAATAAGTCTATCGCTTTTCTTAACACTCCATACTCTGAAGCTCCCTTAAGTATTAATATCGTATTGCTATCGTCCATCTTCTTACTCCTCTACTTCCTTATATTCATTTAAAAAGACCTTTCTTTCCTTTAGATAATCTTCCCCTATTTCTTTGTTCCACTTCTGTTCGTGCAGACACCAGATTTTTTTCTGACCTGCGACTGCCACCTGATATCCTCTTCGCCTAAATTCCATAGACTGGGATATGTCGTAAAAGTGCCAGCCAGTAAATATATCCTCTCTCCACGGTATATCATACTGTGTTGCCAGTAATACACCATCCAATGCTTCCACATAACGATATGATTCTTCAAATTCATTCACTATGGTTGTACCATATTCCATGATTGTGTCCTGATATAATTTCCGATAATCACCAGTTCCATCATTATCCCACCAGATACCACTCTTTGGCATATGCTCCACGCCTGCGACCCCAACAAGTCCTATTTTTGAATCTTCAAAAATTTCATATAATTCATATAAAAAATCGGGATTTACTATCATCACATCTTGATGTATATATATCTTGTATTTTGCATTTGTCTTCTTAAGCCCCATATTATATGCCTGCGCAATGGAACTCGCACCTTTGACAGGTATAATTTCTACCTTTGCACCTTCTGGCACCCTCAAATGTCTGATGTAATATACCGCTTCCTCAAACATTTCCTCCTCCGACACAGCCACAATAAACGCAAAGGTCTCCTGAATTGATATTGATGGAATTTCTCTCTTCTCTTTTGGGGACTGTTCTAAGGGATACTCCTGTTTTAAATTGTTAAAACACTCTGCATAATCCTCCATTCCATATTCCTCAAACAAAAGTGCCAGATTGTTATATACATTCTTTTGAAAAAAGCACATAGTTGTACACATATAATATAATGCAACCGGAGAGATTTGTTCTTTCTTTACATAACTGATGAATTCCTGATTTTCTGACAATTCCATATCAATTCTTCGCATCATAAATTTCAATTCATAATACCATTTTTTTAATTCTTCCCAACTCTTTTCCTGTATAGCAAACGGATTTATCTGGCAATTTAACTCCGATTGGTAAATACTAAGACAATGATACAACACTGCATTATCTGCGTCTATCCACTCTTTTCCCTGCAACTCTCCCATCAAGTTCCCATAGCAGGCCACTGCATACGATAGCTCTCCCTGATGTATCCATTCCATAAGCTGCGTTTTTAATTCTTTGTTGCGTTCCTTAGCCGATTGACTAATATTATTTTTTATAGATATAAGAAATGACTGTATCAGATTTTTCCTGCTTCCTACACTTTGATACATAGCCTCTGCATATGCACCATATGCCATAAGCATTTTATTTTCTTGTTCTAGCCTTGCCCCCAACTGCATAAATGTATCAAATTCACTCATCTCGTTCCCTCCAAAATTCACTTAACATTATATCGGCACTTTTCCAGCTTTTTTTAACCAAAATCAAGTGTACATTTTTTTCCTTTTCATGTATACTTATTAATATCATGATTTTAATGAAGGGAGTAACACATGGATAAGATAAAACAGACCATTGAACTACACAATTATCAGCAAGCCTATGAACTGCTTGAACAGTATATGCAAGCCGGGCAAACTTACACAGATACACTTGCTATCTTAGAAGCCTCGATTTATATTGGATTCGAAGATTTTCAAAAAGCAATGCGTTGTATTGAAGAGGGACTTAAACTCAACCCACTCAACCACGAACTTTACTTTATGCTGGGCAATGTATATGAAGCTTTCTCCTTATATAAAAAAGCTTACTTATGCTATGAAAATGCTTTATTTCATTGTAAAAGCAATGAGGAAGATTATTCTATAATCCAGGATTATTTTCAAAGCTTTCTAGCCCGCACTCATACTACGGTTCCTGGTGTTTCCATTATACTGCTTACTTTCAATAATTTAGATTACACCATAAAATGTATTGATTCTATTCGTGATTTTTGTGCTGCCTCCTGTTACGAAATTATCTGTGTAGACAACGGTTCTACGGACGGTACAGAAGACTACTTAAAATCACAGTCAGATTTAAAATATCAGCTCAATCACAAGAATTACGGCTTTGCAGCAGGCTGTAATATCGGAATACGACTGGCAAATCCTGACAATGATATTTTTCTTTTAAATAATGACACTATTCTAACTGAAAATGCTCTTTTCTGGCTTCGTATGGGACTTTATGAAAAAGAAGAAATCGGTGCTGCCGGAGCTGTCAGCAATTACGCAGGAAATGGACAACTCATCTCGGAAACTTATCATACTCTTTCCGAATATATGGAATACGGACTTACCCACAATGTTCCCTTAGAGCTGCCACTTGCTTACCGAACCCTATTAATCGGTTTTGCATTGCTGATAAAACGTTCCGCCTACGAAATTACCGGGGACTTAGATGAACGATTTTTCCCCGGAAACTTTGAGGATAACGATTACTGCACCCGATTAATTTTAAATAATTATAAACTGGTTGTCTGCAAAAACAGTTTTATTTTCCATTTTGGAAGCAAAGGATTTTCTGCACTGGAGGAACAAAACCCAACTGAAAACTATAATTCTGCCTTTGAAATAAATCAACAGCGTTACATTGATAAATGGCATATCAGACCGTACTATTCCTTTTTTTACCGCAATGAATTAATTGAACAAATGGCACCTGAGGATAAGTGGAATGAAATCTACTGTCTGGATATCGGCTGTGCCTGCGGCGCAACTTTGTTAGAAATCCAAAATCACTATCCCAATGCCAGACTTTATGGTATTGAATTAGATCCTTACTCTGCTGCCTTTGCTTCTCATATTGCCACTGTAGTTGAGGGAAATATGGAAACTATGGAGTTTCCTTTCGATGTGACCTTTGATTACATTATTTTAGGTGATATTCTAGAGCATTTAGTTGAACCGGAACAATTATTAAAAAAATTAAAAGAACATTTGTCAGAACAAGGGGTAATTATTACAAGTATCCCCAATATTTTACACTACTCTGCCATTGGTCAAATTTTAATGGGAAGTTTTGAATATGCTGACTCCGGAATTCTTGACCGCACACATTTACGATTTTTCACTAAATATAACAGTGCAAAGTTATTACAGGATTGTGGTTATGAAATTATCGGATTTCAAAAGCTACGAGAAACACCTTCCGATGACTTTACTTCCATGAATAACTTAATTGATGCTCTTGCCGCAATTCCCGGTGTAGTAGATAAAGAACAGTTTTTTGTTACCCAATATGTATATAAAGCAAAACCCATATAAATAAGCTGCCAAAGGCAGCTTATTTATATATTATAATCCTTAAATATCTGGTTGCAGTTTTTCTCTATACCACACTCTCTTGCATAACAAAGTAACGCATTTTTCTTAGCTTCATATAGTCCATACTGTTTTAAATCATTTTCGTATTTCTTCAGAATATAACAAGAACTTCCCAGTGCATACAAGGGATTAAAATCAATACTGCCTCCCAGAGTATATGCCTTTGTCAACACCTCGTCCACATATCCAATTTCATAATCTCTGGCAATTCTTAAAGCAAGTTCATAGTCTTCATAATTTTTCAAGCTTTCTTCAAAACCGCCTGCTTCCTGCAGTACTTCTTTTCGAAACAACATGGTAGGTGTTCCGATAAAGCTTTTCTTTAGAAGATAAGGATAAATATTTCCTTGTTTATGCTCTAGGGGAATCTCTCTGTCCGGTACAGCAACTTCCTTTCCATTGCCAAAATCTCTCTCATACATGGAATAAACCAACCCATAATGGGAGTTTTCCATAACCTGTAACTGTTTTTTTAATTTTCCACCCAGCCATTCATCATCACTGTCCTGAAACGCAATATATTTTCCCTTTGCCATGCGTATCCCCACATTTCTGGAAAATGCAGCTCCCCTGTTTCTGCTGCTTCTTCGGTACTTAATTCTTGTATCTCCAATAGCCTCTACCACTTGCTTTGTGTTGTCTTCCGAGGCATCATCAATTACTAAAATTTCCAGATTGTCATATTCTTGTCCCAGAACACTGCGAATAGAACGCTCTATCACTTTTTCTCGATTATATGTTGGAATAACCACACTCACTAATTCCATATTTCCATCTCCAATACTTTTGCTAATTCTTCCTTTACCTCTTTAAGAGCACCTGACATTTCTCTAAAAATACGTTCCATAATGGAAAGCATTTCCCCCTGCTCTTGACTTTGAGAAAGTTGTTTTTGCAAATTAATTGTACGTTGCAGCATCAAATCATTCAAACTCTTCATAACATTCTTTTCTTCTAGCTGTTGGCTTAACTGCATAACCTCCGTAACATTTTCACCACGCTTCGACTGTGCGACAAGTTGTTGCAAGATTTCCATACAGCTATCTATTTCAGCCATCAGTTTTTGAATTTCCTCACGCATTTCTTCCTTCTTCATTCCTTGCAGCAAATCAGGAACCATGCTAATGATTTTTTCAAAGATGATATCTTTCGTACAATACTTTTCCAGAACATTTTTTTCATTCTCTGTTCTTGCTCCTTGAATTTTCAGCCCTGTACGTTTCAAATCAATAAAATCTA
This sequence comes from Lachnospiraceae bacterium, assembly GCA_050874665.1. Lineage (GTDB taxonomy): Bacteria > Bacillota > Clostridia > Lachnospirales > Lachnospiraceae > RUG11237. Next base: position 264,284 of record JBNMLC010000002.1, on the reverse strand, counting down.
CCTTAGGACACTTTGCAATACATGCTTCTAAGAATTTAGCATAGCTTTTCCAGTCGTATCTGGTATAAACTGTTTTTCCTCCTATTCCTTCTGCTTCTATTTTATCCCCTTCGTCTTCTTCGTTGTCGCTGGCATGAGTCTCTCCATTCACTCCATATGCCAGATCCTGACCTACTAAAATAATTCTTTCGCACTCTAGAGAAAGTAACACAGAACAGATAAATGTTGCCACTGACCCTCCCGGATCCACAATTTCTTCATAAACATTTACCTTTTGCATTAGTTCTTCTACAATGCCTTGTTGATTTATGATAAACTGAATCCCCTGATGATAATGTAAAAATTCTGTATTCGTCTGTGGCAATGCAAATAATGGAGCTTTTAGAATACCATTTTTGACACTTACAGGTATTTCTTTCATCGGATCTATACTCGCTATAAAATCCGGTTCTATTCCTTCAGCCACCAATAAATCCAACACTCTGTCCACTGCAACTATCACAGATTTATTTTTGACCTTCTTTAGAAAAGAAAGATTCTCTTTTAAGGAAGGTCCCGCTGCAACAATAACTGCCGGGACATCTTTGGGAAATACCTTCTTTAATGCTTCAAAGTCTTTACTCCCTACAAGGTACTTAATATTGCTTATACTATTTTTAAGAGAAGCACTGCTTAAATTTAAGATTGTATTTTGCATTATTTGTGCATCTTTTTGATACTCTATATACATTTCACAAAACTTATCATACTCCTTATTAAAAATGTCTTTATAATAAGGAAGTGCCACAACTTTTTGCACTGGCATTTGCATACTGTTCATGCTGTATTCCAAGATATTGTACAGATGCTTCTCATTAATGCCTTCCACTAATAAACAAAATTTGTTGTGTTCCAATAAGTCAGAAATTTCAAAATTTTCCATCACAAACGTAAACACTTCCAAAGATGGTTCGTAAATCACTAAAATATTTCCCTCTTGCATCCGTTTTAATAGTTCTCGTGCAAACATTCCATTTCCTAAACCATATAAGATATAAACGTCCTCTATTCCACCCAACTGAAAATTTTCAGCCCAGACAGCAGCCTCCCTCTGGGGTGAATACATACTATTCATCTTGTATGTTTTTTTTTCGGTGGACAGCACCAAAACTCTGTTCCCATCTTTCGCTTCGACACATTTTTTATCCAGATATTCATGCTCTGTCACTTTATCCTTAAAAAAATCAGCCATAAATGGACTATGTTTTTCTAATGATTTCATATTTCTTTTATAAACATTTTCCACAATAACCCTCCAAACCCAAAAGTGACAAATGGCATGCTGACCACTTGTCACTTTTCCTTTTCCATCATTTAAGCATTACAAAAATTCTCTATTATCTTTAATCCCAGCTTACCACTTTTTTCCGGATGAAACTGCAGGCCTATTACATTTTCATGCTGCACCGCAGCACAAATTTTTCGTCCGCCGTAAGTAGTAAAGGCAAGCAAATCTTCTTTCTTTTCAGGTTTTCCTTCGTACGAATGTACAAAATACGTTTCCGTCCCAATCTCTAAACCTTTCAAAATTCCCTGGTTCCACTGTTTTTCTTCTTTTTCAGTATACAAATGATTCCACCCAATATGTGGAACGCACTGCTTTTTTCCTTCTACGGTCTGATTCGGAATTTTTTCTACTCTTCCCTTGATTAAGCCGAGACCTGTGTGAACTCCATTTTCATCACTTTCTTCAAATAGCATCTGCATTCCAAGACAAATTCCCATAATAGGAGTTCCCTTTTGGGTAGCTTGATGCAAAGCAATATCAAGTCCGTGTTTTCTAAGTCCATTCATTCCATCTTCAAAAGCCCCAACGCCTGGAAGTACAATTTTTTCTGCCTGCAGCAGTTCTTCCGGGGTATTTACAATCTTTACATCTTCCCGAAAAAGCTCCACTGCTCTTTGTACACTAAGCAGATTGCTTAAACCATAATCTAAAATTGCTATCATACCAGACGTACCTCCTTACCAAGTGATGTAATTTCTTTCTTCAGCTCTTTCACAGTGGTTTTTTCATAATGCAGAATACTTGCCACCGCTACGGCAGAAGCTCGTGATTCAATTGCATTCACAACATCTCCTGCATTTCCCACACCACCACTTACAATAACAGGTACATCCACAGCATCACAAACTTTTTCCGCTAATTCCCGGTCAATCCCTTTTTGGGTGCCTTCCTGATCTACAGAGGTTAATAAAATTTCTCCTGCACCTAATTCCACTGCCTGCTTAATCCACTCTAACACATCCAAACCAGAATGCTCCCGCCCATTATCATAATAAGCTTCCCAGCCTTCGCCATTACTTTTACGCTTTGCCTGAACAGATAACACCATGCACTGAGAGCCAAATGTGGTTGCCACTTCTCGAATTAATTCCGGACGTTTGATAGCTCCTGTATTAATAGCTACTTTATCTGCACCCATCGTAAGAATCTTTCTTACATCTTCCACTGTCCTTAAACCGCCGCCAACCGTGATTGGGATAAACACATTCTTAGTCGTTTCTAATACAATATCACTTAAATTATTTCTGTCATAAAGACTCGCCACTGTGTCGATGTAAATAATCTCATCGATTCCGTCTTCATAATATTTTTTTGCAAATTCATTTGGATTGCCCATTTTTCTAAGCCCCTCCATCTGAATTCCTTTTACCACATATTGATCTTTTATATCTAGTCTTGCAATTAGCCTAACTTTACTCATACTCTACCTCTGTCTTTATACATTGTCAAAAACGGTATGTCTTAACTTCCAGTTTCCATTTTCGTATTTCCAAAGATGCGGTGAACGGAATCTGTCTGCTAAATGCATGAAATATTCCTTATCCATGATAGGCTGTTCAAACATCTTACTAGCTTCCGGAAAATGCTTTTCATCTATGGATAAATATCTGAAAATATCCTCCTCAAATCTTGCCGGCCACTCACCATCGTATTTACGAACCAATGCAACACCCTCATCTCTGGTAATTTCATGATTGCGAATTTCCTGTGCTGCATCATAGGTAGCACGTCCAATACCAAACTTAATATATGTAGTATAATAATGCATATCATCGATTCTGTCATCAATACTATTATATTTTGAATATGTTCCAGGTGTTCTTTCCGGTGATGGCTTAAATCCACCATTCTCCACTGAATAGTAGTACGCTCCTTGTGGATGCCATTTCAAGTAATAACCCAAATAATGTACTTGAATTCCCTTTTCTTTGATTGCTCTTTCGTCTGCCGGCATATACATTTCTATATCTGTTGGTGAAACTTTAAAATCATTAATTAAATCTTTTACCTTCACTCCGCCAAGCATCACATTTTCTCTGTCCTCTGTGGCAAAATACTTATCATCTCTTAAAGCACTCGTCGTATCCTGAATCGGATTTCCATACTCCGCTTCATTTTCTCCATAAAATACTAACGGAATATTAAAGAGTAATGCCATTTTCGGTGCCAACTGCTTCTGACCCAGAATAAACGGCTGAAATGGGTGAAATAAATTTTCCACTGCAAGTCTTGTTAATAATCTATGTGTCTGCCCATTCGGTGTGCAAAGGTAATTATCAAAGCCTGCATGAATCCATGACTGAAAATTTTCGTATCCCCAAGGTGTGTACATATGAGGAGCCCAGGTTACTGTCAGCGGATGCATTCCATATTTATACTTTAAAATATGAGCTGCATAAAAACTGTCTTTTCCACCACTTCCCGGTACCAGACAATCATAGGAACCATCGTTCTTTCTATATTTGTCACAAAGTGCGATTAATTCCTGTTCTCTCTTTTCCCAATCAATTTTATGGAATTTCTCTTCGCTTGCCTTACATGCATCACAAACACCCTCTCCATTAAAATGAATGGTCTCTTTTTTACTTTCCTTGCCATGTTCAAACTCCTGACAGGAATTTGGACGCTGATTGGAAATAACACATTTTTTACAAAATCCCACTTCATGAGGAAGTCCGTATTTTGCCTCTGCTTCCTCATCGCTTACCTCAAATTTACTATAATCAATATCTACAAATCGTTTTAATTTTTCCATAACTTGTTCTCCCTCACAAATATTTATAAGTAATATCGGTCAATTTGCGCCAATTCCTAAGGAATTTTACAAATTTATTTCATTTTAAATTAATATTTTTTGCATAATCGTTCTATTTTACATGCATTCTCATTAATAATTATTTTATATTCATACATTTCTGTAGATATTGTGTTTCCCTCAAATAAATTCTGCTTACGTTTATCTTTTTCTAATTCATAATTTTGAAACACAAAATCTAATAGTTTTAAATAATCAGTTCCGCAACTGTGTTCCGTAGAATGAAATATTTCTCCTACTGCTATATCTTCTCCCACTTTACACAACTTCATATTTTCCACTGTTTTACAAAAATTTTCTTTTTTCTGCACAGGCACCAGCGTATCACCTATGCCATGAAAAGAATATATGTTTGCCTGATTTTCAAATTGTTGATATAAATACATCAAATCATAAATGTCAGAATCTATTTCCTCCTTCAACACTCTATACTCTATTCGATAAGTAATCCTTACCTGTCCCTGCCTCTCATAACAGCCTCTGTCCTCTTTCAGATATCGCGGAACAATCCATGCACTATTATCAATAATTGCTGAAAACAAATTTGGACAAAGTGCATTGCCCAAATACGCCAGATATGCCCCGTGGGAATCTCCAAAAGCAATGACTTTATTCCGGTTGAATTTTAATCCATTCTGTCCAATAATATCTGTGACAACTTTCAAGCATCTGATGTTATCCATTGCCTGAAATACCCCTAATTCACAAAAATCATCTTCCGTTTCTCCCACATCCAGTAAATAATCTAAACTCTTCTGTTCTTGTCCCGTTGTTTTACCGCTTTCTAAAAAAAGTTCCAGTTCTTCCAAACTCCACTCTTTTTCATCATAAATAATATCCTTCAAACCATATCGATCCATTTTCTGCATATAACTGCTTCCCATGTAATCACTTTGAACAACCACCAGGTTGTATTTATCCGAATACATATTTCTTATTTTTTTATAAACATTAGAATTTCTATTTCCGCCAAATCCGGCAATAATCAAAAGTATTCCTGTATTTTCATTGATTCCAGCCTCTGGTTCTGTAAAATTCATAGCATAAATTCTTTCTTTTTTTCTTCCAAAATACGGCTGTCCAATCAATTCCATTTCGTATTCTTTCGCCATCTCATTTTACTCCATATATTCTTCAAACATTTTTTCCATTCATAATTTCAACATATTTTTTTCGAAACTCATTTAATTCGTCACAATTCCATGTATGGGACGAATCCAATAACTTCATTAAAACTTTGCCTGTAGCCGTTAAATATTCCTGATAATATGGATTCTCCTTATATCCGGGAAATTCTTTTAGAATGATTTCTTTCATTTGAGGAAAAATATCCGGCATGAAATCAAATCTGGTAAATATAATGTGCATAGTATTCAAATAAAATGTAATAATAAAATTTCGTTCCACTATATCATAATATTTTTCGTATATCCCTCTGCTTTTTAATTCTTCTAAAAGCAAAAGCTCCACTTGCAAACGTTCCAAATGACGTATATCGTTTCTTCTCATAGTTATAGAGTCATCATTTACATAATAATGATATAAAACTTCATCAACAATATATAATTTTGTGATATATAATGCAAGCAACTGACTCCAAAAATTATCTTCATAATATAAATTTTCGGGAAAATATACGTTATTTTCTGTAAGAACTGATTTTTTATAAATTCCACTCCAACAACTGCCATACAATCCATTGACTCCAACATCCATGTCTTGCTGCCAAAAAAGATAGGAATCTGCACAGTCGGTACAATCATACCATTGATCCTGTCCCTTCTGTACTTTCTCACCTTGAATATTTTCCTCTACATCTCTGCTGTACTTACATCGCACAACATCACACTGAAACTTCACTGCTTTTTCATACATTTTTTCGTACATTGCAGGTTCAATCCAGTCATCGCAATCTACATACCCTATATATTCTCCAGTACTATACTGTAATCCAATATTTCTTGCACCACCCAGGCGTTTATTTTTCTCGTAGGTAATAACTATGATATCCTCGGGATATTTTTTTTCCCATTGTTTAAATTTTTCCAATGTTCCGTCCGTAGAAGCGTCATCTACCAGAACCACTTCCAAATTCTTCATTCCTATAGTCTGGTTTTCTACGGAGCGCATACATCTATCAATATATTCTTCTGCATTATATCCACAAATAATAATACTAATTTTCTTCTGCATGCATATCTCCTGCTTATGCTTTATATAATTCCAAATATTTTTCTTTTACAATTTCCAATTCCTCCACTGTGCATGGAGGGTCAAAATCCAGCAACTGCAACATATAACACCATAATGGATCTTTATACAATTCTTCATTTTGCTTATAATCAGGAAAATTATTCATTATAATTTCACGCATTTTAGGAAAAATATCAGGAATCGTATCAAACCGTGCAAACAATGTATGCATGGTGTTGATATAAAAGCATATCATAAAATTTTTTTCAATATTTTTTTTGTTTTCCTCATAAACACCTCTTGCTTTCAATTCTTCTAAAAGCATGAGCTCAATCACCAATCGGTCTAAATGACTCTTATCATTCTGTTTCATAAAAACAGAATCTTCATTAATATAGTAATGGTACAAGACTTCGTCTATAATATATAATCTATGAATATATAAATTCACTAATGTTCCCCAAAAATTATCCTCGTAGCACAAATTTTCAGGAAAATATATCTTATTATCTAAAATTAAATTTCTTCTATATATACCAGACCATATGCTTCCATAAGATGCATTTTTTCCAACATCATATTCTTTCATAAAAAAAGGATAAGCTTCTTCAAAATCTTCACTTGTATAGAATTTATCTTCACCTTTTTCTATTTTCTCTCCCAGCCTAACTTCTGATTTATCTCTGGAATATTTGCACCGAACCACATCACAATCATATTCCTTCGCTTTGCGATACATTTTTTCATACATAGTAGGTTCAATGCTATCATCACAATCCACAAATCCAATATATTCCCCGGTTGCATATTGCAACCCAGCATTTCTCGCACCGCCCGGCTTTTTATTTATTTCATATGTAACCACCAAAATATTGTCGGGATATTTCTGTTCCCACTGCTTCATTTTTTCTAATGTTCCATCGGTAGAGGCATCATTTACGAGAATCACTTCCATAGATTCCATACCTATCGTCTGCCCCTGAATGGTCTCCATACATCTGTCTATATATTTTTCACCATTGTAGGAACAACAAATAATACTAATTTTCTTTTCACTCATTTTCCTCTGCCTCTTTTATCTTCTCTAATATACTCCCAATCCGTTTTTCATAACTATGATACTTCTTCACCTTTTGATGGCCATTTACAGCAATCTGCTCCCGCTCGTCATCGTGCTTCAAATAATACTCAACCTTGCGAAGCAAATCCTGATAGTTTTCATAGACAATCAAATCCTCATCCGGTGTAAAATATTCCATGAAATCACTCTGATAATTCGTAATAAGAAATCCGCCTGCTCCTAAAACATCAAAAACCCGAAGCGGAATACCTGTCTTAATAGTTTTCAAAGTAATATTCAGGTTAATTTTACTTTGTTTAAATATTCTCGGCATAGTATCCATATAATTGGCATAACCTTTATTTTTAACTCCATCTATAACCAGCGATGGATTATATGTATAGAGACTAAGCTCGCAAATTTCTGATATCATTTCGAGCACTGTTTTTCTTTCCTGAAATGTAACGTTTTTTCCTAAAAACAAGGAAGAAAACACTTGTTTATCCGTTGCAAAGTACTGCTCACTCAAGCCGAACTTCACGTATTGTTTTATTTTTTTCATTAATTCATCTGTAAGTAACTGCTCTAAAATATTACAACCATAAATTTGTTCCTGCACCTTCATAATACCTTCCAGATATCCCTTAATATATTCCGGAAGATAAGGAATCTGTCGATAAAAATTATCTTCATAAATGCCTCCCACAAAAGAAACATCCATCTCCTTTTCACATGGATTTTCTAATGCATCCAGCCTGTCTGTATTTGCTGCCATTGGAAGATAGAAAACTTTTTCTACTCCATATCTTTTTAACTCCTCAACAGTTGAAGAATCAAAATGAAAAATATAATTACAAGGAAAAAAAACTGTTTTAGAATACAGCGTAAGGTGAGGACTGTCATATACCCATGAAATGTATTTTTTTGTTTGTGACTGACACACTTTAGATACTACCGGAAAATAATTAAAAGAAAATACGAATTCGTAATCATAGTTTTCCAATTGCTCCTTTAGTATACGTACAAATTCCGGATTATCGTCATAATCACCGTCATTCCACAACACTTCTTCTATCTGATAGCCATATTTTTTTAATGCCTCTACCACATCTCCAAATATCGCACTTCCCCAACTAATCATTAATATTTTTTTATCCTGTTTTCTATTTTTCACCAAAATACTCCTTCAATTCCTTCATGGCAGAATCTAATTCTTTTTTCATTTCCTTTGACACATCAATTGTTTTCTGAAACACCACCTTTGTGTCCGTCCACAAATTATCCCCCGATTCCAAATCAGCTATTTTTGCCTGCATTTCATTGGTACAGCCATACAAAATATCAGCAATAATTACCATAACTTGCTGTTGTTCCAGTTCTTTTGTCAACTGCTGCAATTTTTCCATCAAATTTTCGCTGCCAGAGAATGTACCTTCCTGTGTCTCTTTTTGCAACTTATCACATAATTTCATTCCCTCTTTGGAAATTTCTTTTATTTTATCCAGTTCATCTATATAATCTTGAAATAAATCCAATACTTTTTTTCTATTTTTTTCAGGAAATACAGCCTTGATATCTCCTAACCATTTTTGAACAGGAACCTCTTTCTGGCAATATTTTTCTAACACCTCTTTCATTCCCATCAGCTTGGTCCCTTTTATCCTTAGACCTGTCTTTTTTGTATCAATACATTCTATATCAGGATGATCCGCAATCATTCCTTCAAAATCATCTGCAAACATTCTCCAATCCTGTCGTGTGGTAACTAACTCTCCATCTACTCCCTCTGCCTCGATTTTCAAGTTCCACGGATCTTCTTCCTGTGAATTACCTGCATGGGATTTTCCATTTTGAAATGCCAAATCCTGGCCTACAAGTATAATACGCTTTATTCCCATTCCAATCAATGCTCCAAACGCAAATGTAGCAACAGAACCACCGGTCGGCACTATACTTTCATTTTCCTTCAAAGCCACACAAATACTATGATATAAACTTCCATTATTACACACAAGCTTATTTCCTTTATGTTTACAGTATAATTCAGGATTACAGGTAGGCAGAGTTAATAAGGTCATATCTACCTCTTCTAGCTTTTTACTTTTTGGAGTTTCCTTAACAGGGTCCACACTCGCGAGAATATCTGGTACAATTCCATGATCTAACAGTAAATCGAGAATTCTGTCTACCGCTACAATTAATGCTTTCCCCTTTGCTTTTTTTAAATTTTCTATTTCACTCATTAAAGAAGGACCGGCAGACACAAGAATCGCATTCATATTTGATGGCAGAGTTTCTCGTGCATTACTAAGACTTTTGCTTTCCATGATATATCTTACATTTTTAATGGAATTATTCATTGCTTGCTTTGAAAGATACATCTTCGTTAATTGTGCTACATATATGTTTTCTTCTATCGCCTTTATTTTTTTTATAAATTTATCATAAGTTTCTGCAAAAATTTCTGTATAACGAGGCAACACGAGGCAATTCTGATTACCAAAATTACTAACATCTACTACGCCTTCAATGATTTCTTTGAATTTTTGTTCGTTTATGCTTTCTACTACAATAAAAAGCTGTCTGTTGTTCAGCAATTCTTCTAATTCTATATTCTCAAGTACTTCACGAAAAAGTTGTGCCGATGGTTCATATACAATAATAATATTGTTTTTGGATATTTTATCCAATAAAGCCTGAATAAACATTCCATTTCCAAACCCAAATACAATCGTTATCTGATTTACATTTTTGATTTCATATTTTTCTGCCCATACATTCGCCTCTCGTACTGGTGCATACTTACTGTTTAAATAATAATTTTTCCCATCCTGGCGAAAGCATACAATCTTATTTCCATCCTTCGCCTCTTCAAAAACGACCTCACTCTCAGCTTTTTCTAAGTCTTCTCTCATCAACGCTTTATACAAATCTGTTCTATACTTTTGTATTACAGCCATATTATGGTTATATATTTCTTCCCTCAATTTCACTTAATCTCCGCCCTTATGCTATCTTTTCTTTTAATTCATATTCCATTAAATCAGCTATAGCAACAATATCATCTTCCTCCATAGCTGCCAAGATATCTTGCAATATTTCATTCACTTTTTTTACCTTGTCTTCGGAAAATCCCACCATCACTTTCGCCAATTCACCAATAAAAAGATTCAGCTTATTATATGCTTCTACTTTTTTTTGCTGATAACATAACTCTACAATTTCTTCAATCATCTTACTTACTTCACTCATTTTTCTCCTCCATGCATTTACGCTATTATCTTATCTGTTATACTCCAATCATTCTTTCTTACTGTTTCTATATACATAGGAAAAAGCCTGACATATGTCAGGCTTTTCTTATGTAATTTAATTAATGGTAAATTATCTAAGTAAAGATAATACTCCCTGTGTAGCCTGATTAGCCTGTGCAAGCATAGACTGTCCAGCCTGCTGAAGAATAGAATCCTTAGAGTATTTAACCATTTCTTCTGCCATATCAACGTCACGGATACGAGATTCTGCTGACTGTAAGTTTTCAGATGTATTATCAGCATTAGAAATTGTATGCTCTAATCTGTTCTGGATTGCTCCTAAGTAAGAACGTTTTGTAGATACAGTATCAATTGCTGACTGTACAACTGAAATCTGTGCTGTTGCAATTGAGTAGTTGCTAACTTTCTGGTCGATAGAAGCAACATTTAATCCACTAGCTGTCATGGAAGAAATTGCAATACTGATTCTCTGGTCTGCATTAGCACCAACCTGAAGGTTCTTAGCTGTGAATCCACCGCTCAATAACTTCATTGTATTGAATTCTGCCTGTTCGCCGATACGTGTGATTTCAGCCTGTAAAGATGTTAACTCTTCTTTGATAGCATCACGGTCAGCTGTAACGTTTGTATCGTTAGCTGCCTGAACAGTAAGTTCTCTCATTCTCTGTAAGATAGATTCTGTTTCAGCTAAAGCACCTTCTGCTGTCTGAATTAAAGAAATACCATCCTGTGCGTTTGTAGAAGCCTGATCAAGACCTCTGATCTGTCCACGCATTTTTTCAGAAATTGTAAGTCCTGCTGCATTATCTGCTGCTCTGTTTACTTTATATCCTGATGATAACTTTTCTGTTGATTTTGCTAAGTTTGAATTTGTAACGCCTAATTGTCTGTTTGTGTTGGCTGCTGACATGTTGTGTTGAATAATCATAATAAATTCCTCCTTGAATATGTAGTAGCTTCCCTGCTACTCTTATTTTATTATTATAGTTTTTAGTAATTAACCCCCTGCTTTATAACTATGACCGTACGCTTCATTTTTATAAAGTGTAGTTTGATTACTTGTTATATATATCGGTGCTTCTTTCCATTACTTTAGCTTTTTTTACAACTTTTTTTTGTTAAGTTTGTATTAATTTTTCTTGTCATTTTCTTTAAGTATGTGTATTGTGACTAAATTGAGAAAAGAGGCACGTTTTTCTTTCTTTTCACGCACCTCTTTCCTTTTTTATTTCTTTTTATCCAAAAAAATCGACTCTCCATCATATGCATTTGCAACATTTTTGTAATATTTGCTTGCCGATTGAGAACTAAGTCTTGCCATTTTTATATTTTCCCGCTTTCTTGTCATTTTATTTTCAAAGCTTATTTTATTTCTACTTTCCAACACTTGTATCTGGGTAGATAAATCCGTCACCTGGCGAATCAACTCCTGTAAACTCAGTATTTCATTCTTAAACATTTCCCTGTGCTCACCCAGTTCTGCTTTCACACGTTCAAAAGTCAATTCAAAACCTTCATCCAATTTATTAATTACCTCAATACACTGCTGTTTTTTATCTATCAGTGTATCAAACATTTCCTCATCAAAGCTTTCTTCCCCAAGAACAGTCTCCTGATTCTTTGTATACAAAAGAATATCTTCCAATGCCTTTTTTTTCTTTTTTAAACTTTCTATCAAAATATGTGTATAAATGATTTCATTTTTCATTTATTTCCTCTTTTCTGCCTAAATATTTCTTAACTACCTGGTACTTCTGGCAGTTTTTACTACTTCCAGCCAAGTATCTCGCATTCCACGAATTTCATTGCAGGCTCTTTCCATCAATTCTTTATCCTTTTTGATATTTGCCTGCACAAGAAGTTCAACAATATATTCATACACTTGTTTAAAATCTTTTGATACAGGATATCTCGTATCCAGTGTCAATATCAGTTCTTCTATAATTCTCTGTGCCTTTTTCAGATTTGTATTGACATTCTCCATATGTTTCAATTCTAACTCTGTAGATGCTATATTACAAAATTTAATTGCTCCTTCATACATCATAGTGATAATTTCTTCCTTTGATGCTGTCTGTTCCTTACTATTTTTATATATCTGTGCTACATTTACTGCCATATTTACCCTCCCATGCTTCTTTCTTTTATCGCTTTAGTAAGAGAAAGACTTCTTAAAGTCCATTGTTAAGAAGCCTTTCTTCTGTCTCTATATCATAGTATTTTTTATTTCAAATTTTTCTGGTCTTTATACTAGTCTTTATAAATATGAAGACAATGAATTTTGCTGTGACTGTAATTTTGCCAATGCTGTTTCCATTGCTGAAAACTGTTTGTAATACTTATCCTCTAATTCCGTAAGCTTTTTTTCGTCCTTACTAATCTGTTTATTATATGCCACAAGCTGATTCTTAATATAAACATCATTGTAAAATGTCAATGCACTGCTAAGACTGGTTTTCTTCATCTTATCCTGCATTGTTTTGTACAAATTCTTAGCTACGCCAGAGAATACCTGCATCACGGTATCCGGATCATCTTCTAACGCTGCCATCAGTTTGTTGGTGGAACTCGAGTACATCGTATCGTCCGCATCACCTTGAATATGTAATAATCCTCTTTCTAGATAAATAGAACTGCTGCCAACACCAAAACTGGATAAAGAGTATCTTTTGCCATTAACTTCTACCGGCGTCAGCAACGAGCTTTTCATAGATGATATAATTCCACCTAAGGTATTGTCCCTTCTAAGAAGTGAATCTTTAATCTTAGTTTCCCATTTTTCAATTTCAGAATCTGTCATAGCATCCTTTTCATCATCAGATAAAGGATCATAACCTCTGGACGAATCGGCATAATACAATTCATTCATTTCTTTTAAAATTTCGTTATATTTGTTCACAAAATTCTTAATTGTATCATAAACTGCCTGCGTGTCATTGATTAACGTAAATGTTACAGGGCTTGTCGTTGTTCCTGACAGTGTTAAGGTAATTCCGTTTACGGTAGTTTCATTCGTATCGGATGTAAATTTTGCATCATTTAATGTAAACTCTGCATCCTTTGCGTCAATTTTGGTAGCAGAACCTGTTATAGCGATTTTTCCTGCTACTACCTGTGCTGCATAGTCAGCCTTTGCAACCATAACATCTTCTACTTCTGAAATAACGCCTGCATTATCATTGGCTAATTTAGCATTTAATTCATCACGTTCCGTTTCATTAGCACTAATTGTTTTTTCATTCTCTGCAATTGTCTCTGTATATGTCTTATTTTGTTCCTGAAGACTTAACACCTGTTCTATCTGGCTCTTTTGTGTTTCTTTCTTTTCCACATTTTTCTGATATTCTTCTTCGGAAATGGTTCCCGCTTCCATAGCAGCTTTCAAGCTTTCAATTTCACTTTCCAGACCTGTTTTTGCTCCTTCTAAATTATCTTCTGAATAGATATCTGATAAGAATATTTCTTTATAAGAATCTGTATCCTTTACATCAGAAATTGTCTTCTGATTCTTATCAATGGTTTCTGTCAATGTCTTATTCGTTTCCGTAAGTTGCTCTGTATTACTTGTAAGGCTTTTCACTCGTTCCGTATAGGAGGCAACCCTCTTTGCCACTTCATCATCAATAGCCGTTGCCGTTGCCGAATTTGCTTTAATTGCCGCAATTGTTGCTGCATGATCAATAGAGCCATCCGCTGCATAAACCGCATTTTGAGCCCACGTATTATATACTAACGTGTCAGCGTCTGATATTGTATCAGTTGCAAGACCTGTCTTTTTCAGAATATCTGAACCATTAGCAGAAGAAGCTGTCAGCGAAAAGTCATTGCTCAGTCCTGACTGTTTCGAACTCATGAATATTCTATGATTTTTTTCATCATAGCTCGCATTAATGCCACTGCTTTGAAGTTTCGCTGTAAAATCAGCAATTGTCATGGATTCATCCACTTCAATATAGGTAGATTTATCGCCTACCGTAAGATTAAGTGTTGCACTTCCTGTAATCCCTAACTCTGCCAATGTCGAAGTTTTTTTAATAGACGAGTCTAATTCAGAACCTGTTAAATATCCCGATGATGCCAATTGAGAAATTTCTATTTTCTGTGAGCCTAATGGCGCTGTAGCACCTGCCTTTACTTGCACTTTGCCTTCATCGCTTACGTTTGCTTTTTTAGTTAAGTACGAACTCTGCAATGTAAGCTTATTTAATTCTGTCGTATACAAAGAATATAGCTTTGTATTTAAATCTTTCCATTTGTCTTGTGTCCATTCTAATTTGGTTTTTTTATCTACAGTCTTTTTGTTCTTTAATTGCTGGGCTTCTACAAGTGTCTGTATTAACGATTCCGTATCGAGTCCGGAAATCATACCTGTCATACGAACTGCCATAACAATTACCTCCTAACCTATATTTTACCTTTTTTCGTCTACCAGTATCCCTGACAATTCCAACATTTTTTCTAACATTTCAATTGATTTTTCGGGTGGTATCTCTTTAATTACTTCTTGAGTTTCATCATCGACAATCTTGATTGATACTTGTTTCGTTGCTTCATGGTACTTAAATTTTGCAGACGTACGATTCTCTTTCAAGGAATCATTCGCCATATTAATTGCATTTCTTACCGTACTCTTATTAAAGCCATTTTGAACTGCATCTTTACCTTTTTCTTCTTCCACGCCTGTTGCAGAAACGTTTTTCTTTGCTTCTGATACTCTTTGCGCTTTCACTGTCTGTACCGTGTTTCCAGCCTCATTATAAGCTGCTCCCCCCACTTGTACATTGTTAATGTCACTCATACTTACACCTCCATATGTTTCGTCCGGTACACTCCCTTGTACTAGTTTCTTTTACTGTTATATAATTATTTTTAGTTATCTATATCTTTTATCGGCTGATTTCAATAAAAATTAAGATGAATTTATATATTTATTTTCTCATATTTTTCAGCGCCTCTAATCCGGATTCTTCAGCAAATGCATTCATATTTTCTTCCTGAATCTGGGCAAAGATTTCCTTTCGATATACTGGAATTGATTTTGGTGCTTTGATTCCCAGTTTAATCTGATCTCCTTTGATTTCAAGTATAGTAACCTCTATATCATTATCAATTACAATAGATTCCCCTGTTTTTCTGGATAATGCAAGCATTCTATTTTCCTCCCTTTTCTTTCTTTTCTTTCAAAATATCATATACCGGGAACCTTACCTGCATATCATCTTCCACAATAATCTGACATCCTTTTTTAGTCTCTACATTTATGACAATTGGTCCCTTTAAATTTATACTCATTTGAGTAATATCTTCCGGCACACGAATCGTTACCATAAGCATTAAATCTTCTTCTTTAAATTCTCCCAATGAATTTAATAATTCATCTTCTACTACAGGATTATACTCATCTAAAATTTCGTACGGATTAATAACAGGAAGTGTCATGGAAGGCTCATCTAAAGACTGAAGCCACTGGATTTTGCTGTCTTTTGCTTCTAAATCCGTAATCAATGCAAATTTTTTTAAATTAGGAAGTCCAATCAATCCCTTATCAAATGTGATGATTTTTTCTTTTTCAATTTCAATTTCTCCAAACATTTTTGTATTTACTGACATATTTCTTCTCCTTTATGAAAGGGGCGTCCCATAAAGCCGCCCCTACAAATTATGATATTATGATTCTCTTATCCTTATAAGAAGTTTAATAAGGTATTCTGTGAAAGCTTAGCTGTAGCGCTCAAAGACGCCTGATATGCACTATATGCCGACTGGTACTCAATCATAATATCTTCAATATCCTTATCTTCGTTTCTTGATTTTAATTCTTTAAAATTATACTGCTGTTCTTCCATTCTTGTTTCTACAATAGCAAGGCGGTTCTGACGGCTTCCCACATCTGTAATCTGTGTGTTGATTTTTTCTAAGTACTTCTGAAAATTTCCCACTCCCTGTGAGTATGCTTTCCTAACCTTTTCGTTTGCTATATCACTCTGTCTTTTTGCCGCATCTAACATTGTTTCTAATTTTGCTTTCTGTCCGGAGTAACTACTATCTTCTAACATACTTTCAATCTTACTAACTACTTCGTCTGCTTTCAACGATGCACTAATCATTTCGATTAATTCTTCTACATCTCTGTTGGTATCATGATTAAATGCATCACTCGCTTCTGTATTTACCTTTAACTCCTGATTAAAGCTGATTAAATATTTAATATCTGCAGACTGTTTTACATGTGTAACCGGATCTGCAGGATCTGTTAAATCCACACAATCAAAGTATTGCTCCGGCTTTAATTCATAACGGTCAAACCCTGTTTTTTCATAAGTAAATGTAATCGGTTCTTTTCCATTTATGTCATTAAGTTTCTGTAATTCTTTTACTGCCGTATCATCTAGAATCAGTTCTCCGGTTTCTGCAATACATTTGATATGATTGTTTCCATTAAAAACCGTATATGCTGCATCTTCATCATTTGCCATACTAGTCATTTCAACATTCATTTCATAGGTAGCTATCATATCTCCTACCTGTCTTCCTGCTACAGTCGTTTCAATGGTGATGCTTGTATTCGATGCCCCATTCAAGCCTTCGCTTAGAGAAGTATTCTTTATCGTTGTCTCAATATTTCCGTTGGAATTATACTTTATACTTACACTTCCATCATTGTTTGCATCTGCAATTACACGACCTGTCTTATCAATTTTAAATTTCTGATTTCCATTTACTACTACTTCTTTTGTTCCATCATCATTCGATGTGGTTTTAATTTTATAACCCGTTGGGGAAATTGTTGCCGTTCCATCTGTTCCTCTGCTGGAAGAAAAACCTGTTGCTATTTTTCTGTATTCTAATTTCATGGCTGTATTGGTAGAATCATAATTTAATGCATCATATGCAAGACGGATTCTCGTTACATCGCAGTCTGCCGGCATATTCGCTGCATCCTGAATTGTCGGATTACTTGGGTCAAACTCAAATTTATTCGTAATATAAGTCATTTTTGTAATATCCGATGCTGAAAGAGTTTCTGAAATGCGATAATGTGCATCATCATTATCTGCCGGAAATACCACATCTTTATTTGTGTAATATCCGCTGAGCAAAGTTCTTCCTGCGTAATCAGAATTTGCCTCCGCATAAATCTGGGAAGAAAGATTTTGCAGCTCCTTCAATATAATTTGTCTGTCTTCCGTAGTGTTCTGACCATTGGCAGCCTGTTCACATTTTTCATACATCGTCTGCATAACACCAGAAATATTAGTCAACGCATCGTTCGTTAAATCTAACCATGATTCTGCATCCGGAATATTTCTTTCATAGTATTGGTTGATTTCGTTTAAGTTATTACGTAATCTTAATGCTCGAATAGCCACAACCGGATCATCAGAAGGTCTTGATATCTTTTTTTGCGTGGTCATCTGTGTATTTAGTGAACTCATGGATGTTTTATTAAAATTTATATTTGTCATGGCATTTCTTGTTACCATGCTGTTGGTTATTCTAATCCCCATTTGATTACCTCCTCGTCTTATACTCCCGTTTCAAGAATCAGCCTGTCATATATTTCTGTTAAAACAGACATCATTTTAGCTGACAAATTATATGCGTTCTGATATTTTACAAGATTCAATGCTTCCTCATCATTATCCACACCTGAAATAGACAGTCTTTGCTGCTCAATCATTTTACCGATTTCTTCATAGTTAGCACTTAATGTTTTTGCTGTCTGTGTATCTAATGCGACATCTGTAAGAATACACTCCAAAAATTCTCCGGCGGTACCTCCATTAAAGAATTTCGGAATATCCTTGATACTTGACAGTTTTTCTAACACATCAATTTGTTCCACACCTTCACTAATGATTCCAGTGGTTGCTAAACGGCTTGAATCTTTTAAATATTCATCTTTCACTGTAAAATTAGCCGCTGTCAGGCGATAATAACTGTCCGTTCCAGTTCCGACTTTTTCATCAAACTCTAATTCTGTTCCATCTACCGGATCAATGCCCGTAAAGAAATAACCTACTTTATTTCCATTTAAGTCCTCGTTACCTTCATGAATGTTATTGAAGGTTTCTGCAAATTTTCTCACAAACTCATTAAGCTGGGACATATAATATGGTATTCCCATATAATCTACGCTTTCGCCAACTGCCGCTTTTGCCCCTACAAGGGACGGAGAGATTCCACTGCTTTCTTCTGTTAAATGAAATGTATAACTTCCATCATCATTCAATGTGAAACTATCATAGGATAATTTTACATTATTCACCGTAATAATTCCCTCTTCCGGAAGATTAACGCCATAAACAGATTTATACGCCTCCGGCACACTGTCTGCCGAAATAGTAAATGTATGTGCCGCCTGATCTATGGATTGAATTGTTCCCTGGAAATTTTCTTTGTTATTGCCATCTCGGATATCAAATAACGCTTTAAGTTCCCCACCCATTTGCGCGTTACTGGAACTAAATTCCAAGCCATTACTCCACTCAAGATCATACAGCCCCTGTACGTCTGTCTGATTCAATGCACTTTTTGCATCTCGAGGTTTTATAAGCAATGTATTATAATCTGTACCATTCACCAGAGTCTGTCCGGCAATTCTTACTACATATGTATTTAATCCTGTATTTCTATCCGGGTTATTGCTGTCTGTAATAGGAATTTCTTCAATTTCTGTAGGCACAATCGCAGAAAGCTCATCAATAAGTAATGCCCTTTTATCTCTCAAATCATTTGCCTTGTTTCCGCCACTTTCAATTACATTAATCTGTTTATTTAAGGATGCAATCTGTTCTGAGATAGAATTAATCTTACTCGCTCTTGCCTTGATTTCTAAGTTGCAATCCTCTTGTAACCTTTGCAGGTTTGTATAAGTCGTATTGAAATATTCGGCAAAGCTCTGTGCCGTGCTTATAAACTGATTTCGAAAGGAAGTATCTGATGGTGTCTTTCTTACTTCCTCTAATGACTTAAATAAATTTGTGAACATTGCGGAAAAATCATCTGCAGCCGCAACATCATCGCTGACCGTGCTTCCTTTAAAATAATTTTCAATCTGAAGAGAATAATAGTACTGTACACTTTTTTCCCCTAATCTCGCACTGTTATCCCAATATTTATAGTCATAATAGATATCCCTCATCTGATCAATTCCAGTCACTGTAACACCACCGCCCTGCATTCCGGCGCGTGTATATGTACGCAATGCATCTGCAGCCGTCTGGTTTATGTACTGACGAGAATATCCTTTTGTTTCCACGTTTGAAATATTATGTCCTGTTGTATTTAACGCTGCCTGATATGCATTTAAACCTGAATATGCAATCTGCAGTCCATAAAATGTAGATGCCATATGTTACCTCCTCATTATGCTCCCAGTGAATTTAATAAATGTTCTAACATTTCATTTACTACATTAATATATCTTGATGACGCGTTATACGCATTTTGAAAACGAATCATATTAGAGAGTTCTTCATCGGAAGCCACCCCCATAATTTCCTGCCTTGCAGAATCCACTTTATTTGCCATGATTTCCTGACCTTCTGCGATTCCCTGATATACACTAATGGTATTAGATAAAGAATCCATAAAACCAGTATAGTAGGTGGAAAAATTCATTTTATTTTCTTCCGTAGGATTCAATGTAGCAAATTCTCCATTCCATTTCTGTATCATAATCTCTGCCATATTGTAATCCGTCTGTCCATTGTTCTTTTGGAATTCTAATAATCCGCTGTTAGCTAAAATTGCCGGATTAATCATTAGATTTCCCACGGTATATAAATTATTATAAGCTGAAGCGCCTTCACCGATTGCTAAATAATTTCCTTTTGCATCTGTCAGGTGATTTTCCTCATCAATCGGGATATAATATCCGTTTGCATCCAACATATAATTGCCGTTATCATCTTTTTGATATCTTTCTAGCTGCCCAATACGAATGAAAAGCTCTGTACTTGGTCCATTGCCATCCGCATACTCATCCATACAGAGAGTATCATTAATCATCGTAACAATTCCATGCACCATCTGGTCAAATTCTGCCATTGTTTTCATTACAACAGAATACCCGATATTTTTGTTATAAGCTTCCGCTGCCTGTTCTTTTGTCATGGTTCCATCTGCTACAGCCTGATTGAGTGCTTCAATATCTGTGTAATTAGCCCTATGGTCACCTCTTGCCATCAAAATTGCCTTTAAGGAACCTACATTCGTATCATTTTCCGTAGAGATTTCCAAAGACAAGTCAAATACCGCTGCATTCCCCTCGTGTTTCCATACCGGTGTATAAAATCCCGTAATGCTGTCCGTTGTATAGCTCATTTTATTTACTGTATCACGTGTTACAAACTGAGAACCTTCCAGTTTCACAGTAACAAAACCATCTGCGTCCGTTTCATATGATATATTAGCAAGTTCTGCAAGCTCGTCTAAGGCTTGGTTTCTTGCATCACGATAATCATTCGCTTCCTCTATCCCTGCCAGTTCTACTCCGACAATTTTGTCATTGCAATATTTAATGGTTTGTCCCAGTGCATTGATTTTATCAATCTTGCTTACGACCTGTTTATTTAGATTGTCCTGATATCCGCACAGGCTGTCATAAACCGCAGTAGAACGTTTTAAAAATTCACTTGCCTTTAAAACAAAATATTCTTTATTTACTTTGCTCTCCGGTTCCTTAGATAGTTCTGACACAGACTGCCAAAGACCATTTAAGCAATCTTGAAATGTTTCTCCCTCTAATTCATGAAAAAAGCTTTCCGTTTCATAGGCTGCTTCGTAACATGCCTGATAATATGCAGAACGACCTGCTTCTTTACGATACTGCTGATCTAAAAAAATATCTCTTACCTGACGCACATCTGTCAAATCAACACCAAGTCCCACCTGCATGTTGCTAATGGATGCCTTACCAATCGTTGTATAGGTTTTATCCGCTTGCAAAATCTGCTGTCTTACATAGCCCGGTGTATCTATATTAGACAGATTGTGTGCTGTTGTATTCAAGGCGTCCTGGCTTGCTCTTAACCCAGACACACCTACATACAAACTTCCAAATCCTGACATAAATTTTCTCCTCCACTATTTCCTCATATATTATTTTATCTATTGTTTCGCATCAAACTTAGATGACCCAATAAACAATTCGCCTGTATTCGCAGCCATTTTATTATAATTAGCTGTTTCCGGCGCCTGTTTCATACCTTTTAACAGATTCATGTCAAACGAAACCATCTCTAACATCTGATTCACCAATGCTTTATTTTGCTCATTGACCGCCTGTACGCTTTCTAAAATTCTTTTTAATTTATCATGAATCTCAAGCAGCTGCTTCTGTTGTTTTGGCTGTTCCTTCATTAAGTCAGCCAGCCTCTGAATGGTTAACTCTTTCGGATTTACATTAAGTACATCTCCTATATCATTGACCAAATCATTTCTTTTTTTATCTATGCTATTTATATTATCGACCAATTTCTGTTCTTCATCAGTGATTTTTTGTAATTCATCAATTTTTCCCGATACTAAAACCGGTGTTTTTCTCTGAAATATCTCTAAAAGTTCTTCATACTTTCCGGTTTCTGTCTGCAATGTGTCCAGCAATTCTTCCATTAAACTTGCCACAACATATACCCCCATTTTTCTTTTCTATAAATATCAGGGTGTCAAAACCCCCTAATCTGTGATTACACACTCTCCTGGCATGTCATAAGTCCATTTTCCACCCTTGTGCAGGCACAGGCGGAATCAGACCTTTTGACGCTATAACCCTATAAAACTGAAAAAGCTATTAATTACCTTGCGGTAATTAATAGCCAAGTACATCCTTATACTTCTGAATCACTTTTTCTGCAAAGTCACTGCTATCTACCTTATAAGTCCCTGCCTCCATGCTGGACTTAATCGCTTCTATTTTATCTTTTCTTACATCCGCCACTTCCTGCAAAGCCAACTTTGCTGTCTGGAAATCCTTTCCTGTTTCGGAAATCTGTACTTCATCTTTCGCTTTTGTTTTCTGCGTTTTTGAAGCCCCGGAGGTCTGATTTGTTTTATATATCTGAGCCACCTGACTCATTGCTTCGATTCTCATATTGCCCACTCCTTTCGCAAGTATTTGTGAGATTCTCATTTTCACTTCTTGTTATATTTATCGGACATTGAACTTATTTCATAATAGAAAATTTTCAAGTTTTTTACTTTTGTAAAAATGTCACTATAAACTATGCTGTTTTGATGTTTTTTATGTATATATTACCGATATATTACAATTCTGTTACATTTTAAACTTTAGAGGGACACCCCTAATAACTACAAAAGCTTCCGGAGCTGTGAAAAAGTTTGCTCCAGAAGCTCTTGAAATTATTAAAGCCTCCAACCCTCTATCTTAAATTATCCCGTATATGACTATCTCTTCCAGGCTA
Organism: Lachnospiraceae bacterium; assembly: GCA_050874665.1. GTDB lineage: Bacteria > Bacillota > Clostridia > Lachnospirales > Lachnospiraceae > RUG11237. Next base: position 241,186 of record JBNMLC010000002.1, on the reverse strand, counting down.
TAACGCAATCTATAAAAAGATATACTTAGCTATAAAAAGAATTGCCAGCACATACATTAACGGTGTAATCTTTTCTTTCTTTCCACAAACCAGATTAATGATTACATAAGAGATAACTCCAATCGCAATGCCCTCTGAAATGCTATACATTAATGGCATGCACAATAAGCAAAGATACGCAGGCACTGCCTCTGTCATATCTTTAAAATCAATATCTAAAATTGCAGAAATCATTAAAAATCCCACAAAAATTAATGCAGGCGCTGTCGCAAAGCCTGGAATCGCACAAAAAATTGGTGAAAAGAAAATGGAAAGCAGGAATAAGATTCCAGTAACTACTGATGCTAAACCTGTTCTCGCTCCCGCAGCCACACCTGCTGAACTTTCTACGAATGTCGTTGTGGTTGATGTTCCAAGTACCGCCCCCGCTGAAGTTGCCACTGCATCTGCCAGCAACGCCTGTTTTATTCTTGGAAGTTTTCCGTTTTCATCCATCATATCTGCTTTGGTGGCAACACCGATTAATGTCCCTAACGTATCAAACATATCTACAAATAGAAACGATAATAAAACCACTATAAATTTCCATATTCCTACATTGGAAAAATCGGCTTTAAATACCTGTCCAAAGGTAAGTTTTATAGAAGAAAAATCGGTCATGCCAAAGGTCGGATAAAGCGAGTAAAAACCTGCTGTATCATCTACCAGATAAAGCCCCAGTGCCTGCGCAAGCATTCCAAGCATCCAGGTTACCAGAATACCAATAAGAATCGCACCTTTTACATTCTTGATGTAGAGAACCGCAATCACAAACAAACCAATCAATGCTAAAATAGCACAAATTCCTTTGGTATGAAAATCTTCAACAAAGCTTACATAACTTAATAGCGTTGAATCATTATCTACTACCAGATAAGCCCCTTGCAATCCGATAAATGCTATAAATAAGCCAATTCCGGCACTGACACCCTTCTTTAAATTAAATGGGATTGCATTAAAAATTGCCTCTCGCACATTCGTTAAGGAAAGTAGAATAAAAATAATACCTTCTACCATTACCGCTGCTAATGCTACCTGCCATGAATATCCCATATTTCCACATACCGTATACGCAAAATAAGCATTTAATCCCATTCCCGGTGCTAAAGCAAACGGGTAATTAGCAAGCAGCGCCATTGCTAACGTTCCAAGAAAAGCGGCCAGTGCGGATGCCATTAACACCGCAGTCTTGTCCATTCCCGCCGCTGCCAGCATAGTTGGATTAACCGCAAGGATATACGCCATAGTCATAAATGTGGTCACTCCACCAATGACTTCTGTCTTAACATTTGTATTATTTTCTTTTAATTTGAAAAACTTTTCCGCCATTTCAGACATAGGAAACCTCCATATTTTTATATTTTCTAACTATTTGTCTGTATTTTCTGTCATTTGTTCTCTGTCAACTACTTTAATTAATATCCTTTCTCATTACCATAATTTTATCTCGTTTTCGCATTTTATTATACTTTTGTTATTTATGTTCTTTCAACCATTCCAAAGCAGTGTATGCGTACACTGCGCTTCCGATTGGTAGCACCTCCTCATTAAATTTTACCTTAGGGTGGTGCTGTGGAAAACAGTACCCATTCTCAGGTTGTCCGGCTGCCAGTGCAAGCATAATTGATGGTACCTGTTGGCTTACATAGGCAAAATCTTCAGACCCCGCCGACTTAGAAGCTTTGCCGGAACCTGACATTGCGGTAAGCTGTCCGGCTGTAAAAACTTTGGAAGTGCCTAATAGTTTCTGCAAATATTTCACAGCACTTTCAGATAAATCATTGTCATTCACCAAAGTCGGACAACCACTGCCAAAGGTTACTTCTGCCTCACCACGGAACGTCATTGCAGTTCCCTTTGCAATTTCTTCCATTCGCTTTTTCAAAAATGCACGTACTTCTTCATCATAAGTACGAATCGTTCCACCTAATTCTACTGTATCCGGAATTACGTTTTCTGCATTTCCTCCATGAATTGTTCCAATGGTCAAAACAGCATCATCTGCCAAAGCAAGTTCTCTTGCCTGCAATTCCTGTAATGCAATAATCACATGAGCTGCAATATTTACCGGATCAACGCCTGCATTCGGCATCGAACCGTGGCAGCCCCTTCCCTGAAGCTTAATATTAAAATAATCTGCTGCCGGGGCACTGACACCACCATTACTTACCACGACTGTCCCTTCCGGCAAAGGCATACCTGCCATGACATGTATCATAAGTGCTGCGTCAACTGTAGGATTTTCCAGCAAACCAGCCTGTATCATATCATTAGCGCCCTCAAAAATTTCTTCTGCCGGCTGAAACATTAATTTTACTGTTCCTTCTATTTCATCTTCATGCTTTTTTAAAATCTTTGCCGCTCCAAGCATCATTGTTGTATGCATATCATGGCCACATGCATGCATTTTTCCATTGTCAGAAGAAAATTCCACATCTGCTTCTTCCCTGATTGGAAGTGCATCCATATCTCCGCGAAGCATAAAAACTTTTCCCGGCCTTTTTCCACCTGCCAAAGCAATTATTCCTGCTTTTCCACATTCCTGTGGTTCATATCCCATATCCCTAAGCTCTTTTTTTACAAATTTCTTTGTATTTGACAAATCAAATTCTGTTTCCGGATGACTGTGCAAATAGCGTCTGGTATCTTTTAAATATGCGCTGTATTGTTCAGACTCTTTTAGCAATTCTGCTTCTAACATCTTACTACCTCCTGTTCTGGAAACGAAAAAATGCCCTCAGCTAAGGGCACCTTTACTAAATGTAATAATATCAGTAATGTTATTATTTGTCAATCAAACGCTTTTATGTATTCAGCAATAAATCTCGCTTATCTCCTAATAATTTTGTTATAATTCCTAAAACTATACCTACCAGCAAAGCTGCTGCAATCGTGCCTATACCAACACTGCCAAAGCTATGTATCATTATCAGACATACGATAACAGAAATCAAAACCATAGAAACATCAAATGTAATCTTTACTTTTGAAAATTCAACTCTTGTTGTATCGGAAATTGCCTGCATCACTCCTTCTCCAGCCAGAGGGATAATATTTGCCGGCATATACAAAAATATTCCAAATGCAATAAAGACTGTACTAACCAACATCATAATGATTCTTACCACTAAATTATCCGTCGTTGGAAGATATGAAACACAAGAATTGCAAAACGTTGTAAAATATCCAAAAATAATACCAACTGCAATCTGAAGCAGGTCTACAAGTTTAAAATTCTTCCTTAATATTACTATTTGGAGCATTACTAAAGCGCAATGAAAGAGTATCGTGGCTTTTCCCATTTCAATTCCCCATACGCAAGTCATTGTATATGGTATAGAACTTACAGGCGAAACCCCAAGATTTGATTTCACTGATATAGCAATTCCGATTGTCATAATAAACAGCCCAATAAAATACATGGGCACTCTGATTTTTATATTTTTTATTTTTCTACCTCCGCAAAACTTCCAATGCCATCTTCACTTCTACGTTTCGTAATGATAATTTTTTTATCAATTTTTTCCTTTAATTCAGATACATGAGAGATGATTCCTACCAGCCGTTCTCCCTGTGCTAATCCATGCAGTGCTTTCATTGCCTGATTTAATGCTTCTTCATCCAGCGAACCAAAGCCTTCATCAATAAACATAGTGTCTAATCGGATTCCTCCGGCACTTGCCTGTATTTCATCAGAAAGTCCCAATGCCAATGAGAGGGAGGCCTGAAAAGATTCGCCTCCAGATAACGTTTTCACGCTTCGTTCCGTTCCATTATAATGATCAATAACATCTAATTCCAGTCCTGTCTTCTCCTTTTTATTTTCGCTATTTTCCTGGCGTTTCAGTTCATACTGATTTGAACTCATCTTCAAAAGCCTTTTGTTCGCACGCTTTAAAATCCGATCAAAATATGCCATCTGTACATAGGTTTCTAATTCCACTTTTCTTTTCCGGGCAATATTTCCATTCGCCGTATCAGAAAGTGCTTTTACCCAGATATACTCTTGTTCCGCATGCACCAGATTATTTTGATGGATTGAAACACGTTTTAATATCCTCTGATTGGTTTGCAAAACACTGTAGCATTCTTTTAACTCTTTGGAAATTTTCTGTTGTTTTAATTCTAATTGTTGCCCCTGCTGTGTCAGTTCCTCCACATCATAGCCTTCACTTTCTTTACTCTGCTTCTCCAAATCTTCTATCAGTGCTCTTACTTTGCCAACCTCTTCTCTATATTCCTGGTAAACCTTCTTTGCCTCTTCATGCTCCTGTTCTAACTGTGCCTTATGCTTTTGCAATTCCGCAATTTTTTCTTCCGTTTCCTCTTTCGAATTTCCCTGAAGTTTTTCCTTTAGTTCTCTAACCATACTTTCTTGTTGTTCGAGTGTGGTAATCTTACGTTCCAAAGCAACCGCCATCTCTTGCATTTGTGCCATCAGCTGCGTTTGTTCTTCCTCCCGCTTTAAAATATTTTCCTCTAACGTCTTTTTTTGTATCACTTTTTTATCGTTCTCGCAAATTTTGTTTTCTAAAGAAATAATATCTGCCTGCAAGCTTTGCAATACCTTTTCAGTCGCTGAAATTAACGCATCTTTTTCTACTTCATCCGGCAGCTTTATATATTCCGGCAGCTTTGTTAATACGTTTTTCAGATTATCTTGTAAAGTATCCATACTGCCTTTCAGTTTCCCAAGCTGGTTTTCCAACACCTGTCTGCTTGTATTTTCCTGTTCTAAATATTTCTTGGTTTCCTGCTCCTGTTTTTCCAAAAAAACATATTTTTGAACTTTTTCCTCTGCTTCCTCCCAAAGCTGCTTTACATAAAAATATAATTTCTCTACTTCTTCCTTTGTTGCTTTCATAAAATGACTTTGTGACAAACTCTGCTTTGCAAAGTCCGTCAACTCCTGTTCCACCGCAATATACTGCTGTTCTTGTAATAGCTTCTGTCCCTTCACCTGCGCCAGTTCCTGTTCTTTTTGTGCAAGTTTTTTCTGCAGCTGCACCACTTCTTCCTGCTTCTTCTTAATATCCTCTGAAAGATTCGCAAATTCCGCTTCCTCTTTACACAGCTTCTCCTGTCTAAGTATAAACTGCTTTCTAGATTCTTCAAGTTCCTCCTCCAAAGTCTTTGTAACTTTCTTCCATTGTTCTAGATACGTTCTGTCATCTTCTTGAAATTTTTCCTTTGTAAATTCCCGGGAGATATCCTTAGCAAAGCTCTCTGCCAATTCTGTTGCTTCCTGCAGCACCTGCATATGCTTCTGCCCTGCCTCTGCACTGGCCCTTTCCGCTTTTGCCTCCCACTCAGATGCCACTTTTCTTGCCTCATCTAATACTTCCTTTTGCGGTACTTCTTTCGGCACTACAGCTAACACCGGATGATGGGTAGAACCGCACACCGGACATGGCGTACCTTCTGTCAGATTTTTTGCTAAAATTCCGGCCTGCGCATCTAAAAATAACTTTTCTAAATAATTACATTTATTTCTCTCTTCTTCCCGCCTTGCTACATTTCTTTTGTACTCTTCCTGCTTTTCTTTTACTTCCTGCACTTTTTTTGAAAGTTGATCAAGTTTTTTCTTTTTTTCCTGCAGCCTCTGATGCTTTTCTTGCAGTTCATTTTCCTGGTTTTCTAACTGCAGTAGCTTTAACGCAGTATCCTGCAATCCCTCCTTTGCTTTTATTTTTTCCTGTAGCACTGTTTCCTTTTCTTTCATGTCCTCTTCTATTTTTTTCTTATCCTCTGAGAACTGTTTAAACTTTTCGGTGGTATCCTCTAACAGATTTCCACTGTTTTCCCATTGTTCTTTCAAACGTTGGGTTTCCTGAAGAAGCCCATTTATCTTTGCCTGATGACTGGCTGCATCTTTCCATTGCTCTAGCTGCTCTAGCAAATCCTTATGCTTCACTTTTTGTACTTCTAAATTTTCGCTTATTTTTATAAGACTTTTTTCTCCCTTTGCAACTTTTTCGCATACCTCCATCAATTCTGTTTTTCCTTGCTGCAGCTGTGCTTTTCGCTCTGTCATAAGCCCTATCTGATGACGGAATCTTTCACTTTTCTCACCTGTGTCTTTTAACTTATCCAGTTCTCCTTTATCCACTTGCATTTCCTTCTGTAATTGTTCCTGCCTTTTCTGATATTCCTGCCGTACTTTTTCCTCTTCCTGCAATTCTTCCCGCTGCAATACAAGCCTTTTTTCCTGTGTTTTTAAATTCTCCTGCTCTGCTAAATGTTCCTGCTCAATACGAATTTTGTCCTTTAATCTTTCACACCATTGTGGATAATCCGCTTTCTCATCTAATTTTGTCCTCGCCAATTCTTCCTTAGGAAGTAGTTGCTGCAAACAAAGCTTCTGCTGTTCTAACTTTTCCTTCACCTTTTTTCCCTGCTCTGCCTTAGAAAGCAGTTTAATCTGCTGCTCCTTTTGTTCCGAAAGCAGATTCTGTTCTTTTTCTAAATCTAAATAACGCTTTTCATCGATTTCATTTAACTGCTTTAAGAGTTCTAAGCCTCTTTCATTACTTCCTTCAAATTTACGTTTTTTTAAATCAGATAATTCCTTGCCTATCCATAGATTATGTTCACACGAAATATCATTCATATACTGAATCATACCTTTTCTAGTATCGTCATAAATATTTTTCCTTGTTTTCTCTTCCTCTTTCAGCTTAAGCTGTAGCACCTGATATAATTTTGTATGAAAAATTTTCCGGAAAATTTCGCTCCGCTCGCTCGTTCCGGCAATTAACAGCTTTTGAAAATCTCCCTGCGCAATCATTGCAATCTGTGTGAACTGATGGTAATCAACTCCTAGCAATTCTTCCACTGCTCTAGTTACTTCTGCCGCCTTCGTCACAGGCTGTCTGTCATCTGGAAAAATAAGCTCCGCTTCACTTTTTTGCATCGTAAAACCGCTGCCTCTTTCTTTGGGGCGCAGGTATTCCGGATTTCTTTTTACTTTATATATTTTTCCCTGATACAAAAAAGTCAATTCCACAAAGGTTTTAACGTCTTCTTTGGCATATTTGCTGCGAAACATATCCGTAGCTCTGACACTTCCACTGGCCTCTCCAAATAAAGCAAACGCAATGGCATCGAAAATGGTAGTTTTTCCAGCACCAGTATCTCCTGTAATTAGAAAAACCCCCTGATTTCCCAATTGTTCAAAATCAATTTCTGTTTTTCCGGCGTAAGGACCAAAGGCACTCATAGTTAATTTTAATGGCTTCATTTATTGTTTCCCTCTTCCCTTAACTTCTCTATCAAATTCTTGGCAAAATCCTTTTGTACCCCACTCATTGGCTGATTATTTTGTAGTTCAAACAATTCCTCAAACAACTCAATTTCTGATTTTTGCTCCACTTCTTCTGTAACGCTAATTTCCTGTACACCTTTTGTGCGCTTATTGTCATAATCCATACACATAAGATTCGGGTAAAACAGTCGAAGCTTCTGCAAAGCATCGGGAACATCTTCTTCATCTGTAAGTGTCACATATACATAGTCCTGTGTGTTAATACTTTCATAAAAAGATTTACTGGTAAGCTCTAAATAAGTTCCCTTGATTTTTTTCATATCTCGCAACGGTTGTAATGGAATTGTGGTAATCTCCACGTTTCCTTTTTCAGACAGTTGCACCACAGTAACCGATTTCTCCTGTGACACTTCCGAAAAAGAATATTTTAACGGTGTGCCACTATAGCGCACTGTATCTTTCCCTACCCTTTGAGGACTATGAAGATGTCCTAATGCCACATAATCAAAAGCTTCCAACGTATTTACTGAAATCTGGTCAAGTCCACCTATCTGCAATTCCTCGGATTCACACTGCTTTGCTCCTGCAACAAACTGGTGTGCTACTAAGACATTTCTTTCTTCCTTATTTATATTCAATTCTTTTACAGCTATTTCGAAAGCTTTTTGATAAGAGTCCATTTCCTCTTCCGGATATTTTTCTTCCAAAGCGTGACGTACCATTGCAGGTTTTAGGAACGGCAGCAAATATATAGTTACCGGGCCATGAGCGTCATATAACGTTACCCTGGTAGCATTCCCATCATAAACCGGAGTCAAGTATACATTTCTTTCCTTTAATAAATCCGCTCCAAAAGCAATTCTTTCTGGTGAGTCATGATTTCCACTGATTGCCATTACCGGAATATTTAAATCTGCCAACCTGGTAAGAAATTTATCCAGAACCTGTACTGCTTCTGTAGGCGGCACACCCTTATCATACAAATCACCGGCAATCAAGACCGCATCCGGATTTTCTTTTTTTACAATATGCAAAATTTCCTGCAAAATATATTTTTGATCTTCTAACATGGGAAAACCATGAATACGTTTTCCTATATGGAGATCCGATAGGTGAATCAATTTCATATTTGTTTCCTCTTCGTGTTAATACTTATACAATAACAGAAAAACGGGAATTCCTCTGTTTATGGAAATTCCCGGCTGACTGTTTATTATTCAGATATCACTTCGTTTCGAAAATGCGATTTCCTGCATCACCCAGTCCCAGACAACTCGGAATCGTCTTATACCTCAAAATCCATGCATGCTCTTGTTGCTGTGTATGGGCGAACCTTACTATCTGCCACTGCCACATGATTTGGGTGTGTACTGTAACCTTTTAGTGCTTCTGCGCTTTCAAAGGAAGAATCCAGCATTACGTCTACTGTCGAGCTGTCCAGGCAAGTAGTTCTTACAGAAATGTCTAAAAGCCCTGGTATCTGACCTTTCAGTCCTTCTAGTCCTTCTTTTATCCCAGCCTTTATACTTTCTTTTTCTTCTTTTGAAAATTCATCTTTTAATGTCCATAAAATAATATGCTTAACCATCGTAACCTCCTAGTTTTAATTTATATGATTACAGTGTCAAAAGGGCGGATTGTGAAAAGTGCAACGTGCGGAACAATCCATGTACTCACCGATTCGGGTATTTTGACACTCTAAGCTTTATATATAAATATTATCATTATTTAAAATTTTTTCAACTAATTTTTAAGCCGTTGTTTCAGAGAATTCTTTAAATACTCATATCTCATTCTTTTTTCTTCCTTTTCAAAGTGTATTTCCCTAAACTGTTCTGGTGTATTTTCATAGGAGAGCACCTCGTCTTTGAACTGTTCACTGGTTAAATCAAAAGCACAATTTCCCACAACATTATAACAGTGATAATTTCCTCCCTTTCGCAAAATACCATAGACCTTTCCACCAAAAATATCCTGTGCTAAAAAGGCTGTAATAGAGCACTGTCCCAGTGTCATATTTTCCTTATTCCATTGTTCTCTGAGCCTTGGTGCACAAGTATCCTTACACCAAATATCCGAAAGTGCATCGTACAGATCTTTTGGCGTTCTGATTCCTTCGTATTCCTCTGTTATCGCAATCGTATTGGCCTTCTCCCAGCCCCAGAAATCATACCATCTTCCACCTTCGTTAAGGTTATGTTCCGTAAGCCATTCATCCTCAACCTCAAAGCTTCTTTTCCCTCCTGTTTCATTTACCAGAGTTACAAAACACTTCAATTTCTGCTCCGGCAGTCTCTCTTCACAGCCATAATCTGCTTCCCTAATACTTTCGATTTTCCACATGATACGTTTTCTCCTAATATAATTTAAATAATAACACTAGCTTTTCAGGCTAATTTTGGATATATTTTAACACATTACGGAAGAATAATACAAGAAAATGCCTAATACCTAAGTTAGTTTCTAAGTTAGCTATACCTAATTAAATTTTAAAAGGAGATTTCATGAAAAAGAAGGATTATACCCCGCTCCCCCTGGATACAGAAAAGAAAATCTTAGGAGTCTTTACGAGTGACCAGTCATTTTACAAAATATTTTTTCCATTATTATTTGTCGTTACTTTACAACAGCTTGCAGCATTAACTGTTAATATGGTAGATAACATTATGCTTGGAAAATATACTGAACTCGCATTGTCAGGTGCAACTTTAGTCAATCAAATACAATTTACATTACAACAGATTGCAGCCGGAATCGGCATGGGAATTGTTGTATTAGCTTCTCAATATTGGGGGCAGCAAAAAATAGATTCTATTAAAAAAATCATTACTATTGGAGTGAAATTTGCATTTATCGTAGGCGTCATCTTTTTTGTCATCGCAAAAGTTTTTCCAACGGAAGTGTTATCTATTTTTACCAATGACCAGAAGGTCATTGCAGAAGGCGAAAAGTACCTTAATGTAATCTGTTGGACCTATTTAATTTTTTGCATTTCAAATTCTTTGATGTACTCTTTACAGAGCGTAGAAACAGCAATGATTGGTACTATTATGTCTATCAGTACAATCTGTATTAACATCTGCCTGAACTACTGTTTTATTTATGGTAACTGGGGTGCGCCAGAGCTTGGTATTGTTGGTGCTGCAGTTGCGACTTTAGTCAGCAGAATGGTAGAGCTTATAATTATTGTTGTGTATGTGCTGTTTATTGATAAAAAGCTAAAGATGACACTAAAGGAACTGTTCTGCTTTGATTTTACTTATCTGACTCATTATATCAAAGTTTCCTTACCTATCGTAATAAGCGGCATGCTATGGGGTGTTGCCCAGGCAGCACAAACCGCTATCCTGGGACATATCAGTGCAACAGTCATTGCTGCTAACAGTATTGCCATTGTGATTTTTCAGATCTTTGCAGTTGTGGGAATGTCTTGTGCCAATGTTTCTTCCATTACCATAGGCAAAACCATTGGAGAGGGGAAACTCAACAAAGTACGGTCATATGCAAAAACTATGCAGATTATTTTTCTATGTACCGGTGTAATATTTGGTGGACTGATGTTTCTTTTAAAGGATTCTATTATAGGTATTTATTCGGTATCCGAAGAGACTAAAATTTTAGCAAGCAAATTTTTAACTTTGTTAAGTATAACTACCATCGGTACATGTTATGAATACCCTGTGCAGAGCGGTATTATTGCCGGTGGCGGTTTCACAAAATACGGGGCGTTAATGGATAACCTGTTTATGTGGCTATTTACCATACCATTTGCTTTCCTCAGTGCCTTTGTATTTAACTTCTCCCCCGTAGTTACATTTTGCTTCTTAAAAATCGACCAGCTATTAAAATGTATCCCTAACTTTATTACCTGCAACCGATACCGTTGGGTACGAATTTTGACAAAACCATAGAAATAGCGATTCCAAAAATCAGAAAAACCTGTTGCCAAATTCTCTATTGTGGGGATTTGGCAGCAGGTTATGTATGGTGTTTTCTCCGATTATTTACTTTCTATCATCTGTAATAATGTGTTTCATTGTAACATTTCTTCCCTTCTTTATTTTACTTCTTAAATTCTCTTGGCTATCTCAATAGCAATATATAATTTATCCATATCATGGTTTGCATTTTCAAGTCCTGTAATATCGTAAACTGCCTGATCTAACACATCACCTGTCACAAGGAAATCATATAAATCCCAGCCATAAAAATCGCATGCTGCCTGAACACCCGCAAGTTCCATTTCAACAGCTATGCAGCCCTCGTTTTTTCTTGCTTCCAGCTTAACTTTTGTTTCCCGATAAAATGCATCTGTTGTCCAAACCTTTCCCATAACATTAGGAAGATTTAATTCATCAAATATTCTTTTAACTTTTGGTGCATTCTTAATCTCTATATAATCTGCCGGGGCAACATAATGATAACTAAATCCTTCCTCACGATAGCTTTGCGTTGGAATCACAAACTTCCCTACAGTGCTATTGCTTTCCAGAGAACCTGCGGAACCGAACATGATGAATTTACTGGCACCTGTAAGCCAATTTACATCAATCACGTCACTTCCTGCTAATGCCGAACCAATATGACTTAAATAGCCCGCAATCTTCATTCCCGCAATTTCAAAAATATATACCATAGTCACTCCATTACAACATTTTATAGTTCCCACTTTCTCATGAGGGTATGTTTCGAGCATATACGCAAATATTACCTCTGAAAAAATAATGATACACTTATCGCATAACTGCTTTTTTTCCCCATAAAAATCCTTTGGTCCAAACAAAACCTCTGATTTATCAAATGCATCTGTTATCATTTTTTAGCACCTCCATACTTAGATATTTTTTATATAATTTACTAATGTCATTCTATCGTTGACTATGATATCTTCGCCAGTTCTTATAAAACCATATTTTTCATACAAGTGACAATTGCCCGGTTCTTGCTTAATTGTTGCAAGATGCCATTCCACTACATCTGAATATAATTCAAACAAATTTTCCATCACCTTACTGGTAATTCTCCTATTTTGATATTTGGGAATTACAAAAAGAGGAGATATCCACTTTATACCCTTTTGTTCTTTTTCTCCATGAGGGTTGCAGACTCTCACACCGCCAACTTTTTCTCCGTTGCACTCAATAAAGTAAAACTCAGAACCCTCCTCAACAATCTTTCCAATTACTCTTTCCAAACTTTCTTTCGCCGGGTTTGTATTGTCATCCTGATATTTTTCATATAATGGCATAAACGCTTCTACCTGCATTCTATGCAAACATTCCGCTGTTTTCTTTGTTGCTAATTTCAATTCAATTTTATTACCCATTGTATACACCTCTTCTACACAGAGCCCTAAACAAAAATCGCACCAAACCTCAAGTGTCCAGTGCGATCATTCCAATTTAAGATGCAATATAGATATATACGAAACACATCACTTACATTCTGGTTTTATGCACTAGACAAACAGACCTACCTGCTATAAACTAATGCACTAACCATGCAAAGCCTATAGCTGCGTACGTCTATAATACATGTACATATATCTTCTTGAATGTAAGTTTTGATTCATTTGTATGTTCTCCTTTTTTGTTAATAACAATAACATCTGTCAACTTTTGTGTCAACTAATTTTTCATTTGCTCCCTTTTTACGCACTTACTTTCAAAACGCTGTACAAAGACAAATCGAAATACACATTCCTGCCATCAAAATTTTCAATTCTATAATTTCAAAAACTTGTATTTTCCCGCGCCTAATCCAGTAACCTTCTCTATTACATTTGCAGTTTTCAATACATTCATTACATTTCTTGCCTTCGACTTTGAACATTTAAGCCATTCCATTACATTTGCCTGACCAAACGGAGTGTCTACGCCACAGCAGGCAAATACCTTTTCTATATTCCTAATATAGATATTTGTCGCCCCAGCCTTTTCTAGCATTGGCAAATATTTTTCAAAAGCATTGGTTACTTTTTCTGAGGCATTGGTTACTTTTTCCGGGGCATTGGTTACTTTTTCCGGGGCATTGGTTACTTTTTCCGGGGCATTGATTACTTTTCTGAAAATTGTTACCTTAAATCCATCTCCAAATTCCTCAAATAATGGTTCAGGTAGCCCATATTCCTTGCATCTATTTATAATTCTAGGGAGCCCTGTTCCCCATGCCTCTACAATATGCATATAGTGAAACGCTTCCGCAATTGCTTCATTTCTACAGGTGGATTTTCCTAATTTGGCTGTTTCCAAGTCCAATCCCCCATAAAGCATTCCAGGAGAGGTCACTTCCATTCTGTCATCATAAAGACACACCTGCACACAAGATTTATCAAGATAAATTCTTTTCGGTCTATAAATATATCCCTTGTTTTCCCTTTAAACAAAGCGCACTGTACTTTTGATGATTTGTTCCTATTATCTGTCAGTAAATCAAATGCATGCGTCGGATACGGATTTCTCCCCACCCTGCAAAGAACACCAAAATCGTGTAACTTTTCCAAAGTCATATCTTTAACTGCAAGCTTTTCTTCCTCCGTCTCACACGAATCAATTGCAATCTGTTTCATTTTTTTACATAAATCTATCGCTTTCTTTTCATCATATTTGCAGCCAATCTCCTGAAGTGTATCATACGATATATTCTGACCTTCTAATTCCAATTCCTGTAATTTTCTTGCATCTGCCGGTCTGCTTGTCCCATTTATTCTTATATAAGAACTACTCTCCTTTCCTTTTTTTGTGAGATAATATGGCCTAAATTTTCCCGGCACAACATCAATTACAAGAATGGTCTTGCCTTCCACTGTCTGTATAGATATATTTGGTTCTATCTGCGGTGTACATGCATCGGAAATCATATTTGATATTCCGTCTGAAAGTTTAAAAGGGCTCTGTTCTCCAATTCCATATACAACACAAGTTTCATCTTGGGTGCCTAAAACCACTTGTCCCCCAGTGCTATTAGAAAATGCAATAATATCCTTTTAAAATTTTTCATGATTATTTGGTATTTCTCGTTTAAATTCTATGATTTATGTCCTCTCCAAAATATTCTTTACTAATCATTTTGTCACCTACTTTCATTTTTGTATTCTTTATTCATCCTACTTAAAAATCAATGAATTTCTCCTAAACACTTATTATATAAATGCTCCTGCTCTCCGTAATTCTCACTCCTCCACCATATCAAACAATCCAATCTGCTGGGTTTTAAAGTCAGACAGTACCATCTTTTTCACTTCGTTGCCTTTTATGTGTTTGCTTTCTAAACGCTGTACTCCATTGCGGATGTTAGAGTCCACAAGCTTCACAACATAGATGTTATCAAAGCGGTTGTATATGGAATCTCCACCTAATCCGGAGAGACATATAAGCTGTGTGTTTGTTTTCTTTGCCATCTCCATAAGAGGTTTTAAGAGATGTGCAGAGTAGGTCTGTGCAAATGGATTATCCATAATCAGCACCTTGCCTTCCTCTCCAGTGGTAAACATATCACTTTCATCCCGCCTCATGTAACTTAACAGGCAGGTGAGAATGACGAAGGCTGATAAAAATCCTTCCCCACCGGAATTTTCTGAAACTTCCGCCCAGGTGATAGGCACTTCTCTTTCCGCCTCGATTTTGTAAAGCTTAATTTTAACGTTTTGAATCCCCACCACGTCATCATACAATTTTCTGGTGGATATTGCATTTCCAAGATATTCTCCCAGATTCTTATTATTTGCTATGGTCTCCAAACCATATTTAATCACCAGATCAAAGAAATCATGAAGTCGCATCTTAAAATGTTCCCTCTCGCTGTCCCAGTCCGGCACCTGTATTCTCAGCATCTTAATGTTTCTGTTTCGCACTGTGATAGTAGAATTTTTGTCAATCATTGCTATATTGGCATTGATGCTCTGAACATATTCTAAAAACATTTCCTCTATATTTTTTCGTTCCTTATCAATGTTTTCCAAATCCACTTTCAGTTTCTCAAGCTGATTCTCATAGGCAGCCTTATTCACCTGAAACTGTCTGGCAAGGTTGTAGGGATCGCCTGCCTGAGACAATAGATTTGCAAATGTTTTTGCAAAATAATCCTCTGAATATTCTTCTTTTGAAGATATTTCTCTTATCTTTTCATAGATATTGGTTCTCTCATGTGTCAATGCTCCATCGATATCTCGTAATTTCTTTTTTATTTCCCTTTGATACTTTTCTAACGTCTGATGATCCATCTGAACAATGTCTGGAATATTAGTAGCTATTTCAGCAAGGTTCTCTTCTGACACCTCAATCTTATCCTCCGAAAATTCTGCCACACCACTTGCCAGAGAGGAAAGTTCACTTTTTCTATTCTGAAAAGCTTTTAGATTGTTTCTTGCCACCGTCTCCTGATGCCGCTCTAGCCGGATACGTTTTTTAAATTCAGTATCTACTATGATTTCTCTTGGAACCGGTTCTTCCTCACCAGTCTCTTTTAACAAATTTGCTTTCAGGTTTTTAATATTCTCCTCTAATCTACCAATCTGATTTTGATATTTATTAGTCTGCTCCAGAGCAGCATTTAATTCTTTTTCTTCCTTGCTAATTTGACTCTCCAGGTCATCATACTGTTCCTCTGTAAATGACACATTGGAATACTCTTCCTCTAAAAGATTATTTTTATTCTTCCTTACTAATTCATATTGCTTTTTCCTTATAGTTTCTGCAAGTTTTTCCTGACGTGTCTTCAGTTCTTCCATAGCCTCAGACACCTTCTGGGTAAGTGCCTTATATCTGGCTTCCAGTTTCGTTGCTTCTTCACTGTCAGTTATCAGTGCTACCTCCTGTTTATTATCTGCAAACATTTCATACAGAGAAGCTTGCTGTTGCAAGTGAGTGATACTGTTTTCATGCTGTCTTATGGAAGCTTTCAGTCCCTCTAACGTACCAGCTAATTCTTCCATCGTATGTTCCAACTCTTTTTGCTTCTTACTGCACTCCTCCCTCTCCCTCTCTTCCCGTTGCAGAGTTGTTCTATCTGTTTCATAGGAAACATATTTCTGGCAAAGTTTTTCAAAAGCTCTCTTTCTTTCCTCATAGAGTCTTATCACTTCTTTGCTATCATCTATGTTGTGATTGTTTTCCTTTTGTTTTTTTTGGATTGCATCTTTTTCCTCTTTAATATCCTGCTGTCTCAGTTGAAGCTTTTCCTTCACCTGCTTTGCATTCTGAATATCCTTCTGTACACTTTCATATAAAGAAGTGGCGTAGCTCTGCTTTTCTATGGTCACTCTGTATTCCCCAAAGGTATTGATATCCGCCGTTTTATCCCCAAGCTGCTTTTCTAATGCTGCAATTCTTTTCTCTAATTGAGAAAGCATCTCTAAAAGTTGTTCTTTATCCAGCAGGTGGTTGTTAAACATAATAAAAAAGTGCACATTTCCATAAGTGGTGATATGTCCCTGCATATCCTCCATGCTTTTTTCCAGATCTCCTCTTATAATGATGGGAATTGGAAAACTTGTATATAATTCTTTCTCTGTATTTTTAAATCGTTCAAATACATCTTTTTCCATTATAATTGCATAGGGAATAAAGGGATTTTTTGCTACCAGAGCGGTGTTGTCCTTTACACTCCTTCCATTCTTTGTAAGCCACTCCATACCATAGTAAGCTTCTATGCCATTGTCATGAAAATACTCCTGAATATTCGCAGGAAGTTCCATGGTCTTGCCTTCTTTTAACTGTCTGTGTTGTTTCTCTAAATCAGCTTTTTCTGTAATAATATCCGCTTTTTCCAGATCCAATTCTTTCAGTTTTCTTTCCAGACTATCCAGTATCAGAACCCTGTTATCCAGATCACTTTCTTTCATGCCTGCATATTTTATAATCTTAAGCCGTTCCTGCTTCTCTCCCTCTAACTTTGCAAGTTCTTTGTTTAGATCTTTTATCTTATGCTCCCCTTCTGTAATGGATATCATGTTACCATTCTCTTCTTGTAACAGATTTTTTAATTCCACTTCAAGATCGGATTTTTTTCTGGAAAGTCTGGCAAGCTTACTGCGTTCTTCCTGGGTTTCCTCTTCCATCTCCTTTGATTTTACCTCAAGGAAACCTTCCGGGTACAAAGCAACAATATTTCGGTTTAGCTGACAATGATATGTTTCATTAAATGTATCTTCCACTTCATCATAACTTTTCACTGCCTGCTGTAACTTTCCAATACTCACACTCAATTCCTGCATTGTTTTGTCCAGACCGGATTTTTCTAAACGTGCTTTCTCTATGGATTGTGATGTAGCAGTGTGTTTCCCCTGTTCTTCCTCTAATCTTTCTGAGATTTTGTGTACCTCATTGTTGTAAAACAAGTACAGTTTCTCTCCCATTGCTTCAATTTCTTCCTTTGTGCCCTGAGAATCCGCTACCAATAGATTAATTTTCTCATCTACCTCCGCTTTCTCACATTTCATATCTTTTAGTTCCCCATAGATTCTGCTACAATCATATATATTTAATTGTCTTTTTCTTGTTTCGATAAAATTTTTATAAGATATTATCTCCAATTCCTGTTGGATTCTTTTCTCATCTACTTCCTGCTTTTCATCCCGTTTCTTATATATCTCGTTGGAAATTTGCTCATATGTGATACGTTTCATATGAGTACTAATCGTTGTAAGTTCCTCTTCGGTTTTTAGGATACTTTCTACTATATTTTGAATGGTTTGTCCCAGTTTCTTAATGTAAAGCACCATCTGGGCTGTGGATTCTTTCTTTTCCTCGCTTCTGGCAACGTAACTGTCTATATCTTCTTTTAAGGAAACCGTATCTTCAAAATACTTCTCGATAATTTCTTTGCGTGCAATATTAGACTGGTTACTTCGATACTGCTCAATGAATTTAAAGGTAAGATTCCGAAACTCATCTATTTTGTTTTTCTCAACATTTAACTTGTCTTCGATGGGTTTTAAAAACCAGTTTTCCACCAGATTTTTCTCATCTCTGGCATTTTGGAACAAATCGGATAATCCGGATTCTTTCTGATTCACTTTTCGTATAATACTTTCCCACTCTTTATTATTAATCTGATACTGCTTAAGAGTTTTAAAATACTGGCTCCTACCGTAGGAACTGCTCATATCATAAAGCTTAAAATCTCCGTCTTTTTCCTTGCTAATCCCTTCCAATATACTTTTACACTCTCCAAAGCTTTTCAAAATCTTGTTATTTCCGCTTACTTTCACAATGGGAATGTGATCTAAATCATAGTTACACCCTTTATCATAACTTCCTGTAAAAGTAAGCAGTTCCAATTCTTCCACATCATTGTCATCCCGCTGATTTTTTCTCACCATCATACCTGCAAGGAATCTGTCACTGTTATTATCCAATTGCCATTCGGTGATTAAAAATGTTGGCTTGTTGGTATTAAAATAATTCTTAAACTCTCTGTCTCCAAAATCCCTGTAGGTTTTGTGGACAAAGAGACTTACTATCATCTGAACAAGGACACTTTTTCCACCTCCGTTACGCAGAGAAATCAGCGTACTTTCTCCGCCTAAATCAAAGGTCTTGTCATCTACATTAATGGAATCATGATTATAATTCAGATTCACTATTCTTATTCTTGAAATCTTACTCATTATTAACCCCCAGTGCCTCCATGATTCTGGCATAATTATCTTTGCTCAGTATCTTATATTCCATAATGTTATCAAGCTTCGGTGTTGTCTTAATCATCTCATCTTCCGGAACAAACAGGATAAGTCCCTGCCGGTCCAGAAAATCGCATATAATGCTTACAAATCCTTCTTTGGTAAACTTGGATCTGCTGCCAGTCTCCACACTTCTTAGCGCTTCGTATGCCTCGCTCATGCTTTTATAATCCAACACGTTTTCATACAACTGGCTGTAAATATCAGACTCCTCCCGTTCCAGTTCCATGGCAAGACCTGCCTTCAGCCTGTCAGAAACGATATTCTGAAGTTCTCCCAGCTTAAGAAATTCTCTGGACTTACTTCTGCTGCCCTGACCGTCATAAAATTCCACCAACAAGGTGAGTATAACAAACTGGGATAGATAATAATCCTTATCTGTTGCCCCTGATTTGCATATTTCTTTCTTAAGATCTGCCTTGGTAAATCCCAGATACTTATTATCAATATCCGGCATCAGATATATGGTACTTCCATATCTTTCCACCTTACACTCCGCTATCTCTGCCTGATTTTTTACAAGATTCATTACCTCTTCCTGCTCCACATATGCCCGGTATAATTCTTTTACCCCTGCATCGCTGTCACTTAATGATCCATGACAGAGCAGGTAATAAAAAATTCTCTGACTGTATGTGATACTTTCTGTCTCGTATGCCATCTTTCTACCTCTCCTCGTATCTGAATCCTATATTGGAACATTTAAAATTCTTCCTGTTTCCCATTTCATCTGCCACATTTTGAAAATGCACATAATCCTCATTTTCTATTGGAAAAATATACAGCTTTCCAATATTTCTGTACTTCCTGTTTTCCATAATAGTAAGTAACATCTCATTCAACACAAAGCCCTCGGAAGAATCCATAAGATATTCTGTCTGCTCTTTTCGCAATTGACTAAGATGGATTATTCCCTCTGTTAAAAATTCAATTATAATTTCTCTGAATATTTCCGCTGTAGGAATCAACACATTACGCTCTTCCTCACTACATTCCCGGCTTAACCAGCGAAGGGTGAGCTCTCTCTGTTCTATCAGTTTGTCCAAAATCACTGTAATACTTTCCCCATACTTTTTCATACGTTCCTGCCGTCGCTGTTCCTTCTCCTGGTTGTAGGCCTCCCCATCAAAATCAAGCTCTATATCTTCCTCTTCCATCTGGGATTTTCTCAACTTTTTTTGATATTCTAACATCTTTTCCGGATTAAATATTTTATTCATACGACCTATATACAATGGATTACATATTTTATCCACATTCTGTAACAGATTCACATCTTTTAAAATCAAATCATATACACCACTTCTGAATGGAAATCTCTGAACCAGATTCATGTTAGAATAATTTTCCAGCTCATACTCATACAACTTTTTTAAATCAAAATGCTGTGCAAATATTCTCTGATGCTCGTCCAGAGTTCTTGTAAGATATCCCCCTATTATTCTTAAATTATTCAGATTATCTTTTTCTTTCGGCGTAAATTCTTCCTGGTTCATTTCTTTTTCTTCAAATTCCTTAATCTTTTCCTCTATAAATTGTCGATGAATATTGAATTTTTCCCGGGTGTCCACAACAGTGCTTATGGTTTCCTCCATGATATTTTTATAATCTTCCACCGAATAAGCCAGTGCATTTCTCTTGATTGTATGGACTGCCTCCTCTATCTTCTGACTCTGTTTTCTTAACTGTCCAAATATATTTTTTATATCATCTACCGCCTTATTATAATCTGCTTTCTCCAAATGCAGTTTAAACAGCATCTCGTGAATGGTAAGCTTTAGATTATTCTCCAGTTCCATGGTAGATAGCACCATGTTGTAGCCCTCCTCTGTAAGATGATAGGATGTTCTTTTCACCCCTCCATCCTGATAAACCACTTTGTTGTCAATGTACCTGATATTAATTTCCTTATACTGTCTGTTATCGTAATCAAAGGCTTTAAAATACATGGAACTTCCCGAATTTCCCAGCACATCTTCCACCATAAATTTTGCCAGCACTTTATTTTCTTCAAAGGTATAGGTTTTATGATAGTATTCCTGATTCACATCCTCTAAAAACATGGCTATATCGTCCATAGTACAATCCTCTTCTCGCAGAGAATATTCCATAATGTATAGCAGCAATGTGAATATCATATTCATCTGCTCATCTCTGGATTCAATTCCATATTCTTTCCATAGTTTCTTATCAAAACTATTTTCACATAACCTTGAATACCTTCCAACGCTTTTCATTCTCTTTTCAAAATTTTTAAGAAACTCCCTATCCTCCATAGCTTATCCCCAATCATGCTCATTTAATATCTCCTGCGGCACATACTTTCCTGCCTCTAAGATTTCCATTATTTGTGTTCTTCTTTTCTCACTAAAACGCTCTAAAAATATGGTGTCAATATTGTTATTTTGTTTCTCTTCCGTATAGGGTAAATTCTCCAGTCCTACCTGTTGTGCTTTATCAAGCATCCTCTCATATGCCGTTAGAAATGGCGTAATCGGAATATCTTTTCCACCTGAATTTTTCCACTGATGTTTTACTAGATGCTCATAGATAAGTATCCCCTCGTAATCTATATCTCCAAAATACAACAGCCTGTTATCACTGGAAAAATAACCTTCTGCTCCCTCTGCATAATCAACAAACGTCTTCCAGATTCCTTTTCCCGCCCCGTAGATAAGGGTGTCAAATTCTGTATCAAGAATCACATTGCTCACCGCCTGCATATATCTTCTAAGACCATAAAAGGTATCTTTATTTTCTATTATCATAATATTTTGTGATTGTTTCTTGGAATGGGAATAATAGGAAAGTGGCTCTGATGTTCCATAAAAGCTTAACTGCTCTCTGCTTATTCCTAATCTGGCACAAAACGTCAGCCCACCTTTTTTCTGAAAGAATTTTTCTCTTCTGAAAATTTCAAAACTTCGCTCATTCATGGTTTCCTTTATCTCTAACAATTCTGAATTTTCCGTTAAATAATCGCTTAGACGCTGTATATCCTCTTTATCCTGTTCATACTTATCTGGATGTGCCCTGTAGTATGAGGTATCCATAAGAGGATGCAGCCGGAACTTTAATTCCTCTAAAATTTCACTGTAATCCTGTTCTTCTATATAACGCCAAAAAGCAAGCGGCAGTGCTGGTTTGCGTCCATTCATTCCCGTCCGCTTCACTGGTTCTAATTCGCCTTTCTTTATTAAATCTGTGATATACTGATACATCTCATCATATTCTTTCTCTGGATGACTGCTCATGATATCCTTTAAATACACTTTTGTTTTCCTCATATGCAAATTACCTTCTTGTTGATTATGCCCTAGAATAAATACATCTTTTATTACTATTTTCCCTTGTTCCATTGCATTATATCATTCACACGTTATATTTACAATTATTTTCTTTTAAGATATTTTCTATATTTCGCTACGGTCTTTTTCTTATTATATGTTTATATGTATTACACTTCCCCCAATTAAAATTAATGGTGTCCGCCCCTAACTGCTGCAAAAACACAATTGGAGATTTGTTGGTCGTAAAAACATAACCAGATCTAAGACGGCAATATCTGCACCTTCATTAAATATATCTACAGATGCTTATAAATCTGTTACTCCTGTATTTTCTCTACCAGCTCCATTTCATCTTGCATTTTCATAAATCCATATTTTTCATATAATGGTCGCCCCATATCCGTTGCTTCTAACGCAATCTGCGACACGCCCAATTCTTTCACATTCTTTACCAATAAATCCAATGTGTGAAATGCAATTCCCTGTCTGCGGTATTCCAGTGCCGTATACATATTCATAATATAAGCCTTTTTGCCCGTCGGATTATGGTAGGTTGGCATAACCTGATAAAAGCTTACACCACCTGCACCAATAAACTTTTCGTTATCATATACAAGATATGCGATGTGCTCCCCACTCTCCAATGCACGCATATAATACGCATAAGATTCCTGTTCCACTATAGACATATCCACATCATCTAACAGCTTATTTGCCGCACGAAGGACTATGATTCTTGTTCTTACAAGTTCTTCTATATCTTCTACTGTCGCTTTTTTATATTTAAACTTTTCTAACATCTTACACCTCTTCCATGAAAGACTTTCCCTTAGAACGCCCTCCACTTGTCCATTCCCATTGCTCCGAAAGTTCTATTTTTCCATTTTCTAACACATGTGGTACACTATGGAACCTTCCATATGTCTCCACCACTGTATTCAGCCCGTAAAATTTTTCCATAATTTCATACGCAAGTATTACTCCATTTTCAACAGGATACCGCTCGTGTTTTATTGTACAAAATCCCAGCTTTTCATAAAGTGCTGCTGCAGGCAGTGAAGCATCCAGATATGCCTTATTATAATTTTCGCTAATCTGAGCTTCGATATTCTTTATAATAAATGTGCCATATCCCAGTTTCTGGTGTTTTGGCAACACATAAACTCTTGTGATGTGATTGTCTACGAAACAGCCTGTAGCTATGATATTTCCATCTATTTTAAGGACACCTACATAACCATTTTCAATATCCCTTTTTATAGCCTCCTTGCTGTGGAGTTCACAGAAAAAGTCTACCACTTCCGTCGGATAATATTTCGGATATACCGTTTTTATCGTATGTTGCACTACATCATATACTCTCTGTATATCCTCTATTTTTGCAGGTTCATATATCATAATTTTCCTCCCTATCTTACATGCCAATTCACTGAATAAACGCGGTCTTCTCCTTACTGTTATACCCGGTTTTCTATAGAAATTTAATGTACTTTCTTTAAATAGTATCCTAGCACATGGTACAATACCTCTGCAAGAAAAACTGTTGAATTCCTTTAAATTTAAGACATTAGTACTGCCCCTTTAAATTTCTCCACATATTACTTTCTGCCAATGATAACAACATGGTTACTTGCACCCAGAACTGACTGTTCACGACATACGCTATAATGATAATCGCACCATATTTTGAATTGGTCTTCATTCCATTTATCTACCTTTTGCGACAAAAGAGGCGCTAAACCGTCCTGTGCAAAATGGTCAATAATGTTCAAACCATGTCTCCCATAAATCCATTCCATTTCTTCTTTTGATGCGTAATATGTATCCGTCCAAAAACACTTCTCATCATCATGTTTTAATACACCTGTTTCTATAAGCTGTTTTGCCAGATGCTGATCTAAATATGTTACATCACTCGTAGCAATATATTGAAACACATAATATCTCGGAATATATGCAGTGACCAAAAGTCCACCTTTCTTTAACACCCTTAAGCATTCCTTCAAACATCTTTCTCTCTGCTCTTCTGTAATAAGATGATAAAAAGGTCCCATATTTAAAACTACATCAAAGGTATCATCTGCAAAACAGGACATATCTGTAGCATCCAAAACAGCTGTATTCATAGGGTATTCTTTGATTGTAAGTGTCCGGTTGATAATATCTATATGCCTCGGCGTAATATCCGTAGCAGTTACATCATGCCCCTTATCGGCAAGCCAAAATGCATAAATACCTGTTCCTGCTGCACAATCTAAAATTTTACTTTTCGCACCAATCATTTCTCCAAGAACTCTAGTCGTAGTTATAAATTCAATCTTCCTTGCATTATTCGTAGTCAAACGATTTTCCTCTTGATAATTTTCGTAACTCTCAACAACATAATTCATTATAAACGCCTCCCATTCTGTTTTTATATCACTTTTAAATACAAAAAAGCTACCCTCCTTAAATATACTTTAAGGACGATAGCTGATCGCTTCGTGTTACCACCTTAATTCATCTATCTTTCACAACATAGACCTCAACAAGTACGAAAATTACTTTCAATACTCTGACGCTGTAATGGGCGTTCCCAGTGTAGCCTAATGAATAAATCAATCGGTACACAGCTCCAAGACTGGTTCAATATTTCTTCAATGGAGTTTTCCACCAAACAACTCCTCTCTGTGAAATCCAAAATATTTACTATCTCTCTTCATCGCTTTTTAACAGAATACCAACACTACTATTTTTTGTCAAGACAAGATTTATAGTAATATTACATTTTATATTTCAAAATCCCGCACCACCGGCATGAGATTTACTCAAAGCCAAGTAACTAGCAGATAATTGCCTGCCGGACTTCTAACAGAAATTTCTTAAACTCATATCCTGCAAAGTATTTGCTGTCAATAGCATCTGCTGATACTTCTTCCCCCTAAAAATGGCGGACATGGATTCAGCCAGGCATTTATAATAATTCTTACTTTATAATTGCATTTCTAATTCCAAGCAATTCCATTCTTCTCCCATTACAGTATATTCAGTATATTTTACTACTCCATCTAGTGATACCTCCTTAAATCCTACTGCTTTATAGCAATAATATGCCGGTTTATTATTCTCAAAAACGCCTAATTGCACCTTATTCACACCAAATATTTCTTTCGCATATTTCAAGCCTAATTCAAGCATCTTTTTTCCATACCCTTGACCACGTTTTTCTGAATTAACGATTACCAAACCAAACCGTAATTCCTCAAAAAATTCATTCGGTCTTCTCATAGTAAAAAATCCTACTATCTCATTATCATCAATAGCAGTAAATGCCATAACATTACTTACCGTATCGAACTGTTCCACAGAAATAGGATATTCTCCCAAAACTCCTGCTGTCCATTTATAAAAAGCTCTCTCATCCTTTGTCCATGATATTATCGTTTCTGCATCATTTTTATTATATGGTCTTAATCTTAACATACTTACATTCCCTCACATTTTTATTTTTTTAAAATATTATCTATCATATCCTGCTTACCATGAGTGTACGCCACTCTATCGTCTGCATACTTACTTTCCAGTTCTTCCTTTAACCACTAATACTATAAAGCTATATTCTCATTAACATTAAGATAATCCCTGAAATGTATATAATTTTTCCACTCAGTTCCATTACATTTCACAACATGAATATGATGTGTCCTTGTATCATTTACCATGTCACCCATTACATAGAGTAGCTGATGTTTTACACCTGAACCACGATAAAATATTCCTTCTTGTTTCAACTGCAACATCTTCCCACCGCCTGTCATGTGGTTCCATTTGCACTGTTCCCCTTTTTAATCCTAGTGACATATAACACACTCACTTTCAACCTATCTAATTCTGACCGCTCCTGATAAAAGGTTCTTTGATTGTTTTACTCAACAACTCACTATAAGCATCTATCTTACGGAATGTATTTCCTAACATTTCCCGATTCCGATATTCTCTAATTTCTGCCATGTCAAACTCTGCATAAAAAATACCTTCTGTTACATCATCAGCCAATAAAACTGTATTATCAACACATTTTCCATTTCTATCCCAGCAAATTGGACTATATGCACAAGAACATCCGGCATTTTCTCCATTTGGATTTGCCATAGCAACTGCAACCATATTTTCATATGCTCTTGTAGAAAGAGCTCTAATTCTCGGTTGCATAGAACCACAATCATTTGGCACAAGAATAATCTCGGCACCTTTTAGCATCAGTATTCTTGCGCTTTCTGGGTACTCTCTGTCATAACAAATCATAATCCCCAATTGTATCCCATCAAAATTACATACCTTAAACTCTTTTCCTGATTCAACAGTTCTTTCATCTGCAAAATCACATGTATGCACCTTAGAATACTTCATTAAAAGCTTGCCTGACTTGTTAATAACAAAAGCTGAATTCTGTGGCTGCATATTGCCTTTTGTAAATGCAGTTAATACCACACCAATTTGGTATTTTTTTGCAATCTCGCATATTTTTGCAATGCTTTTGTCATTATCTGCAATGCTTTTTTCATAAGATATAGGCAAATCATATCCTGTAATGAAACATTCTGGCAGTAAAAGAATATCTGCATCATTTTCTGAAGCTTCTTTCATCGCTGTAATGATACTTTCAACATTCTTGTCTATTTGTGCATTAATGGCACGTTTTTGTAATATTGCAACTTTAAACATTATACTCACCTTTCCTTCTCTACTGCTTATCTGCACGCTGAGCATCTTTCCCTTTCCCACAAGTAGAGCCATTGATAGAGCAAATGCCAAAAGCCCGCATATACAATGGGGTCCCTCCCCTGCTACGCAGCGGTCCTCCCTATTGTCATAAATACAGGCTTTCGGAATTTTTGTCCGTTATTTAAGCTCAGCAAGTTGTTTTTGTGGATTAAACTATTTTGTTTATGTTTTATTAGAAATCTGCCGATATTTTACCTCATTTGCACATTTTATTTTGGCTTACTGATTTTCCGTTGCCAAAGTGTTGCCATGAGGATATTATAGCACAACCAGTAATTAAATCAATCAGCAGTCCGTCAAAAACATACGCACCATAGAATTGAAATTTCTATGAGTCAATATGTTTACCTTTTTCCAACTTAAAATACATAAATATAGCCATTATAATTAAAAATGTCATAGATAACAAACCAGTAGGGTTAGGACCAAGCAACCCGCTTTTCAATGATACAGAACAAAATACTGGAATTTCTCCGATTATATTTACCACACCATGCATTATTGCTGCATACATACAGTTTCCAGTCTTCAAGGTTACATATGAAAATATAATTTCCCATCGCAGCACAAACTAACATCATTAAAGCTATATTAGACCACGGAGCCCCAGGATTTTCATTGCTATAATTAAATCCCATATTAATGTTTTTTGATTTCTTTAGCAGAAACTCCCGCTCATACTCCAGCGCTTCTCGTTTTGTGGCAAATCCACACTTTGTATGAACCTGACCAACTCCCTTCCAGTCTTTATATCTGATATAAACTTTCCAAGTACCTCTTTTCGTATCTTTACTTGCTGACATATACAGCACCTCCTTCATTGTATATTCTGATATGGATTTCCACGCAGATATCACAAATAATCGTCATGCAAATCCGCCTGCACCTTTAATGTTCCTGACAGACTTTCTGAATATAGCGTCGATATCAAGTAAGCTTCCATATTTCTGATTTCCAAGCTGTTATCCACCAATCGATCCAGCAGATTTACAATATGAACCAGTTTCAATTTCAGGAACTGGCTCTTTACCACCTGTCAGGGATAACTTGTCCCCCTAATTGTTATCTACTCTCTTGGAAAACACACCACATCGCAGATGGTTTCGTATATCTCCCGAATCATTTCCTGTTCGCTGATATTTCCTTCTGCCAACTCATAAAACTGCTCCAGCTTAATATTCTCTGCTATAAGCTTCTTAAGCTGTTCTGTGTCATTCTCTTCTTCACTCTTATCTGAATGATTGATAGATGGATGATGATTCACCTTATTATTATTTAATTGATTATTAATATATTGTGGGCGATTTTCGGCTGACAGTTTTTCCGTCAACAAATTATCGGTTAGCGGGTTATCCGTTTGCGGAAAATCACACAACGGTAGAATCGGAGTTTCATGCACCTCAATCGCAATCTTTCCAAACTTTCCACGCTCAACTCTCCCCTGTATCCTTGTTACATATCCAAGTTTTTCTAAATGTGTAAGACTTGCCCGTATTGCACTTATTCCATCTGGAATAATCTTACTTAATCCCGATATGGTAAACTCCCAGTTATCCGGCAGGGACAAAAGTGTTCCACCATTCCACAATCACGAAGATTTAAGGAGTTGTTTTTCAAAATATCTTTGGAAACATTCACATACTGTCCCTGCGCCTTATTCTTGGCCGCTTTATCATCTTGTAACCCTGTGCTCTGCTGACACCCCAAGCTTCACAGACTTCTGTAACATCTACATACATCTTTTTCTTCATAGTCTTGTGCCCCCTTTCTTAATTCCTTGTTTTGAAAACATGAACAGTCATTGTGCAAGTACATTTATGTACTTGCTTTATTATATTACAACATTTTTATCTCCAAGTACTTTTTTGTACTTTATTTCTAACTATTATTTACTTTTATGTTCACTTTTCTTTTATTTATGGTACAATAATGCTATAAATCAAAAATTTGATTATCATAAAGGAGATTTTTGATATGACTCTTGGAGATAAAATCAGAAAATATAGAACATTAAAAGGTCTTACGCAGGCTCAGCTTGGCTCCATGGTCAAACTTACCGGAGACCGCATACGTCAATATGAAAATGGTGTAAGAAAACCAAAGAATGGAAAATTGATGGAAATTGCGGAAGCATTACAAATCAATCCCACCACACTCTTTGAGCCGGATTACATTAATCCTAATAGTGTTATGCATACGCTTTTTGAATTAGAAGATATTTACGGTATGCGTTTTGAAAAAGTCGGAGATACCTATCAACTTACCTTTACTAAGGGAGACGATTATCAAAATAGTAACTGGCTCATAGAAGGAATTGCCGCTTGGACTAAAAAAAGAAATGAGCTCCAGCCAGATATCAATGACTCTGCTGAAGTGATAACAGATAAGAAGGAAAAATATGCACTTTGGAAAGCTCGCTATCCTTATAATTTTAGCGAAGATATTGCAAACAATTTTGCATTAGTTCAAAAATTAAATGAGGAAGCCTCTTCTCTGTTACCATCTGACAGACAACCGATTACCAGATTCTCCGAATTTTATCGAAGTCTACTTGCACTGGAAGATGCCGGAATTAAGTTCACTTTATCTGTTGATGAAATTATGAGCCAACGGAGTGCCGTGTTTTATATTGATTTAAATTACATTCTTAACAGTTCTAGCGAAATCAAGAAACTGTACATGGAATTTAGACAGTGCTGGTATGATATGAAAGAAGTAGGAATTGAAATACATGAATCACCTGTTCCTGTAAATGGAGATATGAATATATCACTATATTCCTATAACATGCAACTTATAACACTGTTTCATGCACATATGCGTCACTTAGAAGAAAAAACGTCACCTATGCATGATGAGGACATGTATAAAGCTGAAATTGAAAATACATTGCAAATATTCAATGTTCTTATCTGTGAATATGTTTAAATAGCTCAAACAATAAGAACTATTTAAAATTTTTATTTGCCGAACAACAATAAATTGAAGGGATAATAAGTAAATTATGAAAAAAGCAAAATCTCAAAAGAAAAAGATTCTCATTATTGTATTGTGTATTGTGGCTGCATTAATAATTGCTGGCGATTGGATATTGTCCGTAATGGTATACAACGAGAATTTTAATCAGCGCTTTGAAAGTTACGAACCGCTAATGTTGTATGTAGATGATTTTGATGGATTACAACGTACACAATATGAATTTTCTTCCAATAAAGGACAGAAACTTACAGGATACATGTATAGTTCTGGAGAAAATCAACGTGGCATCATTGTAATGGCACATGGTTTTGGTGGGGGCGGACATAATTCTTATATGGACTGTGCAAATTATTTTGCTCAGAACGGCTACTATATTTTTGCCTATGATGCAACAGGAAATGATGAAAGCGAGGGCGAAGGGGTTGGAGGACTTCCACAGGGGGTTATTGACCTTGACTACGCAATATCATTTGTAGAAGAGAGTGGGAATTTTCCTGAATTGCCTATAGTTCTATTTGGACACAGTTGGGGTGGCTACAGCGTTTGTAGTGTACTTACATATCATTCGGAAGTAAAAGCTGTTATAGCGTGTTCAGGTTTTAACAGTTCATCAGATATGTTTGAATCAGAAGGAAAAAAACAGGCTGGAGATGGTATCTATTTGATGATGCCGTTTGTAAAACTTCACGAACGAATAAAGTATGGTGACTATGCTTCGAATACTGCACTGGACGGATTTTCAGCAACTACGTCCGCTGTTATGATTGTACATAGCTCAGATGACAATGTTGTTCCAACCAAGTATGGATATGACATCTATTATGAAAAATACCAGGCTGATTCCCGTTTTAGCTTTATTCGTCTTGAGGATAAAGGACATAACCATGTTTACGATAATGATACCTATATTGATGAATTTAACGCAGAATTTGATAAATGGCTTGAAACGCTTGATTACGACTATACCATTACCGAAAACAAAGAAAGATTTTCAGAGGACAAAGCCAACTATATACACAATAATCTTGATCGTGATAAGTGGTGTAATATGTTAAATTCAGAATTGTTTGGAGATTTTATAGATTTTTATGATAAAAACTTAAATTAGTCACATTCTTTTTTCTTAACGAGAGGTATGTTTCTATATGCAGATTTTTAAAGAATAAAGAAAAATATTATGAGTCACAATAGAGAAAAACAGCAAATTGTTTCAATTAATCCAGAGTTGTTGCTTTGTGAGAATGGTAATTTCAAGATTAAATCTGATTTAGCAGAGAAATACGAGAGGCATTCGATACTATCTGTTTTACGTCCAACTGAAATAGAACAAGAACGTATTAATATTTTTAGTAGAAATGCCAAGAAACTTTTAAATGTTTAATTTTTATATTTATGATTATTCAAAAACGGCAAGCATTTTGCAAGCACAAAAAATAATATAAGATGCTCAAGCTTAAACTTTCTCTTATAACTCATAAAACATTTATTTTACAAGGCTTTCGACTACTATGAAATAAAAAAAGAGACCGTAAGATGCGGAAAACTTGGACTCACCTTATGGTCTCTGATACCTTTTATTTTATTGTTGACGATACGGATTTTTGCCCTAAAGACAATAAACCATATTGCCCTTTAACATTCGCATTATTCCGACTCTTGGGCTGAGAAATTTATCTGGATGTTTCTCGGTACACATTTGTGCATTTTATTCTTCATATTAATCTTATTTTGCATTTTTGTGTACCTCGTCTAAAATTTTTAGAGCCAAAATGGAGCCAGGTAAAACTATTTTTCTTATTTAGTCTTTCGTCGTTAGTAATGTATCCAGCTATGCAGGCATAAACTTTAATATTCCCAACATTTTCTTATTTTCTTCTCAATTATGTTTACCCTATGTTCACTAATCAGCATCAAATAATTTCAAGCAAACGTATATTCACTCTCTATGCAAATGAATCACTCTTTTCCTGATAAAACTTCTATTATCATATAATAGGTTGTAAAATACTATTGTTCCAATTCTTCGGATTTTTCAAATAGTCCTCTATCATCAGCTGGATATACTATTCCCGAAATTGTAGTTTTTCCATTATCTTTTCCAAAACGTACTTCTTTTTTATGAGCCATAAAAAATATATGTTCATCATCTAGTTGTATTTTGTATAACCATCCCTCTCCCAGGAAAGAATAAATATTATTTTTATAAGTAAGAGTTACTTCGTGCAGTGGTGAGCCATATAAACCAGCATCCGTAAGCAATTCATCTTCACGCACTTCATTTATCATCCCCCAAAAGCCATAAAATATACCCTTTTTAACTGCCTCCATTATAAGATACATTTTTTCATACAATATTTTTTCTTCTTCTGATACATTTTTTGCTTTTGACATTGCTATAAGGGCTTTTCCAGAAAATGGCAACAACTTTTCTTCTTCTCTTTTAGTCAAATATTTCTGTGTTGCAACATTATTAATTAAATTAGTGTGTTTTTGATAAAATATAGCAAATGTTCTCATTAATAATGTTCTTTCTACTGCTATTTGAACATCCGAAATCGCATTCCTTACTTTATATTTCCAAGAATCTGGTATTATCCCTTCATACTCACCACCCGAAATACTAACTGCCACAAGCTGCTCGAATATATTACCAAAAGAATTGGATATTAATGCTAATTCTTTTATCATTGTATCAGAAGATATCAATTCAGTTGTTGGTATAAAAAAATTTCTATGTTCTATTGAATCATCTGTAAGCACGTTTAAAAATGTTTTATAGGCCATATCCCACGAATAGAAATAATATTGTGACGCTTTTTTCTCTGCAAATTGTTCATACTGATGAAAAGCATCATCATCTTTATATTTTTCTTCAATACTCGCTTCTAATTGAAATATTTTTTTTCCTTCATCAGTTTTACGAAGGAGTTTTCCTAATCTTATTGAATAATCTAGCACATTCATTATTAACTTACTCCTCTCCCAATTCATTCATAAGTTTATACATTAAAATTCGTGAAGTAACCCCACAAAGTTTCTTTATATGTAATGTTGAAATACTAGCCATATTTAATCCATGAATCAATTCATTTCTTATTTTCCTAGCCTTACTTAAGAGTTCTCTTTCATCTGCAGATATTGGTATATTTAATCTACTAACAAGAATATCTAATTTTGTCGCAAAACTCACCTCATTCAATTTACTTTGTATCATTTTTTTAATACTCCCATTGAGTGCCACAATATTGCTTTCCGAAAAACCTTTTATATCCTCTAATTCTATTTTTTCGATTAAGCTATTGATAAGTGTTTTTCTTTCTGATTTTGTAAAATTACTTCTCCCAGATTTGCTTGCATATTCATCAAAAATATTCTTTCCCTTTTCACCATTCACAATAAACTCTAATGCCATCGAACAATAGATCACTCTATCATATTTGTCTTCTGTATTCCAAGCTTGTACAATCCATTTTAATGCATACTGCAAACGAAGAACCTTCTTGTTCTCAGTTTGTAATTTATGAAAAAACCTTTCAATCCAATCATACTCAAACAAATATTCCGCATTTTCATCTAACTTTATTGCTGCCGGTATCTTCATATTTTCATCTGTCAAAGTTATTGATTCTCCTAGAATACAATTTTCAATATAGAATACTGATCCGAGACTAATTTGCGGATAATGACTCCGTACATCCCAAACATTATTATTTAATTCTACAGTTCCAAACCAATCCGCATACATATCATTTTTTATCATAAATGACAAGAATTCTGCCGACGCAATTAATAATTTTTTTCCTGAAGAAAAAGCATTATATAGTGAATCCGATTTTATATTGACCCAGACAAATGTATTATTTTCTTCCATCAAATCAGAAATTGAATCTTTAAATTTCTTTGATACATCAATCTGATTTCCAACTCTAACACTTCCAATAACACAATCTTCAATATCTATATCTATATTTTTTAATACTCCCACAATAATATAATTATGTATAGGTTTGTCATCTGAGTTTGGATAAATCACACCATTCACATCACTGTCTGCATGATTTACAACAAAATCCATCACAGAAAATGGATTGCTTATATTTTCAAAAGAGGCTCCTTTAGACTGTGTTGATTGCATAATCTCTATTGGATATGGATGAATATATAACAAATATTCCGCATTGGTTTTCTCGATTCTAACAACATTTCCTCGATACTTTAAGTCATATTCCGATAAAGAAATCGTTAAATCTAAATCATCATATAATGCTTGCATTGACAAGTTATCTGCCATCTCCTTTTCAGAAACAGAGACTAATAAGGAATCCCCTTGTTTATTACATAAAAAACTAAACCATGAAATAGTGTAATCTTTATCATTTAACGATATTTTAGATAAAATCTGTTTTAGATTACTTTGTGTAACTATTTTTTGAATAACAGCTTCATATTTACCTGTATTACAACCAGCTTTATAATCAAGAATTTTTATAGTATTATTAAACAATCTTTTCCTATGAAGTCTTAAATTTTCATGATATAATTCACTTTGTTCAGACGTCAATGGAAAAATTGTATTCGTTTCAATATCTACACCGCAAATAAGGTTTTCGCCATTTTCCGCTGAAAACCTTAATACCGTATACAGTTTCTCAGATGTTCCCAAAATCATGATTTCCTCTAATACATATTGTTTTTCATTGAAAACTGCACTACTTCCCAATTTAAAGATATCATGTATTGTTTTTTCCAAAATCTTAAGACCTCCATTTTAATTTTTCAACACAAAATATAATTTTCGTGTATTGTATTTTCTTTCACTTATTATATCATTTAAAGCAAAAAACAGTCTACACCAGACCTCCATAAAAATAATTTTGTATCCAAGTTTCATTTTTCAAAATAACTTTTACATAATTTCTTTCTTCTTTACCTCGCACTGCACACTACACTATCTTTTTAATCCAATATATATTCAACCCTCATACCTAAAAAACTCCCTTGCCATCATCTCCGCCGTAGCTCGGTTATACCCCTTCTTCAGATGCCCCTGCACAATCGTCCCGAACATCCCCTTAACCATCTCGTCCTCAATATCACAATATGCCTGCATCTCCCCAGACAAAGCCATTGCCACATACTCTATTGGCTTGTTATCCAACAGCTTATGCAGCTTCGCCAGTGACTGCTCTGTTGTCCTCAGAGCTGCCTCCACTTCTTCACACTTTATTCGCAACATATTTCCATCTGTAAACCACACCTCAACATAGCCGTTATCCATGCTATAAGCACATTCCACGATATTATCCATTCGATTATCTTTCATCTCATCAATCCATCCTTCCCATTATCTTGTTCCATAAGACTTGTCATACCGCCTTATCTGCTGCTCTGTACGCTCCTGTTCCTTTACCTTACGAATAATCGTATCAATCTGCTCTGCACCAGCATATCTCTTCACACGATCCAGAGCATCAGCCTTTTCCTGCAACAGTTCTATCTTATCGCTCATATCCTTAATCTTACCTTTGTAAAACTCCACATCCTCTGACAATCTCTTCTTTTCCTTTCGCAATTGCAGGACTTCCTCTTTTAGCCTTACACACTGGATTGTCAGATTCTTTATCAGTGACTTCAGCTTGTTCACAAATGGCATCACTACCTTATCCCGAAACGACTTAGCACTTGCAAATGCTCCCGGTTCCGGTAACTGCCATTCCGGTGCTTCATCATACTTGCGTACATCACGTTGTAATAACTGCTCCGACTGTACCATCTGCTCTATATTGTTTTTAAGTTCGTTCTGCTGTCTCTCAAGCTGGAGATTATCCTGTTGCAGGCCACTATACCGCTGTACCAATATCTGATTATCCGATTGTAACGCTTCATTCTTCTGTTCTAAAGTATGATTGTCTAAATGTAACTGGTCATTTGCATTCTCCAGTTCATCATTTTTATATTGTAAATCTTCATGCCTTTGTTCCAATTCTTCATTATCTGTCTTCAACTGTAACTGTTTCTGCTTCAAATCATGATTTTCCATGCGAAGTCTGTCCTTGCGGCTTTCAAGCCTCGAATTCTCCCCTCTCAAATCCTGATTGCCTGCAAGCAATACTGCCTTCTCCTGTTGTGCTGTAGTTCTCTCTTCTTTTGCTTTCTGTGTAGCTTCCTCAACCAGTTCCTTTTCGATAGTGACATTCTGCAATTCCTGTTTCTTCACAGAAACCTCTTCACCAAGCTGTGCAACCACCGAAGATATTTTCTGCTTTTGGCTATCCAATTCCGCCAAGTACTTCATCTGCTGTAATCTCATAATCTCCCAACCAATGAAAGCCCGTTTCTGATAACATAAATGCCTTTGGATGTCCAAATGCCGCAAGATTATTCTTTATCTGAACAACTGCTCTTGTATTAGGTTCTCCCACTATTCTGCCGACCAGAAGCACACTCCTCGCCACAGCAAAGAAGTCAATGGAACCCATGCCCCTGTATGCCGCTTTATTACCCGATGCCTTATTCATATGACCGATAAGAAGAATTGCACACTGGTATTTCTCTGCTAATGCTCCCAGCTTCTTCGTCATATCTCTTGCCTCATTTGCCCGGTTCATATCCATTCCACCACCGAGATATGCCTGTATCGGGTCTAATATCAATACTTTTGCCCCAGTCTTAGCAAGTGCCTCTTCCAGTCTTTCATCTGCCATAGATAGAGATTTATCTCTTTCATCAATAACCAGTATCTTTTCACAGTCTGCCCCGGCAACTTCAAGCCTCGGCTTTACGGTATCTGCCAGTCCATCTTCTGCTGTCTGATAAATAACATTTACTGGTTTCTGCACGTTCATATCACTGTCAAGACTTTCTCCCTTTGACAGCTTTGCTGCTATATTTAACACCAATGTGGTCTTTCCATCACCCGGATCTCCCTGAATAATTGTCAGCTTCCCATATGGTATAAACGGATACCACAGCCATTTCACTTCCTGTGACTCAACCTCCGACATCCGTATCATCTTTAATTCTACCTTCTGTCCCTCCATAAATGTCCTCCATTCTCCAATCTTTTATTTGCTCCTAAGAAGAACCTCTGCTATAATCTAGTTGTATTTACAGGTGTAACAGAAGTTTTCTTTTGTTACCGCAAGTCCTAACAGTTGCCGATGTCAGGACTTTTTTCTTTATCAACCTGTACTCCCCGCCAGAGATACTTTGCACCATCCAGCATTGCAATAATCGCCTGTAACATATCCATACAGTCATTTCGCATATCTTCCAATCCATCAGCAGTAAGTGTTACCTCCTGCTGTTCCAGTTGTTTTATCAGTCCAGAGAGATTTATCTGCATATTCTGCAATTCCTCTACAAGCTGGTAAATGACCTCTTTCTTTCCTACAACACATATTCTGTTATAAATGCAGGAACGGACAAAATAATCTTTCTTCTGCATACCGCTTGCAAGTATCTTTGCTTCAATCATTTCTCGCTCCCTGCCCGATACACGAAAGCTGATTGTTGGATGTTTGTGTACTCCGCTCATAGCTCGTCCTCCCCATTCTCCAGCTGTAGCCTGTCTGCCAGTTCTGCCTGCTTATTCGGATATAAATGTGAATAAGTATTTAATGTTGTTTCTATCTTTTCATGTCCCAGCCGCTCTGCTATTGCCAATGGCTGAAATCCAAGTTCCACCAGAAGCGATGCGTGGCTGTGACGCAAATCATGAATACGGATTCTCTTAACTCCTGTTTCCTTTATGCCTCGTACAATCTCATGCTCCATATAAGATTTCGTAAACCCGAACATTCTTTCATTTGGCATAATTCCATATAAATGACTGCAATATTTTTTTGGTTCTTCTGCCAGGAATGGTGGAATTGTAATCTTACGATTGCTCTTTGGTGTCTTAGGCGGTGTAATTATATCCTTTCCATCCAATCTCTGATATGATTTGGAAATGCTTATAATTCGCTTTTCCAAATCAATATCCTCATAGGTAAGCACCAGCAATTCTCCTATACGCATCCCTGTCCAATACAGAATCATAAATGTCATTCTCGCCTCCGGTTTCTTATCCATAGACGGAAGAAACTGCTTAAATTCCTGTTTTGTCCAGAACTCCATATCATCAGCCTTGCTTTTCCCGATACTTTCTGCTTTCCTGCAGGGATTATCTTTCAGGTCATAATATCTGACCACATAATTGAAAAGTTCTGCCAACTGGTTATTAATACTTTTAAGATAAGTCGGTGCATACCCCTGCTTAATCAATTCATTCTGCCAAGCCCGGATATCTGAAGTCTTAATCTCACACATCTTTTTCTTTTTGAAATAAGGTGTAACTTTTAAATCAAACACATATCTTTTATTCTTGATTGTGCTTTCTCTAAGTCGGTTCTCGATATCAGCGAAATAGATTTCAACGAAATTTTCAAAGTTGATATCCAAATCTTTTTTCTGCTGCTGCCGGAAGTTCCGCTCCCACTCCTCTGCTTCACCTTTTATCTTAAAGCCTCTTTTGTTCTTTTTATGGCGTATGCCCTGCCAGTCCTCATAATAGAACTGGCTGCGCCATGTTTTACCATCTCTTGTAGCTGGCATATCATCATCTCCTCTCCATTAACCAACTACCATACCATAAAACTTTTCTTCAAAATACTTTGTAGGCACTTTGCCTGAAATCACTCGATAGCCCTTTTCTTTTAGTTCATTGTTAAGACCACGAATGATTTTGTAAGCATATCCTCTTGATACTCCAAGAATCTGCGCTGCTTCATCTGCTGTTACATACATCTTCATCGTATTCTCCATATTGCGTTTTCCTTTCGTGTTTCATTTCGGTACACTTTTGCGACCTTATTCATCCATATTATGCGGTACACATTTGTGTCTATCAAGTGATTAAATCAAATTTTTATAAACAAATGTGTCCCACTGTGATAGAATAGGGGTAACAAATCATAAAGGAGCATTTTTATGACTACTAGAGAAAAGATTAAATACTTTCGCAATATGCGTGAAATGTCGCAGAAAACGCTTGGTCAGTTGTCCGGCATAAACTCTGCAACAATAAAGAAATATGAATATGGAATCCGTAATCCAAAGCCTGACCAGCTTTTAAAGATTGCCAATGCACTAGGCATAAGCATTAATATTTTCATGGATTTTGATATAGAAACAGTTTCTGATGTATTATCATTACTGTTTAAATTAGATGATCAAATTGATATGAAATTTGAGGCAGATAAGGACGATAAGGGCCATTTCAAACCATCTACTGTTAAACTGTCCTTTAAAAATAACCTCATCAACAAAAAACTTTGTACCTATATGAAAGCTCTGGAAATTCGTGAAAATATGATAAATGCTAAAGATGAATATTCAGAAGAAGAGTATGCTGACAGTTTGCAGCATATCAATGAAAATATCGAAGAAATCAAGCAACATCTGCTTGATGACAATATGGTTGTCAAAAAAGGGACT
This sequence comes from Lachnospiraceae bacterium, assembly GCA_050874665.1. Classification (GTDB taxonomy): domain Bacteria; phylum Bacillota; class Clostridia; order Lachnospirales; family Lachnospiraceae; genus RUG11237. Next base: position 201,693 of record JBNMLC010000002.1, on the reverse strand, counting down.
GACCGCCTTACTGTGAAAGTTTATTAGAGATTACAAAGGAGACCAATTATGGAAAAACGAATTAAACATACTCTAAATTTTATATTGAAAGAAGTCATCTTAAAATACTTATTTTGTTACATTCTTTCTGTTATTGCATTAGCTGTACCTTTATTTCTTAATATTGACGAACCATGGAACAGCTGGCTTATAAGCTTCTCAGCATCTATCTTTTCATTACCTGTTATTTTTATAATATATAATCTGTATGTCTCAGCACTGGAAAAACATACACAGGATAAAATTTCGCAGAAAATAAATAATAACGTGATTAATGTTTTTGCTCGATTTATTTATTTCACAGAATATTTCTACTATAAACTTGAAGATGAAAAAAATGGCGATGAAGATTCTTTAAATAAACTTTTAACGTATTCCGAAAAAGAGCTTTTCAAACTAATTTCTGATAATACTTTTTCTGGTATTATTCTTTTTAGTGAATTCGACTCATTTGATACATATATTGATGATATCATAAATGAGCCTGTTGTATGCAAATATGCTAATCAAGAGGATATTTCTATTCTCATTGATTTCATTAATTCATATAATGCTTTTAAAGATATATTTAATTCTATTGTGTCTAATGACTATATAGTATGTGGAAAATATGAGAATATCGACATTCAAGAAAGCAATTACGCAAAAAATAACCAAGGAAAAATATTCTATGACGCTATGTGGCTATTAGATGGTGAAAATGTACAATCCTTTTATACTGCTATGTATCCCATTTACGAAAAAGAATCTCTATTACTAAAATTAAAACTTTCTGGCACAAAATCACAAGAAATTGCAGATTCTATAAAAAGTGTTTATAATTGTATTAATAAATGGCTTTCTATCCATTCGGATTCTAGAATCTCTATTTCTAAGTCAATTGTTATGAATGGACGTTTACATCTAGACTACGATATAACTTTTAATCAATATATGAAAAACAATATATCTATATGTAATCGCTTTTAGCTTCTTGATTTTACAAACATTTCGTGATAATATCTAATTAAACAGAAAGCACCCACTCCAAAGGTGGATGCTCCGAGTTTAGGTTAATGAATGTCCTTAAGGACACCGCCTATCCTGTTGGCAGACAGGATAGGCATTTTTATTTTCGCTTGTTTCTCTTATCGAGAAAGGCAAGCAACGCTACAATCAAGCTACCAAAGGACATCAGCAATGCTAATATCCCAATGAAAATCGAAATGATCTCATAAGCCGTCATCGGCGCCACGTCTACACTCCGTTTCGGTCAGTGCTAAACAGGTGCCACTGGCACCTAGCACCCCTTCCTATGTATTCCGGTTGCCCGGTATCATAAAACTCGGGAGGCTACCACCCTGTCATGGGTACTTTCCTTAGATAGTATCCTAACATAAGAGCTAATGCCTCTGCAAGAGTATATGTAATTCTTTCAGATTATTATTTCTTATAAATGCTCTTTGTGCTTACACATAAACTACTCTCTCATCTTTAATACTTACAATGCTTTTCTTTAGTATTTTACCTCTTTGACAATGTACAGCAGCAGCTGTCACGATACGGACAATACCCACAAGAGCAATGGTTCGTTGAGACATTAAAAATGATACAATCTTAACGATTGTCCCCTTAAAGGGTGTTCAAAGAGAGTGTTCATTTGCCCCCTTTGATAACGTCATATGAATTTGGATTATAACATTCGCCTCCCACTTCGTATTCAAGTTGAACTATAAGTGATGCGATATTTTGTGTATTTTTATGATGAATTTTTCTATTCTTGTGATTTAATACTTCCAATGATTGATGTTATGCAAGGTATAATAAAAAGGCATAAACATATAGCATTAGTTCTTGATGTTGTAATTAAATCATCTAATAAAGCACCTGCAACATCTGCAACACCAATCATCATTGTAAATTGCTTAATTAAGGAATAAACATTTATAATCCATAAACCAATGCTGAATGCTATTGTCATTGCAGCGTATACTTTATTTTTCCAATTAGATTGCAACAAAAATTGTAACATAAATATGGTAATTACAAATCCTGTCATCAATAGATAGTTACCATTTTGGAATAATACAAATGAAATGGCAGAAAAAATTATGTCTGATATTATCAAAATAATGCTTTTTATTTTATTAGTCTTATAATAATCAATAGCAGATACCACAAGAAATAATAATCCAACAAAGAATAAAACATTTAATAGCAAATAACTCACCTTGTCTCCATTATTAAGATTAAATGGTTTTGAACTAAAGGATATTGTTTTATAAAAGGTATTTCTGCCCTCGGTTATCCCATTGCTTGTGACACTTTCAATAGAAATAATAATAAATATTACTGATATCAAATTCATTACGATTGGAAAATTTCTTTTTACAAAATTCATATATTTGCTCCTGTATAAATAGTTCTATAATTGTTTTTAATGTCCTTAATATATCTATTATACCTTATATCGGCAGATTCGCATATCCTTTTTATGTCATATTTCTGCAATACAAAAGGTCAAACCCGTTCTTGAAGATAAATCGTATATCATTCTTAGCCTTTACTACTACTTCCTGCACAAGGCTGCTCTAAAGTCCATCATCGAATTCTTCTACTAAAGTCCCCTGCTTTTCCAATGCTTGGATGAACCTCTTGAACAACTCCTTCTGTGCTTTCTTGCTTTCAATCTGTTCTGAAATCTTGTCATATTCTGATTTGATAGTATTGTACCTTTCAGTAAGGTGAACATATCTTCTCTCATATTCATTCTGTTCAAGTGCCATCCCGTTATTTTCTGCTATGGCTGTCTGCATCTGCTCTGCAATGATGATACATTATTCTCCCCACAAATAGAGCCAAACTAGAGCCATTTGATAAAACAAATGCCGGAAACCTGCATAAATACAGGCTTTCGGCATTTTAATCCATTATTCAAACTCTTGGGCTGAGAGATTTATCTGGCTGTTTCTTGGTACACATTTGTGCGTTTTATTCTTCATATTCATCTTATTTTGCATTTTTGTGTACCTCGTCTAAAATTTTTAGAGCCAAAATGGAGCCAATTAATTCGTTACCCCAATATTTTATTCCCGTTTAGTATCATTTTACTGTTTCAAGTTTTACACTAAACATTTAATATAATTTTCTGAATATATTTACTTATTGATGTAAATATGTTAATATAGTTTGTATATACTATCAGTTGATAGAAAGGAGAATGTTACCTTGGCTAATGCCTTTAAAATTAAACCAGGACAAGTTACTAAATATACAACCCCTAAAAAAAAGAAAATTAATCATTTACACATATATCACATTATATACTTAATTTGTTTTATTTTATGTATAATTAGTACTTTTTTTATATTCAGATTATGCCTATCTAATACTACAAATTTGTCAGATACTATTGCTTTAGGCTCAATATTTGCAACATTTGGTTCTGCTATTGTTAGTGTTTTTTCAATTATTTTATCAAGTGTATATGAGCATTTTTGCTGTAACATAAACATTCTTTTTAAGGAACTTTGTCCTGAAAATGAGTGGCATCGTTGGCCATTTATAAAAAGAGAATCATATAGTACCTTGTACAATAAAGAATTTACTTATCAAATCTTAGAAAATAGTAAAATTACTTTTAATGTTGGGAGTCATAACATATCAGTTTTTTTACCGACAATACGTGAAGATTTTTATGATTTACCTAATTTGCAAAGCTTAAAAATTATGCTTTGTGAATCTAAAAATTATGAAAGTTACGTCATAAATAATATAAACGATTCAGCTACATCATTAATGATTTGGGATTGTGTCTCAGATAATTTTAAGTCAATTGCTTTATATAAATTATCCAGACTAATGATTGTTATTGGTGGATCATTTATCTTTGCCAGTTTTATATTTGCATTTTTTTATACATTATTACCATTTTAGGAGGAAATTATGTCTATTGCACTTTACTTTGGAAAAATTAATATGAGTTCATCTCAACTCGGAGATGTTCTTACTAATAATGTCTCTTTTAGAACAATTTTATCTAATGTACTTAATGCATTAAAGGATGACATTACATATACTCATCATTACACCAAACAAGTAGATAATAAAACAATTGTTGAAGATATCGAATATAGTTTATCTGTTAAAGAAAAGAATGATAATGAATTAATTGGATATATACACAAAAAATCATATCTTAATTATAAGGATTTTGATAAAAATAATAAGGAAATTATCTCCAAAAAAATTCAAAATACTGAAACATCTGAATTCTATTATGATGTTTTTCGAGAAATGGTAAGCTACCAGCGTACTTTACGTTTTGGATATAAAGAATTTTTATTTGCATTTGAAGGAATATTAAATTCTGCTTGTAAATTAGCACATTTAAATTATTCATTTACAGTTAATCAATATACCGAAGGACTCGACATTAATAATTTGCGAAATACTTTACAAAACGAACACCAAATTCAAAAGCTTAAAATTAAATATCAAATTCCCAATCCAGATGCGGACACATTAAAATATATTCAGGAAAATCCTGAAAAAACCATCAAAGAATTTAAAGATGCTAATTTAGCAATAAAATATGTCACATATCAATCTTTTTCAGATACTGGATTAAATGTCGATTCTGAAATGATAGAAAAAGAATTACAAAATATTAACAATATTCACAGCAATATAGGTGCCCAAAAAGCTATTCAAAATGGCTATGTAGAAGTCGAAACCACTGACATTAATGGTGTAACACGTTCCACAGCTAATACTCGTCCAGTTATTAAACATATTGATTATATATATGAATTAAAAGAGGCCGCATCAAATGTAATTCTCAGCCACATTCGTAATTCAATAATAGAATAAAATTTATATATTTTTATATTAATTGTCAAAAAATGTAAAAGCAACTTATTTAACATTTTCTGTTCAATCATCTTAACATTTGTTAAAAATGATTGAACAGAAAACACAGTTCACAAATTTTCTATTACCCTTGAATTTTTTAAATTCCATGCTTTTATTTCTTACATCATACTTTCAAAACTATTTTAATCTATAATTTTCCTTTATCTTGTTCCATAATATCTGTCATACCGCCTATCCGGCTGTTCTGTACGCTCCTGTTCCTTTACCTTACAAATAATTGTATCAATCTGCTCCGCACCGGCATATCTCTTCACACGTTCCAGATCATCAGCCTTTTCCTGCAACAGCTCCGCCTTACCACTCATATCCTTAATCTTGCCCTTGTAAAATTCCACATCATCTGACAATCTGTTCTTTTCCTTCCGTAACTGTAATACTTCCTCTTTCAGCCTTATACACTGGATTGTCAGATTCTTTATCAGTGTCTTAAGCCTATTCACAAATGGTATTCCTACCTTATTGCGGAACGACTTAGCACTTGCAAATGCTCCCGGTTCCGGCAACTGCCAATCCGGCGCTTCATCATACTTCCTTACATCACGCTGCAATAACTGCTCTGACTGTACCATCTGCTCTATATTACTCTTAAGCTCATTCTGTTTCTTTTCAAGCTGAACATTATCCTGTTGCAAATCATTGTATTTTTGTCTTAATGCTTGATTATCCGATTGCAATAAATCATTCTTTTGCTCCAGAGTATGATTGTCAGCGAATAGCTGGTCATTCACATTCTGCAATTCACTATTCGTGTATTGTAAATCTTCATGCCGCTGTTCCAGTTCTTCATTGTCAGTCTGTAACCGTAACTGCTTCTCCTTCAAATCATGATTTTCCATACGAAGTCTATCTTTGCGACTCTCAAGCCTTGCATTTTCCACCCTCAAATCCTGATTACTTGCAAGCAATACTTCTTTTTCCTGTTGGCCACAGCACCTTCTTCTTTTGCCCTTTGCGTAGCCTCCTCTGCCAGTTCTTTTTCAGCAGTAGCATTCTTTAATTCCTGTTTCTTTACAGAAACCTCTTCACCAAGCTGTACAACCATCGAAGATATTTCCTGCTTCTGGCTATCCAATTTTGCTACTTCTTTTGCACGCTCTTTCTTTTCAAATTCGAGCACCGACAAATGTTTCTCATGTGTACCCTTTTGCAATCATTCCACACCATATCGCTCCATGACTGTAGCAAGTTCTTTCTTCTCTGATGCAATCCACTGATTTAATTCGGTAGCACCTCTAGTACCACCAGTGAAGCCTTCTTCCGCCAGTGCAGATTTTAATGATACCCTTGTATCAAGACCTCGCTTACTTCCTGTAATATATGGTACAAAATCAATATGCAAATGTGCCGAGAATACATACAAGTTCGGGTTTCTAGCTTGGAACTCGTCCATAAATTCTGTTAAAATCCTTTTTGCCAACAATCCATCTTCACTTTTGGCATTCATATCATCTTTATTTCCGATCTGAAATATTACTTCATGAAATAACTTTTCCTGCTTGCCCCTCCTGATTTTTTCATAATAATTATCAATCACTCGATCTTTACGTTTCTGCTTGGCATTATATCGTTCTAGTGCTTCATCAAACAGATTGTGATAAACCTGTTTAATATCTTCATGGCAAAATTCCACATTATAGGCACTTCTATTTTTATCCACATTCTTAGTTGTAAATGCTCTGGTATTATGGTTCACAGAACCTTTTCCTATCATTGCACTTATCGTTCTCTCCATAGGCAATCTTCCACTTTCTTCTATCTGTCATATTAGAGCCGGATACGGCGCAGGCTTTGTTACTTTCGTCGAAAGTAAACGCAAAAGCACTTTTGTCAGCTACGACAACAAAAATGCAACCTGCATGCAGGTTTTGCGCCCTGCCGGGAGCAAGCTGTCCGTTAGACAGCATACCGTCCTGCGGACGGTGGGCGGCTTTTCACCGCCTTGACACCGCAGCTTTCCGCTTTCTCTCAACAGCGCAACATTGCAATGTCTATAATTTTTGCAACCTTGCATTCTTCAACAACGCAATTCCAAGACTGCAAAATTCTAATACCCTGCATTGTTGCGCTGTTGCCTTGCTTGCCTGTCCGTCACTGTCTGATTTTATCTAGTTCCCAATACCATGTGTTGTTTATCCGCTTTGCTCGGACACCTAACTCTTTCTTCGCATTTTCCAGTGTGCGTTTTGATATGCCCTGTTCGTCCGCAAAACCGAAAATCTCATTACTTTGTATGGCACTGTTTGTTTCTGCCAGTTCCCGAAGCAGCTGCTTCGCCTGTTCCATTTTATTTACTTTCGGGACAATACCGCCTAAGATTTCATCAGCGGTAACCTCATAATCCCCCAGCCATTGAAAACCGTCCTCCGACAATACAAATGCTTTCGGGTGTCCAAACGCTGCAAGGTTATTTTTAATCTGTACCACAGCCCTTATATTTTCCTCGCCCTCAACCCTGCCGACTAAGAGAACGCTTCTTGCGACTGCAAAGAAGTCAATAGAACCCATTCCCCGGTACGCCGCCTTATTTCCTGCCGCTTTATTCATATGCCCAACAAGCACAATGGCGCATTGGTATTTCCCTGCTAATGCCGCTAATTTCTTTGTCATATCCCTTGCTTCATTCGCCCGGTTCATATCCATGCCTCTGCCCAAATAGGCTTGTAGCGGGTCTAAAATCAACAGCTTTGCTCCTGTCTTTATAACAGCTTCTTCCAACCGTTCATCTATCATGGAAAGGGATTTTATCTTTTCATCAATGACCGAAATTTTCTCACAGTCTGCCCCTGCCTGTTCTAACCGGGCTTTACTGTATCGGCAAGACCGTCCTCCGCACTCTGATAGATTACATTCAAGGGCTCTGTAAAATTCATTCCACTATCTAAACTTTCTCCCTTAGACAGCTTCGCCGCTATATTAAGTATAAAGGTTGTCTTTCCGTCGCCCGGATCGCCTTGAACAATAGTCAGCTTGCCATAGGGAATAAAGGGAAACCACAGCCAGGAAACTTCCTGCGACTGAATCTCCGACAACTTAATCAGCTTCAATTCTGTTTTTGTTTCTTCTATAATACTCTCCATTTCTGAAAAATCGTTGTCACTGGAAGAAACCTCTGCTATACTTGTATTGTGTAATACTGATAACAGAGTTTTCCAGTTATCACAGCCCTAACAGTTGCCGCTGTCTGGGCTTTTTTCTTCTCCGTTGGTATTGTCTTGCCACAGATATTTTGCTCCGTTCAACATCCAAAGAATTGCTTTCAACATATCCTCATAAGATGTCTGTAATTCTCTGATTTCTTCGGTAGCGACCTCCAGCTTCTTGCTTTTTATCTGCTCTGCCAGTTTTTCCATATGGCTCTGCATTTCCTGTAATTTTTCCACAATCTGATATACCGTTTCTTTCTTGCCCACCACACATACACGATTGTAAATACAGGAACGCACAAAATAATCTTTCTTTTTCATGCCACTTACAAAAATCTTTGCTTCGATTTTTTCTCGTTCTCTAGGCGAAATGCGAAAACTGATTGTTGGATATTTGTGTGTTCCGCTCATTCTTCTGTACCCTCCTTAAACTCTGCGTTCAACACTCTGCCATTTGTATCTGTTCTGTCGGGAACATATGAGCATATCGAAACGTAATATCTACACTTTCATGCCCTACCCTGTTTCCGACTGATACCGCCGAAAATCCCATACTGATTAACAACGAAATATGAGAATGTCTTAAATCGTGGATTCTAATGCGCTTTACTCCTGCTTTTCCTGCCCCTCTCGTCATTTCATGGTGTAGGAAACTTTTTGTCAGATGAAAGATACGGTCATTCGGAAGAATCCCGTACATTCTACCAATATACTCTTTTAATTCCTCACACAAAAAGTCCGGCATACTGACATTGCGCTTGCTTTTCGGTGTCTTCGGGTCTGTTATCACATCTTTTCCCTCTAACCGCTGATAAGATTTTGTTATACGAATGACCTTGTTATCAAAATCAATATTCTGCGGCGTGAGTGCTAAAAGTTCGCCAACACGCAAGCCACACCAGTATAAAATTTGAAATGCTTGATAGGAATATGGCTTGTCTTTTACTGCTTCGATAAATTTCAGATATTCTTCTTTCGTCCAAAAAAGCATCTCCTCCGCTTTCCCTTTTCCAAGCGGCCCGGCTTTAACAACAGGATTGCTCTTTAATTCGTAGAACCGTACCGCATGGTTAAATAATGCGCTCAATTCAGATTGCAAAGTTTTCAAATAAGTCGGGGCATATGATTTTCCTTTTTCATCACGATAGGAAATCTGCTTATTCTGCCATTGAATAATATCTTTCGCACGAATATCGCACATTTTCTTATTCTCAAAGTACGGTAACAATTTTGTGCGTAAGATATGCTTCTTTGTCAGCCAAGTATTGCGCTTCAGCTTCGGCTTCATATCCCTTGTGTATGCCTGCACAAATTCTCCGAAAGTCATATCCAAATCAGCCGCTTCTTTCATGCGGAAATGATGTTCCCACTCCGTAGCTTCTCTTTTGGTCTTAAACCCCCTCTTGACTTTCCGACAGTTCTTGCCCGTCCAGTCATAATAATGGAACGATACATACCATGTTCCACGCTGTTCATCTTTATATGCCGCCATAATCAACTCTCCTTAGTTCGCTGTCCGCGCCATGCCGTAAAATTTTTCTTCATAATATTTTCTGCTGACACGTCCGGCGATTGTGATAAAACCTTTTTCTTCTAGTTCCTCATTCATCTGTCGTACTAATTTGTAAGCAAATGGTCTGGAAACACCCAACTCCTGCGCTACTTCCCCGGCAGTTACAAATAATTCATTGTTCATTCAATGCCCTCCTTTTATTTAGCTTTTTTGTTAAGTTCCGTATTTGTATTATACTTAACATTTCTGTTATTGTCAATAACTTATTTGTTAAACTTATCTTTTTTATTAAATTTAGCATTTGTGATAAGTTTTTGTTGTTGTATTATTTGAATTATGCTAGAATATATGGAGAATACAGAATTGGGAGGCAAGCCATGAACGTAAGAATACGAAAAATACAAAAACAGGAATATCCATTACTGGATAATTTTCTATATGAAGCAATCTTTATTCCAGATGGTGTGGAACCTCCACCTAAAACCATTATTGCATCTCCCGAATTGCAGATTTATGTTGAGCATTTCGGGAAATTAAATGATGATTTGGGATTAGTGGCAGAGGTTGACTGTAAGATTGTCGGGGCTGTTTGGGTTCGCATTATGAACGATTACGGACATATAGATGATGAAACGCCCTCTTTGGCAATCTCTCTTTATAAAGAATATCGGGGCTTGGGCATTGGAACAGCCATGATGAAAGAAATTCTTACTCTGCTTAAATCATATGGGTACAACCGGGTTTCTCTTTCTGTTCAAAAAGCCAATTATGCAGCAAAGATGTATTTGAAGATTGGTTTTGAAATTGTAAGGGAGAATGGGGAAGAATATATTATGGTGTACCACCTGTAATTAAAGAAAGGACACATGACTATGATATTAGGAGAACGGATAAAGAGAATACGCACGTTCCGGGGCTTAACGCAGCGTGAACTAGGTTTGAAATTGGGATATGAGGAACGCAATGCTGATGTTCGTATTGCACAGTATGAATCCGGCTATCGTGTTCCAAAAAATAACACTTTAATGGAAATGGCAAAGATATTAAACGTCAATTATATTCATTTTATTGGTGTCACTCCCGGTTGTGCTGAGGATATTATGCTTACATTCCTTTGGCTTGATGAAGATGACCGCAGCATAATCCATTTATTTCAACTTGTCCGCAATCCCGGCAAATGCAACGCTTCTGATGATAAATCGGTGCGTTACTATGACAATGACGACTGGCCTGCTCATGCTCCAGTAGGTATGTGGCTAGAGTACGGTTTGGTCAATGATTTCATGCGAGAGTGGTGTCTGCGAAAAGAGCAGCTGAAGAATGGAGAGATTTCCGAGGACGAGTATTTCGAGTGGAAAATTAACTGGCCTGCTACGAGCAGTAAAGTTGATTATAATGGAAAAGATAATAAAAAATGTAGTTACCAATGGAGAAAATAACGCAGGAGGAATAATTATGGAATTTGATAATATGATTGAGGAATTTGGCACATATATTGCAGAACTTAAAAACTTTAAAAGCTATTTACAGTCTGATTCTTCTGTTATAAGCACAAAATTACTAGGCGGTATCAGAACTGAACATATCATAGAAAGCATAGAGTATAATATTGCCAACAATGGCTATACCTCTAAATCTATTGCTTCAAAATATGCAATTGCAATTGCTCAGTTTTACCGATATGCTAATCAGCAAAACTGGTTTACTAACAATGATTTACTTAATCATATAAATATGTATAGATTAGATGAAGATTCATATTATTATCAAATCGGGAACTATATAAGGAATAATTTAAAACTTAGTTCTAAAGAACCCAAAGTTGCCTGTAACAATAACGAAATAAATGACTTGATTACTACAATAGATGAATATTTTGATAGATATTCTTCTACTAAAGAAAAATTATCTTTTTCAAAAATATGTGGTATGTTAGCTATTAAATTAATTATTTTAACTGGAGCAAAATATAGCGTTATTAGAAAATTAAAATATTATGATTTGAACATCAAAATTAATACCTTAAAAATAAATGGCTATACAATTAGATTGCCAATTAATCTTAGCAATCAATTCCAAATATATAACGAAATACGTCAATCAACTTTGGACAAACCATCAGATTTTCTTTTTTGTAGCCAAAATGGAAACCAATGGAAAGGAACATCTCCAAACTCAAATATTGTAGACTTTCTTTCTGTAGTTATTCTAAGACAGGACACGACTGGTATCACCAAATTTGGTATTAGCAATCTTTTAAAAGCAGGTATAAGTATTGCTGAAATAGAAAAACTTACAGAGGCTAAAAGCGATATTATCAGAGGTTGTATGAGTAGCGATATTGAATCTGAAGAAAATAAAATGAACAAATATATGAATATGCGATTATCCAGTATTGACTACTTTTATAAGTTATAAGCAAAAAATCTATTATCATGTTCCATATAGGTATCAAAAAGGTATCACGTCTCACATCAAAAGTCGGCAAGTCCGCTATTTATGCGGCTTTCCGGCTTTCTGTTTACTACTCAAACTCGCAGAGTCTGGTTTGATTCAGGTTATTCTAACACAATTATCTATACTGTTTTGTATTGATAACTCGCATCATTTCCACACATTATTTTTCGTTTCACATATTTTTAGTACCAATCCAGTACCATTGCATTTTTTCATTATTGTGTGTAGTTCCGATGGCTTGCAGGTTTGTTTTACTATTCACAGAATAATATTCTGTCGGTTTGCTTGTCCACCTATAAAAATATAAACTTCAACCAATATTTCTGCAAGAAAAAGATTGTGATACCATGATTCAAATGTTTCATAAGCTCTTTTCAAGTGATTGCATTACCATTTTATTATTGCAAATATCGATTGACAATCATCCATATTACTTTAACAATTCTAATTTCAATAACAATTCATCGTTTGTCAATTGTTTAATGTATTTAATTGCATTTTTTATATAACCAGTGTTACTTTCAAGCAAAATATTATCCTCCAAATCATAAAGTATTTTTTCATATTTTTCAGCTTCTAATGGTTTTACTTGTTTTATGAACTCTAATATATCTTCTTTATTAATTATCCAATCCCTTCTTTTAACATTTTCATTCTCCTTTCTCGATGTTGTCAAAATAACTGTCACATAATTTCCTGTAGACCTTTCATCACTTTCCTTCATTTCTATTGAATATAATGTATTCCGCCCTATATCCATATTTATAGTATTAAACGCCTGTCTTCCTCTATATTCTAAAAACATTTTATTTATCAATAGTACATGATTCCTAATTCTACAAATCCTCTTTGCATCATATTTTATGATATTATCGTCTACTGAAAAATCTATAATTGATACCAGTCTATTATTATGACTGGCCCCCAAATCATTTACTAATTGCACCACATTAAATCCTAAAGTTTCTTCATGCTTCTTAATCAAATCATACTTATTCTTCAAACTTAACAAACGTGTTTTTAAATCCTCATAGTATTGTTGCCATTCAATTGGCAATAAATATTTTGACTCTACTTTTAATTCCTGATCTAAACATATTTCAGATTTTCCCAAATCATTAAATGCACACAAATCCAAAATCTCATTATCAATCATTTCTCTCTTAGTACAATCTATTGAAATATTGCAACATTGTCCGTCCGCATCCAAAAATTTCCCTAATAATAATTTTTCATAATTATATTTCTCCTTAAAATTCCCCATATCTCTGTTCTTAACCAACTTAATAGGAACTAATTCTGCTACCGGATTCTTCCTCCTTCCATCCCTTATTGATAAATCACATTCTTGTCCTAATAACAAATAATAATTACCTTTAATGCAAAAAATATCCCCCGTCATTGGTGGCGTCATAAATTCATTCACATGGTAATCATACTGCTCAAACCTTTGAAATGCTTCAAGATCATTACTTTCAATTTCTTTAGAAGACGCATTATTGCTCATTCTCTCAAACAAACTTGACAACAAAATTGTTCTCTTAATCTCATTAACACCGCCTTGATATGTATAATATCGCTCTCTCAAATCAATCCATTCATTCAAAATTTCATGATTTGTTATTCCTTCCTCTTTTGCCATTGAAGATAAATATACTGCTACTTCCATATTTGATGCTGCGTAAGAAAAAGATTTTTTCAATGCCTCCATTCTTTCATTTTTAAGTATTGTAAGCATGATTTTATATTGACTCATTATTAAATGTCTTTTAATTTCATTATCAATACTCTCTGTTGATTTATTAACAAAACCAACATACATTTCATCAGTTTTTCTTGTGATATCCTCTTGTTGCGAACTTAATACAATACATACACCACTTTCCCTTGCTTGATTATTTGCATACAATTCATCAATTATATCTTTACCCCTTGCTTCTCCGTTCATAAAATTATCAATAACACAAAGAAAAAATTTGTTATCTTTAGAAAACAAACTCCAATCTTCTTCCATGCACTTAAGATCCGGCGCTGAAAAATCTTTATAAACCCTTAATGGTAAACTAACTCCATCTTTTTTAGATCCCTCAAGCAGCCCTCTATACCCTTTTGCATTCTCAATTTTCAATCCTATGCCAAACCTTTGAAACAATTCGATATTTTCTTTTACCTCGTCATCTGTCACGTCATCAATAGCATTCTTAAGTCCATCCAGTTTTTGCTTTTCTACATAAAATTCAACATTTCTTTTAGGAACCATATCCCATGTAAATCCATCTTTACATTCGGAATATACATCAAAAATCTTTTTCAGTTTGCTTTTCACCCGTTCATCAGAAATATTTGTCACTAAATTTTCTTTTTCGTTATCTGTCAACATTAAGCAATCATACATGACCGCCTTTCTTGACAAATCAAACTCAATTGAATCCTCAACTATAATAATTCCAGCAATATTCATCAACGAATAGAATTCATTAAATGCAACATGTTCCATAAAACCTCTCCTTATCTAACGCAATCTCTTGGAACTGTAATAGAAAAAATATATCTATTACCCCATTCATTAGTTTCCTCTAATAATTCGATATCTGCATTAAAAGACTTCAACAACTTTTTTACAATATACAGGCCCATGCCTCTTCCGTCATTCTCTTTTCCGGACTGCAATGCTTCAAATAAGATATATTCCATTTTTTTTAATACACCCAATCCCGAATCATATACCCAAATATTTGTATCTGTTTTCTGTTCAACAACTATTTCATTATTTGGAATATAATAATTTTTTTCCTTCAGTGCTCTTTTTTCTCTTATATCAATCCAATATATTGAATTTGTAAAGAGATTATACAGCACATGTAACAGAACACCCTTAGGCATATACCACAGTGCTTTCAAATTTTCCTGTCTAATAATAATTTTGTTCTTTGAAAGTTCTTTTTTTAATTTTCTTTCAATTTCTCCCACTACGTCTCCAACACTTTCACATGCATATTCATCATAATTATTTTTTTTGATAAAAGTTTTTTCCAAGAAATTATATAAATCTGCTACATCTTCAACTTTTCCCAACAATAAATCGCTTTGATCTTTTATTGGTAATAAATTATTGTTATACAGCTTTATATTTGTATCGTAAAGAAATTCCTTTAACACCTCAAAATCACTTTCAATATTATGCATGTTAGGATCATTAATTATTGAATGCAACTCATGAGTCATGGTTTCTGTTATTAAACCATTAGCCATTAACTTATAATTATTAAATGCTTCTATCTGTATTTCTTTAAGTCCTGCCTCTGCCGTATCCAACACCTCTTTTGTTTTTCCAAGTTCTTCTTGTGTTATTTGAATTTGAGTATCTACGGAATCCAAAGTTTCAATTGCTTTATCATATACTTTCTGTGAAATATTTACCTCATCACCAATCACAACTGCTTTCGATAATAATATTTCTTTAGTTTTCTTAATTTCCTTTAATAGTATTTGGTTTTCTTTTAATAACTTATTATTTTCGTCCTTTCTTCGTTTTACTTCCTTTTTAGTATCGTCTTGCAACAATCCTTCATCCCGTAAAACAGATTTTGTTATATCATCTGCTGCACGATTGAAATCATAAAAATAGTAATTAAATATTGTTATTATTACTTCTTTAAATATTTTTACTACATCATTTTGTACTACATCAAGTCTAGAACTAATTTCCCTTATATTAGTTTGCGTTGGATCATTTATCGAAACATATCCTACGGTATTACTTTGATTCATTCTATAAAATTGTTGACCAGAAGTTCTGTACTGTTGCATTTCAATCCAGTCATCATCTCTATTACCAAGTGCTCCTATTCTGTATCCGTTTCTATAAAGTTTTATACCATTATATAAAGATAAAAATTTTTGAATATCATCCAATGAATACTTTTTTACGCTAGGATGAGTCTCACCTTTCAAGTACTTTGCATAATCTACATATATTTTGCCAACAGCATTGTCTTGTTTAAAATTATATGCGCGACCTTCTATAGGCAATATAGCCATCAATTTATTAAGTTCTTTTTCCACTTGTTTTACCAAAAATTCTTCTAAAGCCGCTTGATTCTTTATATCAGAATATTCTTTTTTTCTCTTCTCCTTAATCTTATTTACCAATTCTTCATGCGAAATAGTAATATTCAAAGATGTATCAAAACGATCCTTGTAACTATCAAAAAAATGAATGTATTCTTCTTTTTCTCTCCTATATTTCGGGAAATAGGAAACTGGCTTAATACATGATCTATGTGTCTTCTCTATAAACTGAGGTGTCAAATTTAAACTCATATTTAATTCAATTTTTCCATTTATATTATGGATTTCAAAAGCATTAACACTTTCAGCAAAATTTAATAATTCTAAATCAAATCCTGACTCAATCTGTATTCCATTATTATAGAATGCTATTTCGATATCTTGTACCTTTTTGTCATATGGAGATATTAAAAATGATGTTGCTGCCCGTAATTCATCTGTTAAAGTCACTTTATTATTATCGAATAACTCTAACTGCAACGGTTCATTGATAAGCTCGCTTTTTTTTACATCTATTATCCACATTCTTGTATAAGCTTCTGCCATTTTAGGTAATTCATAATATGGAAATTCGAATTCATCAATTTTTTCGGAATTTACCAACGCATTCCAATCAATGATAATAACTTTTCGTTGCACATCATCACTTGAAGCAGTCTCAAGAATAAGTTTTTTCCCCAAACGTTGTGCAGCAAGTCTTCCAATACCTTTTTCGCCAAGATTTGTATTTTCAGTATCTTTATATTTTATATCTGTACCTATATTCAAAAAACCTTCCTGCAATTGCATTGCATTCATCCCAACCCCGATATCTTCAATCAATAATACACTCGCTGCGGAGCTCTCTTTATCTAATAATAAAGTTATATCGTCATCTAGCGGCACCAACAATTTATCATTTCTTTTCACATCCTCAACTCCATCAAAAAATTGTACATTTACTCGTTTACTATGTGCATCAATGGAATTTTTTATTAACTCTACAACAGCTACAGATGCAGATGTAATCAAATCACTACCTAAATGTTCTATTATTCTAGGATTAACTTTCATTTTTACTTTTTTCATAATAATACCTACTTTCCTAAAAATAATTAGTTATTTTCCTGGCAATTTCAAGTGCCATCAAATATGGCACACCATTTCCTACCATTTTAAACTTCGCACTCAGACACACAGTAGCCGGTAATTCAAACCATGCAGGTAACGACTGAATAGCCATCGCTTCTGCAACGCTTAAACGTCGTGTTCTATATGGATGAAGATGCACTTCATTATTTCCGTAAGCTGCTGTAGGAGAATATTTCCATCTGTGCAAACGCTTAAATGATTTCCTACTAGTATCCCCTTCCTGTATTGTTAACATTTTCGTTATTCCACTTTTAACTTTAAAGACATCTTTTCTGTTAGGGTGTCTATATACATTATTTTTCCTAAACCATTCCTCTACAGTTAAATTTCTTGGAACATTATACTTAAATTTTCTTACACTTTTTTCTCGATATTTCTGTGGTTTGGGCCAATTCATCTTCTTCACCAACGCGGAGTCATACGGCAAATCTGCATTCCACGGAAAAGCAAATGTATCATTCACACTTATTACTTTTCTAGCTAATTCATTCCCTTTCAAAACCCCCATCATAAAAATTCGGTCTCTATCTTGAGGCACTCCAAATTCCAATGAATTCATCAATTGTTCAGATAGTATATATCCGTTACTTTTCAATTCGAATTTAAGCTCTTCAAAATATTCCCGATGCTTTTGTGTTTTTACCAACCCTTTTACATTTTCAAACAAAAAGAAATCTGGTTGAAAGCGGCAAATCATATCAATATAACTTTTTGCCAATTTTCCATTTTCTCCTTCTCTACCTTTATTTTTGCCTCCTATAGAAAAATCCGGGCAAGGTGGACCACCTATAAACCCGACCAACTCGTTATTATGTCTTTCATTGTCAATGTATTGCTGAAAATTATTTTCTCCTATACCATTTAAAAAATAATTAATATCATTTACATGATACCCATATACAGGTTGATTATAATTGCATCTTCTTCTCGCATAACGATATGCATTCATAAAATCCTGTTTATATTCATTAACAAAAACAACTTCATATCCAGCTTCTTGAAACCCTAAATCAAGCATTCCAACACCTGCAAAAAATGAAAATATCTTCATATCAATCTCAGTTTCCTTCTATCCTAAATCGTCTTTTTCAAAGGTTATATCAAAAATTGTTTCTTCCACAACCTTAACACACTCATCTGTATGCTTCTTTATATCATCACCCCAAAACCTGATAACGGTCCAGCCTTCAAACATCAATCTCTTATTTATTTCATCATCCCGCTCTCTATTACGAGATATTTTGCTTATCCAAAACTCACTGTTATTACTCTTTTCCAGTCTTGGTTTTAATACTTCCCAATCCTTCCCGTGAAAGAATTCTCCATCACAGAAGATGGCAATCCTATACTTTGTTAATACAATATCCGGGCTACCTGGCAATATTTTATAATTCTTACGATACCGATACCCTTTGTTCCATAGAGCCTTTCTTAATATAACCTCTATTTTGGTATCCTTTCCATGAATATTTTTCATGTTTTTATGCCGTTGTTCTTTGGTTAAAACATCTGCCACAAAACCACCTCAATACCTCACAATTTTATTAACTAACTCACAAAAGATATCTATAAAGCATAAATTTACGATTATTTTTTATTCATCGCATTCACATATGCCAAAATTCTTTTCTTAAGTGTTTCCGTATCGCTTTCATCATTTACAATATGCATTTTTCTATGACAATTAGGACACAGTGCCACTGCATTATCTATGCTGTCATCCCCTCCATCAGCCAGTCTGACTAGATGATGCTCCTCTAGATAAGGAAACCCATTAGCATTATTAAACGGAGCAGGTTGTCCACACAAATCACATTGTCCATTTGCTCTTTCTTTTACAGCCGCTGCAATAACAGGATCTCTGTTAAACACAGTTGTATTAACACGAGACTTACCAGGTTTACCACCTCTGTTGTATGCATCATTTAACAAAGCCTCTCTGTTTGCACCTCTGTTATCCTCAACCTCTTCTTCAAACTCCTGATTAAGCTCTGAAACAAAATCTACAGAAGACTTTAGACTCATCAAAAATGTATAACAATTATGTCCATTTTCATTTGTTCGCAGGATTCTTAATTCCGTATAATTAGGAATCAATGTATACGCAACCACTAGAGAATAAATCTCAGAGGAATTGCATCCTATAAATCCTCTGTCTAATGTAGATTTTTTTAGATACATATCAAACTCTAGATTTGATGCATGTTCAATTTCCTCTCTCCTATATTTCCATCCATCCTCGTCTATCATTTTCCATTTGTCGGAATTTCTAGTGAATTTTTTGTAATCATAAAACAAATTAAATATGAATTCATCTTTTATCGAATCCATATATTCTAAAAGATTTCTCTTATCGAATCTATAAACATTCGATTTATTTAAAGAATATACTTCTTTTCCTGCAATTGTTTCTGTTGAATTCACATTTCCTCCAAAGAAATCTATATCACTTATATTAAAATAAATTTCCCCTCCAAGTCCACTTGAACCTTTTGTTACAATATTTGAACCATATAAAGGGATATTTTCAAAAAAAATTTCATCATCATTAATTCTCTGCATTCTTTATTCCTCCTATCTCAATACATTAAATAAGTTTACCTATTTCCTCTACATTTTGTCCCCATGACGCATACATCATATTATTATTCTTTCGATATCCAGCGCATCAAACAGTCTTGTCTAAACAAATAGTTATTTATTATGGTGAAGCCTAAAACGCTCGTATATCTATTACTTTTGGAGAGTGCGGGCTAAAACTATCATTGCCATTAATGCCATTTATATCGCTAATGTTTTTTGATTCTCTTGGCAAACAATCCTTTACAACCTTTACTTTCATTACATAGTAAAAATCCGCATTATGGTTATCTACAGACGTTAAGAAACCTTGAGAATTAAGCTGATTTACAAGTTCCTGCTTTGAAACAAGATTATTAGAAACTATATCACAAAGAATTGGTTCTAAATCATATGTTTTTGTAATATCAATATTGTTTTTGTAAAATCTGAATGATCCAGCTTTTGCAATATCATGGTGATGAGAATATACCGTGTTTCCCTTTATTGCATAGTAGTAGAACAAAAATTCCTTTCCCGGCTTTAGCAAATCATTCTGTTCAAGCGAGTGGTAGTAATCGCTTGGGCTTTCACTTCGAATATATCCAATGACACATAATGCCTTTGCTAATCCATCTGATGAATCTACTTGTGTATTCTTAAATGCAGCCGGTTCTTGCATAACCATTTCTGCATAATACTTCAGTCGATTGAGTCGGGAATTATCTTGCCCCTTTTCCTTTATCATGTCAGAAATAAATCTGCACAGTTCCTTCTCTCCTATCGCACTATTACTTGGCTTTATTGCAAATGCGCCTACGCCTGGGAGAATCTCATCATAAAGACTAAACACCTTATTACCCATATCTGCTTGTTTTGCATTTCCAGGATATAATACATAACTTCCAATCGTTCTACGAATTGCATCATTATATGTGTGCATCTTTAAAAGATCGCCACGTTTATATGTATTTGTGACCGCTGCTGCTTTCTCATCCAAAAATTCGCTCTCGTCAAACTCAGTGGCATTATCCACTTTTCCAACAAAAGAAGTTAAATCCGTAATACGATACTTTGCATCAAAATGGATATAACTTACAGCACCATCTTTGACAGCCTTACTCTCTCCTCCATCATATTCTCCCTGATATCTGTATGGAAAAATAGCTAGCGTATAATCTGGTCTGAACGGTCGTGAATACGACCCTTCAGACTTTGTAGTACGAAAATCGGTTGACACAAAAGTTCTATTGTAATAAAGATTTATTCTTGTATTGAGGTCTTTAATTACAAATCCCTGACATGATTTCTTTCCTTCCTTCAGTGATACAGTCAACTTACCATTATCAGTTGTGAGAAATGGTGTATCCTCTATAGTAATTGCTTCACATCCATCTATAGATTTAATTATACTACCTAGTTCAAAGAAAAGCCAATATTCATACAGAAGTGCAACATTTTTTGATTCTCCCTCATATACAGAATCTTCCCCTTTCCAATCAAGTTGCAGTGCCAGGT
Source organism: Lachnospiraceae bacterium (assembly GCA_050874665.1). GTDB lineage: Bacteria > Bacillota > Clostridia > Lachnospirales > Lachnospiraceae > RUG11237. The sequence continues at coordinate 180,348 of JBNMLC010000002.1, read as the reverse complement.
CAACCATGGAATATGCAAAAAATATATCCGAATAGCCTGCTCTCTTTTGAAGAACCTGATTATTCTGAGGCATAATCTCAAGCCTTCCAATTTCATCAAAAAAACGATCATTCAAAATATCATTCAACATCTGCTGAATATTAGCAGCTTCGCGCAAGCATTCAGTTTGCTTTTCCGCACCTGCGGACTCAAGAGATTTAATTAATTCTTCGCAGATAACTTGAAACTTCTCCAATGCAAATTTCAAAAATCTATTTGCGACTGTATCAACGCTGTCCTTTTTTTTCGAAACTGCAATCGTTGACGGTAGATAATGTGTGTGCAAATCCTCAGTCTCATATTTTCTCCATTTTTGTCCATAACTAAAAGGATGTGTGAAAATTTTCCTTGAAGGCACTCCGCATCCTATAGGCTTAAATTCCGAATCTTCTATCAATATATGATCGGGATTTCTCTTTATTGCTTCAAACAGACCTAAAAGATTCTCACCGAAACAGAATCTCCGTAAAAAGATAAATTGTTCCAGCAAGGTTTTTGAATCTTCATTCGATATGCTAAATACATTCGATGTTAATCCAGAATACTCCAATAACAATTCCGAACAATGCTCTGCAATGGATTCTGTAAGCTCAATATAATCATCCTCATAATCCATTTTATTGGGAACTACTTCAAAGACAAGATTTCTTTTTTGATTGAAATCAGAAAATGATGCCTTTGTTCTTCCCAGGTAATTTATATACTGGAATGTGACAGAGTTCTCATCTTCATATATTTTAAGAGCCTTGTTATTTTCATTTTGCAAAATCGGTAACGATACGAAATCCTTGCTCTTATTATCTAGCTTGATAATATATTGCTTCGTTTCAATAAGTCGTAAAATTAGTTTTCCATCCAATCCATTTACTATATCAATAGCCTCAATATTATCTTCTGATTTAGATAAGTATACCGAATAATCTGTGCCTAACCGACAAGGCAATTCATTTTCCCAGTCTATTTTATTGTATGTTCCGACAGGGTAAAGGTACGCATCATAATCTCCATTCACCCTGAATCGTATTGCTGCAACCATATTTTATATAAAGCTTGCATATTGTATCTGTGCAAGTTTTCCTTTCATCTTCTCAATCTTTTCTCTGCTTAATGGCAAATTATACTCTACACACAATGCTCCCAGTTCTTCAAGCAGTCCGCCAATTGCTTTATTATTCCCATGAATTTTAGGAAGAATCTTCTGAATAAGCTGCTCATCAATTATGGAGTAAAGATCAAAAGTTTCCTTATCTTCCGTAAGTTCATAAGCTGCCGATAAATATTGTCTAATCTCACGAACAGTTCTATATGCAAATTCGTATCCACCCTTTTCAACAATCTCATAAATTCTCTTGAAAACGCTTTGAATTTCGACAAGTATATCTGCATCCAAATTACTTTTTCCAGTTCTAATAAGTGCAGCCATTTTTTCAAATGCTTCTGCTGTTCCATCACTAGCAGGGTTGATGTTTTCATTATCTGCTGGATTAACAAATAAATCCAATACAGAATTTTCTTCCGGCTTGAATTCAATTACATTAGCCCGATCCAGTACCTTTGGACTAAACATATATGTAGTTTCATCGATATTGACCGTTCCAACCACAAACAGGTTCTCAGGATACCTAAGCACACCTGGATATCCATCCAAAACAAACTTCAAATCTGGTGTTTCCATATGACTAAGAAAATCTGCAAAATATCTCTCTACATGACTTAAATTCATCTCATCCAGTATAATAAAAAATGGTACACTTTTATTTTCCGGAAGATTCGCTCTCTCAATCAACTTCAATATGGCTGTCTTCTCATACTCGCCTTTACCATCAATTGCTAATGGATTATAAAAACCAAGTATTTTTGTATTGTCCGTCCAATCTGCGCCAACTGGAATCAATAACCAGTTCTTCTCTCCATTTTCAAAGTTAACTTCGAGATATTCCGCAAACTGTCTTGAAATTCTCGTTTTACCTGTGCCACTGTTTCCAGTTAATATCACAAATGGTTTTGTCAAAAGAGAGCGAATATATCTTTGGGCAAATCCTGTTTGTAAACATGCTGGCAAGTCAGAAACCTTAAAATCCTTTTTCAAATACTCCAAGTACCATCTTCCATGTTCTTCATAGATTTTTAATACATCAGAATAATATATATTAATGCTCTTTATTAATGCAATAAGATAATTGGCACTTGCGATTCCTGCTCCTAGTTCTGAACTAACCCATTCAGTTGATAATCTACATTTTTCTTTTTTCCCATCAAGCACAATTTCGTAGTCGTTGTCCAAAAACACACGAGTCTTTCCACCACTGGTATTCTCATACAGATCAGATGTTGATTTAGCAAACATATATCTCAGATAATTACCACCTAAATCATCTGTAATAATTTTGACATTTTTATCATTGTTTTTCAAAACTTTGTAAAATCTTCGAAACTTATCTACTTGATATACACAGTCTACAAGCTGATGTGCACATTCCTTACTTTGATCAATTGATATTTCAACGCGTGAAGAATCTGATAATTGTATTTCTTCACCATCTTTGATATCAGGATTTTCGTTTTCGCCATAAAATTTACAATAATTAGCATATGAGAATCTCTCAAAAAAATCATGTTCAGATTTTGAATTGCCGATTGGAAAGTTTGCTTTAATAAAGCTCACTTCCTCTTCAACTGTATCAATATCAGCTTCAGAAATATATAAATTATCGACATTTCCAACTTTCCTGTATCTCACGGGTGCAGCATATGCTTTTATTGCATTGAGTAAAATATCATCACTTTTTCCTCCGATATTCTTTACCACAAAATCTTCAAAATTTACAGAATGACTTTCATTCTGCAAAATATCTTCACAAAGGCGACAATATAACAAAAATGCCTCATCAGACGAGTTTACATAAGGATTTGGAGCAAAATAAATTTTAAACCAAAAAACAAGATATCTTGCAAGATTCTCATCATCAAATGTATATAAATAACTATGTATTCTAAAACTATCCTCAGATCTATCCTCAAGTCCAAACTGACATGCCTGCTGATAAGCTGTTCTTTTATAACCTTTTGATTTCGTCTCTGCAAAGTTTTTTGCATCTTCCCATGAAATGCTCTCTGCCATGTCAGGATATACCTCAAGTAAGGCTTTAAGATTTGATAACGTAAAATTTCTATATCTTGCAAATGGTGTAAATGACATAATTCTATTCCTCCTCAATCAAAGCTGGATAACTCTCAATAACTTTGTTCATAATATGAATCAAAACATCTACAACAATCGAATTTCCCGCCTGCTGATACATAGATGTATCTGATACATTTATCTTAAAATTGTCTGAAAATCCCATAAGACGCAAGCACTCTCTCGGTGTTAACTTTCTTAGGCGTCCATCTGTCGTAACATAGTTATCAACTCCTGCCCTATGCATTTTATGCATAGTCGTAAGTAACGGTCTTGCAACATCTAAATCAGTCTTTGGCTTACTATAAAAATTCTTTGTACCTGTAGCCATTACATATTTAACCACTTTTTCTGACAGAAAATACTTTTCAAGTTCCGGTATCTCCCTTTCTCTTGCCTCCTCTTCTGATTGAAATACAAAATCTCCATGCCAGTTGAACTGTTGATTCTTCTTTTGACACAATTGTATATCACCATCGATTTGGGTGAATCTTTTTGAAAGATTCTTCTCCTTTGTTACAAATTCTACGCCCTTCTTTGGCAGAAAATATCCACCTGGAGCATTGTCCATAAGAAAATCCTTCATTTTCTTTGTTAACGGAATTGGATTTGGAAAGCTGAAGTCTTTTATCAATTTCAAATCTTCCCTAAATCCTACCACAAACAATCTCTCTCTATTCTGTGGAATACCATAATTCTTTGAATTTAAAATCGACCATGTGAATTTATATCCCAATTCAGAGAAAACCTGTTGCATTTTCTTCCATGTCCTTCCACTGTCATGTGTCGTAACAGCTTTCACATTTTCGTAAATAAAGACTTTCGGTTTAATTTCATCAATCAATCTTGCATACTCATAAAAAAGTGTCCCTCTTGTATCATCTAATCCACGTTGCTTGCCTACTAAGGAAAACGATTGACAAGGGCTTCCTCCTACAAAAAGATCAACTTTGCCTGCATACTGTCTGCCATTTAAAAATGCAACATTCCAATGAAACTGTTCATCTTTTATGTTATAGTTTGACATATATGATAATTTTACCTTATTTCTCTTTTCCATTCCCTCATAAAGAGAATCTACATACTTTTTACGAGCAGACCAGTCATCCCCCATACCTTCCAATTTTTTTTGAACATCCATATAATTAATTTTCTCATGAAGCTGACTTGCTCTCTGCGATAAATCCTGCACTTTACGAATTATTTTCTTTCCATCCAAGGATTCCAGCTTCTCGTATGCTGAATATACCAATTCTGAAATACTTCTCCAATCAATGTCATCTCCACTCTCAAATTCAATATCTTTTCCAAGGTCATCAAGTGAATTGTCTTTTTTATAGTCATTTGAAACTTCAAGTATAACCTGCAATTCCCTAAGTTTTGTCTGCTGCTCAGATCCCTGTCCAAGTTCAGCCAAAAACTTTTCGTATTCTTTTATTCTTGAAGCCTTAACTTCTTTCATAGAAATAACTTTTTGCAATATTTTTCTCACTAATTCTGTATCTTGTTTTGGAAAAGAATTAAGTCGATCAAGAACACTTTCATATTCACTTAGTGCTTCTGTCAACATACCATCAAGCTGATTTTTATATAAATCATCTACTTCATCGTTAAATTTTATCTTTTTTATAATTTTAGATAAAGATTTTAATTCAATCCCTATTTCATCTATATTCATATCTATTTTCTTGGTAAGAATTGACACATCACCATTATCACAGGCAAAAACTATTTCATTTTTTATTTGCATTCTTTCCAATGCATGCTCTATTGCACCTATACCACTAAAAACTGTCGCTAATCTAATCATTATATTAGTTCTCTCCTTCTGTATTGGAATTGCTCTCAACCATCTCCATAATGTCGCAAACATCACATTCAAGAGCATTACATATCTTTTGCAGTATTTCTGTATTTACATTTTCATTCTTGGACAATTTAGCTATAGATGTTGGACTAATTTTAGCTTTTTGTGCCAAATCCTTTTTTAACATATCTTTATCAATTAACAGTTTCCAGAGCTTTTTGTAGCTTATCGTCTGCATTTTCTGCCTCCATTTATAGTAACTTTCATCTTCCTTATTTTGAATTTTATTGTACCACACAAACGCATGTTTGTATATACTTGTTTCAGGATGTTTTCGCGTTCCTGTTAATTAATTTCACAATTACTTCTTTTATTTTCGCAAAATTGTTCGTCGCATACTCTCTCATAATTTATCTCCGCAAAAATACAACCATATTATTGTATATACAGGCAGAGTAATTACCTTCCTCTTCCCCTATTACATAACTTATCTTCGACCTTGACTTTATCAGCATTTCTAATAACACTCTCATCGTAAATCTTCTGGAACTCCTCATAAAGCTCGTCACCATCCAGCTTTATCCCCAGTCTTTTCATTACATCAGAGAACAACCTTATACTGCCACTTACATCAGAAATATCATATCCGAATATATCAGCCTTAACAGAATCACCGACATTCTCATAACCACCAAGCTCTGATATTCTCCTGACAATCCAGCCAGCTTTGTCCATAGGGTCAGTTTCTTTTATTTCCAAAAATTCACTTTTACCTGTTATATCAATTATATCGCTTGCCACATTCACATCAGCCGAATTATGAACCTCTGAAATTCCTTTGCCGTCTAAATAAATCTTTTGTTCTCTATCACCATCAGTTCGCCTTTTCTGTGCACTCTTATCTTCCTGACTATTTGTAGTACTTAACACAGAGACACTTATATCTGACTCATCAACTGCCATTTTCTCAACCACATCCTCCTCTTTCACCCCTGGTATCTCAATCTCCCTATCAGCAACAATCTCCTCATTCTCCGACACCGCATAATAAGCCGTATACAAATCTTCTTTCATAATGCCATCAACAAGCTGCAATTGTCTCTTAATCTCCCTTTTCTCCTGCTTCAGCTCATCCAGTTCCTCCTGCACTTTCACATGCCACATCTGATACTCCCGATATTGCTCCTCGCTCTTAATGCTACGTTTCCGACTGGAGTTTTCTCTGTATATTGCCTGCTGTCTATCCTCAATCTGCTGCATCCTTTCTTTCTTCTCACTTCTAAAATCCACAAACTCCACAACATCTTTGATGTCATTATTCACAAGCAACAGATATTCGTCCTGCAACTGATTAAACTTTTTCAAATCCTCTGTATACTTTGCTCCCCCTACAACAAACCTCTTCTGCTCCACAATCCTTAGCCGATATAACTTTGCATAAAACTTCTTCTGAAATGGTGACAACTTTGCTCTATGCAATCCTCTGATATCCGACGAATAAAAGTAAGGCTTTGCCATACAAGGCATATCCACATGATGCCGTAGCATATCTTCTGAAAACATCTCGTCCAGCTTTGCGAGCTTGTGATAATATTTAAATCCCGGTGCCTGCACTTCCATCCACGCATCTTTCTTGAATACATATCCAAGTCTTTTCATCAGATATTTAAAATGCTCCACATTTCCGGCTGCATATGCACACATCTTAGCATCCCCGAGAATTATCTCTTTCATGGACATTTCCTTTTCCCATTTATCTCTGCTGATATTCTTTGAATTCATGCTGTACTCTGCTGGCATAATATCAAGTCCAAGCTCATCACAATATTTATTTGTAATAGGCTGGAGATGATTCTTCCAGTTGCCTTTCGGTGAATTGTATTTCTTACCTGTTGTCACACTGACACTGTTCCATATAAGGTGCCCATGCATATGCTCTCTGTCAGTATGAACAGCATATACAGCCTCATAATCATCACCAAGCACATCCTTTGCAAAATGCTCAAGCACATACATTGCCTGCTCTGCTGTTACTTTTTCCTCCGGTGAAAATGATATGATCACATGATAGCCCTGCCTTTTACCTGTCTTATGAAAAATATTCTTTGTCTCTTCCATCTGTTCAAATGCTGTGTCCGGCAGGCAGTTAATACCCCCCACCAACACACATTCTTCTGTCTTATCCGGATTCTGAATATATTCCAAAGCATTCTTCAGGTGCGACGCTGGATTTCTGCCCTCTGATTCCATAATATTCAGGATCTTTGTAATCGCCATATTGCCAGCACCTCCCCAAATGTTTTCTTTATCTCATTCAGACTACATTGCAATTTATCAATATCGCTGTAATACAATCTTCCCTGCGAATTTCCAAGCTTTACTGCCTGATTAATATTATTTGCAATACCAGCAATAACACGGATTACTCTTGCCCTGTCCGCTGGATAACTTGTATCAATGTTATCACCTGTACGAATTAATTCTCTTATATAGGCACTTGCTGTTAACCCGGTCCACTTAAGTCCTGCATTCAAACAATCCATATCTTTTTCTGACAGCTTCACAGATACCTTATAATCTTTCCTGTCAGATTTGTATCTTCTCTTTCCATCTGCCATTCGTTTCTCCCCTTCTGTAGTTTTCTAATGCTGTATCAAACCAATCTCTTTTTATCTGTACCATTGCTTTTCCATCCTTTCTAAAAGTTCTGCTTATAGGTTTTGCAAGATGCGGAAAAGGTCGGACCTTTTCCCGAAAAAATATAAAACGCTATCAGCGTTTACATCATTTTTCGTCTTGGCAGGAGCACCTGCACCCTGTATATGATATGTGGTGGTTAATGTTCCACCACAGTTATGGATATGGTGGCTAAGTTTCCACCCAAATGCGATGAAACCACCACACTAATTTTGAATCCGAATACCCAGAATCCCAAACCACCACATTGTTCCACCAGCTTTGAAAAGTGGTGGCACTTTTTGCCATCACTTTGCTGTTTTGGTGAAATTTTCTGCCACCACTTTTCTGTTTTGATGGCACTTTCTGCCACCCTACCTTTTTCACTCTGATTTGAATGGTGGCGCTTTTTGCCGCCACTTTGCTGGTTTTGTGGCACTTTCCGCCATCATATCTTTTTCGTTCTGATTTGAGTGGGGGCACTTTCCGCCCCACTCCTAGTGAAACTGCATCACTACATCCATAATGACAATTTCCTCTGCCATCATCCGCGTCTGTGTCCTGAGCTGTAACTGTTCCATAAAAGAATTTGGATTCTCCGGCTTATGCTTTTTAAGCCACTTAGCTTCAATATCATCAAGCAGCTCGTATGCTGTTTCATTGACTTCATTTGCTCTCTCTTCAAGCTCCCCGAACCGCACTAGACACTTATATCTCATTGGATACTCTTCTTTGATAAATTTAATCCACATACCGTCCATACTTTCCTGCATCCATATCTGTCTGCTCTGTTCCTGCGACAAGAACCGGATAGAAGATTCCATTCCTTTCTTCATATGGAATACCAAGCTTTTCAAATGTTGTTTTACTCATAATGATTACCGCCTTTCTCATTACTCTGCAAAATATCAAGCACATGCTTTAACGGAACCAGCAGTTCTTCAACATCTATACCTCTGTCAGATTCATCTAATGTCTGTAATTCTTCAAGTATCGTATCAAGATGAACCTGCACTTTCTTTGCCACCTTCATTCCACCAACAACCCTGATTTCATGCTTCAGCAGACATTGGATAATATAATCCTGTTTTGAAAGTCCGCTGAGTGAAACCTTTACATTCAACTCCTGTGCTTCCTCCGGTGACATACGAAATGCTACCACAACATTTCTCCATCTTTTCTTGGCATCCAGCCTTTTCTCGCTCATAATAATCTGCTCCTTCCAATATAAAAAACTTTTACTTAAGTTCACATAACATCACATCCATACATAATGCAAAACTCCCGCCAGCATAATTCATAATGTTTCGCATCGTCATTATGAGACTGCCTTGTACTTATCAATTCTTATAATCTTTTCCGCAGCCACATCCATATCAATCATAGGTGCTGTTTCCTCTGCCTGCATATTGTCTACATTTTCATCCAGCTCTTCACAATCCACAACGCTTGCATTGACAGCGTCAATCCTGTCTGCCATTGCCACCTGCTTTGATGGAAACAGATGTGAATAACGATATGTGATATCAATGCTCTCATGTCCTACCCTGTCAGCTATTGCAACCGCTGAGAATCCAAGGTCAATCAGATGTGAAATATGCGAATACCTTAAATCATGGATTCTGATTTTCTTCACACCGGATAACTTGCAACCACGCTCCATCTCATGATGGAGAAAACTCTTTGTCACCTGGAACAGTCTGTCTGTTGGTGCCTGGTCATATAGCATAGCAAAATATTCCTGCATTTCTTCTGCCAGAAACTTTGGCAGCTTGATTGTCCTGTTGCTCTTATGTGTTTTCGGTGTTGTAATAACATCCTGTCCCTACAGACGCTGATATGATTTATTTATCCTGACTGTATTCTTTTCAAAATTAAAGTCTTCCATCGTAAGAGCCAGCAGCTCGCCTAAACGCATTCCAGTCCAGTACAGCATTTCAAATGCATAAAATGAAACTGGCTTGTCAATCACCGCTTCGGAAAACTTCTTATATTCCTCAGTTGTCCAGAAAAGCATTTCCTTCTTTTCTTCCCTGCCCATATTTCCAGCCTGTCTTGCCGGATTTGAGATTATAAAATCTGCACGTATGGTTAAATATCGCACTTAAGATATTGTGCATTGTCTTCTTATAAGTCCGGGAATAACACTCACCATTCTCATAACGGAATGCAACCATCTCATTCTGCCACTTGCGGACATCTCCCGGCATTATCTCATTCATCTTAAGATTCTTGAAATAAGGCAATATCTTTGTCTCCACAATGTGTTTCTTTGTAAGCCATGTGTTGAGTTTGACACGATTCTTCACATCCTCTGCATACAGCTTCCAGAACTCTCCAAATGTCATATCCAGATTGTTCTCCTGCCGTATTTTGTAATTACGCTCATAATCCAACGCTTCTCTTTTTGTTGCAAAGCCTCTTTTCTTTATCTGTTTGTTTTCCCCGGTCCAGTCCTTACAATAGAATTTGACGAACCAGGTGCCTGTCTTACTGTCTTTATAAGCTGGCATATTCATCATCTCCTTCTTTCCATATGCAAAAGCAGGTGCCAATGCCCATATCTCTTATACACCTGCCTCTGCCTCAATCTTTTTATCTGTTTATACTGCATCACTCATACCATAAATGCGTTCTTCAAAATACTTTCTGCTTACTTTTCCACGGATTACAATGTAGCCCTTCTTTTCAAGTTCATTGTTAATCTGTTTCATAAGCTTATATGCTGCTGATCTTGAAATTCCAAGAATCTGCATCACATCTCCTACTTCTAAAAATTTTTCGTTCATGCCCTTTCACCACCTTCCCTTTAAAAATTTGTTTCGGCGTTTTCCTATACCAGTTCTGCTGATGTCACAACCAGCCTCCTTACCTGAGATAATCTCCTGTAATACCGCCCGCTCCCGCTCGAGGTACTCGGTCCGCTTGGGGGAGTGTCTACATTCGCTCAATTCCTATGAATGTCCTGGCAAATGCCTGTTAGATTTCTGATACCACTCATTCAGTTGTTTTTTTCAATACTATATAGTATAGATAATTGAATCACTGTTATTCTATCTGAATGGTATTGAATTGTCAAGAGCTTTTTCTAATTTCTTCGTATAGAAAAACTTCTCTTTTTATTTTTTTCATGTTATACTGTCTTTAACAGTCCATTAGAGACAAATAACTGGAGGTAACTACACTATGACAATTGGTGAAAGAATAAAGAAAATACGAGTATTCCGTAAAATGACAATGGATGAGCTTGGTGGTGCACTTGGCTTTGAAGGCAAAAATATGTCCGTCCGCATATCCCAGTATGAAACTGGTGCCCGCATTCCCGGTGAAGATATGATTCTAAAGCTTGCCGATGCTTTGCACTGCAATTACAAGGCAATCTCTGATTACAGTCTAGGTGCTGCCGAAGATATCATTGAAACACTTTTCTGGCTTGAAGAAAGTGCTACATCACTTCCAGCCCGTGGAAAAGGCACAAGATTTCCAGAGTACACTGCTCCTGGCAACCTGATTCATCTGACCGCAATGACTCCGGCAAAACCTTCCGAAACCTCCAGACCAACTTACAATGAAAGTGATTATGACAGTGCAGGCTCACCTGTCGCATTAACTTTTGAATATGGATTGGTAAATGATTTCCTCTCGGAATGGTGTGAAATGAAAACGAAATTAAATAGTGGAGAGATTTCTCCAAATGAATATTTTGAGTGGAAAATAACATGGCCTCATGCGTGAAATTAACCATTTTCCATTCGCTGTGTACCATCTCGATTCCGCTGTGCTTCATCTCGCTGGAGGGCGTTGCTCTATATGAATAAAAACCTGCTGTCTATGGAATGAAGCATTCCAAGCCATCAATTTTCTATTCGTGCACAGCTCACTTTAGTACCAAAATAGTACCACAAGGCAAAAAACAAGCTCGCAAATGCCCATTTTATTAGGCTTTGCGAGCTTTTGCAAATTATTCCAACTCTTCTCACAAGACTTTGTATTAACATTTTTCTGTTAATTTCCCGTGCGTTAAGGTTCATAATTTGCATTTTAGTGTCTCTATTTTTCATTTGTAATTTTTTCTGTACTCAAATTGTACTCAATCGGTAAAGAGAAAAATAGTTACGAACCTCTTTCTATCTTTATTATATTGTACTACCAACATAATACATTTTACCTAAACTATAGATATCTTTGCAACACTTAATTAGGCAATAATAAAGCAAACTGCCAAAAGCATAAATGCTACTACATCCAAATAAGCAGCCACTTTAAAAAATTGATATTTACGACTAGCAATATCTGAATTATAAACTATTTCATTTGCCAAATCTAATTGATATTTACTAAAATCTTTTTTGCTCGACTCAAAATATAACTTGCTAACTTGTTTTGCATACTCATTCCCAGAATATTTCTTAATAGCTTCAAAAAACAATAAATTGTCATTTTCGTCTTTTCTTACTTTTTTCTTTATTATCTTTTCTTCCAACTTAGGGAACTTCCTTACTACCTTCTGTCCCAGTCTGGGAAGAAATGATATCAAAGAACATATTCACGAAAAAGTAAATAAAATACAGATAACATATAATAAAACATTCATACTATCAAGGCTAAAAATAGCTGCAATGCAAGCAACCACCAGTGCTATATTTGCAGCATTTTTTGCTTCTGCAAAGTTTAACCACGAATTTACATTTGAAAAGACCTTATCTAGCAATTCATCCAATTCCTTATTTTCCATCATTCATTTCTCCTTGAAAATCTCATCCCATAAAGAAAAAACTTTTTTCAATGTATCTTTAAAATCGTTGATTGCCGGTTCATCAAACTCGGCTATTTCTGTTTCGGAAATCCATTTATATTTTTCATGTTTCCCTCTCGCATTAACAGTTTCATTAATTTTATCGAAATTACCAACTGTTTTAGCAATTACTATTACACCTTTTTGAAGCTTTTCTACTTTGTCAACCTGATAAAGTGCAATAGGTCTTGGTTCCTTATCTTCTCTTTCTTCATCACATACGACTTCAATATCTATTCCGAAATCGTTTTTATAATCCTCTACAATGGAATCATATAGATTTTGTTCAATATTTGCTTTAGCACACCCAAATTCCCACAATCCAGAATAAATCTTCCTGTTTTTTCTTTTTGCAATCAATACTCTTTTATTAGCTACATCGCAACAAACAGCGGCACAATGAAACTCTAATAATTTATTATTAAACTCATTCTCAACAGCCTTGACATCGCTTCCTGTTTCCTTAATCACCTCACAGATACGTTCCATTTTGCTTTCCAACTGTTGGTCTTTGATTATTTTGCTTAATGCCCGATGTACATCTAAGAACATATAAGACGCTAAATCACCTTCATCACTTTCACGGTTTAGAAAATATTCCTTTGATAATTGGCTATATGTCGTTTCATCATAGTAAAAACTATCCTCAAAAGATACTCCACCACTAATTTCCACATCGTGATACCATATTATAGGATATAATCTATTTTTCCAAACACCTTTCAAGTTCTTATATGTAATAATATTTAATCTTGATAAATATTCCGTTTTGTCACTTAATATTTTTGCCAACTCAATACTTACAACCAAGCGTCTATCTTGTGTTTCCTTTTTTATTCTAAATCCTATATCTATATCTTGCCCTAAAAATTCATTAATTCGCTGATTTTCATTAATACTATACTTTTTAAAAACATTATCATATGTATGAAAAAAAGTTTTTTCACCATTCAAAATAATTGCTAGCCATGCCGCTGCTTGTACTGCAAGTATATTATTATTTTTCATTAAATCAACATCATCTTTTTCATATTCCTCTTCTAATTCTTCAAAAAAACTTCCATTATGCAACTTTGCATTTGATTTAACCAAAACACCATATATAGCATCAATTGTCGTATATATTTCTTCCATGTTTCGAATGGTTACAAAAAATATAATTTCATCTCCCAAAACTCTCCAGAGTTGCGCTTCCGGGATTTCTTTTGCTATATTTCTTTGAATATTAGTCAATAATGACGTTAAAACAACTTGCCATCCAAAGTAATTAACATCTTTATATGATGAAGAATTAACAATATCAAAAGAGAAGAAAAGTTCTACTGTCCTAGAACATTTCTTCTCAATTTCCTTTTTTTCGTTAAATTTTTCTAAAGCATCACCATATTTTAGTGCAAGTTCATTATTATCTACCATTGCAAATACCCCAAAAATTTTCCCCTATTTGACGCTGCCGAAATTGAAACACCAAAATAATTTGCAATCTTACCTGTTTCAACCATATTGCCTATTGTATTCTTATCCATAATTTCTTTATACTTCTTCTTAGGCATCAACAAAGCTGCAGCAAATTCATTTGCTTGATACTCTTCTAATGAATCGCCTGCTCGGTAGTATGTCGCATTTTCCTGACGGTTCCACAAATCTGAATTAATTCTATATCCCATATGCAAAAACAGGTGTCCTAATTCATGTGCTATGGTAAATTTTCTTCTTTCCATACTTTGAAACGGCGAAACAAATATAACGAAACCGTCATCTTGCTTCCTTATGCTACCATCAGACATATTATCAATATTAAAACTCACTTCAATACGTCCACCTAGTTTTTCCACAACAGCATTTATATCTTGGATGGGTATCTGTATATCATAGAGGTCGATAATATCTTGTGTCAAATTGTTAATCAGCATTCTCAACTCATCATTCATACCAAGACCTCCTTGCATACATACTTAATTTTATTGTATCATAATATTTTCCAAATGCAACTGAATCCATAAAAATTCCTCAGCAATTTCACAGTTTTATTCTTCTACAACACTTCCATTATATACACGATATTCTTACCGAAATTCAAACAATTTTGCAACAGGAATATTTAACTCCTTTGCAATACTAAAAATTACATCCAGCGATACTGCACAATCGTTATTTTCTATCCTTGACATATGGGTTCTGCTTATATCTATCTTATCAGCCAGTTGAATTTGAGACAGTCCACGTTCTTTTCTATAATAAGCAATATTCAGCCCTAATTTTTTGTATTCCTCAAAATGTTCTCTTTCCATAAGCCGTCCCTCCTTCTTATATAGTTTATGGAATTTTTCGTTATTATACGACAACGCAAAATATAATTTATGTTATACTACACGTTGCATTCTTGTTGTTCAGTGTGGTATAATCAACCTCAAAAGCACACAGGAGGAAATAAACATGGTAGACTACCAAAAAATGTATGCTCTAATGGACGAAGCTGCTTCTGCTTCGCTCGACATATTATCAGCAAATTCCGATGAACAGTCTGTAAATTGGGTTCGCTTTTTACTTCGCCAAGCTACAATTAGAGCCAATCATATTTATACGATTACTCAAAATGGCAATTATGCAGTGGAGGGTACACATGAATAAGTTAAGTACAAAAACATTAAAAATTTTGCTCTTTATTGGTGTCTTTGCCTATTTGCAATACTACGATATAAAACGAAGTGATTACACAATAAACTCTGTCACGGCAGGGCTTATGATGGCTTCTGCCGCTTACTTAATAGCTTCCCTATTCGGCATAGTTCTAAACTTAACGAGGAATTACCTTTTAGCCATTATCGGAACCGCCGCACTTGCCTTATTTATCGCATTTAAACTTGATGATTTGATTGCTTTCGTTTCTTGGCTTACAGAAAGTATCATGGCGCTTGTACTAGGAATATTAGCAATATTCTGTTTATTACATGACATTATCTTTATCAAGCGTTCATTGTCCGAACCACCTGCTCAACCAGATACGAAAGCTGAAACTCTTCCCGAACAAGACGACGTTGAAGAAGCTCCTACCGTATCAACCGTAAAAGCCCAACAGCTTTACAAAGGAAATCCCGAATGGATGCTTGAACTTTCCAAACGCCTTGAACAACGCAGAGGGCACAAGCCAACCTATGAAGAACCGATTGATTATATGGACAATGAAGCCTGCCATTTATTAAAGGATGAAGAAATTGACCAAGAAGTTTCAGACATTGTAGAAAAAGCGCGTGCGGAAGCACGCCGGAAACGACAGCATTAGCATTTAACAAAAGCGTCTTAACAGCCCGTTAAGGCGTTTTTCCTTAGTATGGGGTTTCCACCTTGTCACGCACAAATTTATCGTTCTCTGCCAACAATTTAGCGTACTCTTCTGTCAATACGTTCAAATCAACCGATAATACTATCCGTCTGCCATTTACTATATGTGCAATTTCATTTACACTGTTTCCGATTTCATTTATCTCTTGACGCATTTTTTGCGCATAATCAAAAGTATAGAGTGGTCGTTCCCCTGCCGGAGCGAACAAAATGGCATTTCGTATATAATCTGATTTTGTCATACCTACTTCGTCCTTTTTTACATCCAACAATGCTTCTTCATGCTCTCGTAAACGCATACTAAAGTTGCAGTTTCTCATTCGCCTTTTTACTCCCATAACACACTCCTTTTCCATATGCTCTATTTCTCTTTTCCATGAACAAAATCATAAAAAGCGGATAGCAATCTGTAATAGTTATCGCGTAGCTTAAAGACTTCGGTTTCATCAATATTTTCATCACCATACCCATGAACCCAAATCTGGTTCAGATTGTTTGCTATTCTGTCAATTTCATAAAGCAATTTATCCGTATCACCTTTTGTAAAATTTGTCCTTTTGTATGCACCACCATATAAACGCACATTCTTCAAAAATCAGGCTTTTGACATATGAGCTTCTTCTGCTTTTGTTTTTAAAATTTCTGCTTCCTCTGGTAATAATCGAATACTGACAATACGGTCATTTGGGCGATTATAATTATTCATTTTCTCTATTTCCTTCCTCTCCTGTTTTCCTAGGCAGACATAGATATTCACTGCGTTATCACGGTGATTAAATTGCAGAATGTTCAACAGCCGCACAGGCAAAAATTTGCTACGCCGTTAGCAAATGTAACGGGGGTTTTAGGGGGCGTAGCCCCACTGGCAAGCGGGAAATTATGACACAGAGTGGCATTACATTTTCCTATGCTTGCTAACCATCAAAAATTCTGCAATTTAATACCTATTTATACGGAAGTTCTTCCCATATTTTTGGCAATGCATACCCCACTTTCAGAATGTCATGTGGGAGATTACTTATTGCCAAAATTTTTCCTGTATCAGCTTCTATAATGTCACAAAAAAGATTTAGTGTAACTGTCATACTTTCTCCAATCCTGTCCGTTATTGTAAGGGAGCTGCTATCTGGAAATTCGATTTGAATATCTTCCATTACAAAGTTTTTCTCAATCCACTTTTTCAATACAATGTGTGCTCTTGTCATATTCACCTCGTGCTTGTAGATTAAATCAAATCCATTATTAATTCTGCCACCATCCTGTGAATTTTTCTTTTACCGCTTTTCTTTTCAGCAATAAAAGAAAAAATAAATCGCCTGCGGCGGGTAATAAAAGAAGAACGTAACACCGCAGATTGTATAGAAACTACTTCTCCATTTTGCGGTGTTCATTCCACCAAGTTTTGCGGTGTTACGTTCTTCTTTTTACTCCAGTTTCCAGACCCAAGAACTTCCGTCTTTAATTGACTTTATCCCTAACTCCTGTTTTACATTTTCTATTGTTCTTTTTGATACCCCGATTGATTTTGCCCTTGCAAAGATTTCCAAAGCAGGAACAGTCTGCCCATCACTCAACACTTTTTTCAAAAAATCTTCTGCCATTTTATGTTTATCATTGTTGGAATATCCCGCAAGAAGTTCGTCAATGGACACATCATATTCTCCAATCCAAGAGAAACCATTTTCATCTAATCGAAATGCCATTGTACTGCCCTCTGCGGCAAGATTGTTTTTAATCTGTGCAACTGCTCTTATTGTGCTATCATCCGGCACTCTTGCCACCAGTAAAACACTACGTGCAATTGCAAAAAAATCTATTGAACCAATTCCACGATAAGCCGCCTTTGCTCCGCTTCCTTTATTCATATGTCCCACCAAAATAACAGCACATCCTGTACGTTCTGCTAAAGCCCCTAATTTCTTTGTCATTTCTCTTGCTTCATTAGCTCTGTTCATATCGACTTTATCACCCAAATACGCTTGCAATGGGTCGAGAATTAGTAACTTTGCTCCTGTTTCTTTTATAGCTATTTCTAATCTTTCATCATCCATGCTCAGTGCTTTTTCCGAATCGTCAATTACTTTCACTCTGGAACAATCTGCACCTGCAGTAAGTAATCGAGGTTTTACTGTATCAGCAATTCCATCTTCTGCGATTTGATAAATTACATTAACCTGCTCTAAACCAACTATATTTCCTATCTCATCAAATCTCTTTCCTTGTGTAAGCAATGCCGCTAACCATAAAGCAAATGTTGTTTTTCCCTCTCCCGGATCACCTTGAATAATCGTCAATTTTCCAAACGGAATATATGGCTTCCAAAGCCATTTTATTTCTTCCACTTCAACAGTTGTCCATACTGATTATTTTTACCTTGTTTTCCATTTCAGACCTCCATTTCCTTATTGCAATCAGAGACCTGCCGTGCTAATATACTGTTGTAAAGAGAATTATTTATCACAGCAGAGGGCTCTTGTATTTGCAGATACAAGGACTTTTATTTTTCTGTTGCAAAATCAGCCGAAGTCACACTTTCTCGTTCGGCATTATTTTTTATCAACTCTATAAGTTCTGTTAAAAGGGCTTTACAGTCCATTAACGGCTCATACAGCGTTTCTTTGTCCTTTTCCGATATTTTCTCCAATTGTTCCCTTAACCGTCGAATTTCAAGGCTTAAACGGTCACTTTGATATTTTCCTACTACAATATTGATTTGCTGATGTAACAGAGATTCTATGTAAAATTGACCTTTTGGCATACCACTTACAGCAATACGCACTTCTATCTGCCGTCGTTCCTCTGCTGTTGCCCTAAAACATACTGTTTGATTTCGTATCCTATTTTTATCTAATCCACTCATTGCAGTCCCTCTCTATACTGTGCATCAAGCCTATCCGCAAGCTGTTCCTGTTTATTCGGATACAAATGAGAATAGGTATTCAATGTTGTCTCAATTTTTTCATGCCCTAGCCTGTTTGCAATTTCCAACGGAGAAAAGCCCATTTCCACAAGCATTGACGCATGACTGTGTCGTATGTCATGTATCCGAATACGTTTTACACCGCTTTGCTTAATACCTCGTTGCATTTCATGCTCCAAATAGTATTTTGTGATAGGAAACAGCCTATCCTCTTTCTCCACTCCATACATACTGTTCACATAATCCTGCAAATCAATAACAAGAAACTGTGGAATCGTGATACTTCGCTTACTTCTTGGGGTTTTAGGTTCTGTTATAACATCTCTTCCACTCATGCGCTGATATGATTTTGTAATACTAATTGTTCTTTTTTCAAAATCTACATCTCCTACGTTAAGCGCAAGCAGTTCTCCTAATCTCATTCCCGTCCAAAATAATGTCATAAATGCCATGTAAGATTGTTGCTTGTTCATCACAGTATCTACAAACTTATCAAATTCTTCCTTTGTCCAAAACTGCATTTCATCCGCTTTTCCTTTTCCAATACTCCCTGCCTTTCTACATGGATTATTAGGCAAATCATAATACTTAACCGCATAATTAAATAATGCCGCAACTTGATTGTTAATTGTTCTTAGATAGGTAGGTGCATACTCCTGCTGTATCAACTTATTCTGCCACTTGCGAATATCTGCGGCTTTGATTTCATTCATTTTCATCTTTCCAAAAAACGGAAGTACCTTTAAGTCAATGATATACTTCTTTGTCCTCATGGTATGCTCTCGTAACCGTGTCTCCATATCCGCATAATAAATCTTTAAAAAATTCTCAAACAGCATATTAAAATCCGCCTGCTGTGTCACAAGAAATGTTTGCAACCACTCTTCGGCTTCTCGCTTTGTATTAAATCCACGTTTTGTGGATTTCTTTCTATTTTCTTGCCAATCAGTATAGCGATACTGTATAAGCCATTTGCCCGTCTTAGGGTCTTTTTCTGCTTTTGCTGCCAATTTATCATTTCTCCTTTACCGCTAATTTGATGTTCCAGAACCATACCACTTCTTCTCCAAATAGCGGCGTGGACACTTCCCTGCTACGGTAATAAACCCCTCTTTTGCCAATTCGCTGTTTAACTGCCGAATTATCTTGTATGACTTTCCCATTGAAATATCAAGGGTTTTGGCAAGTTCAGAAGCAGTAACGTAAGTTTTTTCCTGTGTATTCATACTATTTTTCCTTTCATTTTTGAATATTTATATACATTTTTGATTTATGCAATTATATTCCTATTATTTTTCTTTGTCAACCGTTTATTTCAATTCATATTTGATTTTTTATATACGATATGGTATATTTAGTGTAATGTATATAGGTTGTCAAGTATAGGAGTAATGGTATGCAAATTAGTGAACGTATTAAACGTATTCGAGAATATAGAAATATGACACAAAAAGAATTAGGACTTGCTTTGGGTAGTACAGAAAAGAGTGCGGCAGTACGAGTTGGGCAATATGAAACAGGTACACGAATACCTAAATTAGATAGTGCCAAAGCACTTGCCAAAATTCTAAATTGCAACTACATCAATTTTTATGATGGTGTCGAGTTAAGCAATGCGGAACAGATTATGATGAATTTCTTTTGGCTTGAAGAAACTGTTGGTAACTCATTATATGTTTTTCAACTTCAAAAGTACAATGATAAAGACGATAAACGCATTGCCCATGGTATGTATAATGATTACCAATATAATGGTGTATTTCCGCCGGTGGCAATCGCATTGAATTATAACAAAATAAATGACTTTATGCGTGAGTGGGCGATACGCTTTCAAGAACTTGCAGATAACGAAATTACCCGTAAAGAATATTTTGAATGGAAAATAAATTGGCCTTTCACCTGTGATGATGGCGGGCGATTTGAACCGTCTATCAACTGGCGAAAAGCCAATAAATAAACAAAAATAGCTAAAGGAGGTAACAAAATGGCTAGTATAAATCTGTATAAAATTGACCCCAATAAGTTCCAATCTTGTTTGCATGGTTTAGCTTCAAGTAGTTTACAACGTAAAAATACGATTTTTATAACAAAAAATGATGATAATACTGACCGTGAGTTCGGTGCTACACTTTATTTAGAAGAACCACACCAAAGTAACGAAAACATATCATGGAATTGGCTTCTAAATGAATTTGCAGAACAGCCATTCTATGCATTCAAATCTCCAAAAGCCGTTTTACTGATTGAAGAAATTAGTGAAAATACTGAAAACAATTATGCAGTAACTTTTGGTAGTTCTTATTTCAAGATTGATAAATTTTGCGACAGAGACTATGGATTTAGCTTTGCTTCTCGTATAGAGTATACAAATGTTAAAACGACCACTTTAACTTCCCCAAACCTCACCCGCAACAAAACTGTTAATACCTATATTAATTATAATGACCTTGATTTTAATAGTGGAGAATCTTTTTCCAAGCTTAAGGTAAATGTTAAACTCGATGAGAATTTCTTTTTATTTAAACCTGCAATAGAAATCGGAAACTCCATACGCTTTAATATTGAGAATGAAACTGTTAATGGTATTTTGGATGTAATTCTGTATGTTGAAAATATTCTGAGAATACCCGAAGAACACGTTAAATATAAAATTCCACTATTTCAACTTGTCAAAGACGACGCTCTTTTAAATGAACTAAATCAAAAAATAGAACACATATTATTGGAAGTCTTATTAGGAGAACAAAATGCTCCTTTATTCTCCATTCCAGAACTAGAAATAATAGGCGCAAACGAAATATTCAATCATTTAGATGATGAATTTAAATTAAAATATTTAAAAGCAGAACCCCACACTTTAACTAACCTTAATATCGAAACAATCAGACAATTTTGTCACGATAATTATATTGATACAGTAGACAAAATCTCAAAAATCAAATTAGTTCGATATAGAAACGAAACTCCTGTTGTAGCGCTACGTTTAAAAGAAATCATTGAATATACCGATGACGAAAACAAATGCGTTTTATCTAATGGAAAATGGTATATGTTCAACCATGATTATTTATCTTATTTAAATGCTTCGATAAATGAAATTAACGTTCTTTACAAAGAAGAGTACGATTTTGATGAACAAATACACAATCAATTTATAGAAGAAAAATATTACCTTGAAAAGGATGACCGCAAATATAGTGGTAAAACAAAAAATCAAATTACTAATGCTCTTAAACATAAATATTATGCAGAACGTTGTTTTAATCTGCTAAGAGAACAAGAAGGAACATTTTCTAATCATGATAGGGTTGGAACATCAGAAGGCTATGAGAAAATGGATTTATATGAAAAAGCTACTGCAACTATGTTTGCTGTCAAAAAGGGAAAATCATCCTCTGATTTATGTTATGCAATCGACCAATCTCTTACTGCGCTAAAAAAGCATAAACATGGTGAAATAATCGATATGCCCCCAATCTTTAATGTTGGACTATGGTTTATACTTGAGCGCACAGAACATTTGCCCACAACCGCGGACAATAAAGTAGATTTAAGTTCTTTAGATATGCTTATGCTAAAAAATCGCATAGACCAATGGAAAAAGGAAGTACGCTTAGCAGGCTACACGCCTATAATTTACATCAATTATCGTAACTAAGTAATTACACCCACAATGTCATTTTGTACTCAATTTGCACTCAAACCGCATAAAGAAATGCCGGAAACCCTCATAAACACTGGACTTCCGGCGTTATTCTATCTACTCAAACTCAATCGTTCCTGGTGGTTTGCTGGTCAAATCATACATTACGCGGTTAACGCCTTTTACCTCGTTAATTACTCTGGTCATGACTCTTTGTAGTACTTCGAACGGAATCTCTGCTGCTTCGGCAGTCATA
This sequence comes from Lachnospiraceae bacterium, assembly GCA_050874665.1. Lineage (GTDB taxonomy): Bacteria > Bacillota > Clostridia > Lachnospirales > Lachnospiraceae > RUG11237. The sequence continues at coordinate 157,689 of JBNMLC010000002.1, read as the reverse complement.
AAGTCAGAGGTTGTGACTGCCCTCAATGCGATGGCATAATCGTAAGTTCTTTCATCACCCATGACACCTACAGAACGCATATTAGTCAAGGCTGCAAAGTACTGTCCTAAGTTCTTGTCAACACCTGCCTTAGCAATTTCCTCACGATAAATCGCATCTGCTTCCTGAACAATCTTTACCTTCTCAGCTGTGACTTCACCGATAATACGGATACCAAGTCCCGGGCCCGGGAATGGCTGACGATACACCAGATACTCCGGAATTCCAAGCTCCAGACCTGCTTTTCTAACCTCATCCTTAAAGAGCAGGCGAAGCGGTTCAATGATTTCCTTGAAATCCACACAGTCAGGAAGACCACCTACATTATGGTGGGATTTGATAACTGCTGATTTCCCAAGGCCACTTTCAATAACATCCGGATAAATCGTTCCCTGTACCAGATAATCTACCGCACCGATTTTCTTTGCTTCTTCCTCAAAAACACGAATAAATTCTTCACCGATAATCTTACGTTTCTGTTCCGGTTCCTCTACACCCGAAAGTTTTTTATAAAATCTCTCTTGAGCATTCACACGTACAAAGTTAAGGTCATATGGGCCTTCCGGACCAAAGACTGCTTCTACCTCATCACCTTCATTTTTACGAAGAAGACCATGATCTACGAAAACACAAGTGAGCTGTTTTCCTACTGCCTTTGCAAGAAGAACTGCTGCTACAGAAGAATCCACACCACCAGAAAGAGCACATAACACTTTACCATTTCCAACCTTTTCACGAACCGCCTTGATTGTGCTCTCCACAAAAGAGTCCATCTTCCAGTCTCCGGAACATTTACAGATTTTTTTCACAAAATTAGATAGCATTGTCATACCTTCCTGCGTATGCATTACTTCAGGATGGAACTGCACGGCATATAAATTCTTTGCAGAATGTTCCATAGCCGCTACCGGACACACCGGTGTATGTGCTATCACTTTGAAATCCTCCGGTGCTTTTTCGATATAATCCGTATGGCTCATCCAGCAGACTGTTTTTTCAGAAACACCTTCAAATAAGACAGAAGATTTGTCAATATCTACCTCTGTCTTTCCATATTCGCTTACAGGTGCCGTAGCCACCTTTCCTCCAAGCAAATGAGCCATAAGCTGTGAACCATAGCAGATACCCAGCACAGGTACGCCTAACTCAAATACGCTCTTATCAATGGTCGCTGAATCCTCTCCGTATACACTTTCCGGTCCACCGGTAAAAATGATGCCTTTTGGATTCATTTCTTTGAGTTTTTCCATATCCATATTGTGTGGATGAACTTCACAATATACATTACATTCTCTTACTCGTCGAGCAATTAACTGATTATATTGTCCACCGAAGTCCAGTACTACAATCATTTCTCTTTCCAATGTATTTTCCTCCTGTTTATTCAATGACAACAAATACGTCTAAAACTTATTATATGGTATGACCTAAGGAAAAACAAGTACTTTTTCAATCTCATCTCTGTACTATAAAGTACAAGTGGAATTTACTTCTGCACCGGAATTTACTTTTTCAAGTTAGCTCTCATCTCTGTAATACTGCTGTGCGCTGTCTGCGGTATTTCTCCGGAATCCACTTTTCCCTTTTATAATGAATAACAAATAACATAGCACGTACGCACCAATCCAAAATCATGGCAATCCATATGCCCTTGACTCCCAGTCCCAATGTCCCTGCCAGAATGTAACTTGGTGCAATTCTTACTGCCCACATGGAAATCACTGATACCACAAGGCAAAATTTTACATCATTTGCCGCCCGCAATGTATTCGGAATAGAGAAGGACAATGGCCAAATCAGGCAAGCACATACGGCATGGAAGGTAATAATCCAACGAGTAATTCCCGCTGCCTCAGGACCTAAATTATAGAGTTTAATTAGTAATGGAAGAATCGCAACTACCATAATATTTACAACTATCATGGCTGCATATGCTATTTTGATTAATTTCCTATTATAATACCTTACCTGCTCATAATCCTGTGCACCCACACACTGGGCTGTTACCGAAACCATCGCCATGCCAATTGCCAGACCTGGAATAATCTGGAACATAGCAATTGTATTTCCCACTGCATTTGCCGCAATAGCAGAAGTGCCAAAAGTTGATACCAGACTTAAAACTACTATTTTGCCTAATTGGAACATACTGTTTTCCAAACCATTTGGAACTCCTATATATAAAATCTTCTTCACAATCTTTCCATCTAATTTAAATCTGAAAAATCCTTTTAAGGTAATCTCTCTTTTTTCATGAAACAGCAGTGTCACGATAATAACTGCAGCAACCGCTCTGGATATCGTCGTAGGAATTGCTACCCCCGCCACTCCCATATGAACTCCAAATATCAAAACAGCGTTTCCAACCACATTAATTACATTCATAATTACTGTAACAATCATGGTTATATTAGAATTTCCCATAGCACGAAACAAGGCAGCCCCTGCATTATATATGGCTATAAATGGGATAGAAATTGCTGTAATTAAAAGATACGTCTTTGCGGCACTCATAACATCTTTGCTTATTTTTCCAAAAACTCCATGCAAAAGGACATTATGGAATATCATCGTAAGTCCCATAACAACCGTCGATGATATCACCGCAAAAATCAGTAGCTGATTCGCAACATTACAGGCTTCTTCACGGTTTTTATGCCCTAAAAATTGTCCTGCAACAACAGCACCGCCGGTAGCCAGTGCTGCAAAAATATTGATTAGCAAAACATTTACAGTATCTACTAGAGATACCGCTGATATCGCCGCCTCTCCGGTCTGTGATACCATCACGGTATCTGCCATTCCCACAAGTACCGTTAAAAACTGTTCTATAATTAGTGGAATGATTAATTTTCTTAAGTCCTTATTTGTAAAAATCACTGGATTTTTCCTCCATAACACTCATGTATGCCGGACGAATAATTTTATTAGTGCAGATCAACTCCTCCATGCGATGCGCACTCCAGCCAACGATTCTGGCTACCGCAAACATCGCTGTATACAATTCTTGTGGAATTCCCAGCATTTCGTACACAAAACCACTGTAAAAATCAATGTTTGGACTTACGCCTTTGAAGATATTTCGCTTTTGTGCAATCAGCTCCGGCGCCAGTTCTTCAATATTCTGGTACAACTGCATATCACTTTCTCTGCCTTTTTCTGTCGCCAATTTCTCTACATACTGTTTAAATACCCGCTCTCTTGGATCAGATAACGAGTATACCGCATGCCCCATTCCATAAATCAAACCTTTTCTGTCAAAAGCTTCTTTATCTAATATTTTCTTTAAATATGCAGCAATTTCTTCCTTATCGCTATAGTCTTTTACATGACTCCGGATATCTCCCATCATTTCCATAACTTTTATATTTGCGCCACCATGTTTTGGTCCTTTCAGAGAGGACATTGCCGCTGCAATCGTAGAATAAGTATCAGAACCGGAAGAGGTAACAACTCTTGCCGTAAAGGTAGAATTATTTCCGCCTCCATGTTCCATATGAAGAATTAATGCCGTATCTAATACCTTTGCCTCTACATCTGTATACTGCTTGTCAGGACGTAGCATCAGAAGAATATTTTCTGCCGTAGACAAAGAAGGATCCGGATGGTGAATAAACATACTTTTGTCTTTTTCGTAATGATTATATGCATTATATCCATACACCGCTAACATTGGAAATTCACTGATAAGCTGAATACACTGCCTTAACGAATTCTGTATGCTGGTATCCTTCGCGTTTTCATCATAAGAAGCCAGTGTCAGAATGCTTCTGGTCATAGAATTCATGATATCTTCACTTGGAGCCTTCATAATAACATCGCGTGTAAAATTTGTTGGAAGTGTTCTGCATTCTCCTATCATTTTCAAAAAAGTATTTTTTTCTTCTTCCGTAGGAAGCTCACCCATAAGCAGCAAATATGCTATTTTTTCAAATCCCGGTTCTTTTTCCCCAAGACTGTCAATCAGTTGTTCGACCCGGTATCCACGGTACCACAGCTCACCGTCGCAGGGTACTTTCTGACCGTTCTCGATTTTCGAAGAAACAATCTTAGAAATATTGGTCAGCCCTGTAAGCACACCATTTCCCTTTTCATCACGTAAACCAAGATTAACTCCATATTCCTCGTATAGACGAGGAGAAATCTTATCATTTTTAATACACACTTCCTGTTGTTTTGCCGCATAATCCTTCAACTGTTTTGTCATAATTTTTTTCCACCTCCATGCCTTCTAATTCACTGCTCATAACCGTTTCCAACTGTTTCATCAAATGAAGAAGTTGTATCATATTATCTTTTCCATATTTTTGTATTACTTTGCCATAATAGTCCTTTAACGCATTTTCATCCTTTTGCAACAGCTCTTTTCCTGCTTCTGTAATGGTTACATAGGTTCCTTCACTCCCATCTCCATCATGCGACCACAAAACCAGACCCTGTTCTTTTAATCCTCCCACCATTTGGGAAATCTGCCGTATCGTCAACTGCATTTTTTCCGCTAAATCTTTAAGATAGGTTCTTCCGGAATAAATTTCCTCCCCTGCCTCTGTTTCCTTTATAATATGTAATGCAATATAATCGCGGACATTCAGATTACCAAATATATTGTTAATCTGGTCTTTTGTAAAAATATATCTTCGATATGTTAATTCGTTAGACAACGTTTCTATATCTTTTGTGGTAATGGTATTTTTCTTACTTTCTTCCATATATTTATACTTCCTCCTTACTCTTTCTGTTAGCACTCTCATTTCAAGAGTGCTAACGTATTTCTAAAAAAAACCCCTCTCTTCGAGGGTGATATAAATGTATTCAAGTACACAATTTAGTTTTTTAATATTATACTTCAAAACCGGGCATTGTCAATACACTTTATACTTTTTTCACAATTAGCTGTTGTGGTTTAAACTTGAAGTTTTTCCGGACGACCATAGTCGATATCGCCAATCCCTTTACTTTATAATTCCACTTTCTTCTATCACCCTCACCATTTCTTTCATCTCTTCTACCGGAAGTACTAATGCAAACCGCACATAGCCTTCACCCATGCTTCCAAAAGCATCACCCGGTGTGCAGATTACACCTGTTTCTTCCATTAATTTCATACAAAACTCTCTAGAAGAAGAAAATCCTTCGGGAATTTTTGCCCATGCAAACATAGTTCCTTTACTATCCGCAACATTCCAGCCAATGGAACGAAGTCCGCCGCATAATGCATCACGGCGTTCCTGGTATTTTCTGCACTGCTCTTTCACGCCATCTAACGGACCGGTAAGGGCTGCTATCGCCGCATGCTGAATTGGCTGAAACATGCCAAAATCATACTGGGAACGCAACAGCTTCACTGCATCTATAATTTTTTTGTTTCCAATCACAAAAGATACTCTGGCTCCCGTTAGATTGAAGGATTTTGACAGTGAAAATAATTCCACACCCACTTCTTTGGCACCTGGAAATTCCAGAAAAGAGCCACCATAAACACCGTCAAAAATAATATCTGAATACGCATTGTCATGCACAATAATAATTTCATATTTTTTGGCAAAGTCGATTAATTCTTCATAAAATTCTTTTGGGGCGACTGCACATACAGGATTATATGGATAGGAAACCATCATATACTTGGCCTTTTTTGCAACTTCCTGCGGAATATCATCAAATTTGGGCAGAAAATGATTTTCTTCCTTTAAATCATAGAAATAGAGTTCTCCACCTCCAAAATACCCACCAACCTCAAAGACCGGATACCCCGGGTTCGGAAGTAATACCACATCACCAGGATTGCAAAGTGCCATACCAATATGGGCAATTCCTTCTTGTGAACCATTCACTGAAGTAATCTCATCGGTTGCTATTTCTACCTGAAAACGCTTCTTATAATAATTCTTCACTGCTTCTAATAATTCCGGCAAATCCCTTAAAGCATAATGAAAATGATCCGGGTTTGCCGCAGATTCCATCAATGCCTTTCTTACATGCTCTGCTACAGGAAAATCCGGTGTACCTACAGAAAGATTAAACACCTTTCTTCCACTTTTTACCAACTCTTCCTTTTTCGCATTCAATGCTGCAAAAATTCCGGTTTCAAAATGTTCCAGACGTTTTGATGTCTCTATTTTCATTTGTAAAGCCTCCTGACTCTCCACTGTTACTTTCTTTTTTCATATTTAATGTGTTCTATGTTACTGTTCTTACTCCGCTGCACCATACACTCATACACTTGATTACGCAAATCCTTCTGTTTCTCTTTGCGATTTGCATTATCCGGTGGATAAAACGGTCCATCAATATAGGTCACAATCTGTATCTTGCTTTTCCGTTTTCCATAGGCCTGATAGGTGTTCGTCATACAAAACACCGGTTTGTTTAATTTAACCGGATACTGAAATGAAACCTCCTTAAAAGGCCGGATTCCCGTATAATATGGCCAGATATGTGCTTCCGGGTATATAGTAATCGCATAATTTTTTGCAATTCTGTCTTCCACAGCCTGAATAAAATGTTTCATTCCGCCCATATCACATGGAATTGGTAGCGCACCCAGCATTTCCACCAGCCGCCCAATATACTTAATAGAAACATTTTCCGGATTTACAATGAAAAAATTTCGCTTCGGATACATTGGAAGGCTGGGAATGAATGTGTCCGCAAAAGGCTGTGTATGATTCACATAGACAAAATACCCTTCCTTACATGCTTTCAGCTTTTCTTTTCCTACGTAACGGATTTTAAATTTTAATTTAGAATACAGTACTTTAATCGGCATACTCAATACATTCTGTACTAAGAGAGAACCTATATTCCACATCGGATTTTTATGAAGATAGACATAGTGCTCATCAATTACCCTCGGAGTAATATCCGCTCCGGAAAATTCATCATTTAATTCATCCTGATAGTAAACAATCCGCTGCTCTTTCATCTTACTTTCCTACTCCTCAGTTACCGTAGTATACTTAAGTGGAATCTGATAAAATTCCTCGTATACCCTTTTACAATAATTAAAATTTTTTTCCTTCATCATTTCCGCATTTTCTTTATCACTTTTTCCTTCTTCCGGATATATTGCCTCCCCTATATTCACAATATATTCCTGAATCAGAAATCCATCATTTCCCATTAAATTGCTGTCCTGCATAGTAATAAAAATAGGAATCACAGGCACCTTATTTTTGGCGGCAAATTTAAAAGCCCCATTCTTAAATGGCTTTGGCTTTTTATAATTCCACCACAGACTCTGTTCCGGATAAATCAGAATAAAATCTCCCTCATGCAAAATAGTCTGCACTGCCTTCATAAATTCCACCATTGTCTTTCGGTTCGAACTCAGAGGCAGGGTATCACAATTGCGGAAGAAAAATCCATACAAGCCTGGAAAATTTGTATAATTTCCCTCCCGAATTACTTTATATAATGTCTTAGTTTTCACATGTTCTGACATGCGGAAAATCTTTTCAATTGTAAAGGCATCAAAGGGATTAAAATGATTGCTGGTAATAATAGCACCCTCTTTTACTTTATTCAGGTGTTCTAATCCGTTTACTTCTTTAATAATCAATTTATTTTTCCGAAGCAGCTCATCTAAGAAATGTTCCCCAATCCGATTCGCCACCTTTGTCTTTACCTTACTTGAACTTTTGGTATTTAAATAATCCACATTTTCCGGAAGAAGTACAATTGTAGGCGGATCTTTTTCCGGATCCACATCGAACTTTCCCTCACGCTCCAAACGGTTGATTTCTTCTAAGATTTCCAGTCTGTCCTTCGACTTTTCAATTACTTCATTATTATTATGCTTTCTTCTCATGCCTATCTCCTGCTTTTTCTGTCATCCCCGACACAATCTGATTCTTTTTTTGCCAGTCTTCTTAGCTTTTTATCCTGTTCGATATCTTTAAAGCGGTCTTCCTCCGTATAACTTTCCCTGATTTCCATAATCTTATTAAAGTATTCTGTCTGTTTTGCATATTTCCAGAAATATTCTTTGTATAAAATATCCTCAAAATGCCACGGTTTATATGCAAGATTATAATGAATGAGCTTGATTTCCGACTCTTTGATTTTATCATCCGGCATTGGCATACGATTCCAACCTCTGTCAATCAGTTTTACACGTCCCTTGCACAAACGATTTAAATAATCCTGATCCTGTGCGACTGCAAATTTTATTTTTTCCAAAGAGTAAATAAACTTCTCCTGAAACTTGAATTTTCTCAATTCATCTAAATTCATGAGTAATACTCCTGCATTAAAATATTTATGGTAATCTGCAACCCCAACCACTTTCTCTGCATAATCCTGAAATACTTTAATATTTTGAATTACATCATCCGGTGCTCCTGCCACCAGATGATCACCCAAATCCGTATGATACAGCTTCGCAATGTCATCCAAAATTACAATATCACTATCTAAATACAAAGCCTTATCGTATTGTGGATAGAGATTCGGAATAAACAGGCGAAAATACGTGGTTTTAGAATAGTAATCTCTTGTATACAATTTATCCTGAATTTTTCCAATATAATAGTTTAAATCAACAAATTCTATATTTACATTCTGTTGCTCATATTTACTGATTTTTTTCTTATTTTCTGCACTAATATTTGTGTGAAGTACCTTAATAGAATAATAATTTTTCGCAGAAGCATTTGCGATTAATGACTGCAAAGAAACCGCTAAAAATGGCATATAATTATCATCTACAGCAAAAAAAATCGGTATTTCTTTTTCCTTCTGGTTCATTTCACTATTCACTTTCCTTTTCTTTATAATATTTATCCTTCCATACTAAATATTCATTCAAGTCTTCATCAAATGCATGGCATTTCAAATATTTATGAATTTCCTCTATCTGCCATTGTTTGTAATTTTCAGTATGGGGGTATGGACGAAACATGAGCCGCTTGCAGAAATGACAGATCACAGTATCCTTCCTGTTAAACTTAGACTGTTCATTAAATATTCTTGGCAGCAAAAGCTTTTTGCTGGTAGCCAGAAAAATAGCACTCTGATCTGCAAACAAAAGTTTTCGACGTTTTATCAGGTTTCGTGCTTTTTTTAACAATCCTGTTTCGCGAATTTTTTTCATATTCAATAAAAGCATTCCTGCATTAATATAATCCGGACGTATGAGCCAGCACCCATACTTTTCCTTTACTGCCGCATACTCATAATCCGTAACATCTATATGATACAATTTAGCAATGTCAGCCCCTGCCATAATGTCGATGTCTAAATACAGCAGCTTATCCGGCATATCCTCTACTTTATCTGCCAGAAGACGAAGCAATGTATAAGGAGTACAATAAGCACTTTCATTGACACAGCCATGAAATTCTTCCTCATACACACGCGTTACATCTAACTTAATCACTTGATGTTTTGGATTCTTTGATTTTACTACCTGATTCAAAAATGCAACCTGCTCATCTGATATGCTGGTAAAATCCTCACGAAGACGCTGCAAATTCATAGTCATAATATAACAGCAAACCGCCTCATTTGTTCTGTTTGTAATAGATATTAACTGTGTTAATGCTCCATCAAAGACCCCTGCATTTCCACATAAAAGTATATGAATCATGATTTCTCCTATTGTTTATTCATAGTTAAATTATTATATATCGTTTTTTTGGAAAGTGCAAGTTCTATGCAACTAACTTCCTGTTTTACATTTTAATTTTCTTTAGGCTTTCCACCAAATCCAAATCCGACTGCTGCACTTTCATATTCGTCGTTATTTTCTCCATTCCCGGACGTTGTATACTGATTTCAATGACCGTTCCCGGTTCTATCTCATTTGAAAACGTATTTTTTAAAAACAATACAAACTTTGGGTGATTTGCAGAAAAAGTGTTGATAGATTGCTTTATTTTCATAATTGTCATTGGATTCATATTGATTCTTTCCTTTCTTTCTACGATACAACTTCTCTCCATTCTATCATAGAATTTCTTTCTTTCCCAGCCTTTTTGTTCTTTGCATGCAATTTTGTAAAAGTCCTCTTTCTACCTAAACACAAAAAAAGCTATGAAAAACAGGCAAAGGAGCCATCATTTCAATTCCTGACGGAAGAGAAATGGATTGGCTCCTTTTCTTTCTATTCACAAAGCAGTTGAACTTATAATCATTTTTGCCGCTGCCAGACTTTTGACAGCAGCTTATTTTTACAGGCACTTCCCAATGTCACCGCTTGTAATTTGCCTGATGAAGATACTTCTCTTTTGTTGCCAAGCCACCACGGATATGCCGCTCAGATTTATTTAAATCAAGCACTTTCCGTGTTTCTCTGGCAAGTGCCGGATTAATGCGTCGCAAACGTTCTGTAATGTCTTTATGTACTGTACTCTTACTGATTCCAAAGCGTTTTGCTGCCTGTCTTACTGTAGCATTCTCTTCTATAATATACTTTGCAACATCTACCGCACGTTCTTCTATATATCCTTTCATGATATAAAAATCCCTCATACACACATTGTCTTTATAATGTATGCATGAGGGATTCATTGTATGAATTTAACCTGAATTTCCCTATATCTGTATCCAATATTTGCAGTGTTCCATAGTAAAATCTAACCCCGCTAAGCACATTGCAAAAATAGTTACGAAAAACATTAATACTACTGCTGTCTTATCATATACAAATTTTGTAGTACCCTTCGCAGAAGCAGCTAAAACCTCAATTCCTAATATAATCAAAACACAAGGCCATAAATGAAAAATAAGCTGGTAACTAAATGCCGGTATCAGTCCATGAAGCAGACATAAAACTCCGAAAACCACCAATACACAGCCAAAACTAATGCTTCCTACTCTGTGTACTCTAATTGTCTTCTTCTCGTCCATAATCAAACTCCTCCAGTAATTCCTGCTTTTTTCCTTTTATCATGGTAAGACCAATCGCTACAATACCTACACCTACAATTAACTGTGGAAGATAATGTCCAATCATATAATACATTTCAATAATAACATGTGGCAGTATTCCTCGAATCATTCCAAAAATGCCACGAATACAAAGAATGCAGCCTAATACAATCAAAACTATGGATACTATTTTTCGATAACTTCCAGACAATTTTTCTCCTACACTACCCAGGCTGTTTACATGGAACAGATAGTCATCTTGAAGCATTTCTATCTCTGACTGAGCAAGTCCTGCCAAATTATTTGCATGAAAGAATCCGTAAAACCATACAATTAAAACCAGAAACATAATTTCTCCTATATTTAAAAGTGTGGCTATGGCAATCAGCCCCCAAAACATTGCCATCAGACTGATGCCAGTTTTCATAAATCCCATATACATCTCCGTACAACCCGGCAAAAAGGATAATAAAAAGCTTAAAAATCTACTCTTTTTTCGTTTCATTTTTATTCCTCACTTTCTTCGCTAAAAAACTTTTACTTATAATCTATAATTATCTTATCCGATATGTCAGAAAGCACATTGCAAATCCCTTCTGATTTCAAACCAATACAATCGGTTACGCGGTTTATTGTATTAACATCATCTTTTTGCATCTGCCATTCGCCGATTGGGAGTGAAAACAATAAGAAAATCGCTGCTGCACCGGCAAGCGCCACCTTACAGTTATATATAATCCACTTCCTTTTCTGCATCTTACTTAACTTTCCTTCATAAACGTTACCGTTCAAAAATGCCTGTTTCATTATCTCCTGCTTTAAATAGAATGGTGCTTCATGCATATCATGTTCCTCTACTTCATTCAAAAATGCTTCCAATTCTTCTTCAGAAAAATACTCTTTTTTCATCTTTTTCACCCGCCCTTTCCTTTTCATAAATCTTTTTCAACGTACTTCTCGCTCGATATATCTGCGTTTGAATTGTTTTTACATTTTTTTGTAATAGTTCTGCGATTTCTTTTGGTTTTTTCTCCTCATAAAAAAACAGATAAGCAATTTCATCATACGGTGGGGACAAGCTCTCACAGTGTTTCTTTAAATTTTGCCTAAAATCACTGTCAAGTATTTCCTTTTCCGGCACTCCAAGCTTTGATTTATACTGTTCCATATCTGTTTCCTCTGTCGGTACCATTCGGCGCCCCGCCTGATTCATATAATCAATGCTTTTGTTGGTAGCTATTTTTGCAATCCATGCTTTCTCGTTGCCTCCGGTAAAGCTGTCTTTATGTTGAAAGGCAGATAGAAACGTTTCCTGTGTTAAATCTTCTGCTGCAAAATAGTCTTTTGTTATTTTATAGCAGATAGAAAACACTAAATTTTGATAATTTTCAATTAAACTTATTAAAAATTTCGGGGAATCGATTTTACCCACCTCCTTCGTCGAAAGCTTTCATTTACTATAACGATTTATCTTTTCAATTTTCTTCAAATTTTAAAAATTTTTATTTTAGGATTAGAGTGTCAAAAGGTCATTCTTCCACCTTTCAACACCCTAACCCCTTTAGAAAAGAAAACTGCTCACCTTACGGCAAACAGTCCTCTTTTTCGCTTTTTATATAATTCTTCTCTATTTTATGTATGACTTGTCTATATTTACAACTGCATGGTATGTTGCGTCTAATTGTCTTACTTGCTGCTGTACCTGCTCTATCATTTCCTGATCGGAGAATTTTATGTTGTAGGGAACTACAATATCAAAAATCAAATTCGTATGCGATGGTCCCGTTACCATACGAAAATCATGTATGGTTAATGTTTCTTCAATATTCTTTAACTGCTCTGCCACATGCTTTTTAACTTCATTGATTACCTCATTATCCACTTCCACAGGATCCATATGTATCACAGCCTCACAGCCAAGCTTTTCCTTCAACTCGCGCTCAATTAAGTCTATTTTATCGTGCAATACAAATATATCCCCATTTCCCGGTACTTCTGCATGCAGAGAAATCATAAGCCTCCCCGGTCCGTAGTCATGAACAATTAAATCATGTGTACCCAAAATTCCTTCGTGCGCCATCACAATTTGTTGTATTTGTTCTACAAATTCCGGTTCCGGAACTTTTCCAAGTAACGGGCTAATAGTTTCTTTTGCCGCACTATAACCGGCATATAGAATAAACACCGCAACAAAAACACCGCAGATTCCATCCATGTTAAATCCCGTAAACCGCATTACTAACATAGAAACCAACACCAAAGTAGTCGCAACGGTATCACTCAGACTGTCCAGCGAGGTTGCTTCCATTGCAGCGGAACCAATTCTTTTTCCAATTCTTTTGTTATAAAATGCCATATAAACCTTCACTGCAATCGAAATTACAAGAATCAATAATGCAATATTTCCCGTATCAATCGACTGCGGATGAATTATCTTGTCAACAGATGATTTTAACAGCTCTGCCCCCATGAGAAGAATCAGTATTGATACAACAAAGCCTGACACATACTCAAACCTTCCATGTCCAAAAGGGTGTTCTAAATCCGGCTTCTTTTCTGCATACCAAAATCCAACCAGGGTAATAAAGGAGGAACCCGCATCGGATAGATTGTTAAATGCATCAGCGGTAATGGCAATAGAACCACTGAGCGTTCCGGCAAAGTATTTAATGGCAAACAATAGAACATTCAAAAAAATTCCCACAACACTACATAAGCTGCCGTATGCCTTTCGAATCTGCCCGTTAATTTCTCCATTTTCCTTAATAAATACCTTTGAAAGTAATGAAATCATGAAACTCTATACCCTTTTTCTTATTTTTCTTCGTATTTCTTTTTCTGACCGCTTATGAGTTCTTTATCTTCGAAATAATTAATTTTCATGCTGTTTTTCACATCTGCTAAGGTCTGAGCCGCAGTTCTTTCTGCCTTTTCGCTTCCCTTTTTCAAGATATCATATACATATTCTATATCTCTCTGATACTCTTTTCTTCTGTTTCTCACTGGCTCTAATTCTGCCTGAAGCACAGAATTCAGGAATTTCTTCACTTTCACGTCACCAAGACCACCTCTGGTATAATGTGCTTTCAGTTCATCTAAGCAGCTATATTCCGGAAGAAATTCTGCAAAATATTCATCTTTACAAAATGCATCCAAATAAATAAATACTGTATTTCCTTCTAATTTTCCAGGATCCTCTACACGCAGATGTTCCGGGTCTGTATACATACTCATTACTTTCTTTCTGATATCTTCCGGCTCTTCTGATAAATAAATACAGTTTCCTAATGATTTACTCATTTTTGCTTTTCCATCGATTCCCGGCAATCTTAAACATGCCTTATTATCAGGCAAAAGAATCTCAGGTTCCACTAAAGTTTCTCCATATACAGAATTGAATTTACGCACAATTTCTTTTGTCTGCTCTAACATCGGAAGCTGATCTTCTCCAACAGGTACTACCGTTGCTTTGAAAGCCGTAATATCTGCTGCCTGACTGATTGGATAAGTGAAAAATCCTACTGGTATACTTGCTTCGAAATTTCGCTGCTTTATTTCTGACTTTACGGTAGGATTTCGCTGCAGTCTGGAAACAGTTACAAGATTCATATAGTAAAAAGATAATTCACAAAGCTGTGGTATCTGGGACTGTATAAATAAAGTTGACTTTTCCGGATCTAAGCCACATGCAAGATAATCTAAGGCTACTTCAATAATATTTTGTCTTATCTTTTCCGGGTTATCTGCATTATCTGTCAATGCCTGTGAATCTGCAATCATAATATACACATCATCATATTCTCCAGAATTCTGCAGCTCAACCCTTCTCTTTAAGGAACCCACATAATGTCCTACATGAAGTTTCCCCGTTGGGCGATCGCCTGTTAAAATAATTTTCTTCATAATACTTCTCCGTCATTACAGCTTAAAATGCTGCTGTCCTTTCTATCAATTTATATATTAAATTCTTTTTTCATTATAAGCTTTCTGACCTTTAAATTCAATATGTTTCTTCACTTTACCCCACAAAATGGTCTTACCGGTTTTGAGGAACACTTACTATATCCAGAATAACACAAAAGGACCACCGCAACTGCGGTAGTCCTTATTATAATCAATTATGATTATTTAATTTTAACTGTAATTACTTTGCTAGCTTTTCCGTTTACGTTTGCTCCTGTAGAGTCAGTCTTGTAAGCAGTAGCTTTTACATAGTAAGTACCTTTCTTAAGGTTCTTGATTGTTGTAGAAGTTTTCTTTGTTGTTACAGTTGTTGTAGTCTTCTTTGTGAACTTCTTGCTTGTAGAATAAGATACTGTATATCCTTTAGCACCTTTTACTTTAGCAAGTGTAACTTTGATGTTCTTTCCTGAAGCCTTTGCACTCTTAAGAGTTGCTGCTTTCACTTTAACTTTTTCCCATTTAGCTGTTACTGTAACTTTCTTAGAAGCTTTTAAGCTTGTAACTTTCTTTCCGTTTACATACCAGCCTTTGAAAGTAGAACCTTTCTTTGTTGGTGCTGCTAATTTTGTCTTAACATTTTTAGCAACGTATGTAGGATTTAATCCGTTGTTTTTACCACCTGCTAAGTTGTATTTCACTTTAACACCTGGTTTTACTACTACAGTACATGTAGCTTTCTTGTTACCATCTTTTGTTGTTACTGTAATCTTAGCTGTACCAGCTTTTTTAGCTGTTACTTTACCTTTGCTGTTAACTGTAGCAACTTTCTTGTTGCTTGATGACCATGTTACAGCCTTAATCTTAGCATCTGTTGGGTTAATTGTTGCTGTTAATGTAAATGTAGCCTTTGTACCTACAGTTACTTTCTTAGCGTTTAACTTAACAGATTTAACTTTCTTGTATGTCGGCGCCTTTGTTGGTACCTTTGTTGGTGCCTTTGTTGGAGCTACTGTAGCTGTTGGAACTGCTGTTACAGTACCTGTTGGTGCTACTGTTACTGTTGGCACGTCAGATGTCACAGTACCTGTTGGTGTTACTGTTACTGTAGCTGTTGGTGCTGCTGTTACTGTAGCTGTTGGTGCTACTGTTACAGTACCTGTTGGTGCTACTGTTACGGTTGGTTTATCTGGTGTTATTGTAGGTGCTACTGTTACGGTTGGTTTTTCTGGTGTTCTTGTAGGTGCCACTGTTACGGTTGGTTTTTCTGGTGTTCTTGTAGGTGTTGCCGGTGTTTCCGGTGTTTCCGGTGTTTCCGATGTTGCTGACGCACCACTTCCTGCTGCTGATACCATTGTTGGTAACTGAATTCCAGTTAAAACAAGTGCAGCAACTAACATTACACTAACATAGCGTTTGATTAAACTCATAGTTACTCTGTTCTCTCCCATACTTTCTTTTCCTCCTTAAATTTCACTTTAAATCCCTCATCTGGTGCAAGCTCCTAATTACACTTCCATGAGCAATTTATTTATTTGCTCTGTTGATTTCACATATTTCAATGGGTGCAAAATCACATAAAACAAGCCATGCTATTAGTATATTATCCCAGCTCGAAATTGTCAATCTTTTATCAAAAGTTTTCCGCAAAAAATTTTATTTTATTTTTGTATAAATTGTCTATTCTCTTACTCCATTTGATATAATAGTGCATTGCAAATCGCTGCTGCCACATTACTTCCACCCTTTCTTCCGCGGGCAACAATATATGGAACCTGTGTCTGCATAATCAGTTCCTTCGACTGTACTACATTAACAAAGCCAACCGGAACCCCTATAATTAACTCAGGATTTACTACTCCTTCCTGCAGCATTTCATATAACTTTATTAATGCCGTAGGAGCATTTCCTATCGCAAAAATAAGTTTTTTATTAAGCTTCGCTGCTTTCTCCATACTGATTGCGGAACGTGTTGTAGCACGTCTTTTAGCTTCTGATGCCACATCTTCATCGGCAATAAAACAATGTACTTCCCCTCCATACTTTGCCAATATCCTTTTATTAATTCCGGCTTTTGCCATCTGCGTATCCGTAACAATATCTGCTCCTGTGCGCAACGCCTGCAGCGCCTTTGTAACCACATTCTCTGAAAAGCACAAATTATCTGCATAGTCAAAGTCCGCTGTCGTATGTATGGCACGCTTAATAATCAATTCATGTTCTTGATTTAAGCTTCTTCCTTTTAACTCCTCTGTAATAATCTCAAAGCTTCGCTTTTCTATCTCTGCCGGAAGAAGATGTTCTAACTCCATATTCATCTCTTACATTCCCTTCTCTATAATTTCGTAAATTAACTTTATATCCATATTTTTTCGAACTCCTTCAGCCAGAATGTCATACTGCCTTTCCTTATATGACTTGCGGTCTAACACCATGCTGGCAGCCACTGAAATTCCTTTTTCTTTTAATATAGAAGAAACTATTTCCTCTACTACCTTAGCTTCATCAAAAATACCATGAACATAACTTCCATAAATGTTACCATAAAAGGTACCATCTTCTTGTTTTTCTTTGTCACTTTCTGTTTCTGTTATATAAGAAAGAGGTGTACCTTGTATTCGTGTTGTTTTTCCCATATGAATTTCATATCCTTCATAGGAAACACCTGACAACCCTTTCAAAATGCCACCGACCTTTGCAAACGTACCACAAACTCTTGTTCTCGTCTTTTGTTTCTGAAATGTTGTTTCCACCGGCAATAATCCCAGCCCCGATATGCTTCCCTGATACTCTATTCCATCCGGGTCATGAATTGCCTTGCCTAACATCTGATAGCCTCCGCAAATACCAATGACTGTTTTTCCCAAAGCGGCATGACGCTTTATTTTCACCTCCATACCACTTTCTCGTAACCATCTCATGTCCTCTATCGTACTTTTACTTCCAGGCACAATGATGATATCCGGCTCTTTTACGTCTGACGGACGACTTACATATCTCAATGATACTTCTTCTATTCCCTCCAACGGATTAAAATCTGTAAAATTCGATATTTTAGGCAGGCGAATTACCACAATATCCACAAGTCCGATTGTATCCCTTTTTGAAAATCGTTCACTTAAACTGTCTTCATCGTCAATATCAACGGAAAGGTAGGGTACAATTCCAACCACTGGAACTTTGCCCATATCTTCTAACATATCAATCCCCGGCATCAGAATATCCTTATCTCCACGAAATTTATTAACAATAAGACCTTTGATATAATTTTTCTCTCCATCTGTGAGCAGGGCTAATGTGCCTATAAGCTGTGCAAACACACCTCCTCTGTCGATGTCGCCTGCAAGTAATACCGGCGATTTTGCCATCTGTGCCATTCCCATATTCACAATGTCATCTTGTTTTAAATTGATTTCTGCCGGACTTCCTGCACCTTCTAACACAATGATATCATAATCTTCTTCCAAGCTATGATATGCATCCAAAATCGCAGGTATGTATTTTTTTTTATTTTTATAATAATCTCTGGCAGTCATGTTTCCCTCCACCCTGCCATTGACAATTACCTGAGACCCCGTATCCGTAGTCGGTTTCAGTAAAATAGGGTTCATGGCTGCCACAGGCTCTATGCCTGCCGCCTCTGCCTGCATTACTTGTGCTCTGCCCATTTCTAATCCTTCTCTGGTAATAAAAGAATTAAGTGCCATGTTTTGAGACTTGAAGGGTGCCACTTTATAGCCATCTTGTGCAAAGATTCTACAAAGTCCGGCTGCTAAAAGGCTCTTTCCTGCATTTGACATAGTTCCCTGAATCATAATGGATTTTGCTTTTGCCATTGTATTCCTCCTAAAATATCATAATGAAAAACAGACGAATGCCCGAAAAAATAATCAACGCTAAAATTGAAGTCAGGTACATCAACCGGTTGGCTCGGGCTATCATAGACACTTGTATATCGGTTAGTGCATCTCCAATATATTCCTTTGAATATAATTTTCCAAAATACCATGCATCACCCGCAAGCTGTATCCGCAATGCACCGGCACACACTGCTTCGGTATGCGCTGAATTTGGACTGGCATGGCAATAACGGTCACGGCGATATATTTTTAATGCATTTTTTCCATCTTCTCCTAAAAGAAAGGCTGCTATGATCATAAGATATGCCGACACACGGGCTGGCAGAAAGTTCACCACATCATCTAGCTTAGCCGCTGCTCTGCCAAAATATAAATAGTCATCATTTTTATATCCTATCATAGAATCCATCGTATTAATTGCCTTATATAAAAAGCCCAAACCTGCTCCACCTAATAAGGTATAGATTACAGGCGCAACTACGCCATCGGAAGTATTTTCTGCCACCGTTTCTACTGCTGCTTTAATAATTCCTTCTTTTGTAAGGTTCTGGGTGTCCCGCCCCACAATCATAGAAACTGCCCTTCTGCCACCTTCCACATCACCTTTTTCCAATTCTTTAGATACTTTCATGCTTTCTTTTTTTAAAGATTTTGCTGCAAAAAGAAAATAACACATCACGCTTTCTACTATATAGCGTAACAGCGGATGCAGCATTTGACAAAGCATCAATAAACCTGTCGGAACAATAAAGCAGGGTACTGTCACCAACAGGACTAATAAAATACCTGCCTGCTTCATGGCCGCCGCTTGTTGGTTCCTTCTAAGCCTTTTATCCCAAAAAGAAATCAGATGTCCTATCAGTCGAATTGGGTGAAATCTCCATTGCGGATCACCAAATATCATATCTAAAATAAACCCTGTAATGCACGCATACAATGAAATCATTTTCTTTCGTCCTCTACTTAATTTGTGTAGGTATACCGCACATAATGCGGATTACCTTGTCTGCTCGTGATGAAATTGTGCACAGCAGCCTTCCTGTTTCCTCCCGAATTTGGCGATCTTCCTTTTCCACTGGCACAATACCGCAGCCAATTTCATCTGAAATAATAATCCAGCTTCCATTTAGGAAGCTGCCACATTCTTCAGAAAGCCATTGGGAAAAAAAGCTCATATCCTCTTTCTTCTTTACTGCCTCGCCAATAATGGCATGGAAGCCGTTGATGACTATGGGACTTCTCTTTTCTTCTGATTCTGACAAAATATAAGACTTTAAGCACTCCAGATTGTCTATCATATCCCGCTTGTTTATATGATATTTCTGACATACAAAATCTCCTTTTCCCTGAAAAGCACCGCCCAGCACAAGGATTTTTTCCATTAAACCAAAACCACCCTTCCTGCTATGCAGGCAGCAGTCAGAGCAAATAATTCTGCCACCTGCAAAAAATATCCTGCTAAATCTCCGCTAATTCCGCCAAATTGTTTCTTGCACAAATGATAATGGTACAGAAAAGCGATAAAAAATGCTGCCATCATTACCACCATCATCGAAAGATTCCACAAAGCTAAACTAATAATTTCCAATAAAAAATAACAACTCATAACCACCTGCACTGTGTTTCGTCTGGCGCCATTTTGAAATGTTGCCGCCAACCCTGTGTTTCTTGCTAACGGGAATACAGCCATACTAAAAGCGCTGAACGTTCTGCTGATACTATAAGTGACTGCTATAAAGGGCAGCATTTCTTTTGTACACTCACTCCAGACTGCCACATTAAAAAGCAGATAGGCTGTGCCAAAAATCACTGCAAAGGCACCGCAATTAGGGTCCTTTAAAATTTGTTGCTTCTTCTCTTGATCTCCATAAGAATGAATGGCATCTATGGTATCTAAAAAGCCGTCCATGTGAATTCCCCCGGTAAGAAGCAAAGGAAGCAGTGTCATCACCACAGAAAAGCAGAGTTTCCCTATGCCCGCCCAAAGAAGCAGATTTCCAAGAAAATACACAAAGATTCCTATTACTATTCCTACCCAGGGAAAAAAGCACAAGGCATAACGCATATTTTTTTCGTTCCATTCCACTTTTGGCACCGGTATTTTAGAATACATGGAAAAAGCGATGAATAAAGATTGTATCATGTTCTCTCCTCCTGTTTGTGTATTACGGGAATCCCATAAACCACTTCGACTACCTTCTGACTTAAGACAGCCATCTGCCGATTAATTTCTCCTAAAAATTTTACATACTGCATAGTTTCCTCGGAATAGTTTCCTGCCTCTCCAAACACTTCATTGGTAACGACCACCACATGGTGGCAGCTTGTTAAAAGCCTTTGAATTCCCTCTAGCACATTGGCTACCGTATGCTCTCTGGCACCTTTGGGGTCAAACATTTCATTTGCCACTAAATTTGACATACAATCCAATAGTACAATACTTTCCTTCGGAAGTTCTAGCTTCTTTAGACCTAAAAAGCATTCTATCGTAGTAAAGCCTTTATGCTTCCGCATTTCTCTGTGACGTTTTATTTTTTCTTCTGCTTCCCTGTCAAATGCCTGCATGGTTGCAATATAGAAAAAAGGAGCATTTTTGTTTTCCTGATGCATGGTATATGCTAAATTCTCTGCATACTCCGATTTTCCACTGGCACTGCCGCCCGTAACTAAAGTCATCATATCTTCCACTCCTGACAAGCCTTAATAAAACGTTTTACAAACTCAATATTGGAATAAAAATACAGGTGCGGGTATCCCGCAAATAAATTTCTTACTCCATGAACACAGGACCATTGACGTTTTCCGGAAGGTTTTACTGCAAGGCATGATTTTCCGTTATCCGTACTGTCAAAATAATGGAACTCGTGTGCTTTGATTTTCTCCCCTTCTTTCAGATAGGGATTACACTCACTCCCCTGCAACTGTATATAGCCAAACCGTACCAGCTTTCCTGTATTCTCAGAAGTAGATTCTATCACATCTGCCATCGCATATTCTACGCCCTCTATCCACAGACTTTTCTGTAGATACTGGAAGCCACCACATTCTGCAATACATGGCATTCCTTTCTTTAATGCTCTTTGTACATTTTGCTTCATAGACTGATTTTCACTTAACTGCTGTGCATATAATTCAGGATAGCCGCCGCCAAGCAGCATACCATGTATTTGCTCTGGCAGTTTTTTATCATGAAGAGGACTGAATTTTACCAAATTACACCCTAATTCTTCTAATAGTTTCAGATTATCTCGGTAGTAGAAACAGAAAGCTTCGTCCTCTGCCACACCAATGTTAATTTCCTGACAAAAAGGCAGCTTTTTTTCCTTTTCCAAAGGATTTTGACAGGAAATTTCCGGTGCCTGCGATGCAATTTGAAGCATTTTTTCTATATCAATATAAGTTTCTATCAGCTCTCCAAGAAGTTCTAATTCTTCTGAAAAGTTCTCCCGTTCCTTTGGCATGACCAACCCAAGATGGCGGCTTTTCCATACAAAATCCTTTAATACCGGAAGATGCCCTAATACCGGAATTCCGGTTTCTTGTTCAATTACTTCCTTTAACTGTGGATATGTCATATCTGATACTTGATTTAATATGATCCCTTTTACATTGCTGTCTTTCCGAAATTCCACCATTCCACGAATAAGGGGAATTACAGAATATGCCATTCCTTTACAGGGTATTGTTAAAATCACAGGTGTCTTTGACACTTTCGCCACTTCATAAGAGCTTGCCTGCGCAGACTCCATAGAAAGACCGTCATAAAATCCCATAACGCCCTCTATCACTGTAATATCTCTATCCTGTCCATTCCGCCATAGAAGGTAATTCATGACCTGAGGCTCGGTGAAAAATAAGTCCAGATTAATAGATGGAATGTCAAAAATGCGGCTGTGAAACATAGGATCAATATAATCCGGTCCGCATTTGCCACTCCCCGCTTTTACATTCCGCTTTTTTAATGCCATAAGAATACCACAAGTCAGCGTAGTCTTACCACTGCCGCTGCCTGTTCCTGCAATCATAATTCTGTTACAACGTTTTCCCATATTCTCACCTGTCTGCCGTTTTCATAATATCAAAAATATACACAGGATTGTTCGCCAGCATCATATGATATCCACCCATTTGTCTTGATTTACTCACATTCAAGGAAACTACTTCTGCCTGCAGCTGCAAGTCTTCTACCGTTTTATATATTTCTCCGATGGTATTTAAAGAAACTGCATTGGCAACCATATGTAATTTAGGATTTTGTGTAAAAAGCCACTCTGCCAGTTCTTTAAAATTTCCGCCGCTGCCTCCTACAAACACATGGGTAGGCACCTCTAACTCATTTTCTTTCAGCATCTTTAATGCCTCGCCCAAAATAATCTCCAGATTGTCTGCAAAAAACTTTCGCTTATTTTCTTCTATGAGTGAAACCGCTTCTGGATTTTTTTCCAAAGCATATACTCTCGTCCCCGGGTATTTTGCAGCAATTTCTACTGAAACGCTTCCCGTTCCTGCTCCAATATCATAAATCACTGAAGTTTCCTCTAATTCTAGTTTTGCGATGCTAACTGTGCGCACCTCACTTTTTGTCATGGGTACTTTTCCCCGGATAAATTCTGTATCCCTTATTTCACCCATTCTTTTTTGGGGTGCCGGATTTTCCGCAATCATGCAGATGAGATTTCCACAGCTTTGCCTTTCAAGCTCTGCCGGACTGCCCTGCAGAATCCGCTCCCCTTTTATGCCCTTTTCACCTTCTTCATAAGAAAGATTTTCTCCCACGAAAAGCTTTACTTCATTCATTCCATAATATTGTAATTTTTGGCACAATTCCTGCAATTGTCTGCCGCTGCTAAGCAAGGCAAAGGTTCGTGCATTCTGCACAATTCTTCCTATGAGATTTTCTTTTCTTCCATGTGCGCTGGCGATATACATATCCTCCCAGTTTCTACCAAGTTTTGCACTAAAATAGGAAATGCTGGAGATTCCCGGAATACACTGTATTTCATAAGATGTATCGGCAAATTCCTCTAATATTCCTCTGGCTCCACTGAAAAATCCACTGTCTCCGGACAATAGTACTACTGCACTCTGCCATTCTTTCTCCTGCACTAAATATTCCAGCATTTCTTTTGGCTTGTAGGATTTAAGCCGCTTTCCCTGATATTTTGCAAAGGACTCCAACATTCGTTCTGCACCAATGTAGATATCTGCCTGTGCTATTTTTTGCTCGGCATAAGATGACAGGTAAGCAGTATTTCCCATTCCTATACCAACAAGATATATCACTTTATTTTTTTTCATGCTCTTTCTCCATATAACCTCTAGGTGTAACCATCTTGCCATCAATGACACGGCTCTGGCTGTTTCCGATAAACACCGTAGTAAACATGTCCACAGGAGTTTGTGCCAATTCCTTTAACGTCATTACCTGATACATCTCGCCCTCTCTGCCAATATTTTTTGCAATGGCACATACGGTTTCCTCTGATTTATATTCCATACAGATATGGCATGCTTTTTGTAAATAATCATGCCGCTTTTTACTGGAAGGATTATATAAACACAACGTAAAATCCGCCCTGGAAGCTTCTCGCAAGCGGCACTCTATTTTCTCCCGTGGTGTCAGCAAATCACTTAAGCTGATTACTGCAAAATCGTGTGTCAGGGGTGCTCCGGTCAATGCTCCGCCACTTAATGCGGAAGTAATTCCCGGAATTACCTGAATATTCACTGTTTTGTAGCTTTCTGAAAGTTCATAAATTAACCCTGCCATACCATATACACCGGCATCACCGCTGCATACCATAGATACCGTTTTTCCCTTTTCTGCTTCTTCCAGTGCTATCCGGCACCTGTCTATCTCTCGCATCATAGGTGTAGAAATAAACTCTTTGTCACAATAATAATTCCGCACCAATTCTATGTAAACAGTATAACCAATAATGATATCACTCTCTTTTAAAGCTTTGTCTGCACGCAATGTCATATCTTCGTGACACCCCGGTCCGATACCAACAATATATAATGTTCCCATACTATTCTTCCTTTCCCTGACGGAATTCTGTTGTAAACGTAGGATTGTATAATTCTGAGCGTTCGTATCCTGAATCTAAAATATTTCCAACCACAATTAATGCGGTCTTAGTTATGTTATTCTCTTTTGCCGTCTGATACAAAGACTGGATTTCACAGTGGAAAACCTGTTCCTCCGGCCAGGTTGCCTTATATACGATCGCTGCGGGTGTGTCCTTTTCATAACCGCCTTCGATTAATTCCTGCTGTAATTCTTTCAATAACGACATACTAAGAAAAATCACCATCGTTGCCTTATGTTGTGCAAAACTTCTTATGCTTTCTCTCTCAGGCACCGGTGTTCTGCCTGCCATTCTGGTAATCACTACGGATTGGGATACGCCAGGAAGTGTATATTCTGCCTTGAGTGCCGCTGCCGCACCACAAAAAGAACTGACACCCGGAACTACTTTATATGAAATATTTTTTTCCTCCAAAATGTCCATTTGTTCTTTGATTGCACCGTAAAGACAAGGATCTCCGGTATGAAGCCGCACCGTAAGTAACTTTTTCTCTTCTGCCTGCTCCATTACTTCTATGACTTCTTCTAATGTCATATAAGCGCTGTTATACACATGGCAGTCTTGCTTTTTATATTCTAATAATTCCGGATTTACCAGAGAGCCTGCATAAATAATTACATCTGCCTGCTCTAATAATTGTTTTCCACGAACCGTAATTAAATCCACGGCACCTGAGCCTGCACCTACAAAATGTATCATAATCACGCCTCCTTATTTTACAACAATTAATGAATAATAGCTTCCTTGATCCGGTATTTTTGAAATATCTTGATATACCTTTTCTCCAGTCATTCCGCAGTTTTCCACCATCATTACTTTTTGCCTGGTCTTTGTTAATTCTTCCTTTACTTTGGAAAGCTTTTTCCCTGATTTCATTAACACCTTCGTACCTGGATATTGTTCTAACTCCTGTATTCCATAAGAAGCCGGAAAAATATGAAGCATATCCTTATTTGCCACAAGCCCTGTATTTAATTTTGCCGCTGCCGCACAAAAAGACGGGATTCCATTGATCATTTCTGCGTTAAATCCTTTTGCTACAATGCGGTTGTGAATGTATAGATAGGTAGAATAAATCGTAGGATCTCCCAAAGTCAGAAAGCCGATACTTTTTCCCTCCAAAAGTTTTTCTGCTACTGCCTCTGCTGCTTTATCGTGTATTTTCCTTAAAATTTCCTTTTCTTTCCTCATTGGCATGGGAAGCAACAGAAATTCTTTTTGGAGCATTTCCGGTACGTTTTGATATGCAATCTGAAAGGCGGTAGCATTTTGTATATACTTTGCTGCCGTTCCTAATTCCTGTGCTTTGCCTGCCACCGTTTTGGGGAATGTCTTATCCGAAATGGGAAGAGCAATCATATCCACCTGCTTTAAACGTTTTACTGCCTTTAAGGTCATTAATTCCGCATCTCCCGGTCCGGTTCCGATACCATATAATATTCCACTCATATTTTCTCCTTGCTTACCTTTTTGACTGTATGTGTCGTATGTCCTCTACCAATGTTTCTGCTTCCAAAGTCTGACCCAGAATCCCCCACTCATTAGAAAACATGACAATTTCTATTTCGTACTTATTCTCAGAGCGTAAACCCGTATAATATTGGATTTTTTGCATAATACTTTTCATAGCATCCAAAAAAATTTTCTGTTCTTTCATGATTCTGATTGCCTCATCTGTAGAAATACACTCCATAATCTTTTTTATGGTGGCTGCTTCTGCTCCTGCCATAGCAGCATGTACACCAAGAATTTCCATACGGCAGTCCGCCATATGGGAATGGGTGTTCATAATATTTCCTGCCAGTTTAATCAATTTTCCCACATGCCCGACCAAAAGAATTTTCTGCACATTGATTTCTTTGGCATAGTCCATCATTTCTCCTAAATAATTGCTGCATTTTACAGCATATTCCAAAGAAAGGTGCAGCTTCTCACGTACAAAATCTGCTCCGTAATTTCCGGGCGTTACCAATAAGATTCCCTGATTGTTTTCCGCTGCAACATTCATTTCTACATGAATGGTATCAATCAATGCCTGTTCGCTCATTGGTTCTACAATTCCACTCGTTCCAAGAATAGAAAGTCCACCTATAATTCCAAGTCTTTCATTAAAAGTTTTTTTAGCGATTTCTTCTCCCATTGGAATAGAAATGATAACTTCAGCACCACCTTCATACCCATATTCCTCAAACACTTCTTTTACTGCCATTGTAATCATTTGTCTTGGAACTTTATTAATGGCAGCTTCTCCAACTGCCTGCCAAAGCCCCTTTTTAGTGACCCTGCCAACACCAATTCCACCATCAATCACAATATATGGCTCTTTTTTTAACGAAACTTGTGCATACACCAGAATACCATTCGTCACATCAGGATCATCTCCGGCATCTTTTTTCACAGCACAGGAGGCCTGTTTGCTCTGCCATTTACAATCTCTAATCAAAGTTTGAATTTTTACCTGCTTTGGCGTAATAATCGTTTCCTGCTCGATATCTTTCTGTTCAAAAATCATTTTTGCTGCTGCTTTCGCAGCGATAGCGGCGCAAGTGCCTGTCGTATATCCGCTTCGCAATTTTCTCTTTTCCATCTTATTACTTACCTACGCTATGCCTTTAGCTGCCTTTACATGCTCTATAAATTGTTTCTGCACGCCCTCTAATTCCCCCAGACCTTTCATTCGACATACAACCTGATATCCTTCTTGTTCTAACCGACTGCACCACGAATCTTTTTTTCCTGCCATATCATTATTTGCATGCGCTCCTGCTACGATCATCAGCGGAAGTAGTATTACCTTCTTTTTGTTCGTTCTTTCTAACTGTTTCATTGCCTCTTCAAAGGTTGGATATCCATCTATGGTTCCAATCAAAACATTGGAATATCCCATTTCTTTAAATACATATTCCAATGCAGGATACGCAGAATTGCTATAGTGACTTGTCCCGTGCCCCATCAACATAAGGATTTCGTCCTCGGAAATAGGATTATCCTCTAGTACTGCCTGTGCCAGCTTTTTATAATCCTGTGTATCATGAAGCAACGGATTTCCTACCACTACTCTTTGAAAATCTTTTACAACTGCTTTGATGTCTTCCTGCATCCTGTCATTTTCTATTCCATGAATCACATGCGTCGGCTGCACAATCAGTTCTTTGATTCCATCTGCTTTTATTTGTTCTAGTGCCTCTTTTACTGACATAATGCATACCCCGGACTTTGCCAGTTTTCGAATAATCACATTACTTGTAAATGCACGATATATTTTGTAGTCTTTGAATTCTTCTGCAATTCTTTGTTCTATAGCCTCAATCGTTTTTTTCCTGGAATCCCCGTGACTGCTTCCAAAGCTCACCACAAGAATCGCTTTCCCGTTCATTACATCTGCCTCCTGCCAACTATGCCTTTTCAGATATCTCTGCAGCTCACTCTACATCTTCCACAAACATCATCAGAAACGCTACAAATAATACAATAGAACAAATTAAAATGGCTTTTGCCTGCAACCATCTGATTGCAATGCTTCCTATCACTGCCCCTGACACAAAGCATAGGATAATTCCATAATACAGCAATGCCTTTTCTAAATTTGTTTTCTCTCTTTTAAAAATGTAATCACATAGGTTCTGTGTTCCACTTCGTAAATTTCCAATACACATTGTCGTTGCAATTCCATTTCCCCTTATTTTACGAAAGCTTTCTACTTGTATACCGCAAGCCAACGATGTCATACTATTTGCCACCAGATTATACTTTTGAGAGATAAAAGCAACAGAAAACAGTACAACTGCTTCAATCAGCACCGCAATCTGTCTCCAGTGCAGACGTCCTTCTGCCTTTATCTTATGGCGTGCAATATCTGATATAAAAATTCCTATCACAAACGCAAGTACCGGGCAGAAATAACAAAATGCCCCCTGAAAGTTTTGCTCTGAAAGATTTACACCAAGTAATAATAGATTTCCTGTCTGCGCATTTGCAAATACCTGACCACGGTATAGATAAGAATATGCATCCATAAATCCGCCGGACATTGCAAGAATCACACCCAGACGCAGAGTCTCTGACATTTGTTTACTTTGTTCCACGTTATCACTTCCTTTGTTTGCCTATCCACTGTTTTTCATTGTAACATACTTAAAAATAGCAGGCAACATTGTTTTCGATTCCATTGAAAAGCCTTATTGTGTGTGATAAAATATCTCCAAAACCATCAAAAACAGATAGACAGGAGGCAACACATGGACGCAGTTATTTTTACCTTTACCCCGAATGGTGTCAAACTAGGTATGCGGGTAGCAGAATTTTTTTCTACACTGGAAAACAATGTTAAAAATTCTGTTGTTGTATATACTATGGAAAAATTCTGCTCCGAAGCTGAAGTAAATTCTGTTCTACGCCCTTATCACCAGCCGGTTGCCGATTATGTAAAGGAATATTTTAGTAAAGATGCACTTATTTTTATCGGTGCTGCCGGAATTGCTGTTCGAATGATTGCACCTTTACTAAAACATAAAACACTTGACCCTTGCGTACTTGTCTTAGATGAACTCGGAGAGTTTGTGATTCCAATTTTGTCCGGTCATATCGGCGGGGGCAACGATCTTGCTTTATCCCTATCTGCATTTTTAAACAGTACTCCGGTCATTACCACCGCCACCGATAGAAATCACCTTTTTGCAGTAGACACCTTTGCGGCAAAAAACAACCTTATCATCGATGACCTGACGCTTGCCAAAAAGATTTCTGCTGCACTGCTAGAACAGAAAAAAGTGGGCATTTGCTCGCAATCTCCTTTACGAAAGCTCCCAAAAAAAGAGATTCCCACCTCACTTACCTTACTCTCCTCTGACCATACATTTTTACCGGACTATCTCATACAGATATCCGCCACTCATACACCCTTGAATTCTCTCATGGATTGCAGCCGTATCCTATACTTAATTCCCAGAGCTTTCATATTAGGAATCGGCTGCCGCAAGGGAATCACCTGCAAACAAATTGAGGATTGTGTATTTTCTGTTTTTAAAGAATATGCACTTGATATGCGGGCTGTTTTTCAAGTAGCAAGCATTGATTTAAAATCTCAGGAGCCGGGATTGTTAGAATTTTGTCAAAAATATCACTGGAATTTTACTACCTATTCTGCAGAGCAATTATCTCAAGTACAGGGAGCTTTTTCCACCTCTGCTTTTGTAAAAAATGTTACCGGTGTAGATAATGTCTGTGAACGGGCTGCTCTGGCTGCCTGCAGCTCAGCTAAGCTGTATATTCCGAAGCATGCTTCCCACGGTGTAACTGTAGCCGTTGCTGTGCGTCTGCCCGAAATAAAATTTTAACGTTAGGAAAGGAGAAGTTATGAAATCTATTTTAATCTTTGCCGGCACCACTGAGGGGCGGGAATTAATCAATTTTTCACTCTCATACACGAAGCACAACGTTTATGCCTGCGTGACAACAGAATATGGAAAATCTCTGCTAACAGCCAATCAACGTTTGACGGTATCCTCTAAGCCCCTGAATGTCGATGAAATGAAGCAGCTAATGATGGATTTTAATTTTTCCTTCGTGTTAGATGCAACCCACCCTTACGCCGTAGAAGCTTCTAATAATATAAAAAAAGCTGCAGATATCTGCAGACTTCCTTATTATCGTGTATTACGTCCGGAGCAGGATATTCCTGACACAGCCGATTGCGTCCATCCTTCCAGAATCAATGTAGGCTCCATGCAAGAAGCTGTTTCCTTTTTCTCACATACCACCGGGAATATCTTAGCGACCACGGGAAGCAAGGAGTTGTCCGCTCTCTGTGCACTTCCTGATTTTAAAAACCGGATTTATCCCAGAATCCTTCCAAATCCGGATATGCTTCAAATGGTGATAAATCAAGGCTTTGCTCCAAAAAACATAATCTGCATGCAGGGTCCCTTTTCTACTGATTTAAACATCGCAATGCTCAAACAGGTAAATGCTTCTTATTTATTGACAAAGTCTTCCGGTAACAAGGGTGGTTTCCCAGAAAAGCTTGCCGCTGCAGACAAGCTTTCGATTCCTGCTGTTGTCATCGGACGTCCACTCCAGACAGAAGGAATTTCCATAGAACAGGCATATAACTTACTTTCCATGTGACATATCGTTTGCACTCATGTTTCCTCTACTCTCCGAGGAAGAAGCTGTACCGTCTAGGAGCGCCCTGCACTGCTTTGTCAGCTTTTTGGCAAGAGAATGATTCTTCCCACTGGCACACACCCCTATCACTGCTCCGCTTTCTTTCTGCGTTGCTACTCCCGGAAAGAAAAAGTTGCATTCCTCTTTACAGTCTGCCACTGACACAAAGGCTCCAACGTGCTTTGCTTCCTCCCCTGCCTGTCGGTTTACCATACGATTATTTGTGGCTACTACTACCAAAAAAGCATCTTTTCCATCTCCCTGCTGATAATTCCTGCAGCAATAACAGACTTTTTCTTCTTTGATTAACTCTTCCATTTCCGGACAAACCCTCGGAGCGATAACTGTT
Organism: Lachnospiraceae bacterium; assembly: GCA_050874665.1. Lineage (GTDB taxonomy): Bacteria > Bacillota > Clostridia > Lachnospirales > Lachnospiraceae > RUG11237. The sequence goes on along the minus strand of JBNMLC010000002.1, from coordinate 126,415 downwards.
ATATCATTACAAAAGTCCAAAAGCGTCCGCACTCTGCGGGCGGCAATCTTTCCTCCGCCAATCACGATACATTTTTTCTTGTCTAAGGACACAAACATAGGAAAATACATTGCTTTACCTCACTCATCCGTTATTTTGCCTTCATCTGAATAATCTTCATATGGCGCAATAACCGTATCTTCAAACACTTCCATTTTATTATATACTTCGGCTGCCATTCGAATCATGGGAACCATCGTCAGTGCTCCTGTGCCTTCTCCAAGACACATATCCGCGGTAACCACCGGCTCTAATCCTAATGCTTTTAGCACAAGTTCCCCTGCCGGCTCTTTTGAAACATGACTCGCAAACATACAAGACTTTACTTTGGGAAAAATTTCTACTGCACACAATGCAGAAACCGCAGAAATAAACCCATCAATCAGGACAGGAAGCTTGTGAATATATCCCCCTAAAAATAATCCGGTCATTCCTGCAATATCATAGCCTCCCAAATGTGCCAGCATTTCTATGGCATCTCCCGTCTTTCTCTGGCTTTCATAACGTTTCAGGGCCGTCTGCACTACAGTCTTTTTCCGCTCCATTCCCTCTTTTGAAAGTCCTGCACCCCTTCCTGTCATTTTCTCTGCCGGCTGCTGCAAAAGAAGAGATGCCAACGCACTACTAGGTGTGGTATTTCCAATTCCCATTTCTCCGGTAACAATCATATGATATCCCATATCCTTTAACTGACCTGCCAATTGAATGCCTGTAACCAGTGCCTGTCTGCATTCTTCCTCATTCATTGCCGGTTCTTTTGCAATATTTCCACTGCCTCTTGCAATCTTTCTATTTAATATGCTTCCTCGTTTTAATTCATTTCCCTGATAAGGGGCACAATTGATTCCAATATCTACCGGAAATATATCCACGCCGGCCTCTTTTGCCATAATAGCCGCACTACTTTTTGCTTGTACAAAATTATCCGTAACTACCTTAGTGATTTCATAACCGGTCTGTGTAACGCCCTCTGCAACTACTCCGTGGTCTGCACACATAATCACCAATGCCGCCTTACTTGTCAATACTTTACTACTGTTCCCCTGGATTGCTGCCATACGACTGATTATCGTTTCTAATTTTCCAAGACCATACAATGGCTTTGCAAGTTTATTCCAGTGCTCTTTTGCCGCCTTTAAAGTTTCCAGAGAAACTGGTTTGCTTTGTGCCAGCATTCTTTCTATTGTCTTTTCTTCCATCTGCTATTCTTTCCCTTGAAAATAATCCTGCACCAGTTCTAGTACATAATCCAATTCTTCTTTTTTGTGTGCCGCAGACAAAAACATTGCTTCAAATTGGGCTGGTGCCAGATTCACACCATGTTCCAACATATATTTAAAGTATTCTGCATATTTTACGGTATCCGCTGTCTTTGCCGAAGTGTAATCCGTAACCTGCTCCTTTGTAAAGAACAAGCAGCCCAAAGAGCCCGTATGGTTTACACAGCAGGGTGCCTTTGCTTCCTTTACTATTTTTTGTAATCCTCCGAAGAAATAATCACCCATCTCATTTAATGAAGTATAGATTTCTGGGTGATTCTTTAATATGGTAAGCTGTGTCAACCCTGCTGCCATTGCCACAGGATTTCCACTTAAGGTTCCTGCCTGATACACAGGCCCTGAAGGTGCAACCATTTCCATAATATCGCGCCTTCCACCATAGGCTCCCACCGGCATGCCGCCACCAATAATTTTGCCGAACGTAAGTAAATCCGGGCGCACATGAAAATACTCGCTGGCACCGCCGGACGCCAGACGAAATCCCGTAATCACTTCGTCAAAGATTAAAAGGCTTCCATACTCTGTACATATCTTTCGAAGTCCTTCTAAAAATCCTTCCTTTGGTGGAACCACACCCATGTTAGCCCCCACAGGTTCTACGATAACTGCCGCAATTTCTTCTCCCATGAAAGCAAATAATTCCTTCACGCCGGCAAGATCATTATATACAGCACTCACCGTATCCTCTGTACAACCCTTTGTAACGCCCTCGCTGTCCGGAACACCACTTGACATCACTCCAGAACCTGCCGAAACAAGCATAGCGTCGGAATGTCCGTGATAACAACCCGCAAACTTTACTATTTTCTTTCTCTTTGTATAGCCACGAGCTACCCGAACAGCACTCATCACTGCTTCTGTTCCGGAATTTACCATGCGAACCATTTCCACTGCCGGAACCATCTGACTAATCAGTTTTGCCATTTCCACTTCCCGTTCTGTAGCTGCTCCAAAACTTAAGCCATCTTTGCAGGCAGCCAGCACACTTTCTAACACGTCTTTCTGGTTATGGCCTAAAATCATTGGTCCCCATGAGCCAATAAAATCTAAATATTTTCTGCCATCCACATCAAACAAGTAGGCACCTTCCGCCCGCTGTATAAATCTTGGTGTCATTCCAATATTGCCAAAGGCACGTACCGGACTGTTTACACCACCAGGTATATATTTTACTGCTTCTTGAAACAATGCTTCTGATTTTTCCATTATCCAATCCTTCCTTCATTCATAAAGCCTGCTAATTCTTCTGCAAAATAAGTCAGATAAATATCTGCACCGGCACGATATGTACTTACTGCCATCTCACAAATAATCTTTTCCTCCTCAATGTATCCCAAACTGCCTGCAGCCTTTACCATCGCATACTCGCCGCTGACACTGTAGGCTGCTACCGGGAGATTCACTTCATCTGCTACTCTGCGAATCACATCTAAATAAGACAATGCCGGTTTTACCATAATAATGTCAGCTCCTTCTTCCACATCAAGCAAAGCTTCCTTCACTCCCTCTTTTACATTATGAAAATCCATCTGGTAAGATTTTCTGTCACCAAAAGCCGGAGCAGAACCGGCTGCTTCTCTAAACGGTCCATAAAAAGAGGATGCGTATTTTACCGCATATGACATAATTGGTGTTTCCACGTATCCGTGGTGATCTAATATCTTCCGGATACTTGCAATCCTTCCATCCATCATATCAGATGGTGCTACCATATCAGCTCCTGCCTGTACATGAGATAATGCTGTTTTAGAAAGCAGTTCCAGAGTAGCATCATTGTCCACATAGTTTCCTTTTAACATACCGCAATGACCATGAGAAGTATATTCGCACATACAAACATCTGTAATCACATACATTTCCGGATAATCACTTTTAATCTTAGCAACAGCCTGTTGGATAATTCCCTGTTGAGCATAAGCACCACTGCCACATTCATCTTTGTGTTCAGGAATTCCAAACAGCATCACACTTGAAACCCCTTTCTGTAACAAAGACTCTATTTTCCGATTCATACAGTCCATACCATAACGGTACTGTCCTGGCATAGCACTGATTTGTTCTTTTCCTTTCAGCCCTTCCATCACAAACATAGGATAAATCAAAGACGCTTTATCTACTCTGGTTTCTCTTACCATACGTCTTATGGTTTCGTTTCCTCTGATTCTTCTCGGTCTTTTCTGCATATCCATGCTTTGTCACTTTCCTTTCTTTTCCTTGTATGTAAGTTCCTCTAACTTTTCTATCACACTTTGTATCGTAGCCTCTTTGGAAACAAAAGTATGCATACCATAGCTTTTTGCAGCTTCCTCTGTTTTTGGTCCAATACAAACTGCCTGCACCTTCTGATACACATCAGGTTCTAGTAATTGTGCAATGCCCTTTACCGTAGACGCACTGGTAAATACTACATAGTCAATAGTGTTTTGACTTATTTCCTGTGTCAGGGAAAGTATCTGATTATTTTCATATACCGTATCATAAATTGGAAGTTCTACCACTCTGGCACCACATTTTACTGCCTCCTCCACTAGTTGAGGGTTCCCATTGGAAGCTCTTGGCAGAAAAATCACATCTTCCTTCGAGCATTTCTGACACAACAGCCTTCCTAAAGATGCTGCATCATACTCTTTTGGCATGTAGTCCACAAACATTCCCTTTTCTTCTATTTCCTTTGCAGTTCCCTTCCCCAGCGCAGCGATTTTTAAATGTGCAAGCTTACGAATATCCGTTCCCGTAAGCTTCAACTGTTCAAAAAAGACTCGGACACCACTTGGACTGGTAAATGCAAGCACCGTATAATTATCAAGTTCTTCCAGTGCCTCCTTAAAAGGTGCTAACTCTTTACGAGGTATCACTGATACCGCAGGTACCTCTAAAACTTCCGCCCCTTTCTCCCGAAGCTTCTGCGCCATTTTTGAAATCATATGTCTTGGTCTGGTAATTAAAATTCGTTTACCTGATAATTCCATTTCTTCATACCATGATAATTCATTTGCCAATGCACACACTCGACCAACCACAATAATTGCAGGAGACTGTATATTGTTCCTCTCTGCTTCTTCTCGCAGTGTTGCTACTGTAGCTACCACCCTTCTCTGTCTTGCAGTCGTACCTTCTTGCAGTACTGCTGCCGGGGTGTCTTTACTCATTCCGGCATGCATCAGTCCCTCGCAAATATCCTCCATAGCTGTCACTCCCATTAAAAATACAAGAGTGCCCTGAAGCTTTACCAAAGAAGCAAAGTCTATGTCTAAATCTGTTCCCTTTTTCTTGTGTGCTGTAATAATATGTAACGAAGAGCTAAAATCTCTATGCGTAACAGGGATTCCATGATAGGCCGGTACCGAAATTGCAGATGTAACTCCCGGAACAACCTCACAAAAAATTCCATTTTTCTTAAGAAACTCTATTTCCTCCCCTCCTCTGCCAAATAGAAAGGGATCTCCGCCCTTTAGACGTACTACACGTTTTCCTTCTCTTGCTTTTTCGCATAATACCTGGTTGATTTCCTCCTGCTTCATAATGTGATGTCCCATACGTTTTCCAACATTGATTCGTTCTGCCTCCCCCGGAATCATTGCAAGAATTCCAAGTCCCACCAGGGCATCATACACTACTACTTCCGCCTCTTCTAATACTTGTTTGCCTTTTACTGTCATCAACCCTATATCCGAAGGACCGGCTCCAACAAGCCACACTTTTCCTGTCATATCCATTTCCCTTTCCTATCTTTTCTATTTCCCTTTCCTATCCTCTTTTAGCCTCATACTCTTCTTTCAGCTTGTGTGCAAGTTCTTTGCCAAGTGCCTGTGCCTGACTGCAAATCCCGGAAATATTTCCTGTAATATAATTTCCAGCCTGTTCATTATAATACAAACCCCATAATTCTATTTTTTCCTTTTGTACTACCGCATGGGCAGCAATCGGAGAACTACAGCCACCATTTAATTCTGCTACAAAAGCACGCTCTGCCATTGCCGCATACATGGCGTTCCTTTCGTGAAATCCCTGCAGATAGTCATAGTTTTCTCCGCTTCTTCCCTGTACCGCTAAAATGCCCTGACCTGCCGCAGGAATCACCTCCTCCACAGTAAAATAACGACTAATGCGTTCCTCTAACCCCAAACGTTTTAAACCCGCTGCTGCTAAAATGATTGCACTGTATTCTCCACTGTCTAATTTACTTAATCTTGAGTTCACATTTCCCCGAATACTTTTAAAGCTTGCCTCCGGATAAATATTTTTTAATTGAAGTATTCTTCTTAAACTAGAACTGCCAATAGGTTTTGATAAATCCAGTTCTTTTACGCCTTTTGGCAAAACCAGTACATCTCTTGCATCCTCTCTTTTAGAATAAGCAACAATCGGAAGCTCCTTTGGAAGTTCCATTGGCATATCCTTTAAGCTATGCACAGAAATATCCGTTCTTTCCTCTAAGAGTGCCTTGTCTAATTCCTTTACAAACAGTCCTTTTCCTCCAATTTTATCCAACGTTTTGTCTAGAATTTTATCTCCGGTAGTTTTCATCGTAAGAAGGTGTGCCGATAGTTGATTGTTACTATTTTCACAAATAAAATTTCTCACCATTTCTGCCTGAATCACTGCAAGGCTACTTTCCCTGCTTCCTATGATTATTTCCTTCATGGCATTCTCCATTCGCTTTTACATATTTTTTCCATTGCCTGAATGCATTCTAAATATGCTTCCTGGCTAATTTCATTTTTTAATTCAAACAATATCTTTCCCATAGTGTTTTCCACTGCATGTTCAATATGGTCAGCAAGTTGCTCTTTCTCATCTTTTTGTAAAGAATTTTTCTTTATCACTTTCGTGAGCCTTAAACCGGTATCTTTCGCTGCTCCCTTTTTAATGGTATCTATCATGCGGACTGTATCACGCCCCTCATACCAGTCATAAAATTCCTTTTTATATATCCTCAAAATATCCCTTGCCTGTTTCACAGCTTTTTTCTGACTTTCATCAAGACTTTCCACCTGAAAATCGTCCACATCATATACCGTAATTCCTTCTAACTCCCGTATGGAAGCCTCCATATCCCGTGGTACTGCTAAATCAATCAGCAAAAGTCCTTTTTGGTATCCAGAATCCTCTAACATCTCTTTTGTGAGCGTATAATTTGGACTAGATGTCGCACTGACGATGATTTCACATTCCGGAAGCCGAGAAATGCGTTCCCCATAATTGATACGCCTGCACTTAGGAGGAATATTCACAATTCCGCTTCGATACTGGCGCACTGTCACTGTCACATCTGCCCCATGCTCCATAAAAAGTTCTGCTGTTATTCTTCCCATTTCTCCATTTCCAATGACCAGACACCTCTTACCTTGCAGACTGATTCCAATATCCTGTAACTTTTCTACTGCCTTATGTATCACTGACTGATTCGCTTTGGACAATACCACTTCTGTTTTCACACGTTTTGCGGCTGTCACTGCCTTACGAAACAATACCTCTAATACATTGTCTGTACAGTAATTCTCTCTGGAAAATGCCAAAGCCTCTTTCACCTGAGTAAGTATCTGGTCTTCTCCTAGAATCTGTGATTTCAGGCCTGCACTTAAATCAAACAGATGCTTTACTGCCTCTTTTCCCTTTCGTGTCCGAAATAAATGGCGGTATATTTCGGGATTCACCTGTTTTATCTGACAAAGCAGCTCGTACAAATTATCCTCATACTTTTCATTGACACTAACCCATAATTCCATTCGATTACAAGTAGATAAAATCGTAATTGCTAAAACCCCATTCTGCTCCTTAAAAAAAGTCAACGCACTCTGCATATTCTTTTTCGTAAAAGAAAAAATAGCACGTTCATCGATGCCAGCTTTTTCGTAGTCAATTCCAAGCATTTGAATATTCATCTTTCTACTCTGTTCCTTTCGTTTCTTTCGTTACTATTAGTATCATACCATATTTTTCATCAGAATCAAGACTTTTGAAATGGCACAAATGCCCATGAAAAGGGCTGTTCTTTCCCTTTCATGGGCTGAATATCTCAAACCTTACGCAAGGTTTCGTTATGAAATTTTATTTAAAGCTCTATAGCATTCCCAGATGATTTAATAGGATTTTGACTCCCAGCAGAATCAAAATAATTCCCCCCGCAAGTTCTGCCTTGTTTTTATATTTATTTCCAAAGAAATTGCCCACATATACTCCGAGAACAGAGATTACAAATGTGGTAATTCCAATAATAGAAATTGACTCAATAATTGGATAATTTAAAAATGCAAAGGTAATTCCCACTGCCAATGCATCGATGCTAGTAGCAATAGCTAAAATAAATAAATGCTTTACATCTAACGGCTGATCTTTCTGTTCCACTACCGTTTCTTCCTTCGAACCTCGTGATTCGATTAACATTTTCCCTCCAATAAAGACAAGAAGTACAAATGCCACCCAATGGTCAATTCTTGTGATATAATGTTCAAACTGACGGCCTAACAGCCACCCAAGCAATGGCATCAGTGCCTGAAATCCTCCAAAAAACAGACCAATCACTGCTGCCTGCTTTTTATTAACTTTACTCATTCCAAGTCCCTTACAGATAGACACTGCAAAAGCGTCCATTGCCAGACCGATTCCCATTAAAAATAGTTCCAAAAAAATTTCCATATGTTCTCCTTCTTTCTCCTGTCAGGAGTTGCCCTGCAATCATTCCCATGACGCAACAAGACTCATGCATACTTTACAGTATACTGTTAGCAATAGTTTCTTAATACTATTACACGCAATATACAGCAACTATAAAGTATACATGAGTCTTGTTCTTTAAGATTTGCCAGATGATAACTCATCAGTATGTTGACAAACCACGATATACGCAAACTACTCCCTCACGGTAATTTATTTACTTACATGTTATGTGTGAGTTTTCATTCTATCGTATCAGCGAGTATTTGTCAAGCTGTTGATTACAATTCCAAAATAATACCTTAAAATGCAAGTGACGCAACCACTCACCTTCTTTGCTCCAACTTTCCACTATAAAGTGCACTTGCAATCAATACTACTGGAAAAATCTCTGCCGCTGCCAGTCCGATTTTAAGATTGCCACCAAATATACCAGAAACCATTCCAACCAAAGTCGGTCCAGCGGAGCAGCCTAAATCTCCCGCTAAGGCAAGTAACGCAAACATAGCAGTTCCACCTTTTGGATATTTTGCGGAAGCTATACTAAATACTCCCGGCCAGAGCACGCCTACAGATAAACCGCAAAGCGCACACCCTGCAAGAGATACGACAGGAATGGGAGAACAAGCCGCCACAAAATACGCCACCATGCACAAAAAACTACTCCGAATAATAAAAGAAAGCAAATTCATACTTTCTCCGACTTTTGCATAAAAAGTTCTTGCACAACCCATAAAAATGGAAAACATACAAGGGCCGGCTAAATCACCAACTGTTTTTGATATTCCCAATCCACTCTCTGCAAATGCAGAAGCCCATTGACTCATCCCCTGCTCTGCGGCCCCTGCACAAATCATTAATAACAAAAATATCCAGAAATTTTTTACAGAAAATAACTCCTTTACGGACATTCCTTCCCCTTCTTGCGTCAAAGCAATCATAGGCACTCTTGCAAAAAAGAAAATATTGATTACAGGAAGAATTGCCCACAATACTGCCAACTCTCTCCAGTGCGACTGCCCGACTACTCTTAAAAACAGGGTAGAAAGCAACACCACTGCCACTGTTCCCCAGCAGTAAAAAGAATGCAGCAGACTCATAACAGACGCTTTATTGTCTGTAGGACAGGCCTCTACGATAGGACTTATCAACACTTCGATGAGGCCTCCGCCAATTCCGTAAAAAAGTGCCGCTATCAGCAATCCCACAAACTTACTTGCAAATATTGCCGGAAACACTGCTATTCCTACCAATCCTACTGCTGCAAAAGCATGCGCTCCCAAGATGCATTTTCGATACCCTATTTTATCTACAAATTTTGCAGATAACAAATCTACCAGAAGCTGTATCATAAAATTAACTGTAATCAATAGTGTAATCTTTTCCAAAGGAATTCCGAAAGAATCTCTGAAAATCAGGAAAAGCAATGGTGCAAAATTATTTACAACAGCTTGCGTAATATAACCTAAATAGCTTGCATATATCGTATATTTATAATTATGAGTCACCATAAACCATTCCTTTCTAAGCTTTTATTTTTATCAGGCTTTTGCTTTTCCTCAGACAATCAAGAGACTGTCTTTGCCGAAACAAAATCTGATTCTGCTATATTTTTCATCCAACGCCTGGATTTAAATACTTTCACTCCAAGCAATACTCTTACATATTCCTCTAAAGAAAGAATAAAATATACATAATAGATTGGAAGCTTCAGAACATACGCTGTGATAATTCCTAAAGGTACTCCAATAAGCCAAGTGCCAATCAAATCAATGAGCATAATGTATTTCGTCTGACCACCACTTCTTAGCACGCCGCCTCCAAGTACCATATTAACTACCTTTCCACAAAATACCAGCGAATAAGCATACAATATATAAATAGTAACATTTCTTGTTTCCGGGCTTACATTATATAACTTCACATAATATCCCGCTAAAAGACTGATGATGATTCCAAGCACAACCGCTGCCGCTACTGTCATTTTCATAAAACGTACAGCCTCCTCATATGCCTTATCATTCTTTCCTGCTCCCAATGATTCTCCAATAATAATTCCAGCAGAGGCAGATACTCCCGATAAAGCGCCAATCGCAATTGTCTGAATTGGATAAGTAAGCGTCATGGCTGCACAAGCCTCTGTTCCGATATGTCCATAAATAATTGCATATACATTTTCTCCAAGACTCCATAAAAACTCACACAACAGAATAGGCACTAACACATAACCGATTTTTTTTATGAAATCCTTTCCAAAGGTAAATACAAATTTTAATTCAATTCCTTTTTCATCCTTTGACTTTAAAAACAATACAATAATAATGCCCAGTTCAATGATTCTGGAAAGACTGGTTGCCAATGCTGCACCTGCTACATTCATTTTTGGAAAAATTCCCACACCAAAAATAAATAAATAATTTAATATGGTATTTGTGAGTACGGAAACCCCACTGGCGACCGTAGCTGCTTTTGCCAGTTCCATATTGCGTAACAGTGCGGAAAACATCAAGGTAACCGTCTGTGGAATAAACCCTATCGCCATAATTCTCAAATAAATAGATGCCTGTTCTATGGTCGCTGAATCTTTGGAATATAACCCCATAATCTGTTTTGGCAAAACCAAAGATAATATGATAAATACTATGGCAACGGTTAAGGAAAAGTAGAGATTACAAAAAAAGCTGTTGTTAATCCCCTCTTTGCTTTTATTCCCTTTGTATTGAGCTATTAAAATTCCTGCTACTGTCACAATAGCTGTCATGGTAACGGTAAATAAAGAAATAAACTTTGCAGCAAGCCCTACTCCTGCAATACTGGCACTTCCCAAGTTTCCAATCATAATCTGGTCTATCAGACTTAACGCAGCCTGTAAAAGACTTTGTACTGTGATAGGAACTGCAATTTTCTTTATATTTTGATAAAATTCTTTTTTATTCATTATCCTACCTCTTATACTCTGTTCTGTTCTATCCACTTTACTGCAAAATCTACGATTTCTCTTTGACTCATACATACTGCTTTTGCATTTCCAATATCAACCTTACTTACATTGGTTACAGCTTCAAAATCTTTTCCGATCGCTTCGAAATCTTCTCCGTCAACTACCAGAGTTTCATAAGTGACCCACTCTCTTTTTCCGTCAACCATCATTGCACTGCTTTCCTTTGCATAGCGTTTTTTCGGATATTCTGCTCTTACATCTGCCAGATGAATCGATGTATTTTTATCATACCCTACTCCTAGAAGAAGCACCTTTCCATCTAATTGATATAACTTTCCAAGTGGTGATTCCTCTCCGAAAATATCACATAAGTCATGATCCTTTAACAAATACTCTGCATTTTTTCCTTTTGCCGCAAAAGAACGTGCCGGATGGCTGCTTCGTATTGCCCCGGGCCATTTTCGAAACATCTCTACAACCGCTCCCATCGTGTTGGTAGGAGTAATATCTTTATCATATGCAGGCCAGTTATCTCTAATTAACTGCCACCATTCTTTTGGCTCTTCCCAATGAACCCCCGCCTCCGGATCTAAATTTTTCCAGCTCTGTGTTGGCATCATAATTGTTCCACTTTCCTTTACCGTTTCTAAAAGTGCCTCAATTACAATCTGTGCTCCTCCACATACAAATCCCATACTGCTTAATGACGTATGTACAATAACATGATCCCCTTCTTTTAAACCAAGACTTTTTAACGCCTCCTTTAAATCTTCCTTTAATACAATTTTTCTGTTCTGCATGCACATCCTCCTTAATTTTTATACTCTCACATAATTGTTGATGGTTACGTTCCCCCTAAGCTCCACGCGTTTTAGCTGGAACTTCTTTACAAACTTGCATTCCGTATATCCTTCTCCGTCCACGAGCGATATATTGTCTTTTCCTCCGATAATAATAGGAAGTCTGATAATAATAATTTCACTTACCATATTTTTATCAATCAAGGTCCAGTTCAAAGTACCGCCGCCCTCCAACATTATGGTATGTATATCATACTCTTTTTCCAGTTTGGAAAAGGCTTGTGTAAAATCTATGGTTTCTTTTCCTGCAAAAACAAACTTTACATTGTTATATTTCTGATATGTTTTTGATTTTTCCTTATTAATTTCAGTTGTAATTATTATCGTTGGAACACCATCATTTAATATTATAGCATCTTTTGGTATCTCCAGTCTACTGGTAGGAATGATTCTAATTGGATTTTTTCCTTTTCCATACCGACACGTTAAAGAAGGATTATCGTAACGTATGGTATTCATTCCCACAAGAATTCCATCTACCTTCCCTCTTATCTCATGAATAAATTCCATATCTTCCGTAGAGAGCAGGGAAAATAGCGTTTTACTGCTTCTTCCCTCTCCAAACGTTATTTTCCCATCAATTGATACTTCACTAACTAAACTAATTTTCATTTCAATTCCCCTTCTTTATAACTCTTTCTTATCTTATTTAATATCTGATCTCCTTCGTACCACAACTCATTCATGCATTCTTCATTCACCAAAAATTGATTCTTTCTCATCTGCTCATAACAGGCTGTTACATTTTTATCAATTTCTAACTGATTCATGTGCTCCAAAACTACTTTATTTACCGGAATTCTTTTATGCTCCAACAGCCATTTTTTCTGGATTTCTTCGCTAAGCATATAATTTATAAATGTTTCCAGTTCTGCTCTTTTCTCTCCTAGCAGAGAATTTTCGGGAAACGCAATTCCTACACTAGATGAGATTCCGGTCATCTTTGTATTCCCTATCTTCGGAAGTCCACAAACTGCAACATCTTCTCCCATTTCCTTATTTAAATATTCATACAACCATTCACCATTCATAATACTTGCAATTTCACCCGCCACAAATTTTTCGAGCATAGTACTAATTGCACAATAAGAGCGAAGTGTCCCCTGTCTCATAAGACGTAATATATAATCTTGAACCTCCAACGTATTTTCGGGAGTAATGGTCACTCTTTTATCAGTTATGGGATTTCCATAAATAGAATAAACAAATGGCATCAGCCAGTATGCCACCTCTAAATCCATGGAAAAATTACATATTTTATCGTTTCTTAAATTTGTAATGTCGTCCCACGATTCGGGCTCTCTTTCAAAATATCTTGTATTATAGTACAACACTGCATGATTTCCCTGTAAATATGGAACGCCTCTTTGAATTCCTTTATATTTCATTGAGTCCCATATATTATTCTCCATATAACTGCTAAACTTTTCTGGCACTTCGGACAAGTTAGCCTTTTCTAACGATACCATATCCTGAGCAATAAAAATCACATCAGGTTTTTCTTTTTCCTGCTCTAAATGATTTAATCTTTCTAAAAACTGTTTAATATTCATCTGCACAAACTTAAATGCAAGGTTTTCTCTTTTTTCCAGTTCATGACATATAAATTCAATAAATTTCAGACTACTGTCCCCTATGCCATCCATTTCATGCCAGATAATAATTTCTTTCTTTTCCATGTTTCGTACCTCTCACAACCTATCCCATGTTTTTTATCAGAACAACCGCCTCTGCAGGTGCAAGTTTGATTGTTTTGCTATCCTGAATCACACTATCACTTTCCAATTTACTGTGAATAACTTCACGATACTTATTTAAATCTATTTTCTTTAAAGGAATCTCTGAGCCTTTTTCAAAATCAAGATGAAAGAACACGATAAGTTCATCATCATAAGAAAAGCCTATGCACTTTTCACTGACATCTAACAATTTCAGATGTTTTGCCCTTACCAGATTTTTATACTTTTTCCTTATTTCATTTACTTTGATTACATAATCAAGCATTTCATAAGCATGAGAGCTTGTCCAGTCAATGGCAATATTATTAAAAAACGCTTTCGCTATCTTGGCTCCTCCTGTATTATCTGCAAGTCCACAATTCATAGGCTGCTTTTCATTCACTTCATACCCGGACAAAATAAAATGTACACCATTCGGTATAAAATTATTTACTATCGCAAGTCCTCTTGCAAGATTGATTCCACCATTTCTAGAAACAATTCTAGGTGTATCGTGAGTTTCGGCACAAGCATACGCCTGAATTTTCATTTCTGCTAATTCTTGTATAAACCTTTCGTAACTCTCCTTTTTTATGTCCTCCACTTCTTTCCAACTGCTTCCCAACATAATGTTGTAACCTGTTTTCATGCAGCTTTCATGATTTCTGTTGAACAAATCCTCACTAATAAAAATAGGATGTGCTACATATTCTTTCACCTTATCAAATAGCTTTTCTAATAACTCCTTAGGAAGTGTATGTCCTATGTCAAACCGAAAGCCATCTAATTTAAATTCCTTTGCATAATATTCTAGTACATTCACAAACAAATCCCACAACCCCTGATTCGGAATCTTTGCCGGAAACTTATTTGCTTTGATGGTATCAAACATAACATAAGGGGGCTGTCCTTCCTCTATATATTGGTTTGCCTTTTCATTATTATCTAAAAACAATTTCCAGAATGTGATATCTGTCCAGATTGGCTGCACATCATTAATCCAATCAGAATGTGCCGGCGGTGTTGTGATTCCCATTTTTTCCTCAATTAGTTCAAAAAAGTCGGCTCCCTGATGATTCACCTTCTCCACAATTTCTTCCCACACTTGCGGATTTAATTGATTTGGCGGCAAGACAAATTGCTTTAAATGTTCTTTGGTGCTTTGTGCCTGATATACCTGTTCTAAATTCTTTTCCGTACATTCTTGAAAGAAATCAAGTCCCGGAATTTCCGGAGTGAGGAAATCCTTTTCATAATCTTTCTTAATCCAATATACCCAGTCCGGATGTTCCTTAATTAAATTAGAATCTCTGGCTGTAACTCTTGGTATAAAATCTATCACAACCCGAATGCCAAGAATATGGCATGCCTCAACCAATACATGAAACTCATCATTTAATGTAAAGTTTTCTAATTCATCTACAAGTTCGTCATGAAGCCCTGGGTCGAGTTTATAGAAATCTTTGATTGCAAAAGGAGAACCCATATCTCCCTTTTTATTTCTGTTACTATATTCTGTAATCGGAAGCAAATACAATACATTTATATTCATTTTCTTAAGCATAGGCAGCAGAATCAGTGTTCTAATTAAAGTGCCATTACTTAGTTCTCCCTGATTTTTTGTGTCCCATGCCATAGTATACCTTGGCATAGCACAATAAATCTGACAATCTTTGATTTCTATATTCATTTCATCTTGTAAACTTCTGATCTTCTCTATGACAAATAGGTAAAATTCAACTATATTTACTTCGATAACATGTTCCTTTGTTGCTATGTAATTTTCATATCCTACATATCTGTTCCATAGCTCTGGAATACACATGGTTTCATCGCTATGTAAGCCCTTTAAATAATCTTCTAAAATATCTAATTTATCCATTTTTACTCCTCTGCCCTTTCGGGCTATATTAAAATTCAAATACTACTTTCATCTGTGTAATCTCTCTTCTTTCACCGGATTCCATATCATATCCCAATATATCCTGAAACGCTTGTATGTAATCTGTAATTTTATATTTTTTACTTACAATGCCTGCCAATTCCGGGTATCGTCTTGCCGCCCGTATGGTATCCTGAAATAACATATTATATTCGCTTGCTCCAATTAGTTTGATTCCTCTGCTAATTAATTGATATGGTTCTAGGTCAAAGGAATATACTTTATTCATGCCCATAGGTATGATTCTTCCTCCCTTTTCACAGAACTCTAATGCATTTTTCATCTGATTTCCCACAGTGTCAATAATGACATCAAATAATTCTCCATGATTTATCTCTTTTACCATTTCTATATTGAGTTCATCGCTCTTGACAATATAATCACAAAACTTTGCACATTCTTTTCTTCTATATTCTGAGTTTTCCGTTGCCACAACCAGACTTGCATTATTTTTTGCAAGCATCTGACATAATGCACCCATAGGACCAGAACCAAGCACTAACACAGATTCATGTTCTTTGATATCTGCCGCACGCAAATTATTTAATACACATGCCATAGGCTCAATTAAAACTGCCGCTTCTAAAGATAATCCCTTTGGAAGCTTGTACAGGTAACGTTTATGACATGCAAAATATTCTGCAAATGTTCCATCCACATTAATTCCTGCAATTTTCAATCCGCCATTCCAGCCGGTACAAAAATTTGTAATTCCCTTTTTACAATTTGTACAATCACAACAATACTGATTGGGATCTACAACTACCATATCCCCAATTTCATATTCTGTAACATTTTCTCCTTTTTCTACGACTTCTCCGATTGCTTCATGCCCCATAATGATATCCGGAACAATGTTTTCATTGCCTTTTATCACTTGCAGGTCCGTTCCGCAGATACCGGCATACTTTATTTTGAGTACAACATCATTTTCCGTTGTAAGCTTTGGTCGGTTTCGTTCCTCCAATGATATTTTCTTTCCTTCCTTCCAAACTAATGCTCTCATTCACCTTAACCCATATGATATTTTTTCCCTTATTAATCATACTTTTCCTTTCTCAATTTTCTAATATGTTTTTTAATCAAAAAACAGCTTTTGTCAGTATAGCACCAAATTTTTTATTTGTCTACAGCGTTTTATCTATTCTTTATTTATTTAAACATATTATGTCTATTTATGTCATATGTTGTAAGAATTTGTTGTTTTTTCTGATGTTTTCCAACATGCATCGACAAAAAAGAATCCTGTTTTGCAGGATTCTTTGCCTGCGGCGAGTCGCTTCAGCGACCTAATTCCACTCCGCCGCAGGGCAATCCTGCCCGGAGGGCTTTTTGTATCGTAGGGAATTTCAACGAAAGTTTCTACGATACAAAAAAATCCACCTTACTATCTGCATGTCAATATGCAAATAGTAAGGTGGATTCTCCATATCTACTATTTCTAGTATATCTACTATTTCTATTATTTCTTCATTAATTGTATTTACTTGTCACCTTGAGTCGTGACATAGCTCTTGCCAGAGATGCCTGTGAGTGATGATACTCCTGTATACTCTGCTTTTGTCTTAATTGTTCTTCTGCTCTTATCTTGGCTTCCTCTGCCCTACGAATGTCTACTTCCTCCGGCAGTTCTGCTGTATCGACTAATACTGTGACACGGTTATTCATCATCTGCACAAAGCCGGTACCTACAATAGCAGTAATTACTTTTCCTTCTTCATCTGTAATACGCATTTCGCCCATAGTAATTGCTACCACTAAATTTTCATGGTGAGCCATAATACCAAATTCACCATCAATCGCAGGAACCGTAACCTTTTGACATCTGCCTGCAAAGAATGTTTTGTCACTGGCAATGACTTTAAGATAAAATGTATTCATAGGCTATCACTCCTTATTCAGCAGAGCCTGCTAATGTTTTTGCCTTTTCTACTACTTCATCAATAGTACCCACATTAAAGAAGGCTGCTTCCGGATATTCGTCCATTTCACCATCAATAATTGCCTTAAAGCCACGAATCGTTTCCTTTAATGGCACATATTTTCCCTGCACTCCGGTAAAGTTTTCTGCCACGAAGAATGGCTGGGATAAGAATCTTTGAACTTTTCTGGCTCTACTTACGGTAAGCTTATCTTCTTCAGACAATTCTTCCATACCAAGAATTGCGATAATATCCTGCAATTCTTTGTATTTTTGTAAAATAGACTGTACACTTCTGGCCGTCTGGTAATGTTCTTCACCAACGACATCGATTTCCAAAATACGAGAACTAGATTCCAACGGATCTACTGCCGGATAAATACCCTGTTCAACAATCTTTCTTGAAAGAACCGTAGTTGCATCCAAATGTGCAAAAGTAGTCGCCGGAGCCGGGTCAGTTAAATCATCTGCCGGCACATATACAGCCTGCACAGAAGTTACAGAACCATTTTTTGTAGAAGCGATACGCTCCTGCAATTCACCCACTTCTGTCGCAAGTGTCGGCTGGTAACCTACTGCAGATGGCATACGTCCAAGCAAGGCGGAAACTTCAGAACCCGCCTGTACAAAACGGAAAATATTATCAATAAATAAAAGTACATTCTGATGTTCTTCATCTCTAAAATATTCTGCCATAGTAAGTCCTGTTTCTGCAACACGCATACGTGCTCCAGGTGGTTCATTCATCTGACCAAATACTAAAGCTGTTTTATCCAATACGCCGGATTCTTTCATTTCACTCCAAAGGTCATTTCCTTCTCTAGAACGCTCTCCGACACCGGTGAAAATAGAATATCCACCATGCTCTGTAGCAATATTACGAATTAATTCCTGAATAAGTACCGTTTTACCAACGCCGGCACCACCAAACAAACCGATTTTACCGCCCTTTGCATAAGGTGCCAGTAAATCAATTACTTTGATACCGGTTTCTAATACTTCTACGACCGGACTCTGGTCTTCAAATGTAGGCGGCTCTCTGTGAATCACCCATTTTTGTTCATTTTCCAGACTTTCGCCGTCATCAATCGTTTCACCTAATACGTTAAACAAACGTCCCAGTGTCTTTTCACCTACCGGAACTTTAATTCCTGCTCCGGTGGCAGTTACTTCCATATCTTTACAAAGACCGTCACTTGATGCCAGCATAATGCAACGTACTGTATTGTTTCCAATATGCTGTGCAACCTCCATTACAAGGCGCTTTCCATCGTTTACTACTTCAAGTGCATCTTTAATAAAAGGAAGGTCGTTATTTTCAAATTCTACGTCTACTACAGGTCCTAAAACCTGAACAATTTTTCCTTTATTCATACTAAACTATTCTCACTGTAGTGAGGAAACCTCCTCTCTTACTATTTCTTTTTGCGTTTCTGTGCCTTCGCACCACTGATTACTTCAGTTATCTCCTGTGTAATCGCTGCCTGACGGACACGATTAAATTCAATTTCAAGTTCTCTAAGCATATCTTTGGCACTCTTAGTCGCCGACTCCATAGCCATCATACGAGAATTGTGTTCACTGGCATAAGATTCCACCAATGCACCGTAGATAAAACCAGCTACATAATTTGGAACAATGTTATTCATCACTGCCTCTGCAGATGGCTTCATGACAATTTCCTCTAACGGAACTCCGGTAGGTGCCGGACCAAACTCTCCCTGCTTTAAAGGAAGGAGCTGCAACATTTCTGTTTCTGTCTGCACCGGGCCATTCATTTTGGTATAGATAATGTACACATCATCTAACTTTCCCTCTTCGTACAATTCCAAAACTCGCTCCGCAATATTTCTGGCACGGTTCATAGATGGATTCTGCACTGTATAGTGAAAGGTTTCTTCAATCGGTACCTTTCGCTTGGTAAAGTAATGACGTCCCAGTTCACCAAGTACAAATAACAGTGGACTTTCACATTCATCAAGGTGCTCTTCTGCCATTTTGATTACATTATGATTGTATGCACCGGCAAGGCCTTTGTCCGCAGTAACTACAATATAACCTTTCTTTCTGTCCTTTTCCGCAATGTTTTTTCTTTCATCAAAATAAACATTGTGCACATCTGACATATGTCGCAAAATACGGCCAATTGTCATCTGAAGAGTATAAAAGTAAGGTTCTGTTGCCGCAAGACTCTGTTTTGCCTTCTTAAGCTTAGAAGAAGAAATCATATACATAGCATTTGTAATTTTCATCGTATCCTGAATACTTTTCATTCTGCTTTGGATTTCTCTTGCATTTGCCATCTTAACACCTACTACTCTTATATTCCTTTGCTATTTCTAAAATCTTAGCAATCATTTCGTCTGTAAGCACTTTAGTTTCATCGATTTCTTTTCCGATTTCCGGGTGAACAGAATCAAAATATCCTAACATATCCATCTGGAATTCTTTTATTTTATTCTTTTCTATGTCCAGCATTATTTTATTTGTTGCTGTGCATAGAGTAATTACCTGTTCATGTAAACTCAATGGATTGCACAACGGCTGCTTTAGCAATTCCATCAAACCATTTCCATATTGAAGCTGTTCCTTTGTTGCAGCGTCTAAATCGGAGCTAAACTGTGTAAATACTTCCATTTCTCTAAACTGCGCCAAATCAATACGAATGGAACCTGCCGCCTTTTTCATTGCCTTTGTCTGGGCTGCACCACCTACACGCGATACGGAAAGACCAACGTTAACTGCCGGACGCATACCTGCAAAGAACAAATCGCTTTCCAAGAAAATCTGACCATCTGTAATTGAGATAACATTGGTCGGAATGTATGCTGATACGTCACCAGCCTGTGTTTCAATGATTGGAAGTGCTGTAATGGAGCCTCCACCTAATTTATCACTTAAACGGCTGGAACGTTCCAACAGTCTGGAATGAAGGTAGAATACGTCACCAGGATATGCTTCTCGTCCCGGAGAACGTTCCAACAACAAAGACAACGCTCTATATGCTACTGCATGCTTTGACAAATCATCATATACAATCAATACATCTTTTCCCTTGTACATAAAATACTCTGCCAATGCGGTTGCTGAATATGGTGCTATATACTGTAATGGTGCTGAATCACTTGCAGTTGCTGATACTACAATAGAGTAATCCATAGCATCGTTCTTATTTAATGTAGAAACGATTTTTGCAACAGTAGAAGCCTTCTGTCCAATTGCAACATAAATACAGATAACGTCTTTTCCCTTCTGATTCAAGATTGCATCAATGGCAATAGAAGTTTTTCCTGTCTGTCTGTCGCCAATAATCAACTCTCTTTGCCCACGTCCAATTGGGAACATGGAATCAATAGCAAGAATACCTGTTTCCAATGGTACATTTACGGACTTACGCTCCACAATGCTTGGTGCTTCCTGTTCGATTGGGCGGTAATCTTCGGACGGAATCTCTCCTTTTCCATCGATTGGTGCACCTAAGGCATCCACGATTCTTCCAAGAAATGCATCTCCCACAGGAATACCTGCTCTTTTACCAGTACGTGTTACCTTCGTACCCTCCTTGATTCCCGTGTCCTTTCCAAACAGAATACAACCAATTTCATTCCGACGAATATCCTGTACCATACCTTTTACTCCGGTGTCAAAGACAACGATTTCTCCATAAACTGCATGGTCAATGCCATAAACCATCGCAATTCCGTCACCTACCCAGATGACATTTCCGACTTCCTGTTCACCGGTTTCCATATCATAGTTTTCAATTTCGCTTTTCAGTATGGAAATAATTTCTTCTGAACTGATTGTGCTCACGCCTTTCACCTCCGGTTATTTTTTTACTAATTTTTGTTGTAATGCTTTTAAGCGTCCTGCATAACTCCAGTCATATTCATAATTTCCGGTTCGGATAACAAAACCGCCAATCAGTTCCGGAGCCTGCTGTAACTTTAATTCTATCTGCTTTTTGTTATATTTTTCACATAAAAAACCTTTGATTTTCTGTAATTGCTCGTCGGTAGGCGGAGTTACATAAAAAAGTTCTCCCTCCATTTTTCCTTCTACCTCATTACGATAAAAATCGTAGGCCTGCAAAATTTCCTCCAGATAGCTCATGCTGTTATAATCGCAGAGCTTCTTTAAAAAATTTTTAAACTTTCCGGTAAATATTTTGTCAATGACCGCATGCTTTGCCTTCAAAGAAACAATGGGACTTACAAGACATTCTGTCAATTCCGCTGTTTCCTGTAACAGGCTTCTCTGCTCTCTTAATTCATCTTCCGGAATATTTAATTCATATAAAGCTGTGCCGTAATTAATTGCCAGCTGTGTCATTGGCATCACCTGCTTTTGCTAAAAAGTTATTATAAAGTGCTGTGTCATTATCCTGCTTGTCGTTCATAATTTTTGCCGCTGCCGCCAAAGCCAGACCTGCGATTTCGCTTTCCATTTCCTGTAAAGTTTTCTGTTTCTCCAACTCTACAGTCTTGTTTGCCTTTGTAATAATGTCAGAGGCTTTTACATCTGCATCTTTTACAATACGGTCATACTCTGCTTTCGCATCATTGCGGGCTTTTTCAACAATTTCTCTGGATTCTTCCTTTGCATTGCTCAAATCCTTTTCGTAATCGGATTTTAACTGCAAAGCTGCTTCCTCTGTTGCCGCTGCATGTGCAAGTTGGTTTTCAATAAGCTCTTTTCTTTTATCCATAACTGCTGTTACCGGACCAATGAGGAATTTTTTCATTGCCCAGTATAAAACAAGAAGGTTAATAACGGTAAAGACTATGTTCCAGAAATCAATTTTTAACACCTTTACCCACCTGCTTTCTTAAAATTATTTTAATAATAAAATGATAAGGATCGCAACTACAAGTCCATAAACGGCTGTTGCTTCTGCTAAGGCACAACCGAGTAATAATGCAGATGAAATCTTACCCTGTGCTTCCGGCTGTCTTGCAATTGCATCTACTGCTTTAGATGTTGCAATACCGATACCAACTCCTGCTCCTGCTCCTGATAAAACCGCAATACCTGCTCCTACTGCTACTAATGATGTCATAACAACTCTCTCCTTTTCTTCTTTCATTTTATTTATTCTATTGCCTCTTTTACAAATAAAGAGGTAAGGAATACAAACACATAAGCCTGAATCAGACCGTCAAAAATATCAAAATAACAACTGAATACTGCCGGTACAACCACCGGTACACATAACTTAATCAGTTCCATAACTACAAATGCACCAAGCACATTACCAAAAAGTCGCATACATAAGGATAATGGCCGAATAAATATCTCCAATACGTTAATCGGTGCAACAATGGCCACTGGTTCTGCAAAACTTTTTGCCCAGCCCTTTACGCCTTTCTGACGGATACCTGCCGCTTCAATAAGAATAATACTCATCAACGCCAGTGCAATGGTAACATTCATGTCTTTTGTAGGCGGTTTCATGCCAAAAAGACCAATAATATTTGCCACTCCAATATATATGACTACAGTAATCATATACGGTACATAACGTTTGCCATGTTCTCCAAGCAGACCGGCGAAGAAATCATACAAAAATCCAATTCCTGTTTCCAGTGCAATCTGCTTCTTTCCCGGATTCTCTATCGTAAGATTTCTTACAAGAATCCTTGACAGGATAATAAGGATTGCCATAATAATCCATGTGACTACAACAGATTCGAATATTTGAATTTTTTCTCCATTCCAGATTGGTAACTCAAACACAACATTACATTCCAGCTCTTCTAAAAGCTTCTCTACAAAGGCCTCCATTTTCTCACTTCCTCTCCTATGGTTTATGGTTTGTTAATATCTTAACGATACTGCTTTCATGCAGAAATGTCAATCCTTCATTTCAATTCATTTTTTATAAATTTTTGGTGTTTTTTTCTCTCTTTTTTGTCATTTTTTTACATTTTTTATTGCTTTTTTATTTATTTTTGTTCAATTCATCTATGGCTATTTTTTATCCTTTTTTTTGGGAAGCATTGCACTCACAAATTTCATTTATTTTGAGCAAAATTTTCATCATATTTGATATTTTTTCCATTATCTTTGTGTATAATTCCTTTTTTCTTCCATATATATATTATAAATTCTTTCTTATAGGTGTGCTATGCCATTATCAAATTCCATTCCTCCTGCCATCGATGAAAATTATGCAGATTACATTTTTAATTACAGTGCTTCTATTGCCTATCTAGAATCTTTACAACAGCTTTATCCGGTTAATGTCGTCAATGATACTTATGCCATTATATATGCGCCTTTACCAGAAACCTCCCAAGTAAGTATCAACAGTTATGTTTATGGCAGTGTCCCTAAATATTATGTTCCTATGGATACACAGAGTATGAATGCCTCGGGTATCAGCCGACTACATAACCAGCCCTATATTCCTCTCCGCGGAGATGGTATTGTGGTCGCAGTCATTGATTCGGGAATTGATTATACCAACAGAATTTTTCGCAATAACGACGGAAGTACACGCATAGCTTATCTGTGGGATCAAACCATAATCAGCGAAAATACACCTCAAAAGTTTGACTATGGCACAGAGTACACAAGGGAAGATATTGATCTTGCACTGCTCTCTTCCGACCCTTTTTATGTAGTTCCCTCTACAGATACGTCAGGCCACGGAACATTCATTACCGGAATTGCTGCCGGTGGAGAAAACATTACAGAACGTTTTATCGGTGCCGCTCCCAATGCAACGATAATTGCAGTAAAACTAAAACCTGCCAAGCAATATATACATGACTATTTTCTTCTGCCGACAGATGCACTCGTCTATCAGGAGGATGATATTATGACAGCCCTCAGTTATATAAAGGACTGTGCCCGCCGACTAGGTGACATTCCCGTATCCATCTGCATTCCTCTAGGTACGAGTCTGGGTGCCCATCTTGGCAGCTCTCCTCTGGCCAATTATGCAAACAGCTTAAATCGGCAATCTCTCACTGCCGTATCGGTAGCCGGAGGGAACGAAGGAAATGCAGGACATCACTATTCTTCTGAAATAGAGGCCTCCGTCGGCTCTGAAGATGTAGAATTGCGAGTCGGAGAGTCGGAAAATGGATTTACTATGGAACTTTGGGCTGATTCTCCTGCGACCCAAAGCATCAGTATTCAGTCACCCTCGGGAGAAATACAACCACTATTTCTGGCTCCCCCCTACTCAGAACAGACACTTCACTTTGTATTTTTGAATACGGTTATCTTAGTGAATTTTATTTTGATTGAAAACCAGTCTGGAAGACAAGTCGTTATGTTCCGTTTCTCTAACCCTGCTCCGGGAATCTGGAAATTTATTTTACAAAATAGAAATTCTCACAAAATGACTTTTCACATGTGGCTCCCTGTTACACCCCTGATTTCCGAAGATACTTATTTTCTCCGTTCCTCTCCTTACACTACAATTACTGCTCCCGGAAACGCAGACAATGTCATTACTGCAGTGGCATATGACTACCGTAACGACAGTATTTACTTAAATTCCAGCCGGGGGTTTAGCCCCGACAACACTATTGTTCCAACGCTCGCCGCTCCCGGCGTAGATATTATTGGTCCTTTGCCCGGCAACAAGTATACCACCCGTTCCGGAACCAGTATTGCTGCAGCTCATGTATGTGGCGCAGCAGCACTATTTCTTGAATGGGCAATTATTTACGAAAATGTCCCTCTTTTAAACGGAACCGGCGTTAAAAATTATCTGATTCGAGGAACCCGCCGCCCCCGGAATTTAGAATATCCCAATCCCACATGGGGCTATGGTATTTTAGATTTATACAATGTACTTGAATCTCTAACTTAATCCTATACAAAAAAAAAGACAAGGATAGTCCTTCTTAATATGACTATGACACCCTTGTCTTTTCTTTCCTTATTAAATTAATGAAAGTAATTTTATTATGCTTCCTCTTCCGGATCTTCTAACAAAGCTTTCTCATAGCTTTCAAGAATAAGCTTCTGGATTCTGTCTCTTGTCTCGGAATTGATAGGATGTGCAATATCTCTATATTCTCCGTCGGATGCCTTTCTGCTAGGCATTGCAATAAACAGACCCTTTTCTCCATCGATTACTTTGATATCATGTACAACAAATTCATCATCTATAGTAATAGATACCACCGCTTTCATTTTACCTTCTTTTGTCATCTTTCTGACACGTACATCTGTAATGTTCATCTAAATAATTCCCCTTTCTCGCCTTAACGAGTCCTTCGTTTTACTGCTCTTTGCAGCTGTTATAGGACATACCTCTCATTCTTTTCAACAACAACCTTAATACCATTTTCTCCCTTGTGATATGTATTTGCCCGAATTGTATCCCTGCTTTCCACAATACAATTTTCAATCGTTGTGTTATCACCAATATATACATCATTTAATATGATAGAATTCTTAATGGTAACGTTATTTCCAACAAATACTTTCTTAAAGAGAACTGAGTTTTCCACCGAACCATTTACAATACATCCGCTCGAAACCAGGCTGTTCTTTACTACTGCACCCGGGTTGTATTTTGCAGGCGGCAAATCGTCCACCTTAGAATATACATCCGGATATTGTTTGAAGAAATAATCTCTTATTTCAGGCTGCAAGAATGACATATTGGTTTCATAATACGCTTCCACCGTAGAAATATTGCTCCAATATTCATTCATTTTATATCCATAAATGCGCTTCATACCTTTGTAGCGCACCAGAATATCTTTTACAAAATCATATCTGTCTTCTCTTGCACATTTTTCCAACAGTTCAATCAACTGTCTTCTTCGGATTACATAAATACCACAAGATACCGTATTGGAATTGGCAACCATCGGTTTTTCATCAAACTCCTGGATTCTGCCGTCTTCATCCATCTTTACAATACCAAAACGTTCCATATCCTGTCCTGGTTCTATATCTTTACAAACTACGGTAACATCAGCCTTTTTGGCAATATGATACTCCAATACTTTATTGTAGTCCATCTTGTAAACACCGTCACCGGAAGCAATCACAACATATGGTTCATGGCTGTTTTTCAAAAATGTCAGATTTTGATAAATAGCATCTGCGGTTCCACGATACCAGAAATTATTGTCCACGGTAACTGTCGGTGGAAATACGAATAAACCACCCTGTTTACGTCCAAAGTCCCACCATTTAGATGAGCTTAAATGTTCATTCAAGCTTCTGGAATTATACTGTGTCAACACTGCAACTTTTTGGATATGTGAATTTGTCATATTACTAAGGGTAAAATCAATGCTTCGATAGCTTCCTGCCACCGGCATTGCCGCTATGGCACGCTTATGGGACAGCTCTTTCATACGATAACTGTTTCCGCCTGCTAAAATAATTCCAATTGCTCTCATCGCCTGTCACCTGCCTTCATTATCGTTTCACCACTCGCTAGTACTCCGTCCGGATAATCTGACGCTTCTGTGATACCGGAAATAGCTGTGTTCTTTCCAATTCTGACATTCTCCGGAATCACTGATCTGTCTCCAATCGTCACAAGACCAAACGAGTAAATCTTTGCTTCCAGTTTGTTTGGTACTTCATCACCAGTACCCAACACCGCATTATTTCCTATTTTTACATTTTCTGCAATAATGGACTTGTTAATCACAACATTTTCCCCGATTTCTGTATCCTTCATGATAATGGAATCGTGGATTACACTGCCCTTTCCAACACGTACACCTGTACCGATTACGGAATTGACCACTTCACCATATATTTCTGCACCTTCACTGATAATACTCTTTTCAATTCTAGCTTCACCTGATATGTATTGCGGTGGCAAGGTATCGCTTTTTGTGTATATTTTCCAGTATTCCTCATATAAATTAAATTCCGGAATAATATCAATTAATTCCATATTTGCTTCCCAATAAGAGCCTAACGTACCAACGTCTTTCCAATATCCATTAAACTCATATGCAAATAAACGGTTTCCTTTTTCATGACAATATGGAATAATATGCATACCAAAATCGCATCCCTTTTCATCCGATAACGCAATCAATGCTTCTTTTAGCACTTTCCAACTGAAAATATAAATACCCATAGATGCCAGATTACTGCTTGGATGTTCCGGTTTTTCTTCAAATTTTTCAATTTTTCCATCTTCATCGGCAACCACAATACCAAATCGGCTTGCCTCTTCCATTGGTACCGGCATCGTAGCTATGGTTACATCCGCATTGTTATGCTTATGGAAATCAAGCATAACTTCATAATCCATTTTATAAATATGATCCCCTGATAAAATAAGTACATATTCCGGATTGTATGTTTCCATATACTCTAAGTTCTGGTATATCGCATTTGCAGTACCTGTATACCATTCACTGCTTGTACTCTTTTCATACGGAGGCAGAACAGTAACACCTCCAATATTTCTATCTAAATCCCACGGAATACCAATTCCGATATGGGTATTCAGACGCAACGGCTGATACTGTGTGAGCACTCCCACCGTATCAATTCCTGAATTAATGCAGTTACTTAATGGAAAGTCAATAATTCTGTATTTTCCACCAAAGGAAACTGCCGGCTTCGCAACCTTTTTCGTAAGAACGCCTAATCGGCTTCCCTGTCCTCCTGCGAGCAACATCGCAATCATCTCTTTTTTAATCACTGTTATCACCTCTCATTATAGCCTACCACTCAAGCCATTTATAATTTGCACTCAACGCAAATACGTGAATATTAATTCCCATGTAACAATTATAACACAATTATCGGTCAGGGTGAACACAATTTCTCAAAATGTTTACACTTTTTACACCTTTTTTAACATATAATGTAAAAACCTAGATTTTTGTACTAATGTGAGTTATAATTATTCCAACAGAAATCTAATATCTTCCTTATTACTATACGCACGCTTTTCCAATCTTATGATTAAAAGCAAAAACTTTTCAACTTCTTATAGGAAGATACTGCACAAAACATTCAACTAACTTTAGAAAGGGTATAGAACTATGTATCAGATTAATTTCAATGAACCGATTCACATTTATTTTATCGGAATCGGTGGTATCAGCATGAGTGGACTTGCTGAAATTGTAAAAAAAGAAAATTTTAAGGTATCCGGTTCCGATATGAAGGCATCTGCCTTAACAGAACATTTAAGTTCTTTAGGTATTCAGGTATTTATCGGTCAGCACGCCCAGAACCTTCCGGAGGACATTGATGTTGTAGTTTACACTGCGGCAATTCACAAAGATAATCCAGAATATGCGGAGGCAGTAAAAAGAAATCTTCCAATGCTTACCAGAGCTCAGTTTTTAGGACAGCTTATGCGGAATTACCAGACACCAATCGCAGTATCCGGTACCCACGGCAAGACCACTACCACGTCCATGCTTTCTCATATTTTATTACAGGCTGACACAGATCCTACCTTATCCATTGGTGGTATCTTAAAAGCTATCGACGGAAATATCCGTGTGGGGGGCAGCCAGTACTTTTTAACAGAAGCTTGTGAATATACGAACAGCTTTTTAAGCTTCTATCCAAAGATTAGTATTATTTTAAATATTGATGCAGACCATTTAGATTTTTTTAAGGATTTAGATGATATTCGAAATTCTTTCCATAAATTTGCAACTATTTTACCAAACGACGGCACATTAATTATTTCTAGTGATATTGAAAATCTTTCTGATTTCACCAAAGATTTAGACTGTAATATTATCACATTTGGCTCGTCTTCCTCTTCCGACTATTCTGCGGACTCTATTACATTTGATGAATTTGGAAGACCTACTTATACACTGTTAAAAAAAGGAACGCCTGTTTCTCAGATTACACTGGCAGTTACCGGAATCCATAATGTATACAATTCTTTATCTGCCATTGCAGCCGCAGATTTGCTGGGAATTTCTTTAGATATTACCAAAAAGGCATTGCTGGCATTTTCCGGTACCGAACGTCGCTTTGAATACAAAGGGGAATTAGGCGGTGTTACGATTGTAGATGATTATGCTCATCACCCAACGGAAATCAAAGCCACCTTACAAGCTGCCAGAAATTATCCACACAAACATTTATGGTGCGTATTCCAGCCGCATACTTACACACGTACCAAAGCACTTATGAACGAATTTGCCGAAGCTTTATCTTTGGCAGAAAATATTATTCTTGCCGAAATTTATCCTGCCAGAGAAACAGATAATTTAGGAATCAGCTCCCAGACTTTGGCACAGGAAATAGAAAAATTGGGAAAAACCTGCCATTATTTTTCTTCTTTTGATGAAATTGAAACATTTTTATTAGAAAATTGTTCAACAGGCGACTTGTTGATAACTATGGGTGCCGGAGATGTTGTAAATATCGGAAATCATCTGCTCGGAAAATAGTTATCCACATTATCCACATGTTTATCAACATTTTTTATGTTTTTAACATGTGGATTTTTTTGTTTACATAACAGATGTTACCCACATTTACAGGAATCGTCAAAAACAGCGTATTTTAAGCAATTTTTCGACATCATTTTCATTATGTCAACATCTTATCCACATTATCCACATTTTATATGAGGATTCTCCTATGGATATGTGCACAAAATTTTCTTGTTCTCAATCTTCTCTTCCTATGCTATACTAAGAAAGTAAACTACAAAACCAAACCACAGAAAGGAACGGATACCATGACAAACATCACTATATCAAACGAATCACTTCATGATGTGACAATTGTCTCCAATATTTTTATTGATTACTATATGTCGGATGCCAACGGTGAATATGTAAAAACATATTTATATCTGTTGCGTGCTGTAACTACCGGCGAAGTACTTTCCGTGGTATCTATTGCAGATAAATTAAACTATACAGAAAGAGATGTATGCCGTGCTCTGAAATTCTGGGAAAAACAGGGGATATTATCCTTAACCTTCCATGATGACAATACCTTAGAGGCAATTCGACTTCTTCCAATCAGCAAGCCCGAACATCCAGCCTCCATTGTCACTCCTACGGAAAAGAAGGCAGATACTTCTTTAACTAAGGAGCCTGTATTATCTACTTTCAAAGAACCTGTGAAACACCAGTTTACCTTAGATGAGATGGCAAAATTCAAAAGCAATACCAATATTGAGGAAATCCTGTTTATTGCCGAACAATACTTAGGCAAGACATTAAGCAATACCGATATCAATACCATTTTATATATTTATGACGGTTTAAAATTTCCCTTCGAGCTCATCGAATATCTAATTGAATATTGTGTCACAAAAGGACACAAAAGTATGCATTACATTGAGGCAACCGCACTGGCATGGGCAAGAGATAACATTACTACGGTGGAACAGGCAAAAACAAATACCGATACCTACAATAAAAATTGTTTTGCTGTTTTAAAAGCTTTTGGTATCAAAAACCGACATCCGGCACCTGCCGAGCAGGAAATGATTACCACTTGGACAAATGATTATGGCTTTACTCTGGATATTATTATCGAGGCTTGCAACCGCACCATTCAGACCATACATACACCTAACTTTGGATATGCAGACCGTATTTTAGTTCGTTGGAAAGAACAGGGAGTTCACCACCTTTCTGATATTCGGGCCTTAGATGAACAATTTCAGCGCCAAAAAGAGCAAAAGAAGCTGACGAAAAAATCTTCTGACTCTACCTCTGTCAATCCAAATAACCGGTTCTTGAACTTTGAACAACGTTCTTATGATTTTAATGAATTAGAGCGAGAACTTTTAAACTCTTAAAGGAGGCGTTAATTTGCCATTAACAAATTCACAATACGATGCCATAATGCGCATTTATCAACAAAAGCAATTAGCAAACCGTGCCAGACTTCTAAAGCGCAGGGAAGAGATTTCCGAAAAGCTTCCCGCCTATCAGATGTTGGAGGAAGAAATTGTATCTTTATCCATAGAAGAGGCAAAACGTCAGCTTTTAGAAGATGGCAACAGTTCCATTGCAACAAGGGAAGCTATCCATTCCCTTATGGAGGACAAACAGAATCTTTTGCTTTCTAATGGATACGCAAAAGACTATCTTAATGAAATCTATGATTGCAAAGATTGCCATGATACGGGATATATTGATGGAAAAAAATGTCACTGCTTTCGTCAGGCTGAAATTAATCTTTTGTATGAACAGTCCAATCTTCAGGCTGTGCTGGAAAGTGAAAATTTTTCTACTTTTCAGTTAGAGTATTACAGCAGTAATCTTATTGACAAAGCTACCGGAACAAATTCCTATCTTCTCGCACAGTCAGCTTTCGATGCATGTTTACAATTTACACGAAAATTTGATTATGAATTTGAAAACATACTGCTTTATGGAAGTGTTGGTGTGGGAAAAACTTTTCTGACGCACTGTGTTGCCAAAGATTTATTAGAATCCGGACATTCCGTTATTTACTTTACAGCTCATCAGCTCTTCGATACTTTGGCTGAACAAACATTTGACACCCAAAGTCAGGATTCCATTCCGGAAGCTTATCATCATATTTTAGACTGTGATTTACTGATTATTGACGACTTAGGAACAGAGCTTGCCAACTCTTTTTCTACATCACAATTATTTCTATGTATGAATGAGCGTTTTCTTCGAAAGAAATCTACCATGATTTCCACAAATCTTTCTTTGGGGAAAATCAGCGAAACCTACTCAGAACGTACTTTTTCAAGACTTTCCGGAAATTATAAATTAGTAAAACTAATCGGTGAGGACATTCGCATGAAAAAAAGACGGCTAAAGTCTTGACTTTTCTTTACTATTAGGATATAACTTATCAGTGTATGGACACATTTATGTAACAATTTGAAAATCAATTATATTATATGGAGGAAATAGATAATATGCTGCAAAGAGAAGATCGCAAAATAGAAACTATCCCTGTGGGAACTTTAGGTATTATTCCTTTAAAGGGTTGTCTGTCTTTAGGGGAAAAAGTAGACTACTACTTAGCAAAATGGCGTAAGGAATGGGAAAGCGAACATAAATCCACACTGGCTTTTGCCGGTTATCAACGTGATTCTTATATTTTAGATGCAAGTGTACCCCGCTTTGGTTCCGGAGAAGCTAAGGGAATCATCAATGAGTCTGTCCGAGGATACGACTTGTATTTAATGGTAGATGTTACTAACCACAGTCTTACCTATTCTTTGTTTGATCAGGAAAACCACATGTCACCGGATGACCATTATCAGGATTTAAAACGTATCATTGCAGCAGTAGGTGGCAAGGCAAGAAGAATTACCGTAATTATGCCATTTCTTTATGAAAGCCGTCAGCACAAACGTACCAATCGTGAATCCTTAGATTGTGCCTTAGCTTTACAGGAATTAGTAAATATGGGTGTGGATAACATTATTACTTTCGATGCTCATGACCCTCGTGTTCAGAACGCAATTCCTCTGCATGGTTTTGAAACTGTACAGCCTTCTTATCAGTTTATAAAGGGACTGTTAAACGACCAGAAAGATTTAACGATTGATGCAGATCATATGATGGTTATCAGTCCGGATGAAGGCGGTATGTCGCGTGCAATTTACATGGCAAACGTACTTGGTCTTGATATGGGTATGTTCTACAAGCGTCGTGATTACACACAGATTGTAAATGGTAAAAATCCAATTGTTGCCCACGAATTCTTAGGTGCTTCTGTGGAAGGCAAAGATATGATTATTATTGATGATATGATTTCTTCAGGAGACAGTATGTTAGAAGTTGCGGCTGAGTTAAAAGCAAGAAAGGCAAGAAGAATCTTTGCATGTTCTACCTTTGGTCTTTTTACAAATGGATTAGAGAAATTTGACAAAGCTTACGAAGACGGTATTATCGACAGAGTCCTCACAACCAACTTAATCTATCAGCCAAAGGAATTATTAGAACGACCATACTATGTTAACTGCGACTTAAGTAAATACATTGCATACATTATTGATACCTTAAATCACGATGGTTCTATCAGTGGATTATTAGATCCAAGCGAACGAATTCAGAGACTTTTAAATAAATATCGTAACCACGAATTATAGAAAATGCAAAAGGGGCAGGCAATCCAACGATTTGCCTGCTCCCTTTTTATACTCTCTTTCTATTGATTCATCTGACAATCTTCTAATCCTTCATGAATATCTTCCATAAATGTATTCCAAATTTCTCCCGGGTAAGTAGAACCGCTTAAATCTTCTAATTCCTGTGGTATGTCAAACCCTACCCATACGGCCGTAGTATAATATGCTGTATACCCACAAAACCAGCCATCTTTATTATCATTGGTAGTTCCTGTTTTAGCCGCAGCAGTCATATGCTTTAATCTTCGTCTCACACCGGTTCCTCTTGTCAGAACGCCTTTCAAAATATCTGTCATTTCTTTTGCAGTTTCTTCTGTATACACCTGCTTTTCCGTTCCCACACTATCTACAATCAGATTCCCGTTGGAATCTAAGATTTTATCAATACAGGTAGGAGTACGAAATGTTCCATTATTCTCCAGTGTTGCATAACCGGATGCCATTTCCACTGTACTAAATCCTGTAGTAAAACCACCCAATGCGGTAGACAAATTATAATCATTTTTGCTGATTCCTGAAAATTCCATATTCAGCAAGTACTGCATCGCATAACCTGGCGTAATTGCCTGATACAAACTCCATGCGGCTGCATTTCTGGATTTTTCAACAGCACTACGCAGACTAATACTTCCAGAATATGCGTTACCCGCATTTGCCGGCCCATCAGCCGTTTTTACGTCCTTTAAGGTACTGTTCGCTGTATAGCCCTTTTCCAATGCCGGTGCATAGACAAGCAATGGCTTAATAGAACTTCCGGGCTGCCGTTTACTTTGATAAGCGCGATTAAAGGAAGATTCTACATTATCCTGTGAACGTCCGCCAACAATAGCCTTTACCTTGCCACTATCGTTATCAATACAAGTAGCTGCCGCCTGAACATTGTACACTCCATCATCCTTTTGAGTAACAAAACCATACATGCTTTCATCTACTGCTGTCTGCAATTTTTCCTGCATTTCCCGGTTAATTGTGGTGTAAATCCGATAACCGTCTGTCACAAGTTTTTCTGACCATTTATCGTATTCTTCCTCATACAACGCCTTGTATTCCTTTTCCTCTGCCTCGTCTGTAAATTCATTTTTGAATACAAATCCGTTTTTCTCCATTAAGGCTCTCGTGGCACAATAATTGACATAAGAGTCTACATAAGTTCCCGCACTATGTACTTCTATATCATTTAACGTAATTGTTTCCTGTTTTGCCGCTGCACATTCACTTTCCGAAATCTTTCCGTCTTTTAACATTTCTTCAAGAATACGGTCACGCCTTTTGAGCGTATTGTCTTTATTTTTTCTAGGATCATATACCGTAGGATTATTCGGAATTGCACAGAGAAAGGCAGTCTCTGATAAAGTGAGTTCATTGCTTGATTTATTGAAATAACCAATACTTGCAGCCTCAATTCCATAATATCCATTTGCGAAGTATACATTATTCAGATAAAACTCTAAAATATCCTCTTTTGAATAAATCTTTTCCAATCGGAGAGAGATAAAAATTTCTTCCACCTTACGTTCCCAGGAAACTGTATGTGTAAGAAAAATATTTCGACTAAGCTGCTGGGTTATTGTACTTCCTCCCTGCGTAATCTCATCCTTCTCTACCAGAGATATGGCAGCTCTTAAAATTGCTTTCATATCTATGCCATTATGTTCATAAAACTTCTTATCTTCAATACTAACTATGGCTTCCTTCGCCGTTTCAGGTATATTATTAATACTCAAATATACCTGAAAACGATCTTTTTTCACCAACTTAATAATTTCTCCCTGGTCATCATACACCATACTGGTCTGATAAGCCGAGAAATCAGTCCTGTCGGAATTTTCCACCATTGTCTTGGCATCTTTATAAAGCTGTACCGTAGTTTTCCAATAATCACTGGCAAAAAACAAAATAATACATCCTACAAGCGTCAACAGGAAAATAATCTGTGTTCCATAAAAAAGTCCATCAAAAAAAGGATTTTTATTTTTTTTCTTTTTACTCATATTAACAAATCTCAGCACCAGCCGGCATTGACTTTTCCGGTGTCATAAGAGCCAGATTACCCTCTGCATCTTCTGCACACAGTAACATACCCTCAGATAATACTCCTGCAAGCTTTGCAGGTTTTAAATTCACCAGAACCATAACCTTCTTTCCCACCATTTCTTCTGCTGAATAATACTGTTTGATTCCTGATACAATCTGTTTTACCTGGTTTCCGATTTTTACTTGTGAACAAAGAAGCTTCTTTGATTTTTTTACTTCTTCACAAGCAATAATCTCGCCTACCTGAAATTGCATTTTTGTAAAGTCTTCAAATGTTATTTCCGGTTTTGGTTCGATTTCTATTACATTCTCTTCTTCCTTCTTTACCGCTGCCTGCTGTGCTGCCTTAATCTCTTCTGCTTTCTTTAATACTTCCTCTAAATCAAGACGTGCAAACAATACTTC
Source organism: Lachnospiraceae bacterium (assembly GCA_050874665.1). GTDB lineage: Bacteria > Bacillota > Clostridia > Lachnospirales > Lachnospiraceae > RUG11237. The sequence continues at coordinate 90,549 of JBNMLC010000002.1, read as the reverse complement.
CGGTTTACTTGTAACCTGATTTCCTGATGGATATAATCCAAAGGTTCTTAAATCTTCTAATTTTCTTTCCTGCGTATTCAACTGTGCAAATATCTTTTCTGCAGTTTCCGGCATAAAAGATTTTAACAACGTTGCTCCCATACAGATTCCTTCCACCAGATTATATAATACTGTTTCCAGACGTGGCTTATCCTTTTCTTCTTTTGCAAGAACCCACGGCATAGTCTCATCGATATATTTATTGCATCTTCTAAATAGAGCGAAAATTTCACTAATGGCATCTGCAACTCTTAATTCCTCCATTTTAGCACATACCTTATCCACCGCAGAAGTGGCAACCGCCTTCAGCTCATCATCCACCGCCTCAGATACACCCGTATAATTTACAACTCCATTGAAATACTTGTTGGACATGGAAATAGTACGATGCACTAAATTTCCCAATACATTTGCAAGATCAGAATTAATACGTTCCGTCAACAGCTCCCATGTTACAACACCATCATTATCAAATGGAATTTCATGAAGCACAAAGTATCTCACAGCGTCCACACCAAACATATCTACTAAATCATCCGCATAAATAACATTTCCCTTTGATTTACTCATTTTACCATCACCCTGTAAAAGCCACGGATGACCAAATACCTGTTTTGGCAATGGCAAATCTAACGCCATTAAGAAAATTGGCCAATAAATTGTATGGAAACGAATAATATCCTTTCCAATCAAGTGTAAGTCTGCAGGCCAGTTTTTCTTAAATTTATCGGAACTATTTCCTTCACAGTCATAACCAAGTCCCGTAATATAGTTTGTCAACGCATCCAGCCATACATATATAACATGCTTATCATCAAAATCTACCGGAATTCCCCATCGAAAAGAGGTTCTAGAAACACATAAATCCTGCAAGCCCGGCAGCAAGAAATTGTTCATCATTTCATTTTTACGTGAAACCGGCTGAATAAATTCCGGATGGTCATTGATATATTCAATTAGTCTGTCAGCATATTTGCTCATTTTAAAGAAATATGCTTCCTCCTTTGCAGGCTGTACTTCTCTTCCACAATCCGGGCATTTCCCGTCTACTAACTGTGATTCTGTAAAGAAGGATTCACATGGAGTACAGTATAAGCCTTCATAATGTCCTTTATAAATATCTCCCTGTTCATAAAGTTTTTTAAATATCTTTGCGACCTGTGCTTCATGGTCGGCATCTGTGGTGCGAATAAACCGATCATAAGAAGTGTTCATTAAATCCCAGATTCGTTTGATTTCACCTGCCGTATTGTCTACAAATTCCTTTGGTGTAATTCCTGCTTCTTCAGCCTTCAATTCAATTTTTTGTCCGTGTTCATCTGTCCCTGTCTGAAAATATACGTCATATCCCTGCTGTCTTTTAAATCTCGCAATGCTGTCTGCTAATATAATTTCGTATGTGTTTCCAATATGTGGTTTTCCTGACGTATACGCAATTGCTGTTGTTATATAATACTTCTTGTTTTCCATTTTTAGTTTCCTCCTACTGCCTTTTACAGCTTAAGTTCAATCCTTCTTCCTGTTTTTTTATAGGAACGGCATTCTACTCCGGCTGCCTCTAACATTCTTTTTGATGCCATGACTCCTGGAGTTTCTCCATATTTATCACTATCATACACAATAGTTTTGATTCCCGACTGTATAATTGCTTTGGCACATTCATTACATGGAAACAGAGTGACATACAATTTTGCCCCTTCTAAGCTTCCACCACGGTAATTCAAAATAGCATTTAATTCACTATGAGTTACATACAAATATTTTGTATCCAGCATATCACCTTCTCTTTCCCAGGGAAACGTATCGTCCGAACACCCCACGGGAAATCCATTGTAACCCATACTTAATATTTTATTATCTTTACTTACAATACATGCCCCCACCTGGGTATGAGGATCCTTCGAGCGCATAGCGGAAAGAACCGCTACCCCCATAAAATACTCATCCCATGTAATATAATCTTCCCGCTTACCACTCATATACTATCCTCCCATGTATTTATTTTTCAAGAAGATCAATTCTTCTTTGATGTCTTTCTTCTCCGGAAAACTCCGTATTCAGAAAAATATCTGTAATTTCTAATGCAAGACCCGGACCTACAATATTAGCTCCCAATGCTAGCACATTTGCATCATTGTGTAATCTGGTCATTCTCGCACATAAAGAATCTGTACAAAGTGCAGCACGAACTCCCTTCACTTTATTCGCAGCAATGGAAATTCCTATTCCTGTCGTACAAATAACAATTCCCTTTTCACATTCACCACTTGCTACTGCTTCTCCCACAGCATGTCCAAATACAGGATAATCACAGGATTCCTTGCTATAACAGCCACAGTCTTTCACTTCAATGCCCTGTTCTTTTAAATGCTCCATTACCTTCACCTTTAAATCAAATCCACCGTGATCACAACCAATTGCTATCATAATAATCCTCCTAATTCTTCCTGCTCTGCATCTATTACATTGTGTGCAGCAGCCTTTAATAATCGACTCATAATTGCCTCTCCCATAGAGCCATTCTCAAAGCTTTCGGAATAAATGCTTTCTATTCCTGCTTCATCAAATTCCCGAAGTACCGCATACAGATTTTTTGCAATCGTTCTATCGTCACTTCTAGAACCAATACTTTTTACCAACCCTTTCGGATAACAGGCATATGTTTCATCTGTTGCTATTATACCAACTTTTTTATTGTTTTCCAACTCATTTGCAACAAAATTATTAATTACTCTTATCACGCACTGCCTGCTTCCTTCTACAATTTTCATTTCTCCTTTTGGTGCATAGTGCTTATATTTAACACCCGGTGCCTTTGGTCTTTCTTCTGTCTGCGACACTTCGCCCGTACCCACCAAAACCTTTCCAATACTGTTTTCTATCATCTCTTGGGTGATACAGCCTGACCTTAAAATTCTTGGCGGCTCCACACTCATATCGACTATCGTAGATTCAATTCCAATCCCCAGTTCACCGCCATCTAATATCATGTCAATCTTTCCGTCCATATCTTCTAACACATGTCGGGCTAAGGTCGGACTCGGTCTTCCGGATGTATTTGCACTTGGTCCTGTGACATATCCTCCCGCTGTTTTGATCAGTTTTAATAAAAGTGGATGCTTGGGCATTCGCACTGCTACTGTTTCTAATCCACCCGTAGTAGACATCGGTACAATATCCTGTTTTTCTAATACCATAGTCAATGGTCCGGGCCAGAAATCTTTTGCAAGTTTTCTGGCTTTCTCCGGAAAATCCCGAACAATTTTATCTATTGACGACAAATCTGCAATAAGAATAATCAGCGGATTGTCCAAAGGTCTTTCCTTTGCTGCGTATATTTTTTTTGCCGCAGCTTCATTCAAAGCATCTGCTCCAAGTCCATACACAGTTTCTGTCGGAAATGCCACTACTCCGCCATGCTTCAGACACTCTGCTGCCTGTGCTATATATTCTTCATCCAGGGTTTCCTCTATTCCTGTTTTCAAAACTACGGTTTTCATATTTCTATCTTCTTTCTGCATTTTATTACTTATTTTAAAAGTTCCATAATTGCCATATGAATTGCCCATGCAATCTTTTCCTGATAATAATCGTCATTAAGTTTTTCTGCTTCCTCGTAGTTAGACAAAAAACCACATTCCACAATTACCGTAGGCTGTTTTGTCTTTCGAAGCAGATAATAACTCCCATTTGCTTTAGCCACCCTTTTATTACTCTGATCCACGCCCTCTATCAAGTGCTCCTGTATGCATTCTGCAATTTTTTTACTTTCCTCGGACTGCTCATAATAAAAAACCTGTGCTCCTTTAATCGGCTCTTCATGATAGCTGTTTTGATGAATGCTGACAGTAAAGTTTGGAACTGCCTCGTCAATCATCTGGCATCGTCTGCGCATATCATCTGCTTTTTTATTGGAAGCTTCTGCCGAATCCAGACCTGTATCTTTCTCTCTCGTCATAACCACATGAACATCTTCCATTTCAAGGAAATTTTTCAACTTTTTTGCAATCTTTAAATTGATGTCTTTTTCTAATACTTTATTAATACCTATTTTTCCAGGATCACTTCCTCCATGACCTGCATCAATCACGATTGTCTTTTTGCTGTCGGCAGCTTGTGTACTGCGAAAAACTTCATTGACCCTGGTGTATTCTGAAAGCACAGCAATTGCCAAAATCAATACAACGCCCATTGCTGTTTCTAACACCCTTTTCACCACATACATCACCAATGTTTTTTTATACAGTATATGACAATCGTTCGTTTTATTATTCTCTTCTTTTTTCGCACTACTGCAAATATTTGTTAATTACATTCCATACGGTGTTTTTTTGAAAACCAAGTTTCCATTCTGCCACACCGGCAAGATTATTTTCTTTGATTAACTTCATCTTCTCTTCAATCGATATTTCATTTTCCAGCCATACCTTATATGTGGCACCCTCTAATTCGTACTCTGCATAAAACTGCCCGCATTCTTCATTCCAGCCCGCCTCTACGTTTAAATCACTCAAAAGCTTTTCAACTCTCTGCATACCGGCAGCCTCACTGCTCAATTCTATTACACCATCTGCTGTTGGAATTTCCTTCCAGATTCTGGTGTAAAACGGAATCGCATTGATTGTTTTCTCCGCTGGAACTTCCTGTAATGTCATCTCAATTCCTTCTTTGACAAATCCTATGGATGCTACAGAACCAGCCGTTTCTGAACCACTGTAATGTTCATCATATCCCATTATAATCACATAATCAGCAAAAATTCCCTGCTCTTTCCTATTATAATGTGCTGTATATCCAGTAGGTACATAATTATCCACAGAAAGTACAAGATGGTTTAACCTGCATGCTACGGATAATTCCCTTATAAATTGAATATAATCCTCTCCATAATCTACTGAAATCTGTTCAAAATCCAAATTAATACCATCTAAACCCAGCGCCTTACTTTGCTCCACCAGATTGCGAATAAGATATTGTCTTTTAGAAGTGTAGCGTAACACTTCTGATGTATCTACACTTTTCTCAAAATTGCTAATCAGTCCCCATACTTCAATTCCCATACCATGTAATGTATCAACATACCATTTTTCACCTAAACTTGTAAAGTTCCCATTATTGTCGCTTAAAGCAAACCAAGTCGGAGAAATCACATTAATCCCACTCGTTCCGTTCAGCACATCGGTAAGTTTTGCATTTGCCTCAAGGCTCGTAGATTGGTGCCACGCTAAGTTAATCTTTTTATCACGCACCAAATTCGTAAATTCCGGTTCCTGTTTTGCCTCTGCACACGCCCATGCTTCTCCGGCTTCCGTAGTAATGCGCTTATTCTTTACAAAGCCTACGAATCCATCTTTGGTTACTACCTCTACCCAATTATCATAGGTTTTCTTTATGACAACTGTTTCTCCCTCGTCTAAGGTTCTTAAAATCGGGCTTTTTACTCCACCAAGCTTTCTCAATGCAGTCTTTTTTGTGACCATTGCATATTCTGCATTCTGCAGCCACTCAATTGTCTGCATCACAATTCGTTCCGGTTCTCCCACAATCTCAACATTTCCCATATTATATACATAATCCATTAAAAATGAATCTGCTTCCACATATACCGTATCATTTTCTTTTAAGACAATTGGTTTTCCATAATCTTTTTCGTATTCTTTACTTCCACTCTTAAAATTATCATAAACAGTATATCCCGTATCTCCCGGTGCAACACAGCGCAATTCCGTAGGCATGGCATAAATAAGAATATCTTCATTATAATCATAGTAAAATCTGTCGTTAAACAGCTCTTTTACCATCTCTAATGGAAAATATACATTTCCGTCTTTTTCCATTCCTTTTGTTTCTGCGACCTCTTCGTTCAAAATAACCGGTATTTCAGACTCTTTATTTATGTCAAAGTATTCCTGCAAATCTGCCATTTCCCTACTTGGCATATATTTCTTAGCAAGCAGAAAACCCACAATTCCTGCCGCCACCACAACCATCAAAAATGCTATGATAAGCACTACTACTCCCTTTTTCCTGCGCATCTTTACCTCCATATCTTACACGTTCTGTTTTTTGTAAAATAATGTTATAATTTAATCATCTATGCTATAGTAACACACTTACTGGTGCTTATCAATGTGAAAGCAAAAGATTTTGTAACAATTGCCAATCTTTCTAAATCATGATATGATCATAAAAGTTTATTAAATCCGAAGGGAGTATTGTCTATGAAAAAAGCCAGCATGCCTACGCGAAATCAGGAAATTGAAATTTTTCGTTTCCTTTTTATTTGTGCTATTGCCATTATGCATTTTTGCAACTCTTATTTCCATTCAGCACCCTACTTCTCCGGTGCATATATTGGAACAGAATTTTTCTTCTTAGTATCCGGCTTTATGATTATGAAAGCAGCAAGTGCGAAGAAAGTCTCTCCATTTCTTTTCACACTGCGTCGTATTAAAAAACTATATCCGCATTATTTTATTGCTTTTCTTTTATTATTTATTACTTCTTCCCTTGTATCAGGTACAGGATTCGTATCTACTTTAAAAAATTTGGGTGGCTACTGTTTTGAACTATTATTCCTTCATGCCTCCGGTTTAAAGTGCTCAGGTCTGCTTAATTACCCTACCTGGTATCTTTCCTCCTTACTTATTGCCGGCTTCTTTTTATATGCTCTTGCCTACTACAACGAGAAATTATATCTGACAATCATCGCTCCTCTTGCGGTACTTGTCACGTATAGTTTCTTTTCAGCCAACACCGGTCATATGGATGTATGGGGAGGAAACCAGCTTCTTCATCTCTCTGATGCATTAACCAGAGGCTTTGCGGCTATGAGTCTTGGAGCTCTTTCCTACGCTCTTAGCAATAATCTGAAAAGTCGTAATTTGCAACTTTCTAAATATTTACGTGCTTTTCTTACCTTGTTAGAGGCTTTGCTGTTTTTATCTGTATTGGCCGGTTCTGCTTTTTATGCAGATACGCAATATGATTTTTACTTTATTTTTATGCTGTTTCTAGGCATTACTTTGGCTTTTTCCGGCATAACCTACAGTAATCTGATATTCTCTTCCCCGTTATTTTACTACCTGGGAAAAATCAGTTACCCCATGTATGTGTACCAGCTTTTTATTATATGTTTATTTTGCCTGTTTCTTCCAAATCTTCCTTATTTAATAGGAACTGTTTCTTTTCTTGCAGTAACAATTATATTCTCTTTTGTGATGGAGAAGCTAATAGACAAACTACTTTCCTTTGCTTCAAAGCATAAACAATAACTTATTTTTGCGGCAGCCGCCAAAGTCTTGTAAAGATATTGACTTTGGCTATCTGCCCGCGTTTTGGGCATCATTTTCCATATGCGGGTATCCATCCATTCATTGATGCCTTTCCTACCGTTTTGCCAGTTACAAAACAGATGCTATTGCAAAGTTACTAAAGTTACTTTTCTAATTTTTATAACACTTATAAAATTATGAAATGTGATACGTTATGTTATGATCCGGTAACTTTGAACTATTTAAACAGGTGAATTAAAGTGAGGGAAAGATAGAACTTTTGACTTTGAGCTTCCTGCCATATCTCTGACAATTTCTTCATATGCTGTTTGGTTTTTTAAAGGCATTAAAGACTGTATCTGGATTCCCAGCTTGTTTTCTAACATAGTGCAAATTTTCTTATCACTGCAAAGAGTTGCATACTTCCATTCCTTAGTAATCACATCTTCTGTCACCACCTCTATTTTTCGAATGGACTGCTCATAATTCCACACACTGTAATTTCCCAGTATAATTTTCTTATTACATGCTTTGAAATCATTCACAAACTCGTCATCTAAACATCCAAAATCCATTACAATCATATCATATTCTGCATTGATCACGTATAACAGCACATGCTTATCTGCCTGGGGATAATAGTCCACGGTTTCTAGTCGGAATCCATAGCGTATATTTTGTAAATATCTTCCCTGCTTCTCCTGCCAGATTTTCCATTTTCCAAAATCCCGTCGCTCTCCCATTTCTATCAGTGCCGTGCTTTTTCTTTGTTTTTTCAACTCTTCTGCTATAGCAAAAGCCATTGTAGTCACTCCCGCCATAGGAGTAATTGCTGCACACCCAATAGTCATGGTTGTAGTTCTTCTCCCTTTTGTTGAGGTAAGATTCTTTGTGTCCGTTTCTATTAACACTTTCAATTTTTTTAATATTTCGCAAACATTTTCATATCGCTTATCCACATCCTGCCAAAGCCCTTTTTCAATGATTCGCCTTAATTTTTCCCTTTTTCCAACCAGCTTCCACGTTGTCTTTTCGTCTGCCATCTCCTGATACATCTGTTCAAGAACAACACAAACTCCATAAATATCTGATTTTACATTGTAAGAATTTTCCTGCATAGCTTCCGGTGCTATATAGCCTCTGGTACCATACACATCTCTTTTCTGCTCCTTTCCTGTAACCTGAACGGAATTTCCAAAGTCTATTAACTTTAATTTTTTATCTTTAATTATGATATTCGATGGGGTAATATCAGAATGAAGAATAGGATACGGCTTCTGTCCATGTAAGTAACAAAGTACCTCACATAACTGAATTCCATATGCAACAATTTCTTCCAGAAAGAATTTTTGATGTCTGTCCAACATAGATTGTAAAGATTCACCCTGTGCGTATTCCTCAATGATATAAAAATACGTTTCGTCTTCCTCCACATCATAAATGATAGGAATTCCAGGATGACTGAGTGTTTTCAGATAAACAACTTCCTTGACCAGTTTTTCATAGGGTAATTTTGCTTTGTCAACACGCTTAATTGCTCTTAAGGAATGGAGTTTGATATGTTCTGCCACATATACTTCACTTCCATTGCCTTCACCTGCCTGTTCTAACAGCTTATACTTTTGAAATAGAATGATTCCTTTTTTCGTCTGCCTTCCCCCTTTTTTCCGGAACCACTTACCTCGTATAGACATTATAACTAAAAATATTGTTCATTTGCAATAGGGTTTTGAGCGTTTTGTTATATCTACCCTGATTTTTTTTCCACAATATAAACATTGTCAAAATTTTCGCTTATGATTTTCTATCATTTTGTAAAAAATTACAAGACCTCCATTTTATTCTTTTTTAATATTTTAGGTTTAAATCTTCTATTGACTTCACAAGCTATATTGGATATACTTTGTTTACTAAAATTAGTAGACATTTTTGATATTTTTGATATACTATTCATATGACAATATACTTGTTAAGCAAAGTGAGGAAGTGAGAAAAATGAAAATTGAAAAAGTAAGCGACAATCAAATCAGATGCACTTTAACCAAGGAAGATTTAGCTGACCGCCAGTTAAAACTAAGTGAGCTTGCTTATGGAACAGAAAAAGCAAAATCACTTTTTCGTGATATGATGCAACAAGCTTCCTACGAATTTGGTTTTGAAGCGGAAGATATTCCTCTCATGATAGAAGCAATTCCGTTATCACCTGATTGCATTATTTTAATCATTACCAAGGTAGAAGATCCGGATGAATTAGACACCAGATTTTCCAAATTTGCCCCGGCTAGTGACAGTGCAATAAGTGAATTAGAAAATGCCGTAAATACATTTGCAGAAGGGGCCGATGATATTCTTGATTTATTCAAACGAATTCATGAGGACCAGACAACGGATACTGAAAATACCAAGAAAGACTCTCATGATTTCATTCCTTTACCGGAAGCTATTGCCGCTAAAGAGAAAAAAGCTGTAGAGGTTTCCGTTGCACCAATGGAGCTTACCAGAATGTTCTATTTAGAATCTCTGGATTCCGCAACACGTATTGCCCATGTATTAAATGGATTTTATCACGGAAGCAACACACTGTACAAAAATCCGGAAACGAAAAAATATATGCTGTTTCTTCGCAAATCAGATCATTCTCCGGAAGAGTTTAATAAAGTATGCAATATTCTCTCCGAATATGCAATACCTGAAAAGTATACTCCTGCGGCAGAAGCATACTGTGAGGAACACTATAAATTAATAATTTCCGGCAATGCATTGCAATGCTTAGCCGACATTTAAGTTCAATATTTAAATAATGAGATAGTAAAACGAAAAGAAAAGGGGTTCTGCTCCTTTTCTTTTTTCAAGATAGAAAATAAAAAGGAGATGTTTCATGAGTATTTTAAACGTAGAGCATTTATCACATGGTTTTGGTGACAGGGCAATTTTCAATGATGTATCATTCCGTCTGTTAAAGGGAGAACATATCGGTCTTGTCGGTGCGAATGGTGAAGGTAAATCTACCTTCATGAATATTATCACCGGAACCCTGACTCCGGATGAGGGTAAAATTGAATGGGCTAAAAACATTCAGGTAGGCTACTTAGACCAGCATACTGTATTAGAAAAAGGTATGACGATTGGTGATGTTTTAAGATCCGCTTTTTCTGACTTATTTGAGCTAGAACAACAGATGAATGATATTTGTAACAAAATGGGAGAAGCTTCTGAAGCTGAATTAGAAAAATACATGGAGGATCTTGGAACAATTCAGACTACTTTAACTCTGCGGGATTTTTATGTCATTGATGCAAAAGTAGAAGAAGTGGCAAGAGCTTTAGGGCTGCTTGATTTAGGCTTAGATAAAGATGTCACTGATCTAAGCGGTGGACAGCGTACTAAGGTATTATTAGGCAAACTGCTCCTGCAAAAGCCGGATATTCTTCTGTTAGATGAACCTACCAATTACCTTGATGTAGAGCATATTGAATGGTTAAAAAGATATCTTACAGAATATGAAAACGCTTTTATTTTAATTTCTCATGACATTCCATTTTTAAATAGTGTAATTAATTTAATTTATCATATGGATAATCAACAATTGACACGCTATGTCGGCGATTACGACAAATTTCAGGAAGTTTATGCCATGAAAAAAGCGCAGTTAGAGGCAGCTTACAACCGGCAGCAGCAAGAAATCGCTGATTTAAAAGATTTTGTTGCCCGAAATAAAGCAAGAGTTTCTACCAGAAATATGGCTATGTCACGCCAGAAAAAGCTGGATAAAATGGATCTCATTGAACTTGCACAGGAAAAGCCAAAACCGGAATTTCACTTTAAAACTGCCCGCACTCCCGGCAGATACATATTTGAAACAACGGATTTAGTAATAGGGTATGAAGAAGCCTTATCCTCCCCCTTAAATGTGCGTATGGAGCGGGGAGAAAAGCTGGTACTTACCGGTGCTAACGGAATTGGTAAATCTACCCTTTTAAAAAGTATTTTAGGGTTAATTAAACCACTTTCCGGTAAAGTGGTTCTTGGTGATTATTTAAGTATTGGATATTTCGAGCAGGAAACACAAAAAGGAATTGAAACCAGTTGTTTAGAAGAAATATGGCAGGAATTTCCTTCTTATTCGCAATACGAGGTACGTTCTGCTCTCGCTAAATGTGGTCTTACCACAAAGCATATTGAGAGTAAAGTCAAAGTATTAAGCGGTGGGGAACAGGCAAAAGTGCGTCTGTGTAAGTTGATTAACCGCGAAACAAATATTCTTGTGTTAGACGAGCCTACCAACCATCTTGACGCAGATGCTAAAGCAGAATTGAAACGTGCTCTTTTAGAATACAAGGGAAGTATCTTAATGGTATGCCACGAACCGGAGTTTTATGAAGGTCTTGCCACAAATGTGTGGGATTGCACACAATGGACCACCAGAATTTAAAGGAGTCTTATTTTGAAAGAATTACAACGAAAAAAACACTCTCCAAAAGATTTAATTATATATGAAGATGAAGCAATTCTTGTCTGCCACAAGCCTTGTGGTCTTGCTGTGCAGACAAAGCAAGTGGCACAAAAGGATTTAGAAAGTATTATGAAAACTTATATTTCTGCCCAGACTGCCCCTTATCTTGCTCTTATTAACCGAATAGACCAGCCCGTGGAAGGTATTGTGCTTTTTGCCAAAACCTCACATGCTGCCGCCGTTCTGACTTCGCAACTAACTGAACATACCTTCGAAAAAGAATATCTTGCCATTACTTCGCCGCCACCAGCCGTTTCTGAACAGACACTGATTGACTACTTAATTCGTGACAGCAGGCAAAATCGTTCTTTTGTGATGAATGACGCCACTGAAAATTCTACGTTACAACCGAAAGCCAAAAGAGCTAAACTTCACTATCAGACATTACAAATACAAGAAAATCAGGCGTTGTTAAAAATTCAATTAGAAACAGGACGTCATCATCAAATCCGGGTGCAATTAGCAAATCAGAACGCCCCCCTCTTAGGTGATACAAAATACGGCGGTGCCCCAAATGCCTTCCTCTGTCTGTGTGCTCACAGACTGGCATTTCTTCACCCGGTTACAAAGACTCCCGTTGAATTTTGTATTACACCTAAAAACCCTGCTTTTTCACGTTATCTTTTATAGCAGACGAATAAATTTCTTTTACCTGCAAACACTATCTGCATCATTTATTTTTCGGGAGGCAGATTATGCAGGTAAAAAATTTTTATAAGCCACTTCTTGTTACAGCATCACTCCTTGCTGTATATATTCTTTTTAAATTTATCTTCCCTTTGATTTTCCCTTTCCTTATAAGTGGTGTGTTTGCTCTCTTTGTGTATCCCCATCTGCATAAATGCGGGAAACGTATGCATATCCCCCCTATGATATTAGGCATTGCTTTTATCCTGCTCTTTTTTTTCATCAGTAGTGCTGCTTTCTTCTTTCTTGGAAAATCACTTTTCAAAGAGCTAAAATTTTTAACCGGTAATCTTCCTTATTATAAAAATACCATTCACTGCTGTCTTTCTTCTGCCTGCGTTTCACTGGAAAATCTCACCGGAATAAAGGCAGCCTGCTTTGAGAATTCCTTGCTCTCGTGCTTTGATAATTTTGTTGGAAATGTCCAAAATAATATCGGTTCTAAAATTTTTATACATTCTTTTTCCTATGTAAAAATTCTACTTTCGCTGATAACGGTTCTCTTTCTTTTTTTTGTATCGTTTATTCTTTGGCTGAAAGATTACGAGAACTTGAAAAATCTTCTAAAGCGAAGCTCTCTTTATGGATTTTTTCAGAGCTTTTACCGTGATACAAAAAAATTTATCAGTACCTACCTGAAAGCACAACTGATTATTTTAACTGTAATCAGTATACTTTCTGTGATTGGACTTCTGATTTTAAAAAATCCCTATGCCTTACTTCTCGGCATTTTTATTGGTCTTTTAGACGCCATGCCTTTTCTCGGAACAGGATGTGTATTCATTCCTTGCGGCATTTTTTACTTAATTCAAACCGATTTTTACTATTCTGCCGTATATCTTACTTTATACCTTGTAACAGCCTTAAGCCGTGAATTTCTGGAACCGCGTCTTCTTGGCTCTAAGTTTGGCATCCCCTCCATTCTTATTTTAGCTGCTATTTATACCGGCATTCAACTATTCGGAATTTCCGGTGTGATTTTAGGTCCCATGTACTTTCTTCTTTCTTATGAAATTGTAAATTATTTTGGCTCTGAATAGTTACATTATCTTAAAAATTTTAAACGATGTTCCATATATTTTATGTCTTATTTTTTTAAATTGTATTAAGTTGTATTTTGTATACAAAAAAGTACATTCCTTGTCTTGACTGCTGGAAATGATTATTTTATAATGGAAACATAGAAACAAGGTACTGCTCTAATGAACGGTACTTAACAATATTTCAATTATAAATAGGAGGCAAATGCAAAAATGAGACCAGAATGGAAAGATTTTGTAGGCGGACTTTGGGAAAAAGAAGTTAATGTAAGAGATTTCATCCAGAAAAACTATGATCTTTATGAAGGAGATGAATCTTTCTTAGCAGGACCTACACAGAACACAAAAGACTTATGGGCTATGGTAATGGATTTAACTAAGAAGGAACGTGAAGCAGGTGGCGTTCTTGATATGGATACAAAGGTTGTATCTACTATTACATCCCACGGTGCTGGATACTTAGACAAATCAAAAGAAACTATCGTTGGTTTCCAGACAGATAAGCCTTTCAAACGTTCTATGCAGCCTTACGGCGGTATTCGTATGGCTATGAAAGCTTGTGAAGATAACGGATACGAAGTAGATCCAGAAATCGTTGAATTCTTCACAACACACAGAAAAACACATAACGCTGGTGTATTCGATGCTTACACACCAGAAATGAGAGCATGCCGTTCAAGCCACGTTATTACAGGTCTTCCAGATGCTTACGGACGTGGACGTATCATTGGTGACTACCGTCGTGTAGCTTTATATGGTATCGATCGTCTTATCGAAGATAAAGAAGCTCAGAAAGCTGGAACTCCAAAAATCATGACACCAGAAGTAGTTCGTGACCGTGAAGAATATTCTGAACAGATTAAAGCATTAAAAGAACTTGCAAAATTAGCTGAAATTTATGGCTGCGATATTTCTAAGCCAGCTACAAACGTAAAAGAAGCTATTCAGGCAGTATACTTTGGATACTTAGCAGCTGTTAAGGAACAGAACGGTGCAGCTATGTCACTTGGACGTACTTCTACATTCTTAGATGTTTACGCTCAGAGAGACTTAAAGAACGGAACATTCACAGAAGAACAGATTCAGGAATTCGTTGACCACTTCATCATGAAGTTACGTTGCGTTAAATTTGCCCGTACACCTGAATACAACAGCATTTTCGCTGGTGATCCAGTATGGGTAACAGAATCTCTTGGTGGTGTTGGTATTGACGGACGTCCATTAGTAACAAAGATGTCATTCCGTTACTTACACACATTAGAAAACTTAGGTACAGCTCCAGAACCAAACTTAACTGTACTTTGGTCTACAAGATTACCAATCGCTTGGAAGAAATACTGTGCTAAGATGTCTATCTACTCATCTTCTATTCAGTATGAAAACGATGATTTAATGAGAGTAACACATGGTGATGATTACGCTATCGCTTGTTGCGTATCTTCCATGAGAGTTGGTAAAGAAATGCAGTTCTTCGGAGCTAGAGCAAACCTTGCTAAATGTTTATTATACGCTATCAACGGTGGTGTTGATGAAGTATCTAAGAAACAGGTTGGACCAAAATTCCGTCCGGTTGAAGGTGATGTTTTAGACTTTGATGATGTTTGGGCTAAATACAAAGACATGATGGAATGGGTAACTGGCGTTTACGCTCAGTCATTAAATATCATTCACTACATGCATGATAAATATTGCTATGAAAGATTACAGATGGCATTACATGATGCTCATGTACGTCGTTACTTTGCAACAGGTATCGCTGGTCTTTCTGTAGTAGCTGACTCTTTATCAGCTATCAAATACGCAAAAGTAACAGCTGTTAGAGATGAAGACGGTATTGTTGTTGATTACAATGTAGAAGGTGACTTCCCTAAATATGGTAATGATGATGACCGTGTAGATGAACTTGCTCAGATGGTTCTTCGTACATTCATGGGATTCTTAAGACAGCAGTATACATACAGAGACAGCTTCCCAACATGCTCTGTATTAACAATTACTTCAAACGTTACTTACGGTAAAGCAACAGGTAACACACCAGACGGTAGAAAGAAAGGACAGCCATTCGCTCCAGGTGCTAACCCACTTCACGGACGTGATTCTCATGGTGCTGTAGCTTCTCTTTCCTCAGTTGCTAAACTTCCATTCATGGAAGCACAGGATGGTATTTCAAATACATTTACAATTATTCCTGGAGCACTTGGTAAGGAAGATAAAGTATTTGCTGGTGATATTGATATCGATTTAAACAAATAATTTAAGGTGTTGATTTTAAATGGCAGATAAAAGAATCGACGATATTGTAGCTTTCTTAGATGGCTCAATAGAAAAAGGTGTTGGACACCTAAATGTAGAAGTCAATGGCGATTCAACAGAAAAGACAGTTGAAACTTTAGGTTGTATCGATTGTGCAAAAGGGAATCTGGCTTGTCAGGTTCCTACCCTGCACGAAGGCATTGACGATCAGTTAGAAGACTAAATTTATATTATTTTTAAGGAGGATATTATCATGGCTGCAAATCAGGCACAGGTAGATAACTTAGTATCATTATTAGACGGATATGCAACAAAGGGTGGACATCATTTGAATGTTAACGTATTAAACAGAGATACCTTATTAGATGCTCAGGCTCATCCTGAAAAATACCCACAGTTAACAATCCGTGTTTCTGGATATGCTGTAAACTTTGTTAAGTTAACTCCAGAACAGCAGGCTGACGTTATTTCACGTACATTCCACGAAAGCATTTAATTGCTATCGTATATATCACTTTAAAGAAAAGGGCCTCAGAAATGAGGTCCTTTTTTCACACAGTATAACCACATGTATGAAAGGAGAATTCTATGAAAGGATATGTTCATTCTACAGAAAGCTTTGGTACCGTAGACGGACCAGGTGTGCGTTTTGTAGTCTTTGTTCAGGGCTGCCCTATGCGTTGTCTTTACTGCCATAATCCGGATACTTGGGAAATGAATACCGGGAACCAGATGGATACGGACGAAATCATGGATGCATATAAGCGAAATGAAATGTTTTACACCAATGGCGGCGGCATCACCGTTACTGGTGGTGAACCTTTAATGCAGATAGACTTCGTAACAGAACTTTTTCAAAAAGCAAAGGCTCAAAACATTCATACCTGTCTGGACACTTCCGGCATTGCATACAACGAAAATAATGCACAATATATTGCTAAATTAGATAAGCTTATGGAAGTTACTGATCTCATTATGCTTGATATTAAGCACATTGATCCTGAAAAGCACAAAAAACTTACTTCCCAGCCAAACGATCAGATTCTTAAATTTGCGGAATACACTGCTGCAAAGGGAATTGCACTTTGGATTCGCCATGTCGTTGTACCGGGCATTACAGATGAAGAAGAATATTTATTTAAGCTTGGTTACTTTATTGGTGGGCTTTCTAATTTAAAAGCCTTAGATGTACTTCCATATCACACTATGGGTAAAGCAAAATATGAAAAGCTGGGTAAAGATTATCCATTAAAGGATACCCCTGCGATGGATAAGGATAAGGCAATTGAATTAAAGAAATTTATTATCAATGGAATTAAGCAGCGTAGAAGTGAAAATTCCTAATAGATTTCTTTATATATTCATTAATAATATAATGTTATTTTTAGGAATTAAAGAATTAAAAGTCTGGATTTCTTGATTACCAGGATATTCCAGACTTTTTAGGTTTGCATTTCTTTGATTCGCATTTCATTGTAACAATCCAATCGGAAGTCGAACTGTTACTTTAATTTATACTTCTATTTATACTCCTAACTAATTTTTCTTGACTTTTTAATTTTTTTATGTAATAATGCTATTTGGTTTATAAATACTTATTCGTACGAAAGATTTAGAAATCCCCAAAATAAACAAATGAAAGAGGCGAGTTATAATTATGACAAAATTAAGCAAAAAGATAATTACATTTGCATTGCTAGGTGCATTTGCAACAACTACATTATCTATTTCACCTATTCTCCCTGCAACTACAATAACAGCGCATGCGCAGACACTTCCTGCAACGCCTAAATCAACAGCTAAATACACTTGGACAAGAACCAAATCTGTTGTTACACGTTATGGAAAACAATATGATGTAGTTACATATAAAGTAGTTCCAAAAAAAGACACTGCCGGAGAATCAAAACTTTGGACTAACAAAACTAATTTTACAACAAGATCTGCTGCATTAAAAAAAGTAACCTTGAGTATCTTAGAAATGCTCGATATCGAAGGAGCCGGAAAATGGGCTGTTGATATTGCTGCTATAGATCTTGATCCTGAGTCATTAAAGGAGGCTATTAGCGAATATTGTGTAGGTGGAACTAAAGTAAATAACAATAGTACTATTAGTCATCATGTATGCATAAAACAGTCAGGTAAATTTGTATATGTAAAAAGAGCTTCTTCTTCTAATTCCCGTTATCTGTTATCGTATGTAGGAAATAGAATTGATGCTGAAAACACTATGCTTATTCCAGTTAATAAAAAACAAAAAGATGGTTCCCATTCATTTAAGTATGTGAATAAGTTTAAAATTTGTTCAAAGCATTATGGCTCTCCTGCAAGTTATGCGATTGATTTCTTTGAAGAAAAAGGAGATTTTGCTAAATATACCCCTGCTACAATTCCTACTGCATATCTGCACTCTATATACGGTTTCAATGTATACAATGATTATGATGTGAATAAAGGAACTGGTTGCGGAAGTAAGGTTCATGTAACAATTCCTAATGTTATAACTAATATGAATATTCCAGAATAAATTAATTTTAAAAGTCTGACCCTGGCAAACAGAAGGGGTCAGACTTTTTGAATTTTTATCTGGTAGCGTTAATACAGATTTCATAGATTTCTTGTATATTCCACTTGTATATTTTATCTATTTATATTAAAATAAGAATAGCCTGAATAGGCTTAATTAGAACACACATTTTCACATATTTTAAGGAGGACAAAACTATGGCATTTGTTATTTCAGATTCATGCGTTTCTTGTGGTGCTTGTGCTGGCGGTTGCCCAGTAGGAGCTATCTCTGAAGGCGATGGAAAATTCGAAATTGATGCAGATACATGCATCAGCTGTGGTGCTTGTGCAGGTGCATGCCCAACAGGTGCTATCTCTGAAGAATAATCTACAGATAGCGAAAAGATGGTGAAGCGAAAGTTCCACCATCTTTTTTTGTTATTTACACATTCTATTCCCTATGCCGGACTTTCTCCTACTATCTTCTTCTTTTTGGCAAAAAATCTTCTTTTTTCTTTCTTAGGCTTCTCTGTTTTCAGATTTTCTTTTTCCACTTCTCTCTTACCCAGTTGAACATTTCGAATAGACTCGTCCAATCTTTTAAAACGCTCTTCTTCTCTTTCTTCCTGCTCCTTTGCAACACAATTGATTTCTTTCAACACTCGTTCGCTGACATTATCTCCAATATTTCTGCCCAGATATTCATTATTGTTTTGGATTGCCTGTGCCACGATATTGCCAAGTATCATCTGAAACTGCTGCATTTTATCTTCCATATTTGAAGGTGTTGTCGGACACGCTGTCTGTGACTGCAATGGTTGATATGCAGCCGGAGCCTGGTGATAGCTGTAAAAAGCGTTTTCCGCCTCTCTGTTCAACTCTTCCTGCCGTTTTATAATATTGTCCACATTCTCGCTTTCGAGCTCAGGAAGAACCATTTTAATGGTTTTTAACTGGAAGCCCTGCTCCTTCAACTTTTTAATATTTTGAAAAACCTGTATATCTTTTGCCGTATAATATCTATGCCCCATTTCATTTCTTGCAATATTTAAGCATAATTCCTCTTCCCAGTATCTTAGTACATGTGCTTCCACTTCTACTTTCTTCGCTGTATCCGAAATCATATATCGCATTTCCTGCATACGCTATCCGCCTTTCTTTCTTTGACTTTCGAAGCCTCCAATAGTATTAAATATATGTATATGTTATATCTTCTAAAATATACCATAACTTATTTAAAAAGTAAGGGGAATCGTGTAGGTAGAAAATGTAATATCTATGGAAGTTTTGTTGAAATGTAACAGTTTAAACTTACTGGTTAAAAGAACGCTCATAAGCAGTGTCTAGTATCCCCTGGAAAGCAGAGGCAACGCGAATGCGAACTAACTGTCAAGAAACCCTAGACACTGCTTATGAGCTGCTTTTCGAAACCGGTAGGTTTAAATGATACAAAAAGTTCCTTCGTCCCATGCTCCAGCCTGGTTTCTTAATTCTTCTCCATATTCGCAAACTTGGTGTACATTGGCAGCCATACAAGGTTAACCGTTCCAATAGGACCATTTCTTTGTTTCGCTATAATTATTTCTGCAATATTCTTATTTTCAGAATCTTTATTATAGTAATCATCACGATATATAAACATTACTACATCGGCATCCTGCTCAATAGCTCCGGACTCTCGAAGATCCGACAGCATTGGACGGTGATCTGGACGCTGCTCTACGGCACGGCTTAACTGGGATAAAGCAATGACAGGCACATTTAATTCCCTCGCCATAGCTTTTAAGGAACGGGAAATATCAGAAATTTCCTGCTGCCTTGATTCATTTCCTCTGCCGCTTCCTGACATCAACTGCAGATAATCAATGATAACAATATCCAGTCCATGCTCTAACTTAAATTTGCGGCACTTAGAACGCATTTCAGAAATAGAAATAGACGGTGTATCATCAATAATCAATTTTGATTTTCCAATTACATTTGCACTTTCAATTAACTTCTCCCAGTCGCTGTCTTTTAAATCACCGGTTCTAAGCTGTTGGGCATCTACTCTGGATTCCAAAGAAAACAAACGATTTACTAACTGTTCCTTTGACATTTCCAAACTGAAAATGGCTACACATTTATCTTCCTTAAATGCCATGTGCTCTGCAATATTTAAAACAAACGCCGTTTTACCCATAGAAGGACGGGCAGCCACCAAAATAAAATCCGAGGGCTGCATACCTGCTGTTTTATAATCTAAATCAAGAAATCCCGTTGAGAGACCTGTCACATTACCTTTTGTCTTTGCTGATGCTTCGATTTTCTCTAAAGCATTGATTACTACCTGACGAATTGGTACATAATCGCTGGAATTTCTTGACTGTACCAGTTCGAATACTCTCTTCTCCGTATCTTCTAAGATGGTTTCCACCTTATCCTTACCGGCATAGCAGGCATTTACGATTTCTTCGTTTGTACGGATTAATTTACGCAACAACGCTTTTTCTGACACAATCGTAGCATAATGTTTTACATTTGCTGAGGTTGGAACTACGTTTAATAAATCCTTTACAAACTCTAAGCTGCTAATTTCCGGCGGCACATCCTTTTCCCGTAAACGATTTTGTAATGTAATCAAATCTACCGGTTTTCCCTCATTATACAACTCCACCATTGCATCAAACAAAACTCCATGCTGTCTTGCGTAAAACTCATCTCCACGGAGCATTTCCGATGCTACTACAATGGCTTCTTTATCCATAAGCATAGCTCCGATTACGGACTGTTCTGCTTCGATACTATGAGGCTGTACACGTTTAATCACGCTTTCTTCCATACTGTCTCCTCCTAATCTTTTTTTCATCTACTCTTATAAAAAGTATTTTTCTCCTTAGCGGAGCTTCTATCTGTAGGAAGAAATAGGAACGCTACTGCGTTCCTATTTTATGCTTCGCTCACTTTTACTTTCAATTCAGCACTTACCTTTGGATGAAGTTTCACAGTCACATTGTGAGTTCCCAATGCTTTAATCGGCTCTGGCAAATGAATTTTCTTTTTATCCAGTTCCAGACCAAGCTGTGTAGCTGCTGCAGATGCAATTTCCTTAGATGAAACAGAACCAAAGGTTTTTCCACCTTCTCCTGCCTTAATGGTAAGCTTTACTTCTAAGGCTTCTATCTTTTCCTTTAAAGCAAGTGCTGCTTCGAATTGTTCTTTCGCAACCTTTTCATCATTCGCTTTCTTTAATTTCAAGTCGTTCATATGCTTGGCATCTGCTTCCACACCAAGTTTTTTCGGAAGGATAAAGTTTCTTGCATATCCCTCATTTACGTTTACAATATCACCTTTTTTTCCAAGACTTTTCACATCTTCTAATAAAATAACCTTCATTATATTTCTCCATCTCCAATCATTTCTGCCAGTGTTCTTCGAAGTATCTTTCCTGCCTCTTTCAAATCACATTCTAACTGTGCACCTGCCACAGTCTGGTGTCCACCGCCACCTAATTTTTCCATGACAATCTGTACGTTTACTTCATCAATAGACCGAGCACTGATATATATTTTGTTGTTAAATTCTGTTAAGACAAATGATGCCTTCACACCTACAATATCTAATAACTCATTTGCAGCTTTCGCTCCAACAATCGTAGGGCTGTCCAATTCAGATTGTGGTAACATACTGATGGCATAGGCGCCTAAGTAAATTTCTGTATTTTTTACAATTTCAGCCCTTGCCCTGCATTCCGCCATATCATCACGGAACAGCTTTCTAACCCTTGTAACATCTGCACCACTTCTTCTTAAAAAGGCCGCTGCTTCAAAGGTTCTTACACCTGTTTTATTTACAAAACTATCCGTATCGATGATAATACCGGAGTACAAACAGTCTGCTTCCAAAGATCTTATTTTTACATTATCATCAATATACTGCAAAATCTCGGCAACCATTTCACATGCAGAAGATGCATAAGGTTCTACATAGGACAGTACTGCATTTTCTATCACCTCTGCTGTCTGTCTGTGATGATCCAACACTACAATCGTTTTGCACATATGAAGCAAGTCAGGGCATTCCGTATAACTTGGTCTGTTGACGTCTACCACCACAAGCAGCGTATTATTATCAATAATTTCTTTTGCCTGACTGCTGTTTACAAACATATCTTCTTCATAATCGGGATTGTCTAAAAATCCATCAATCATCTTCCTTACAGAAGTAGTAATTTCATTGATAACAACATGGGTACGTTTATTCATAGTTTTTGCTGCCCGGTAAATACCAATCGCAGCACCAAAGGAATCAACATCTCCAATTTTATGCCCCATGACAACAACTTTGTCTTTGTTCTCAATTAATTCTCTAAGTGCCTGTGCTTTTACTCTTGCCTTTACTCTTGTATTTTTTTCTACCTGCTTGGATTTTCCGCCATAGTATACAATGTTATCTTTTCGCTTGACAATTGCCTGGTCACCGCCACGTCCGAGCGCCAAATCGATAGCATTTCTTGCATATTCATAGTTCTGGCTATAAGTATTTCCGCTTGCTCCCAGACCAATACTAAGTGTAATAGGTATGTCATTTCCGATATTAACCGTTTTTACATCATCTAAAAGTTCAAAACGCTTTGCTTCTAACTGCTCTAAGCACACTTGCTTGAGCACCACAAAATATTTATCCTTCTCCAGCTTCTTCACAATACCGTCAATGCTGGATATATATTTATTAATTTTACGGTCAATGAGTGCAACCAAAAGGGAGCTTCGAACTTCCTCCACTCCTTCAATCACCTCATCATAATTGTCAATGTAAATTAATCCTGCAACCAACTGCTGCTCTTTATTTGCTTTGATATAGCGATTCAATTCCGTTTCATCAAACAAATAGACAGCAATAAAGTATCCTTCATATTCTTCCGTATCTAAAATATTAACAGATTCTACTATATGTTCCATCATGATTCTGCGCATCTCCACACGGTAATCAGCGCTTTCCACACTAATGTGAACACAGGCAGATTCCTCGTTTACCGGAAACTTATCTTTGGTAAGTGTCGGAAATAAATTTGTAATTGATTTCTTATAATCTCTGTTTTTCCCTACTATGTTTTTAAAGCTGGTATTCATCCAAATTACTCTGCCATTTTCATCTAACAAAGTATAAGGAATTTCTAATTCCTGTAATAATTTTTTCTGAATCTGTCCATAGCCTGTGGCAAAATTGATCAGTTCATTGACAAGTATCTGCTTATTATAATAGTAAAGCACTGCAACAATTACTATATAGATACATACAAAAATGCTCATCAAAATTCCTGCTTTTATCTCTAGGGCATACATCGCCACATTCATTGCCAAAAGAAGCAGGATAAGGAACATAGGCCATTGCATATATAGCTTAAGCTGCCCTTTAAACTTTACATTTTTCTTCATGACAAACTCCTTTTGCATCACTTAATGCTTACGGGGGTTATTATACCACAAATTGCATATATGGGGAAGTTTTTCTTTTCAAAATGCTGCAAAGTAAACAATTGAGCTTGCAGATAGAAAAGAGAGCCTTATATATAATAGATACCGTGGCTTTCAGGCCGTTTAAATTTTGCCCGAAAAGCCACGGTATCTATTATGAATTGTGCATAACACCAAGCTGCAAGATGAATTATTGTTTCTTCAGAACCTTCTGAATTTCTGCAATATACAGATAGTGGTAATCCTTGTTTGGATAATAGGTGGAATCAAAAGAACTGTCTTCTAAACATTCCGGTTTCATTTCCTGTACATACATTTTCTTACAGACAAAAACAAGCTCTGCTTCCTCAAAATATGGCGTACCATCTTCATAAGCTAAAGTCAGACCCGCCTTTGCAATTTTGTCCTCATCACGTCCGGAAATTTTTCCGCAAAGATTTAATGCTTCTCTGTACTGTTCAGGTAAAAATGAAACGGTCAAGGTTTCATTCGCATCTACAAATTCTTTGGTGTATCTTTGTGGACGAATATACATGGTAATCGCATTTTTATTCCAGATAAATCCCACACTTCCCCAACTTGCAGTCATAGTATTTGCCTTTTCTTCATTTCCTGCTGTAATAAGCATCCATTGCTTGCTGATTTTTGTAAATGGATTCAATTCTAGTTCCGTTACGTTAACTTCTTTAAAACTCATATTTTCACTCCTGACTTATTTTCTTACTCTATCATAATATTTAAACTAAGGTCAGTCAATGATAAAAATCTCTTATTTCACAATTTCAAATTCCTGCTGTCCCATAAATCCCGGTGCTACTTCGTATTTGTCAAAGACTACCACTGGATTTCCTGCCTTATTGATATAAAAGTCTGTGTCTTGTGTAACTGTTGAGAAACCTCCTTCCTCTTCCTTAAAGTAGGTATAGTCCGGATTTTCTGATAACCTCTGTTGCATTTCCGCACGAATCTGGGTATTTGCTGTTTCCACATAATTTTCGCCTAATAAATCTTTTAATGTGAGATATTCTCCGTTTTTCATATCTAAATTATAATAATAATATACTGCGTAAGCACCAGTCCAGCTCTCATCTCCTGTCACCACAAAGGAAAGATAATTTTCATTTTCACATTTTACTTCATAATCTACATTAACTTTAATACCTTTTTGTGCAAATTCTTCTTCTGTGCCTCCTGTTGCGATAAAAGCCTGCTTGTATTCTTCTATTCTTTTTTCTGCTTCTTGAACATATATGGCAACCGCCTTATCGATTTCTGCATTCACATCTATTGCCATCTGTTCTATTGATGCTTTCTCCTGTGTGTCAGCTTTTTCTTCATGGGAATCTACAATTTCTACCTTTGGTACCGTTACATTTATTTCTTTCTCTGTATCCTTTGCCTGATAGGAACGCACCGTCAGCACCTTTGCCACTGCCCCTATGACCGGCATTGCTTCCATAGCACTTGCAAAAGAATAACTGCTGTTTAATCCTACCGTAAAAATAATAACCGCTGCCGCCGGTATAGCTGCAAAATAATATTTTTTCATAGGAGCCTTCTCCTTTCCTTTTCCCTCTCGCATACTATTCTGTACCATTTTATTTAATTCCTTCGGTATTTGTATGTATTCATATTGTCTTTTTGCTTTCATCAGAGGTTCCTGCAATTCTTCTTCTAATTGTAAAATTTCTCTTTCTAACTCTCTATCCTTCATAACCGCCCTCCTTTAACAAAGCCTTTAGCTTTTCTAGTCCGTGATACAATCTGGTTTTCACTGTACTTAAATTCGTATCTGTAATAGCTGCAATCTCCTTTAAAGACAACTCCTCATAATACCGAAGCTGTAAAACCACCCGTATATTTTCCGGTAACTTCTCCATATATCGGTTGATGGTGTCCTCCTTTTCATAAGCGCGTTCAATATAAATTTCCTCTGGAAGCCTTTCCTGTTCCATAAGAGATTCTCTTTTTTCTTTCCTTACAGTATCTAAACACTCATTAATTAAAATCCGATATACCCATGTTTTTACAGCATTTTTATTTTTCAATGTATGCTGTTTTTCAAATACTTTACAAATCATATTCTGGACAATATCCAGTGCCCTGTCCTGGTCTTTTACATAGCAGTATGCTATACGATAAAACTTTTGCTGGTTGTCTAGTATATATTCGGTTAATTGTTCTTTTGCCAATGCTTCCCACCCTCTTTTCTTTCCTTTATATGTTAGACGAATCAGAATACTTAAAAGTTTGCAAAATCAAAAACTTTTTGCTGTATAAAGAACACAGTTTCCTATAAGCAAAAAGCGGCTGTTCTTTCAAACTGCCGCCTTTTCTTACTTTTGTAGTTTATGGACGATTAGAAGTTTCCCCCACTATTTCCAAAGCCTCATTCATAATATCAGGAATGACATAAGTAGATGCATATTCTGCAAAAACTTCACCATGATTTTTCCCTTCTGCAGTCAGATATGTGACTTTAACTCCTGCCTCTTCTAGCTTGCTCTGGAATTTTTGTGCATCAAAACGCAAAATATCCTCATCTCCGACCACTAGGACTGTATTAGGAAAATGCTTTAATTGCTCTATCTCTGCTTTTACCGGACTCGCCAGAACAGTATTTGTATCACCCTTATTATACTGCTCTCCCCACTCCACTAACGAACTAAAAAATTCATGGTCAAAATCACTGATACAAGTTATCTCTTCATTTTCCATAGAAGTATCCAGCCACGGAGACATTAGTATCAATCCCTTTGGCATACCATACTCTTCTCCGTAACATATCATGGAAGACACTGCAAGATTCGCCCCTGCGGAACAGCCGATTAGCAATACATCATCGTATTTCTTCATTGTTTCTGCATATATTGGTTCCATATAAGCAAGTGTTTCTTCATAACTTTGATTGATTGGATAATCCGGTACCAGATAATCATACCCCAGTCTCTCTCCGATTGCTTTTCCAAATTGTTCGTGATATTCGTTTTTTTCTACTACAAAACCACCAGAATGTAAAAAAATCACACATCCATTTTTACTTTGTTCCTGCGGAAAGCTTTCCGTTACCACCGGGACATTGTTCTCTTGTTCTGTCTGTCCCTGCCTTGCCCTTCCCCAATAAATACACACTGCCAGTGCAAAAACTATAACAATCACAGCCATGCAGCTAACTTTCTTTATGAAATCCTTATGCGATGACATCTGCGTATACTCCTTTTACTACCTTGATCAAATCCTCCGGATTTAATTCTAACTGTGTTCCCAACTTACCCCCACTGACGATGATTCTCTCATGTTCTTTTGCACTCTCCTGCACCACCGTTTTAAATAACTTTTTCATGCCAATCGGTGTACAACCGCCACGAATATAGCCCGTCAACGCCTGAATCTCTTTGACCGGCACCAGTTCTATACTTTTTTCGCCTACTACTTTCGCTGCCTTTTTAAAATCAATTTCCTTGTCTACAGGAATGGCAAATACATAATGTTCCTTACTCTTTCCCACTGCTACCAGCGTCTTAAAACTGATTTCATATGGCTGATTCATTTTATCAGCGATATGAACTCCATCTATAAATTCATCACATTCATAGGTATTTACCTGATAGGAAATTTTATTTTTATCTAAAATCCGCATAGCATTTGTTTTTATTTCTTTCTCTTTTGCCATGACAAAACTCCTCTCTATCCTCTATTTTGCAAATGTCGGTTTTGTTCCCATACTTTCCGGATAAAAAATTCTATTTTCATATACAATTGTAATTTTATCCTGATTACATTCTAATTTCGTTACCGCACAATTTCTATGAACGCCCGTACCCCAAAAGTCCTTCTTTTCTTTGTTTCCAATACTGCTAAGCAGACCTTTTAGAGCCGCTCCATGCGTAGCAACCAGTACTCTCTTATCTTTCAGAGCCGGCTGATTCGTAATTTCCTTTAAAAAATCTGTCGTACGTTTGCACAAATCTTCAATACTCTCCGCACCATTTCGTGCCACATACTTCTCTGGAGCCTGAAAAAAGTATTCAAATTCCGGATCCGGAATCTCATAATTTGTTTTAGAACAGCCCAGACCTTCATATGCTCCAAAACTGACTTCTTGTATACGTTCATCTGTAATGAGCGGAATCTTTCTCTTTCCTATAATAATTTCTGCTGTTTTATACGCACGTTTTAACGGGCTGGTATAAGCGATATCAAAGGGAATATCCTTTAAAGCCTCTGCAGTAATTTCTGCAAGACGGACTCCCATCTCATTTAATTCTATATCAGAACGCCCCTGCAGCTTTCTAAGCATATTCCATTCTGTTTCCCCATGCCGTATTATATATATCTCCATACTTTTTCCCTTTCTTGCGATATGTACTTGTTTTACTGCCGTCTTCTCTGCTATTTACAAAAGAGCTGCCGTGTTCACAGCAGCCCCCTTTACTTTTCTATTGTTATATCATTATATTTTTATTCTTCCGCAGCTTCTTCTGCCGGCACTTCCGCAGTTACTTCATCGTTTTGTGTTTCTGTTGTCTTTAAGGTTATTTTATCTTTGAATCGAATGGATGCCCATGCACTTTCATTTAAAACAAAGGCATCTTCTTCTGCTTCCCAACCTTCATAAATTGCGTTAAAAGCTTCTGTCTTACGATTATCTACGATTTCTGTTTTTTTGCTTTCTGTTGCTTCTTTGTCAAATTCACTATCTAAACGCACTACATAATAAGCATTTTCCGTTTCAATCACTGAAGACATTTCTCCCGCCTTCAATTTATTAGCAGCCTCATAAACAGCAGCATCTAATGTGTCAGATTCTTCATCAAAAGTTGCTTCACTCACACTGTAATCTGTATTTTCCACAGCACCTTCCATGCCCTCTGCTCCGGCACTTACCACTGCTTCTGCCTTTGCTTTAATATCTGCCTTTTCTTCCTCTGTCAAATCAGTCGTATTTCCGTCATCATCGGTTGATCCCGTTAAGGAAAATTCAATATAAGACATTTTTTTCTGTGCAGCCTCTTCGTCGCTTACATTGGTATCTACGTCTGCTACCATTGCTTCGGAGGTTTTATTATATAAATAATAGGCTTTAAATAATGAGGCAGCGCTTTCCTCTGAAATGTGAAGTGCTTTTGATGCCTTTTCATCGTTAGCCTCTGCTAACTTCTTAGCCGCTTCTTTGATTTTACTTTCTTCTTCCTCTGATACCGCAACATTATAATCATCTGCATGTGCTGCTACAATATACATTTTCTTAAACTGCCCCAGAATGCTTTCCTTCGTTTCCTCTTCCATAGTTTTTCCATCGTATTCCTGAGTCCAGTTTACTGTCTGACCAAGATACGCACTATAAAACTGCTCATATTGCGCCTGTTGATAAATAGCATAAAGTCCCGCCTCACCAACACTGACCTCTGTTCCATATACAGTTGCCACTGCATCTGTATCTGCTGTACCACAGCCGCCTAACGCAAGTGCTGCAATAATCCCTGTTGTAATTCCTAATACTTTCACTGATTTTTTCATATTTTCCCTTTCTCTTACTCGTTCTCTGTAATTTTATATTTTCCCTGCTCAAAGTGTATTTCTGACCAGTCTACTTCCCTTATGGTGAAACTTTCTTTCTGTGCCCATTCTTTATAAAGGGCTTCAAATCTTTCTTCCCTATCATCGGCTGTCCAGCCATTTTCATTACATATGACTTCTTTCACCTTTGCCGCCAGCATCGACTCCCTTAGTTTTTCCTGCACAACTCCTTCTTCACTGTGAAGCTCATTTAAAACTTCTTCATTGTATCGCTCCTTAAAAATTTCTTCCAATACAATCAGCTCTTCCTCGTCCTGCTCGTCTAACGTAATCCCAAGTTCATCTGCCTTTTTCAGCAAAATGCACATCCTTTTTACTTCCTGCATAATACTCTGTTTTACATCGTCTTCCAGAGTGTTTCCGGTTCCAAGAATGTCTTTCTGCCAGATATTTTCTCCCGGGTACTGCTCTGCATATGTTCTCTCATAATTAATCTGATTAATAATCAGATAAAATTCCAGACTGCTCAGAGTGATTTTTTCATTTCCAAACTTCGCAAGAACTTCCGCTTCTGCCTCCTGACCTGCACAGCCACCCATCCAAAGCACGGCAATTATAACAGAGAAGATAAGAAGTATTTTCTTATAAATCTTCTTCATTCTTCTCCCCCATAAACTAATTCACTTTATGTTGTGCCATCTTTATGCACAAACCAACATTCATTATATTACTTTTTTATCAGTCAAGCAACATTTTTAAATCATTTAACACTATTTTCACATTTTCCAACACATTTGTATTGCTCTTTAATTTGTTTCCTTTTTCCTGATATATAAAATATGGAACTGACTCCGGCTTAAAGGTAAGTTGACCTTTATACTGTTCTAATAACGCCGGAATATTAGTAAGGTTAACCTTTGCCTTTTCATACATAACAAATTTAATACCATTTCCTTTATCGCTTACTTCTGTTACGTATACCTCATGTGCCATATTTTTCACATTTGCAATGGCAAGTAAGTTCATAACACAACGTGGTGGTTCACCAAAGCGATCTATGAGCTCTTCCAGCATATCATCACTTTCGTTTTCATTTTCAATGGCAGCAATTCTTTTATAAATATCCAGTTTTTGAAATTCGTTCGGAATATAATCGGGTGGAATAAACGCATTGATGCTAATATCTATAGAAGTTTCAAAATCCTTTTCTTCTTCAATACCCTTGTATTTTTTCACAGCGCTGTTTAACATTTTGCAATATAAATCATATCCTACTGCTTCCATATGTCCACTCTGACGCTCACCTAAAAGATTTCCCGCACCACGAATTTCTAAATCCCGCATGGCGATTTTAAATCCACTTCCAAGCTCTGTATATTCTCTGATTGCCTGCAATCTCTTTTCCGCTGTTTCCTTCAGCATTTTATTTTTCTGATACATCAAAAAGGCATAGGCGGTACGATTAGAACGCCCCACTCTTCCTCTTAGCTGGTACAACTGGGATAGTCCCAAATTATCGGAATCATGAATAATAATGGTATTTACGTTAGATATATCTAACCCTGTTTCAATGATTGTGGTAGATACTAGCACATCAATTTCTCCGTCCATAAAGTCGCACATAATATTTTCTAATTCATGTTCTTTCATTCTTCCATGAGCAAATGCCACATTTGCATCAGGAACTAACGCAGCTACCATGTTTGCAACTTCATCGATATTGTTGACACGATTGTATACATAAAATACCTGTCCACCCCTTGCCAATTCTCGATTGATTGCCTCTCTGACCATTTCTTCGTTAAATTCCATAACAAAAGTCTGTATTGGAAGTCTGTCCATAGGTGGTTCTTCTAATACGCTCATATCACGTATGCCAATCAGACTCATATGAAGTGTTCTTGGAATCGGTGTCGCCGTAAGAGTAAGTACATCTATATTTTCTTTTAATTTCTTGATTTTTTCCTTGTGTGCTACACCAAAACGCTGTTCTTCATCGATAATGAGCAAGCCCAAATCTTTATATTTAATGTCCTTTGACAGAACCCTGTGCGTTCCCACTACAATATCTACCAGACCTTTTCCAAGACCTTCTATCGTCTTTTTCTGCTGTGCAGGGGTTCTGAACCGCGACATTAATTCTACCGTTATCGGAAAATCCTTCATACGCTGGACAAAGGTATTGTAATGCTGTTGTGCTAAAATCGTAGTCGGTACCAGGTAAACTACCTGTTTTCCTTCCTGTACTGCTTTAAATGCAGCACGAATGGCAATTTCCGTCTTACCATATCCTACATCTCCGCATACCAGACGGTCCATAATCTTATTGCTTTCCATATCTTTTTTGGTGGCTTCTATCGCCAACAACTGGTCTTCTGTCTCCTCATACGGAAACATTTCTTCAAATTCTTTCTGCCAGACAGTATCCTCGCCATACACATAACCATTCTGTTCCTGTCTTGCAGCGTAAAGCTCTACCAAATCTTTTGCAATGACATCAACAGCACCCTTTACTCTTGATTTTGTTTTCTGCCATTCCTTGCTTCCTAATTTATTTAATTTTGGTGCTTTGGCATCTGCACCTGCATATTTTTGAATCACATCTAACTGTGTTGCCAAAATATAAAGATTTCCTCCACCTGCATACTCTATCTTCATATAGTCCTTTGCCACTTTGTCCACAGTAATTTTTTCTATTCCTTTATATATGCCAAGACCGTGATTTTCATGAACCACATAATCCCCCACCTGTAAATCCGTAAAGCTGCTGATTTTTTGTCCTTCGTAATGTTTTCTTTTTTTCTTCCGCTTTTTTTCCTTGCCGAAAATATCGCTTTCTGAGATAACAACAAATTTAATAAAGGAATACTCATAGCCTCTGTGCACATTTCCATAGCTTACCATTACTTCCCCGGGCTGCAGCTCGCGTTCTAAATCTTCGCTATAGAAGGCTGGTATTTCTTCATGAACCAAGTCACCTGCCAGACGCTGTCCACGAAGTCTGGACGCTGATAATAAAATTACTTTATAGCCATTTTTCCGATAATTCTTTAGCTCTTTTACTAACAATTCAAAACTATTATTATAGGAACTAATATTTTTTACCATCAGGTTATACTTTCCCTTTGTTTTGTATGTCGTTTTGTTTGGCTCTAAAGTAGAAATTGCAACTGTATTGCATTTTTCTATCATTGCCATAACCTCCGAAAACCCGTACATAATCTCAGCCTGTGAAGGCAACATATACCCTTTTTCAATACGATGAAGCATACTTTCCCGAAACTCTGTTTCTACTACCTCTCCCTTTTCACACACTCTGTTCGGCTCATCTAAAAACACAATTGTCTGATTTCCATCTTTTTCATCAAGTGCTTTAAAATATGAAAGCAGGGATACTGTGTTGTCGTAAAAGCTTTTTATATAGCTATCCGCACTGGCACAGCCTAATACTAACAATTCATCTTCTAATTCTTCCATATGTCTGGTGATTCTATGCGCTTCTTCTGTTTTCATCTGTGCCCGCAATGCTTCATAGCATTCTTTCGCCTCTGCCTTAATTTTCTTTAACCCTTGTTCCTTACATGCTTCTGTAATAATCAATTCGCTGGCAGGATATATTTTCACACTGCTTACATTCTCAATAGAACGCTGCCCTTCTGCTTCAAAGCTTCGAATAGAATCCACTTCCTCATCCCACAATTCAATTCGATAAGGATTTTCCTCGGTTAATGGAAAAATATCAATGATGCCTCCACGAATAGCAAACTGCCCCGCACTTTCTACCTGACCGGTTTTTTCATATCCCATTGAAAATAATTGTTTTGTGAGCTTTTCTACCTCGATACAGCTTTCTTCCGTAATTTCTATGATACTGCCGCGAATAACTTCTAAAGGAAGGAGGCTATCCATCAACCCGTCAATTGTGGTAATAAATGTCACTTTTTCTTCCTCTAGCAAAGTCCTGATTGCGTTCATTCTTTTCTTAACCAGAAGATTACTTTTAATATCCGCATTAAAAAAGATAAAATCCTTTGCAGGATATAATACAACCGGCTCACCAAACAGCTTCATATCTTCATACATTTCCTCCGCTTTTTGTTCATTAAAAGTAACGATGATTTTCTTATTAAAACCATCGCCTAAGGCATGCATCATATGAACTCTTTGGGATTCCACACAGCCGGAAAGCTGTAAAATTCCTTTGTTCTTTGAAAGCTTTTTCTTTATTTCGTTATATTCCTCTAAGCCTCTTAGGGGGCTTTCAAATACATTCATGTTAAAACCTCGCTAATTTCGCAATTAATTATACTTATTCATTGCTGTATCTATATCCTGTGTAAGAATTGTTGTGACTGCATCTGCTGCATTTTTAAAAGCATCTTGCATAAGCTTTGTTTCTTCCTTACTAAAATGCCCTAATACATAATCTGCCAAATCCCAGCCTTTTGGCTTTTCTCCCACTCCGACTTTGATACGATAAAAGTTCTGCGTTCCTAACTGTGCAATAATATTTTTTATGCCATTATGACCGCCGGCACTGCCTTTTTTACGAATACGCAATTTTCCCGGTGCCAGACTAATATCATCATATATGACAATTAATTCACTTTCTTCATCTATCTTATAATAATCCACAATTTCCCTAAGGCTTTCTCCACTTAAATTCATAAAGGTCTGAGGTTTGACCAGTATAACCTTATTCCCCTCAATATGACCTTTTCCAAACAAAGCCTTATGCTTTTTTTCACTTATATTGATTCCAAATCTGTCTGCAATTACATCTATGGTATCAAATCCAACATTGTGTCTTGTATGTTCATATTCTTTTGTGGGATTTCCCAATCCTGCTATTATATACATTGCTTCACCCTTTTCTCTTTGCCATAACGTCTGCTGCACTTTGAAGCTGTGCTTTTGTGTTCACTCCTGCCATTTCGTCTGAATCTTCCAGTATATATGCATCTACTTTTCCACCTTCTTTTTTAATAATTTCCAAAGCGTCCGGAAGGTAGTATTCTCCCTGCACATTGTCATTGGTAATTTTTGACAGTGCGTTTTGTAAGTCACTTGCATGGAAAATATACATTCCTGAGTTTACTTCGTTGCTCCTTCGTTCTTCTTCTGTCGCATCCTTATGTTCTACATTTTTTACAAAATTTCCGTTTTTATCTCGAATAATTCTTCCATAGCCCGTAGGATCATCTACAATCGCAGAAATCACTGTCATCTGATTTTTGCTTTCCCTATGAAAATCCATAGCCTGCTTCAACGTTTTTCCGGTAATTAATGGAGTGTCGCCACAAAGCACCAAAATCTCCCCTTGCATACCAATAAAATCTCCGGCACATTTCACTGCATGACCTGTTCCAAGCTGTTCTTTCTGATAAGCATAAACTACCCCGGACGTAACCGCTGCCTTTACCTGCTCACCTTTATATCCTACAATCAGACAAATATCCTCAATTCCTGCCTCTTTTACTGCTTCAATCACGTATTCTACCATAGGTTTCCCATGAATGGTATGTATCACTTTAGGCAAATCAGACTCCATTCTTGTGCCTTTTCCTGCCGCCAGTATTACCGCTTTTAAACTTTCCATAATTTTCCCTCGCTTATTTTCTACACACGAAAACACCCTGATTTTACAAATCAGGGTATCTTTTGTAGACATTCTTTGTAAACTTGTAATCTTAATTAAGCGTTTGCTACTTCGTTAATCTTAGCTACTAAATCTACTGCATCGATACCATGTACCATAGCCGCTTCTTCAATGCTTTCACCCTGTGCTGACGGACATCCTAAACAATGCATTCCAATCTCCATAAGTACTGGTGCAGCCTGTGGAGCAACTCTTAATAACTCACCGATTGTCATTTCCTTTGTGATTTCTACCATTTCTATTTCCTCCTAAAATATTTTTATATTATTTTGTGCATTTGATGTATGTAGTATACACTTTTCTATTCAAATTGTCCAGCAGCAAATATGAGGATAACTATAATAGCTGTTTCATTGTCAACCTCTGAAGTTTTCTTGACACCGAAAAAAGCATATGATATGATTTTTCAACATAAAGACGGACATTTTTCACATATATCTATTAATAAGGAGGAAATCATGAAAACAAGAGTGGAAGAAACAATTACAAAACATGATAAGGGATACAACTGTGCCCAGGCAGTAGCATGCACTTACTGTGATTTAGTAGGCATAGATGAAAAAATTATGTTTCAGCTAACAGAAGGTTTAGGGCTGGGAATGGGTGGCATGACCGGAACCTGTGGTGCTGTGAGTGGTGCCTGCGTCCTTGCCGGTATGAAACAAAGCAACGGAAATTTAGAACATCCTGACAGCAAAGCAGATACCTATAAATTATCAAAAGAAATTGTAAAACGTTTTGAAGAACAAAATAAATCTGTTGTATGTAAGACCTTAAAGGGCGTAGAAACCGGAACCGTACTTAGGTCTTGCGGTGACTGTATCAAAGATGCTGCACGAATTGCAGAACAGGTATTATTCGAAAACGAAGTATAAAAGTATAAAATAAACGGGTACGCCAGAACAGTTTTACTGTTCTAGCAATTCCCGCAAAGCATCTTCCCCTACACTCACCCATGCATCTTCTTCTTCCTCATTAAGACCCAGATACTCTCGCAAAGTTAATGTCGTATCGCTCATTCCCCACTCATAAACATAATCGTCAATTTCCTCAAATTCAATTTCTTTGTTTAAATAGCGTTCCTTAAATGTTTTTTCTTGTTCCATAGTCAGTCTCCTATTCTTTTCTATGTTATAATAAACCTAATTTTTCTCCCAGCATAACAAATTCATCTGCAAAAATACAATGCTTTAACGTTCCATCTTTCATCTGTTGTTCACATGTCCAATAATCTAAAAACATTACGGAAGACACTTCCTCCGGCTGTAAGACTAACGACTCTATCGTAATCGGTTTTCGATATAAATACATAGCACTAATCTCATGATTTTTAAATACTCTTCCATAAAACTCTGCTTCTACATATCCTTCATGCATGCCAAAATACTCTAAATCCTGTGCACAGGCCTCGATTCCTAATTCTTCTTTGAGTTCGCGAAGAGCAGATTCTAGATAGTCACAACCTGCTTGTACATGTCCGGCAGAAGATATGTCATAACAATCCGGAAACGAATCTTTCGTGCTGCTTCTTTTCTGCAGAAGTACATCGTATCCATCTGATGTTTTCTGAACCACCCAGATATGTACTGTCCCATGCAAGTCACCATCACGATGCACCTGACCACGTTCCTTTATCTCTCCGGTAATCTCTCCCTTTTCATTTCTGACATCAAAATATTCCGGTGCTTCCATTCTAATTCCTCTCTTCACTCCATATCTTTTCACATGTTTCTATAGTATCAGACACCTTGAAGATTTTCAATATTTTCCTCCGAGAATGCAACAAATTCCTTCCGTATATTCTTGAAATTCTTATAATCTATGCTATAATGACTCTGTACAAAAAAGAAAGGACTGAAACATATGAAAGATATGAAACACAGAAAACATCTATCAATTGCATTACTCCTTTGTCTGGTGCTTTCCTTCAGCTTCACAGGCTGTAATGCTAATACATCAGATAACGCCGCTACCCAGACCTCTGCCCTTTGGGCAAACGCTACCTACACTGAAGATACTGAATTAGGTGAGGGCAATACTACTGTGAACGTAGAAGTCAAAGTTGATGAGCAGTCTGTCACCTTTGCCGTGCATACAGACCAGACAGTTTTAGGCACTGCCTTAACAGACTGCGGGCTCGTCTCCGGTGAAGAAGGCGATTATGGACTTTATATCAAGGAAGTCAATGGCATCCAGGCTGATTATGACGTTGACAAAGCTTACTGGGCATTCTATAAAGATGGAGAATATATGAATACCGGTGTGGATTCTACCACAATTTCCGATGGCGAACATTATGAACTGGTTTACACACAGGACTAAAAAGAAAAAACATAACTTTCTTACAACAGCAGAAATTACAAAATTCACAATGCTTGGAACATTAATGTTTTGTTCTAAAATCATTATGGAATGGATACCGAATGTTCATCTCCTCGGAATGTTTACTATGGTATATACTTTGGTTTACCGTAAAAAGGCATTAATTCCCATTTATGTCTATGTCATGTTAAATGGACTGATTGCCGGTTTCTCCCCCTGGTGGATACCCTACCTGTATATTTGGAGCGTTCTTTGGGCTGTTACTATGTTATTACCCAGAAAGCTGTCTATGAAAGCGGCTGCTATTCTTTATCCTATTGTCTGTGCTTTACATGGATTCTTATTTGGGACTCTGTACGCACCGGCACAGGCACTTATGTTTGGATTAAATTTTCAGCAAATGCTTGCCTGGATCATTTCCGGTTTACCGTGGGATATGATTCATGGGATAGGTAACTTTTTTGCCGGTTTTCTCATTATACCGCTGGTAACATTGCTTCGTCGATTTGAAAATGGCGGCATCCATTCCTAGCACTTTTGTGCAATCCATCAGTACACACAATAACGAAAGGTACTTTATGAACTATAACATTGAATTTCAACTCAGCAGTTTATGCTTTATCATTATATTTATATATCAGTTTTTCTCTAAAAAAAGATTTCAAAATGAACAGAATCGTATCTATGGTATATTGCTACTCCTTACTTTTGTAGCATTGTTTTTTGATATCGGAAGTGTGATTACCATTATAAATATGAATCAGTTTCCCCGTTTGAACTTATTCTTTTCAAAAGGTTATTTATGCTCTATGACCTGCTGGGTTTGTATTATGATTTATTATTGTCTGACAATCAACAATGTTGAAAATATCGGGCGGATAAATAAGACTTTCAATCATATTGCACGCTATTTTTTCTTTGCTTTAGCTACCATAGTTTTACTCGTAATCCTTTTTACCCGACTCGATTTCTGGCGGGAAGGAAGATTAGTCTATTCCTATGGTATGGGCACGAAAGTTTTATATTGCTATGCTGCCTTCGGAATGATATTTGCCTTTTTATATACCATCGTAAACGGCAAAAATGTCACAAGACAAAAACGCCTGTCCCTCCATATCTTCTTCACCCTTCAGGGAATTACTGCTGTGATACAATTTTTCTATCCCTCAGTATTGCTTGTAAGTATTGGAGCTTCTTTATCTATTATTTTTATGTATTTTTCGTTGGAAAATCCAGACATGGCATTGATTGATGAATTAAATCTTCAACGGCAAAAGGCTGATTCTGCCAACCAGGCAAAGGCTGAATTTTTAGCACATATGTCGCATGAAATCCGCACTCCCATTAATGCTATTCTTGGAATGAATGAAATGATTTTAAGAGAATGTACTGACTCTGAAATCATAAATTATGCCTCACAAATACAAAATGCCGACACTTCTCTCCTTGCCATCGTAAATGATATTTTGGATTTTTCTAAGATTGAGTCTGGAAAAGTTGAAATACTTCCACTAGAATATGGAACTGCTTCCTTATTTCATGATTTAATTGTTTTAACCAAACTGCGGGCAGAAAGCAAACACCTGAAACTATGCGCAAGCATTTCTCCCGAAATCCCTTCTAAATTGTTTGGAGATGAAATCAGAATCAAGCAAATTGTCACTAATTTTCTTTCCAATGCTGTAAAATATACAAAAGAAGGTTCCATCACAATGACTGCCACCTCTGAGCCTGCGGGAGAACATTCTATAAAACTTATCATAAAGGTCACGGATACCGGAATTGGTATTCGCAAAGAAGATATTCCTAAATTATTTACTTCTTTTGAGCGACTTGATTATAAACAAAACCGCCACATTGAAGGAACTGGTCTTGGAATGGCAATTTCCAAACAACTAGTAACTGCCATGCATGGAGAAATAACCGTAGAAAGCCAGTACCAAAAAGGAAGTACTTTTACAGCCATAATACCGCAAACCATTATAGACGACACACCTATTGGCAATTTAGGACAACGGTTTGAACAACTGCAAAAGAAACCAAAGGGAGAGGGCGTAAACTTCACAGCACAAAACGCTTCTGTTCTCATTGTAGATGACAATGCTGTCAATATTGCCGTTGTATCAGGTCTGCTAAAAAAGACAAAAGTTTCGATTACCTCTGCAACCAGCGGTGAAGAATGCCTTTCGCTTGTAAAACAGCAGCATTTTGATATTATCTTTATGGACCATCTGATGCCGTCTATGGATGGTGTACAGACTCTGGCCAACATGAAATCTATGCCGGATAATCTCTGTCAGACTACTCCGGTTATTGTATTAACCGCCAATGCTGTTTCCGGTGCGAAAGAAATGTATCTATCCTCCGGCTTCACAGATTATTTATCCAAACCGGTGGATCCCATGAAATTAGAAACTCTTCTTCTAGAATATCTTCCTGCCGATTTCATTGTCCTAACTTAGGGATTACATCGTTTACACGGTGTATATCCCTCTGTTTCTAATTCTTCTATCGTTTTACTCGTCTTGTGTCTATTCTTCTCATTCATTTCCTCTATACTACTACAGCTTGTTTTGTGTATTTTCATTGTGTTAGTATTTAATATGTATGTTATTTCTGTTTCCTCTATCTCATCTTGCTTTCCCGTTTGCGTATTTTTTCTCGGTTCTCCCGCCTTCCAGCTTTCTGACGGTTGTGTATTCCATATAATATCAAATCCATCGGATACAGCCACAATCGTTCCCTGTTCATCGGTACGGTACACTGCTATGCCCAATTGTCTTAAATTGTTTAATACTTCTGCCCTGGGATGCCCATATTCATTCTCTTCTCCACAACTAATGACAAAGTATTTGGGATTTACGGCTTCTAAAAAGGCTCTGCTATTAGAAGTGTCACTGCCATGATGTCCTGCCTTCATTACATCTGCATGCAAATCATATCCACTTTGCAACATCTCATTTTCTGCTGCCTGCTCACAATCTCCAGTAAAAAGAAAGGTATTTTCCTTAAAAATCACCCTGAGTGCAATCGAATTATTATTTGCATCTCCATTATAATCTGCCTCTACGGAGGGCGAAAGCACCTGCACCTGTGCTTCCCCTAATGCAAACGTATCTCCTGCGACCGGAGCCGTTATATCATATCCTTTTTCTTTTGCCGAGGCAATCACATCTTCATATGTTTTTGTATTTTTACTACAATCAGGCATGAAAACGTGATTACAGTTAAACTTATAAATAATAACATCTAAGCCACCAATATGGTCTGAATCCGGATGTGTTCCAATCACATAATCAAGCGTGCTGATATTATTTGCCTGCAAATATGACTGTACTCTTGTTCCACAGCTATTATCCCCGGCATCAATCAACATACTGTGTTCTCCCTGTATTAAAAGAATACTGTCCCCTTGACCTACATCTATATAATGCACCTGCAGAGTGCTATCTGTTGTCTGAGTATCTGTAGCCACATCACTTACAGAGCACCCCGACAACATTATAATCATTATTGCAACTAAGCACAATTTTCTCCACATTTACCATGTTTCCTTCCATTATATCTATTTCGTAATCCAAATTGTAACAAACATTCTAAAAATCCATATCAGATTGTGATTTTAAGCTTCTTATCTTTTACTTTCAAAGGAATATCCTGATATTTATAAATACTTAATATAATTCCCAAAAGAAAATAGGTTGCAAACATTCCTGTTCCTCCCAACGAAAAAAACGGCAGATACAGGTACGAATAAGGAAGGACTCCGATATTTTCCAAAAAATATAATATTGTAGTAACACCAAACAAACTTCCACACCCTATGCCAATGATCGTACCTAACTGATTTTTTTGATGTGCCGATATATGAAAAATTTTAAATACAAGAAAGCTCAAAAGACCAAATACGAAAAGGCCACTTAGGATTCCATAATATGACATCAGATGAGTGATAATAAAATCTGAACTTACTTGCGGAAGAACCGTAGAAGTATCCAAAGAAATATCTCCCCGCCCTAATATTTTACTGTTTTCTATGATTTTGCGAATTTGATAATATACATATCCGTTTCCCGCAGGATCTCCTTTATGCACAAAAAACTGTAGTCTTTCTAACTGATACTCTGAAAATATTCCTAAGCCTGCCCCTGCCAG
This sequence comes from Lachnospiraceae bacterium, assembly GCA_050874665.1. Taxonomy (GTDB): domain Bacteria; phylum Bacillota; class Clostridia; order Lachnospirales; family Lachnospiraceae; genus RUG11237. Next base: position 49,123 of record JBNMLC010000002.1, on the reverse strand, counting down.
AATCATGAGTGGGGGAAAAAGCACAACGATACCCCACGCAACAATCAGAAGCTTTTTGAGCCTTTCTCCAAACCACCCCTTGATAATGGCAGCCGATAGCATGATAAACAGGGTGAAAAAAATCACGATTGCCACACCCAGGCATGGCATATGCATGGTAATCCACACTGGAAGCACTAAAAAAATCATACTTTTTATCATTCCTTTAAAATCTTCGCCGCGATACGAATACAGTACGCCCGCATACATAGGAATAAAACAAAACATTAACATTTGAAGAGAAATATTTCTCCCTCCCCAAACGCTGATAAATGCTTTCGCACCATTCACTACCTGTCCTAAAAAGAACACCTGCAAAAACATAAAGCTTAAAAACACAATTGCCATATACTTTCCATAGCTTCCAAAAAAGCTATAATCCAGACAGTACATGAAAACAAGTACTGCAAATCCCACCAACATAGATAACATTTGTGACCGCAGTATAAAAGGCTGTGCATTCTGGCACTGAATACTAATAAAATACTGAACTCCCATACCTAAAACACTTAAAATTGCAATGAACATTAACATTCCCCCTGCACTTTTAGGTCTGTGCACTCTATCTAAAGAAATTCCTATTTCCAAAGGATCCCCCATCTGTTTTACTGCAAATTCTTCCGCCTCTTGTCTGTTCATTCCCTCTTTCATACATTCTTGCATCTGATCCTCGAAATGACCTGCCATCTCTTCTCTGACAGACTCCCTCGCCTGTTTACACCTGATTTGCTCTGTAACTGTTTTTAAGTATTCATCTATTAACATAAAATCCCTCCCATGCACAAAACATTCGTGACAGCTTTTGTATACTCATTCCACTCCTCTTTCTTCTCATTCAGATACTTTGTTCCTTCTTTGGTAAGACTGTAATATTTTCTTACCTTTCCATTCATCTCCTTTTCATAAGATTTCACATATTCTTTGTTCTCCAAAGAATGAAGTAATGGATACAAAGTTCCCGCTTTTATCTGAAATACATTCTGGGACTTTTCTCTTAAACTTTCAATCATTTCATAACCATACATATCCTTTCCTTCCAATAGTCGCAAAATCAACATGGAAGTACTTCCTGACAGTAAACTCTTATCTATTGCCATATTTTTTCTCCTTTCCATATATAGATTATCTATATACGAAAATTATATATCGGTCATCTATATATGTCAACTATTTTTTGTTTCTAATTAATTAATAGGACTTTTTTTAGAATCTTTATTGTAAAATAATGTTTTTTCTACGAAAATCAGTTGACACGACAGCTTAAATAATATATCATTAGAAAGCAAGGTGGTGTTAAAATGAGAAGTAAAAACAATCCAGAAAATTCATACGAATTAAGCAAACGAGAACTTGACGTTATGAATGTATTTTGGTCACAGGAAGGTCCGGTTATCGCATCAGACATTCCAAAGGCTAATAATAGCCTTAGTATTAACACAGTTCAGGCTGTAATCAAAAAGTTAATTCAGAAGAATTATCTTAAGATTGACGAAATTGTATACAGCGGTACTGTACTTACAAGAAGCTATTTACCAATTGTCACAGCTGATGAATATGCAAAACGTCAGATTCAGACAGATGCTTCTTTCTTAAGCAGATACACTAATAAAATTGGTGTTATTGAAGCATTATTAGATGCTGAAGAAGATGAAAATCAGTTATTAAATGACTTAGAAGAATTGGTAAAACAGCGTAAGAAAAATTTAAAAAAATAATTTTCTTACCTTACATAAAAATCTCCAACCGGAAAATGGCTGGAGATTTTTGTATTTTATGTGATATTCTTTTTACAAATATCATTTAAGCAACATTTATCGCAGTATGGCTTTGTCCGTGCAGTACAAATATCACGCCCATGATATACCAGTCTGTGGCAAAAATCGCTTCCTTCTTGTGGCGGTATTATCTTCCAAAGTTCCATCTCCACCTTTTTCGGTTCCTTTATATTATCCACTAATCCCATACGATTTACCAAACGAATACAATGAGTATCTGTGACTATGGCAGGCTTTCCAAAAACATCGCCCATAATAAGGTTTGCACTTTTTCTTCCTACCCCCGGCAGCTTTAATAAAGCCTCAAAATCATCCGGAACATTTCCCTGATACTCATCTCTTAAAATCTTCATACAGGCACTGATATCTCTTGCTTTACTGCGTCCCAATCCACACGGTCTCACTATTTTTTCTATTTCTTCCACATCTGCCGCTGCTAATGCATCCACATCTGGAAACTTTTCATACAAACCCTGTACCACCACGTTAACCCTGGCATCTGTGCACTGAGCCGCCAGCCGCACACTGACCAGCAATTTCCATGCCTGATTATATTCCAACGAGCATTTGGCATCCGGATATTCTGCTTTTAAACGTTCTATTATTTCTAAGGCTAATTGTTTCTTTGTCATATTCGGTGGCTCCTCCTTATAAATTTGATTTTTATCTATTTATAAGGTAACACAAAACGAGAATAAAATCATCTTGAAATTGCAGGAAGTTCCTTGAATAACTTTCCTTTTTTAATCCGATACACTTCATCACACAAAACATCAATATCTTCTCTGTTATGACTGGTAATAATGATAAGAATGCCTTTTTTCTTTAAATCCAACAGTAAATTCCTGATTTCTTCGACTGCATCTTCATCTAATCCATTCATAGGTTCATCCAGTATAAGAATTTCCGGCTCTTCCATAATCGCCTGTGCAATTGCCAGTCTCTGCCGCATACCAAGAGAGTATTTTGACACATTTTTTCTGCTTTTAGGGTCTAAGCCAACAAGTTTCATGGTTTCTGCTATTTTTTCCTTATCCGCAATTTTTTTAATTGATGCCAGATAGCACAAATTCTTAAATCCGGACATTTCCGGCAAAAAACCCGGTGCATTCAGGATAAATCCTATATTGTCAAAAAATTCTATATTTTTTCCTATTGTTTTATCATTGATTTGTACACTTCCCTCTGTCGGCTTTAAAAAGCCTATAACACAACGAAGCAGCACACTTTTTCCGGAACCGTTTCTTCCTATCAGACCATATATATTTCCACTTTCCATTTGCAGATTTACGTCCTGTATTACTTTTTCCCCTGCAAACTCCACACTTACATGTTCCACCTTAATTACACTCATGATAACTTCTCCTTCTTGTACAAATAATTCCTACCATAAAGAGTATTATTGTAATTGCGTAAAAACACCAGCCATATTCCAAAGTAATTCCATAAGCACCCTTTGCTTTATTATAATTTGATAACTGGGCAAGTGTAACCGGTGAAAAATGGTATGCCCACGGTGCCCAGGAATTTGATATCATGGTATCTAAAAAAATAAACACACCGGCTGCCAAAATACCTGCTCCCTTTTTTATCCTTACATTACAAAAATATGTGCAAAGTGCCAGCCATACAAAACAAAGCCACTCTAACAAAGCCGAAATCAACATTCCATATGCCGGAGAATATTTTCCTATAATATACGGACTTACAGTAAAAGGAATCTGAAATACTTCTGCTGCTGTTGTCTTAGCCAGAGTTCCCCATACCTTTCCCCATTCCATAGTAAATTCCAAATTTCCCTTCAATGCCAGAAAGCTCACTCCAATAATATAGAACAGATAGATCAAGGACATAAGTACCATATATAATATGGTTCCTATTTCCCAACACATACTTCCCGTACGATATACAATATAACGGTACATGTTATCACGAAACGGGGCATGACTAAACAAGAACAACAGTCCAATCAAAAAGGTAGTTTGAAAAATGAAATCATTCATAAGAAAAACGTAACCTGCCGGAGAAGCAGAAAGTCCCACATTAGTACAAAATCTGACTACACCATCCATATTAGAATATATAAAAATTCCCATTAGTACATACAAAAAAATATTTTTTTGCGAAAATAATTCCCTTCTAAAATGAAACAGTATTACTTTTCCGATTTTTTGTATACTATTCATTCTCCTCCTCCTTCCCACCACCTTTTACCTTTCTCACAAACAAAACACCGCAAAAAACTCCAATTAACAGTACGCTCAAAGTGGTATACCACAGTGTTTTCACATCACTGCCGCAGCTTCTCCCCGCACATAACCAATAGTCCAGTCTGTATTCATCCGGTATCTGCAACATGGTGAGTATACGATTTATAAAGTATGAAAATAGCATGGGACTTGCAATGGTAATATATTTATTGCGAAAATACGCGGAACATACCAGTGCCATCATATCCCATAAAATAGTATTAAGTGCCATCAAATATAAAACAATCCAAAAATATCCGATTCCACTACCTTGTTTTAAAAACGAGAAATACGGAAAACCCATTGCCTCTGCATCTACTTTACTGCTATATAAAGGCTGAAACAGGGATGCTACACCAATAAATAATGCAATTCCCGCCAAAACCACAAAAACTGCTCCTGCCAGAGAAGTAATTATTTTTACAAGGGCATAGGATCTGCGGCTTTCTAACCTGGCTACAATATATCCCTCCATACCAGATGCGTGCTCCATACAGTATTCTGTCGTTCCTGCCAGAGTGGATAATACCGGAATCACATAAGGTACATACTGACCACCAAAAATAAGAGAATTAACTATATAGTAATACACTGTCATTCCTCCACGTTCTGATTCCCACAAAAACGGTATCTGATTCCATGTGTCAAGGCAAATGCAGAAAGCAACGGCCAGAATTAGCAACAATAACTTATATGTCATGATTTTCTTTAGATTACCTTTTAAATAATTGAAAAATCTCTGATTTTTATTCATATTTAAAATTTACTCCCGTGACGGCATTAATACGTTCACCCCATTCTTTCTCACTGTCCACAAAGATCCAATATGGCTGCAGTGTTCCCTCACTAAGATTCGCAGAAGAGTCCTCTAGAGCCCAAACATATTCCAACCATACCTTATCAAATGTAACTTTATCCTCTGAAATCTGGTCTGTATATTCTTTCGCTACAGCTTGTGCTGCCTCCTGCACACTAAGAATGCTTCCACTGCGTTCCTCTGTCAGTTCATATGTTCCAGTCATATCAAGAAATTGAATTCCCTGCTCATCTACAATCATTGTAACACCTGCAAACTGGGTATCAACGGATTCACTTACACTGACAAAATCCGGTTCCCCCTGAGAAACCAACGGGATATTTTGCTTTTCCAATGAAAACGTTATATAATAAGCATTCTTTCCAAGAAGCTCCTGTGTCATTGTCTTTATATCAGACATATTTTTTTCATTCTGACATTGAATAATATCTTCCATATCAATTTTTGTTCCTTTTGTGATGGAAAGCTTCTCATCTTCCTTTAACGGACAAATCCGGTTTAATATTTCAACTGCTTTTTGCACGGAGTTTTCCTGAAGTAAGGTTTGCTTTTCTTCCTCACTCATGTTTTGCATCTTTTGTTTATAACAATATTGTACTAATGTTGATAAATCCTGCACATAATCATTCTTTTGATACCATATACTATCCGAATCCACACCCAGATATCCTCCCACAGTATCTTCTACTAAATAAATATCATCTTCTGTGTCTTCTTCTCTGCTTAATCCGGAGGTGTCCTGCCAAAAGATTGTTTCCAGAAGATTCCTGTCGAATTCTTTTCCTGTGGCTTTGTATATTATACAACTTGCTTCCTGCTGTCCTTGTATTTCCGCATCTATTTTAACATTTTCTGTAATTTCCGCTGTTACGTGATTGCCTTCTACTGTTACATTTGCTACTGCCGCATTACTCTCAACTGCCCCTTTATCATTTGCTGCATTTTCCTGCTGACTGCAGGCTGTCAGTCCCACTGATACCATCATCAGACAGCTTCCTAAAATCACTAATCTTTTTTTCATTTCTTTAACTTCTCTCTTTCTCGTACTATTATCTATTTGTGAATCATACGGTGGTCTGAAATGAACATTCATAACCACCGTATGAAAAAGATTTTTTAGGTTAATTCACTATAAAAAATCTTTACGGTGCATATCTTCCAGATACTTTCAGCGTTTTGCTTGATGTACTTCTACTATCCTTCTTACCTGCCAGTGTCATTTTACTATTCTTTTTTACCTTTTTTTGATACTTCATTCCATACCCTGACACATAATTAGAAAATGTATGATATACATCTACAGCCTTTTTACTTCCGGATTTATGCATTTTGCAGCCAAAAATATTAGTTGATGATAACGTATTACTCTTTCCGGTAGCTACATTGACTTTATCAATTGTAAGATACCACGTCTGTTCATTATCCGTCTTTAGTACTGGTGATTTTACTATTGTCTCTGCCGTATTTTTTAAAGTAAACTCGTACGGATAATTCTTTGCACATGCAGGAATTGTGGTTGTCAATAGGCATACACATGCCATTGCTCCAATTGTTACTTTCTTTAACTTGTTGAAATTCATCTTATACTCCCTTCCTTTGTAGCTTTTTACTGCTTTTAAGCCCTTGTACTGTCTTACATTTTTTCTTTCTGTACAGGTCTTTTCGGCTGATGCAAAAGCCCTACACAGCCCGGCCAACGTCCTTCTGCTGTTTTTTCTGCTTCTTTTGCTGTAATGCCTGCCAAAACCTTTAATGCACTTTTTGTGATGTTTTCTCTTTTCATACTTTCACCTCCTCTTTTCAAGCACCACTATATCAAATATCAATTTTTCTTCAATAGCTTTTGCAGAAAATGACATCTTTTTGCAGAAAATGACGTTCTTTAGAACACAATCTTTTTCTCCACACAAAAAACCGCAGAAAAAGCTCAATTTCCTGCCTTTTCTACGGCTTCTGATACCTGCATTATGTTTAAACAATCATTTCATTTTAAAGGAGTCTATAAACCTTTGAACTACCTCTTCTGTCAGCGATTGCTCATTGACGTAAATATCCACCAACTTATCCTTTTTATTTGTATAGATATAGTGTGTCTCCGAATTTGCTCCCGCTTCTCCGCCTTCCTGTTCAGCCGCTGATGCCTCATAAGCAATTACCATCTTATATCTAGTCCATTCGCCCAACACTGTCTCTTCCAGACTTTCCAGAGAGCTATGCATTCCAAAGGTGTTCACTGCAATACTTTCTGCACTGGTACAATAGGAAGAATCACAAAATGTTTCTATGGACGCCACCCTGTCGCTTCCTATGGTGAAATTTGTATAATCATCAAATATATTGTTTACATTCCACTGTATGGGAATTGAAACTGAATATAACTCCGTTTCTTTCTTCACCGTTATATACCCTTTTCTAAAACAACATACCCCCATTACCGCTGTAACTGCCGTCACTATGATTGCAGCTATCATTATCATTAGTTTCACCATTTTCTTATTCATATGATTCCTCCGTGTCTAAATAAAAGAGCTTACACTTCCTGTTTTAACACCTTCGCACAGCACATTAATATTGCACACAAAATAACTGCCGCTGCCATATAGCTTAACACTCCCAGATCTGCTTTTACATAAGCTAACCCCACAATAAGCATAAGTTCAATGCTCAATACATACCGAGCCATAATTTTTGATTCATGCAATTCTTTTTCATTCATATCCATATTCGGGTGGTTTACTGTTCCCATACAGCTAATAGCACAAGCTGACAATGCAAGAAGAATATACATGATTTTTACATTGTCTGCCAGTATCGGGCATAAAAACAGTACACCTATGTATACCGCATTACTTTCCATATAGCACATCCAGAATTTGGGAGCATGATATCCTCCGGTTCTTTTACGCAGCGAAAAGAAAAAAAGCAGAAAAAATACCGTTGGAACAACTCTTTTAAATGCCAAAGCGATAACCATAATTGTTATAATGGTAAGCCACTTTTCTGTTAGCGTAATCAGGGCATATACATTATATTCTTCCATCTTAGAATCCAAGAGTTTTTCTTCCTGCATTTTTCTTACAAACTTTATTACAATATTCTCTACCATTATTTTCCCTCCTGCCACCACTATAACAAATTATTTTTGTTGTTCAATAACTTTTGCAGAAAGTGACATTTTTTTTGCAGAAAACGACACTAGAGTCCTAACTCCCTATCATCAGATATCACTACTGTTTTTCAGGAATCACAATTGCAAAGTAAAATTCATCATTTTTATAATCAATACTATAAAAGCCATTGTTCTTTTCCACCGCATGAATTACATTACGGATTCCAATTCCATGCTCTATAGAGTTGATTTTTTTCGTAGTAATAAACTCATTGTTCCGGAAAACAACCGGCTGCTGATATGTATTGCGGACAGAGATTACCAATTCATTTTCTTCCTTTACCGCCTTCAATTTGATGACTCTTTTTTCTCGACATTTCTCACATGCTTCTATGGCATTATTTAATAAGTTTGACAGTATAATCACAATATCATCATCTGAGATTTTTATATCTGACAAGTCATTTATTTTAAAAACAAACACAATCTTTTTCTTTACTGCTTCCTGATATTTGTTATTAATAATGGCATTGATGATTGCATGATTCGTATTAATAAAATCATGTTCCTCATTCAGCTTTCCACTGATTTCTTCCACGTACTCTTCTAATTCAGTATAATCTTTATTTTTCAATAAATGCCTGATACATGTGATTTTATTTATGTATTCATGAGATTTTTCCCGCTGTTTTTTGTAATTTTCCGAAAGTGACTGATACATTTCCCACTGACTTTTTCCCTGAATTTCAAATGCATTTTTTTGTCGAAGTATTGCTTCCTTCTTCACAATATCATTTATCATATAAAAAACAATAATATTCATCACCACCAAACCAAAAGCTATAATAAAAAGGGTGACAACCTGATTACTTTCTTCCACCGTTCGAAAGTTTGAAAACATGGCAATATTTACAATAATAGTAAATATGGGAAAAAACAAAAAACGAACCCAGCCCGTTTCCGGTATTGCATCTTCCCTGCCTTCCCATATCTTTTTTCTTATAAAAAAAATAAATAACAAAAACAACATCTTCCCAAATAAAGTAAGTAAAACCACTTCCAGTTCATATTTTTTTTCTACTGTATCATTGGGAAATACTGCAATATATATTGCATACATACTGTAATCTATTGCTAATAAAAAACTCTGCCATAATACAGAAAACACTAGTATCCTTTTGATATCTGTCCTAAAATAAAAATGCATACTCAATGTCACACTAAATAATACAAATATTTGTTTTTGTATCATATGAGAGGCCAGATATTTTGAAAAAGCACAAGGCCACATACAACAAAAAAACAAGAGCAAAAGAGAAATATATTTTCTGTTCCCTTGCTCCGCTTCAAAAAAAATCTCAAAAAAACATTTGCAACAAATAAGCTCTAAACTAATAAGTGCCAGACTACTAATATATCCAAACATTTACGCCCCTCCTTTATATGCAGCAAATGCCTTTTCGACTTCTTTGTGCCGCACTCTTGGAAGCGGTAAAGAAGTTTCATCCTTTAATACTACATATCCCTTTTCTATTCTTTTTATGTAATTCAAATTTACAAGATAACTCTGATGAATCCTTAAAAAATGGTATGACTTTAACTGTTCTTCCCAGATATTTAAAACCCCATACAGAGTTCTAATTCCCGCATCGCTGTATGTCATATGAAACTCCAGTATATGCAGTCTGCTTTCAATATATATAATATGATTTAAATTAACTTCTTTTTCTTCTTCTCTAAATTGAATATTTTTGATCGGCTCAATATAATTTACCTTTTCTAAAACTGCCTCCATACATTCTTCAAAATCATCTTCCAGAGTCTGACTTCCTTTCAACAGATAACGTGTTGCATTTACTTTATAGCCTGCCAGCGAATAATCAATATATGCCGTTACAAACACTATAATTACTTTATCACTATAATCTCTGATTTTTTCTGCAAGGGTAATACCATCGGTTTCCCCCATGTTAATATCCAGAAAAACAATCTGATATTGACACATCTGCTCCGCCAATTCCAAAAATTCTGTTCCCGATGTAAATTCCTCTATTTGAAATGAAATCTTCTGCTTTTGTAAGTAATCGCTTACATAATTTTTAATTGTTCTCCTAAAATGCTCTTCATCATCGCACACTGCTATTCTAAGCATATTTTCCTCCTGCAAGCTGGGTATTTATTTGCTGTTAATTTTTATTTTACTCCAACACTCTTTATTTTTCAAGATGTGTCATTCGAAATATATTTATACATTATTATAATATGCTTTTCTTTGTTCTTATCTTCTTACTTAAGACTTTGTATTGTAGTAGTTTCAATGCCTCATTATATTGAGCGGTTCAAAAACTTATTTTTCTCAAAATATAAAACTTGATTAAATACCTTATTACCCATATAATAGAATTATACTAATATCCACTTCTAATTACAAAGGAGGAAACACATGTGTAAAAATAATGCATCCGAACGAATCTCTGTGATTATTCCTGTGTATAATACTGAACATTGGCTGAGGGAATGTGTTGAAAGCGTTTTATCACAAACTTACCAGAACTTAGAAATTCTTTTAATCGATGATGGTTCCACTGATTCGAGTTCTATATTGTGCGACTCTTACGCCCAAACCTACGAACAGGTGAAAGTATATCACCAGATAAATCAGGGTCTGTCTGCTGCACGTAATACAGGGCTTGACATGGCTACCGGAAGCTACATCTTTTTTTTGGACAGTGATGATTTTCTAGAAACGGATGCGCTAGAAATCATGTACCGCACATTAATGGAACAGAATGCCGATTTAGTTATCGGTGCTTACCGAAGAATCCGTGCAACAGGTGAGGAATTGTCAATCGAAGGATTTCCAAGCTCTTCTCAAACCACTGCCATTTCCGAAAAAGATTTTTGGCAGCTCTCTACCAGGAATACGGTTGCCATTGTTGCATGGTCCAAACTTTACCCCCGGCACCTCTGGGATACACTCCGTTTTCCGATAGGAAAAATACATGAAGATAATGCCGTTTTACATTATATTACAGAGCAATGTCAGAACATAGTGTATTTAAACCAGGTGATCATTAATTACCGTTCCACACCGAACAGTATTATTAACCAGCCTTTTCGACTTTCTAATCTGGATAAATCTGACGTACTAACCGACCAGATTCTGTATCTATGTGAGAAAGGCTATACTGACATTGCATTATACTATTTTGGAGTAGGAAGCCGCCTGATTCTGCGTGCACGAAATGAATTGGACTTATCCAATGCACAGACATCAGCTACGGTTGGGAAGCTTTACAAAACTTACAAAGATTTATCCCAAAAACTTTGTCATGCTCTTCCTCCCATTGGTGTAAAAGACCGTATTCGATTATTTTTATTTCGTCTGAATCTGAATTTGTATCAGATTGTCAGAGATTATTTTTTTAAAAATGGTTATTAAAGAGGTGAATTCATGAAACAACTATACACACAAATTTTATCATTGGTGAATGCAGCCATTCACCATAAGGATTACACTCCGGATGCAAATATTTCATGGAAGGATGCCTATGAAATCCTTGCCACAGGAAAACTTACCGGTGTTGCATATCCTATTGTTTCTAAACTTGCTCCCCCCCATTGTCCAAACGCTGACCTTTTAAACGTATGGAAAGATTTGGTTTTTCAAAGAGGATTCCGGCAACTGCTCTCTTTTCAAGAGTTGAATCGTGTACTGCGGGAAGCTGAAAAAAGGGAAATGCACCCTGTAATCTTTAAAGGCATTGCCCTATCTGCTCTATATCCGGAACCTAATATGCGCTTTTCATCTGACGCAGATATATTAATACCGCCAAAAGAGTCTTCTAAAATGCAGGCACTATTAAAGGAGCTTGGGTATTCTTATGTGGAAAGCTCCTCCAAAGAGCATGTTCCTGTATATAAGATAGGGGAAGCAAACCGTTTTCTTAAAATAGAACTTCACGATTGTCTTTGGGAAGATTACACCGGACTTCAGGCAGATTTACTAGAGGAGTTAAAACTCTCTGCACCGGATACTCTGCTTCGCATAACAGCTTGCAATGTTCCCATCACTACCTTGGGATATGAACAACATTTAATTTATCAGATATTTCATATTGCCAAACATTTTGCATTTGAGGGGCTTCCATTGCGCTATCTGACTGATGTTGCGTTATATGTAAATGCCTATCACGACCAAATTGACTCCCGTCATTTTTGGAATGTAATGAAAAATCTGAAATACGATGTTTTTTGTGATGCCATATTTAAAATTTGCATAACCTATCTTGGCATGTGCACTGACTTACTTTCCGAAGACTATAAGAAATATGCTTTAAACGAGTCTTTGCTTGTGGATATTCTCACAACCGGAAAAGAAGCAGGAGCCAATGTTGAGGCATGGACGGGAACAAATACACTATCACTTTACCTGATGCGCAACACCCGGGCTACCTCAAACCATTTTTCTCAAAAATTACATATGCTTTTCCCAGGTACTTCGGAATTAAAGGATAAATTTTCCTATGCAAAAAAACATAAAATTCTCCTGCCAATTGCCTGGGTGCATCGCTTTATCAGTGCCCTCTGCTATTCTAAATATTGTAAACAAAAGGGTATTTCTGCAAACGATGCCTATAACAAAATCGATCACCGACTGAAATTGATGAAAGATTTACAAATGGTAGACTTTAAAGAATAATAAGCAACGCAAAAAACACCTGTCAAACTTATTTTGACAGGTGTTTTCCACTTTATTCCTTGATTTTAGCTTTTGAGCTGACTCCTCGAGCTTTTAACAGTTTTCTATACGATTCTAACTTTCCTTTCGGCACTCTGATAACTGCTTCCGGATAAATTCCCTCAAATGCTTTACTTCCTACTCTTTTGCTAGTGAGTTTCGTAGTTTTAATCGTGATATGTTTTAGTTTTTTGCAATGATAAAACGTCAATTTTCCAATCCTGGTAACCTTAGATGGAATCGTTATCTTTGTAAGAGCACTACATTTGTAAAATGCCTTATTCCCAATTGTATTCACACTATTTCCAAGATTTACGGTTTTCAGCCTGCTACATCCGCCAAACGCCATATCACCAATAATTGTTACATTTCCCCCGATGGTGGCCTTTTTTAATCTCTTACAATTTTTAAATGCTGCCGGTGCTACGGCTGTAACCTTATAGGTAATTCCGTCGATTGCAACTGTCTTAGGAACAGAAACTGTGGTCATATTCCTATTGGTTGGCCTTGTATACATCACAGTTCCCTTCGTCACTCCGGCTTTGGTCACTGTATAAACAGCTTTCGTTTTTTTATCTGTAAGGATTTCTCCTTCTTTTGGAATGATCTCTCCTACTAATGGAGTTAATGTCGGCTGTAGTATCTGCGTTGGTGTATCTGATACCACTGGCATATATGTAGGCGTTGGAACAGCCGTTACTGTCGCCACATTGATAACTATCGAAGTTGGTGTCACCGTAACTTCTTTTGTGATTGTGGGATACGCCGTTACTATTGGTTCCTCTGTAATCGTAGGACTCGGTGTCACGGTCGGCTCTTTTGTAGGCACTGGACTTGGTACTACCGTTGGTTCCTCTGTTGGCTTCTCTGTTGGCTCCTCTGTTGGCAGAGGCGTTGGTAATGCTGTTGGTTCCTCTGTTGGCAGAGGTGTTGATACCACCGTTGGTTCTAGCGTAACCGTTGGCTCTGGTTCTGATACTTCAAACATTTTCTTTATTTCACTAATCTGATCCGTTTCCGTAGATATCTTTATTATATTTTCCTCTGGTTCGATCTGCGAAAAAACAGAGTGGTTATCCTTTTTGTATTCAGATACAAAGACCTCCTTTTCCGATACTTGATAGGAATCTCGGAAAATCTTCGCATCCTCTGCCATGAAATAGGTATTATAATCAGATTTGATATAATTTTTTTCTTTAAAGAATATATTTGTTCCATTGGTTTGTTCTATAAAATACAATCTACGTGGATTATAAACAATATTATCATGAAAATAGATATCCGTATTTTCTATTAAATATGCCCAAAATAGTATATGTGCCGATGCATATTTATCAGGACGTGCATCGTAACCCCAGCCACGTCCTGAGTTAACAGAAATATTTTTGGTAAATTCATAGCTTTCTATTCCTGTCGCTGAATCACTCTCCCATATTTCCGAATCATGGGAGTTTCCTACAAAAACATTCCCCTCTACCACAACATTTTTTCCTGACCCTTTGTTCCCCTGCATTGTAAAACCAACATCATAAATATTTCTGAAGATATTATTTTTTACTGTAACATCAGAAGCATTTGTGGCATAAAACTCTATTCCGTTTCCATATCTTGTGGTTCCTCGCAAATAACTTCCACCAATATTTTCTATAATATTATTAGAAATCTCCACATTTTCCGTACTTTCATCAGAACCAACCAATCCGTGAGCACCCGTACCCGAAAATTTTATATCTTCAATTTTCATGTTAGAATGCAGGATAAATAAATTAGTTTTTGTTGCTAACTTAAGTTCGCCTAGTCTGTCATAGGGGTTCGTATCCGATTTTATATACAAATATGTTTCATCACAATAAAAATCATATTCATTTTCTAATTCACTTAAGCTGCCTTTTTTGCTAAAATACTTGGTTCCTGTTTTATCTTCTAAAAATCCGATATTGGTACTATTTCCATCTGTTGATGTAAGGCCGGAAAAAAATTGTGTATCTGTTAAATTTATCTTATAAATTCCTTCCGAATGTAATTGCCATGACTCCTGTGAATCTGCTATTTTATATCCGCTTATATTAGGCAGCTCGCCTTCTCCATAACTGGAAATCGTTGTGACTTTATCATCAATCTTAAGGACATTCGGATTAAATGTTCCGTAAAAAGTATCACCTTTTTTTAGAAGAATTGTATCACCACTTCTATATGTTTTACTTTTTGCAGTCTCATAAGACATCGGATTATCTTCATCTGTTCCCGTTTTAGATGTACCTGTTGCAGAAACATAGTAAGTCGCTTTGGTATTGATAATATCCGATTCCTTTGCTGCATTTTTTTCATACATTTCTTTGTAAGTAACTACTTCTAATTCTTCTTCGCTTTTTGAATTTACATAGTCAAGAACTTGTTCTAACACATCTTTATCTATTTCATTATATGCGTGAAAATAAAATACAACCCAGGTAGGATTTTCAATTGCTTTGTCAATTTCTTGTTTTATTCTGTCCAAATCATTACCATAATTCCCCAGATTTCCCCTTCCGTGATAATATACGGAATCTAAAGCAATTTCTTTTTTCTTATATTGTACCCCATACAAGTCAGAATAGCTGTAAATGGAACTGGCCCATTCCTCTGATTCCTGTGCTCCGGCTATCTGTCCTGTTCCACCTGATAAAATAATACCGTTCACATTTAATCCATAATAATTAAATAATTGTTTTGTTCTTACAAAGCAGGAATACATCTTATTATAATCGGCAAAATCTTCCTTAGTTAATACACTGCTATTGTGAGCTAAAATTTCTCCTCCCGAAGCTTCTACTCTCCTTACAACATCTAATCTGGTTTCTTTCTGAGAGGACGCATTTTCAATTAATAATTCCGGAATTGTAGCAAGAACTAACGGAATATTTTTTTCCGTAAACAATTGTGCATATTCATCAATAGAGCCCCAGGTATCATCATTCACAAAGGTTATATAAGCCTTCTTAGGAATTTTATATACGGTCTTATCCTTTTCATACTCCTCATATTTTTGTTTTATCTCTTCTTCAAGTTCTGTCTTATTGACCGGAAGATTGTCAAACTCTTTGTCTGTCAGATATAAGACCTTCTGTAAGGTAAAATTCTGGTGATTATACATGGTAAAATGCATCTTAGTTGCATTTTCAGGAACTGTAATCGTTACACCTGCTTTACTTTTGCTAAATTGAGCTGTTAATACATCTGATATTACCTTATCATTATTATCCAAAAATAATACAGGAACATACCATATTCCCTCTGTTATGGCAACACCATAGGTTTTTATAAAATATTCTTCTCCCGGCTTAACTGCTATATAATCCTCGGGTGCAGTAGCTCCATGCGGTACACTAGAAACATTATCAATATATTTTCCATCTCTCGTCCATGCCTTATCTGCTGTAAATTTGACCAGCATTGTTTTATACACGATTGTAGTTCCCGTTCCAGATTTCTTTAAATCATATATATCCTGGTTATCCTCATCATGTTGGACATATATTTCATCTCCAACATCTATTACAGGATTTAATGAAGTAAAGTTTTCTTTTGCATAAACGCTCAGCCAATTTATATTTGTAATTACCATTACAAATATAAATCCCAATAAAATTATTTTCTTTTTCATATACCCTTCCTCCAATACCACCGGATTTTTATGATCCCTTAATTTGTCTTTCCCATAAAGCAAAAATCTTATCATGCAACAGGTTAATTAGCCAAGAAACTGGTAAGCACAATATAATACACCACAACATTATCACTAAAGGTATACGCGGCAAATAAATAATCCACTGTGTGTATTCTGCAAAGGAAAAGAAGAATGCCGCATGTAAAAACCATATATTTGTACTGTGTCTGCCTAAAAAGTCCATTCCTCGAAAAAATTTTTTTCCTTCCCTTCCTTGTATTAATTCCACAAGTAAAAACACTACATAGGTAGCTAAAAAAGAATCCAATACAAGCCTATTCCCTGTCACCCAACGTAGAGGAACAGAAAGAAATAATAATACAACTTTAATCCATGTCTTATTCCATTTCTTTTCACGCAGCCACTTGTGAATTGTAAAAAATACACCACTTTGATATACACAGCTCCCAGCTACTATATAAGGTATATATAACAAATAAAAATACACTAGCTGATATAACATACCTGCAGGAAGCGTATAGGATACAAATTTTCGCAATATCATTCCTATCAAAGGAGTTCCTATAAAAAAGAATAATGGCTTATTGATTTTCTTTAACACCCGATAAATCATCGGAAAAGAAATGATGGCAGTGACATAAAATAACAGATAATCAGCAAATGGACACCATGTATGCTCCACCAACAACAAATTGTTCCGCAGCATCCTCCAATCCGTTTGCTGCCCACTCATGAAAGCTAACGGAAGAAAACACAGCAACACAATCAACCACCAATGCGTCAATACCATCAATACTCTTTTCACAAGCGTAAAGCATTTTGTTTTTTTACATTGATAGCTTGCATACCATCCATATCCTGAAAGAAATGCATAGATGGAAATACAGATTTTTCCATATATAGCAATATAATACTCTAAGGAATGTTCTCTCATTGGAATTGAAATAAAATAATTTCCCTCTACCAGCCATTCTGCGTTTGCAAATAAATGGTGGAATACCATTATCATAATGGTAATTCCTTTGATAATTCTTGAAATTTTTACATCAAACTTATATTGCTCTTGTTCCATCGCAGCCACCATACCCAAATGATTCATTTACTAAATTTTACCTTATATTTTTTGTTTTCACAATACCCAAACTTCACAATCAATTTACTGTTTTTGTCTTAAGATTGCTAAATAAATCATTGGTAATCTTCTCAGTAAAAACAATTTAAATCTCACTTTTTTCGTTAAATTGTTTTTATTGATATTCTCGTTGACTTCTTTCCAAGAACTTTCTTTCAAAATTCTTTTTAAATGCGTATATTCTGTGCCGAAACTCTCTTCCTGTTTCCATGCACTTATTTCGCTGGAAATTGCTATCAGCCAGCCATTCAGTATACTTTGATAGTAGGCCTTTTTGATATTCTTATCTTCCCAAATTGGAAGCAGTGCCTGCTGCATTTCCCATTGTATTTTTTTTATTGTTTCTATATCATCTTTTCTCGAACGATGTATGGTTGAATCACTGTTTTGCACATAACGGTAGTATCCTCGATAGACAAATTTGATTTCCTGCGCACATTGATAAATTCGGCACTGAAAAATTAAATCTTCAGCCCATCTTAGTCCCTCCACAAACGCAATATCATTATCTATTAAAAAAGATTTTTTATATGCCCTGCTCCATACGGCAAACAGCAGGAAATCTGTGCCCAATTCTTTAATAGGTTCTTCTGTTAATAATGAAAAAACCAGTTCTTTTCTTGTAAATTTTGTAGTATCTATCGTTTTACTGTTTTTTTCTACATAATGTCTCGCGTATATAAAAACTGGAATTGACGGATTTTTTTCTATTTCCTCACTGATATCTTGAAGGTATTCTGGTGCTATTTCATCATCAACATCAACAAAAACAATCCATTCTCCTATGGAATTACTTACTCCAAGATTTCTGGCTGCGGAAACTCCTTTGTTTTTTTGAGAAAAGAAACGGATTCTATTGTCTTTTTCCGCATACTTGCGAATAATTTCCAATGTCCTATCCTTAGAGCCGTCATCTATAAAAATTAACTCAAATCCTGTATTCATTGTTTGCTTTTGCAATGTTTCGATACAAGAGGCAACATATTTTTCTCCATTATACACAGGGATTATGACGCTAATTTGTATCTTTTCCTGTTTCATTAATTTTTCTCCCTTCTTATTGTTCCCCTTTTCATATATTGTTTTATAATTTGTTATTTCTAATAATTATTTTAACAATATCAAAATACTTTTTCTTTATTTTTTAAAAGTATGAAGAAGTATATTTTTTATCATCTGGAAATAATATTTAAACGAATCTGTAAAGAAAGTACAAATTAGCGTAGTAATTCCCACCGTACCTGCTGAAATTAATCCATATACGATAAATGCGAGCATGTGATTTTCCACTACCAATTTATTACATAACGTGTTCGCTATAAACATTTGTAATAACATTCCAATACACATGCATATCATTAGTATATACTGTTTTAACGGACTTTGTTCCAGACGCATGCGAAATAATAAAGCTGTCTTTAAAACAGATTGAACCATATAGGTCATAAATGTACCTATAAAAATTCCTACCATTCCCCATTTCATTCCTAAAATAACGGAAACCACAAGGTTAACTACAGAACCTGCAATGGAAACATATTTATCATATTTAAAGAGTCCGGAAACCTCCATGATTGACCAAAGAGGTCTGTTTACTATCTCCATAAAAAGATTTAAACAGCAAATAAAAACCACCTGATTGCCAAGCAAAAATTCATCCGACTTTAACCATACAAGAATAAAAGGAGTAATACAACAATAAATACAAACAGATGCTAAAGAAGCCATCACGAAAAACAAATATTCCAATCGATAAAAAACGTTTGCACACTTTTGTTTGCTCTCTGTAACTAATAAGTTGCCTAAACTTGCACTAACCCCACCATAAGCTACCTGATTAGCCAATTGTCTAAACACCCCCATTGGAAGTGAATAATTCGTATAATACCCTACTTGTAACGTATCTACTAATATGGAAATCAGGATATTATCTGTAGAACTTGTTATCTTGCCCGATAGCGTTTTGATAAATAAATTTTTAATATTTGCAAAAACTTCTTTTCTCTCTTCCTTCGGAAGCACATCTTCATTTTTTTCGAGCCACGGATAATACTTATCCACCACATAAGAACGTACCATATTCCCTAAAATTGTTACCAATACAGAAAATAAGAGATATATCACAAAATTATTTGTGATGAGTATCGCTGCAACTTTAATAACTACTTCAACGGGTTTCAAAATCATATTAATTTTGGATTGAATATGATTTTTCTGATCCGCATTCATTAAGGAAACTTTGTACGAAAACAGGTAGGACATAGATAAGTCTACCACAAATAACATATATACCACTCTAATATAATTTAACGAATAATCAATAGATTTCACCATATAGTGAATCCAGGGACAAAGTGCTAAGCCAATCACAAAAGTCGCCAACGCAATGACTCTATATGCACTCTTAAACATTCCCATCAACTGGCGTACTTTTTTATGATCATTTTCTGCCAAAGGCTTATAAAGATTATAAACAATCGCTGTCCCTACTCCCATTTCTGCCATAGAAAGTGCAGCAAGTACCTCCGTAAAAAGACCATTTAAACTAGTTGCCTGCATACCAAGCCGTCGTATCATAATAGTTCGAATAACGAAATTCGCCATTATGTTAACACCTTGCAAGCCTAATGCAAATACAATATTTTTTATACTATTTTTTGTTCGTGCCACTTTAGGTCGTCCTCCCTATTTTTCTTCCTATGAATATCACTTATCTAAAACAACAGTTCCCTATTTTACTGACATATAATCCTTATGCTTTTTCAAAACTTTAAGCATTCCTGCCGGTTTCGAAATCCAATATTTCACCTTTTTGCCTATATTAAAGTACTTTTTCAAATAGTGATAATATTCTCTTGTATATGGAAATACATACGCAGAAAACCACGGTTTATCTGCAGTAATAAAATGTACTACTGCTGCGTTCTTCACTTCATCCTTATGCTTTAAAACATACTTCTTATGAATACCATGCTGGTAATTAAAAGCATCCTCTAAAAGATAGATCCTCTGGGCAAACAAAATATTAATAATATCCTGATCTCCACAAAGCAGGCTTCCCTGCGCCATTAAGCCATTCATTTCCTCCAACATTTTTTCCATAGAAAATTTTTGTTTAATTTCCTTAATGTTCATAACCAGGACACCTGCATTTATGTAATAAGGCAAATTCAGCCGGTGACTATGCTGTTCTTCTTCGATATCATGACTTCCTGCAACATATTTGTCTGCTATATCACAGTCATAGTATTTTGTAAGATTTTTTCTAACCATCACATCGCAATCCAGATATAAAATTTTTTCCACTGTATCATCTAATACGTAAGGTAACATTAACCGATAATACGTTGTAATAGAAAGATATTCCCAGGCAAGAGGTGCCTTCTTTATAATATCAATTGCCTCTGTCGGTACTTGATGAGCAACCAGCTCCCCTTGATATTTTTCCATTAACCCTTGTAAAGTTTTTATAGATGTATCATCTAAATCATCCGAAAATGTGTGGGCTATAATATGCCTGTTTTCATTATTCTTCATAAGAGATTCCAGCATAATACTCGCTGGCATAATATATCCATTATCACAACAAAATGCTATATGCATATTTTCCATAATTTTTTCCTTTCCAAAACCTCTGAATTCTTTTGTCTTTATAAACACAAAACCATAACTTTCCAAACATGATACTGATTATTTCTTACCGCTTTTTCAAATCCCTTCATTCTTTTATCTCGTGTGGTATAATCCTTCCAATCCGAACATAACATCTCAGAATACATTGAAAGCGTTGCCTTTCGAATATCTTTTTTCATATACATCATTCTCTTGCAGCCTGTCAGAATACTTTTTAAATATTGTTCATAGATGCTTTGACAAGGTGTAATATCCAGTTTCTTCATATCCTGCAGCATTATTTCCATTACCCAGTATGTATCTAAGATTTTACTGTTATTTCCACTAATATGTGAAAATCCACTAGGATTTTTGCGGTAGGAATATACAACCTTATCAATTGTAACTGTTTTTTTGCTGCGAGGATATATCAAGTACGACATAATGGTATCTTCATACCAATATCCTTCCGGAAAAGAAATATTTCGAAATAGCGAAGCACTTATTATTTTACCCCACGGAAAACCCCATAAAACTCCACATGGTTCCTCCAAAACAGCATTCTCATGGCACTCTTTTGCAAGCACCTTAGTGTCAAAAATCTCATATCCACCTTCTACGATTTGTGCCTCTTCCTGATATGCTTTATCCAATAATACCTCAATAGCATCTGGCTTTAATGCATCATCAATATCTACAAACATAATAAAGTCTGCAACGATATGTTTTAGTCCTGTATTTCTTGCCGCTGCCGCTCCTGCATTTTTCTGTGTAATTAGTTGCACTCGTTCATCGGAAAGATACTTCTTTGCATTTTCATAGGTATCATCAGTAGAACCATCATCCACCAGTATAATCTGGTATTTATACTTTGTTTTTTGTAACAAAATGCTCTCAATACATTGTTTTATGTACTTTGTTGCGTTGTGCATAGGAATGATAATCTGTAAATCACACTGCCTTTCCCATGTACGTTCTTTTACAACACAATCCGCCTCTATTTTATGATGCATCTGTTCTATCTTACTTCTTGCCCCGTTTACATATGCTTTCTTTTTTCCAATAAATTGTTCCGCAATCTTGGAAATTAATTTTCCACACTTAGTTACCCGCAATGCAACCTCAATTATTTTAACCAATTTGCAATACATCTTTTTTCCTCTATCTTGATTTTCCATGCTTAATTTGATGTAACCATGTTCTTACAAAGAAATTTATTGTTTTCTTCAAGCTAATCTTTTGCATTTCCTTGCATATCTTATTTGTGTCATCTTTCATTTTGTTACTGCTGTATATTCTGTAAAGACGAACCAGGAATTCAAATTCCACATTATCTTGCTGCTGCTTTGTCAATGCTCCAAAAGTTTTTCGACAGGCCTCCCGATATAATAATTCTCCGTTGATACTTCTAGTCCCGTAATTTGTTATCTTTTCTCCTATTGCAAAATTTGCATAACTGCATAATACTTCCGGCACATAATCGACGGCATATCCCTTTACCAGAAGTTTTAGTATCAGGGTGGCATCTTGCTTACTTGGAACAACAGAAAACATTCCAACATCAACTACCGCACTTTTCTTCACCAGCCAAAGGGACGTTGGAGCTACACAATCTATACACATTGCTTCATATAGGCAATTTCCCCGTAATTGATTTTTTAACACATAATTAACTCTTCCGTTTTCGTCTAACTGTTCCACATAGCAATACACAAGTGCCAAATTAGCATTCTTGCTTTTTTCAAATATTTCTAATTGCTTTTCAATTTTTTGTGGATAATACATATCATCATCATCTAAAAATGCAAGATATTCTCCCTTCGCTTTTTGAATGCCCACATTTCTTGCTGCTGCACCACCCATATTTTTCTCATTTTTTACATAAGTAATTTTATTGTTTCCTTCATATTGCTGCATAATATGCTCTACTGATTTCCTATATTCTGAATCGGCACCATTATCATCTACAACTATGATTTCCAGATTTTTATAGGTCTGCTGCATGATGCTGTCAATCGCAGATTTCAGTGTTTCTTTTCTCTTATATGTAGGTATAATCACTGATACCAAAGAAGTATTCCGGCTTTCCATTTCCTGTTTATCTCTCTTTCTTTTATTTTACTAAATACACCACATAGTTTACACTTTTGCTTTCTTTCTTCCCACAACAAACGGAAAGAATCTGTTGATAATCCATGCCGGTATCATCAGAAGTATTGACATGAACAAGGCTAATAGTATTACAAACACATCCGCTAAAACATTATTTCCAAGAATTCTTGTATAGATTTGTGGCATGATCTTTTGCAATACCTTTTCAAGCACACTAAGTACTTTGCCATGCAAGGCAAAATAAATCAACGTATTTTGTCCTACAAAGGAGATATACCTGTTGGTTTTCAACACTTTACAGACAGAAACCAAAAGAAGTACACCTATGAACTCTCTTAGATATTGATAAATTATTTCCATACTAAATGACAATTGAATTCCCGAAATATATGGAAAATAAATGATAGCTAAATATACAATTGTCAAAATAATTCTGTTAAGTCTTGTATTATACTGTTCAAATTTTATCTCATATTCTTTTCTGAAATAATATCCTAAAACCATAAATAACATGGCTTGAAAAATGTATTCTAAATGCCACGGTAATTCTACACTATTCCACGGTAATAATGTTGGATCCATCACCTTAGTATATATAAGACTAGCAAAGGATAACAAGAATGAAACAACAATCACTATGATAGAATTACTCTTATTTTCTCCACCGTTCCACTTTATCGTGAAATAAAATGGGATAAATGCCACAAACAACGCTGCTACAAACCAGATTCCATCTCCATGATTTCTAATCTGAAGCAGATTAAGTCCCATCTCTGTTAAAAAATCTCCATGCTCGTTAAAGGATAACACCTGTGACAGCAGGATATTAAATGTACTGAATATAAACCACGGAACCAACAGTCCCTTTACCTTTTTAGTAAAAAATACTTTAAAATTATTTGTATGATGATACACATAACCGGCTGTGAAAAAAAATGCTTTTAGAAAAAATGATGCATAAAAAGTATAAAGTACTTCTGACTCACCTTCTAAATGATGCACCATCACAAAAATAATGCATACATACTTTACAATGTCCACCCATTCAATTCTTTTTCCGCTCACTTTAGGTATTCCTCCGCTTCTTCAGCACGCTCAATAATTTATAAAACAGCCATGCCCCCATCACACATATTCCAAAAATCAAAAAAGGTCTTGCAAAATAATATACATAATACCCCACGTTTTCCGAAACAAATATTTTTTCCGCAAATCGTTCCATCACAAGCATTAAACTATAATGCACTATGTAAATAAACAAGGAGTAATCAGCACCAATCTTCGTAATAAATGAGTCTGCTTTTTTTTCAGGCTGGTGTAAGGCTAATGTAAAAGCACTCAGTACAATCAGAATAGAACCTATATACATTTCGTGCCTTCCCACCAAAAACCATTCACCGACACTCAAAGCTGCTCCCAACAAAAGAATTTTTTGACATTTTTTCACACAAAATTTCTCCATAATACTCATCTGGTGCTTATGAATCCAATTTCCCAACATAAAAAAAGGAATGCCAAACAATAAGAAATTTCGATAATAAATTTTTGGAGTTTCTATCTCAAACAATGCCACTACATTTCCCACAGTCAAATGAATTATAAGTAATACAGGAATGAACGCATACAACAAACGATAAGAATTGAAATGGTTCACCAGCCACATCACAAGATAGCAATACAGTAACGCTGAAGTAAACCACATAATATTAATAAATGGGTCTTGATTAAACACCACCCAGTTTATCAATGTTTCTTTATTAAACATCATATGCAGGCGTTCCATGAAATCCGCCCAACTTCCATGAGAATCTCCTAACAAAGCAATCGCTAATTGTAGAAGAAAATAATAAAAGCAACCACCCAGATTAATCCAAAATATTCTCTTTAGCTTAGCCGGTAATTTTTGCTCCACAGTTGTTCTACTCTCATAATAGCAAAAATACCCTGATACCATAAAAAATAAGGGGATTGCAAAGCGAAATACACTCTGTATCATTCCGTCTAACGTATAAACCGGAAAACGTGTATGAAAGAAAACCACACCAAAGCAGGCAATTCCTTTCCAAAAATTCAAATAATAATTTTGTTGTTTCTTAGCCATAGTTACCTCCTACGGATTTTAACAATATAAGTATCATCTTTCTCATTAATTCTCATTAGAAACAGAAACAGTAACATCATATGAATGATTCCTGTATGATATCTGTAATTCATATAATTTACCTGCCAGATGGCATAATACAGCATCATCACAAACAAACTCAGGGAAAGGTCGCGTCCTTCCGTATGGGAATGTCTAAGTAGCTGATACAAAATGTATATCATTTGCAAAAAAATAATGGTTGCCCCTAAAATGCCTGTAGCAAAGGGAATATAAAGAAAATACACATCCATTGCGGTGGTGTCATATCCGTATACTTTATTTAAAAAGCCCGAATTATCCATATATCCCATTCCATTAAGATAATTTCCATATTCCAGAAAAATAGGATAATTGATACTATAGTTTCCCTCCCTGTTAGATTCCTGCCACATACTTGACATGGCTCCTGTTGCAGCTAACACGATTACCACAAGCAATACAAGAATCCCTCCTACCGAGAGAACCAATTTCCAATTTCTAATAATTGCATATCTTAATTTTAAAATTGTATACAAGACAAAAAATAATGTAAGGCTGATAATTGCTGACCTAGATGCTGTGGAAAAGAGCATACAAAGAGTAATTGCATCAACAAAAATCATGGCTATAATTAATTTTTTATCCGGCTTTTTCCCTTGTTTCTTCCACTCACACCACAAAAAGAAGGAAATAATCAATAGGTAAATACAATAATTTCCACAATAATTGACATCACCCATACCAAAAGCAGCCCTGAAACGTTCTGATCTGGAGAAAATGTTAACAAAATAAACGGGATTCACAAAATCTCCGGTATGGGTCAGTGCGCACCATGAAATAAATAACGCCATTGCCAGATAGGTCATTTCCAAAAAAAGCAAGTAACAATCCTTTTTATACACGTAAATACACGAAAAAAAGGTCAGAATATACATTGCTATCAACTGTTGAAAATGAATATCCGTATCATACTGAATACGTGGGTTCACAAATATAACTCCATATAATATTGTGTGAAGTATCAATAATCCTATTGCTACTACTATTCTTCTATTCCAAACCAGGACACCATCATAAAAACAAAAGAACATAATAAGCACAAGATACAGATATTTCACATTGTACATGACTCCTATCAACGGTACATTGTCCACAATCGACAGCATAGACATTAGCATCGTTGCACAATACAACCCCATAACAAGTTTTTTTTCTTCTATCGCTATCTTCACGTCCACATTCTCCTATTATTTATCCTGCTCCCAGAAAAACTGAATCATTCCCTCAATCCCGTCTTCTTTTTTAATCATGTTCTGCAGTATCGGTCTGCGTTTTGCCACAAAGTCCTCCAATGTACCAATCACTCTTGCCGGCACTCCTGCCACAACACTTCCGGCAGGTACATCTTTTGTCACAATACTTCCGGCAGCTATAATACAATCATTTCCTATCTTTACATCATACATGATTGTGGCATCCGCTCCAATCATCACATTACTTCCAATCTGAATTTTCCCCATATAATACGGACTATACATTTTGGAAAATTCTGCTCCGTATACCGGATGATTTTTCAACATATCACCTGTCATATCATGTGTAATAAAGCGAACATTTGCAGACACCCACACGTTATCTCCCATAGAAACAAGTATAGGTTCTGTCGGAAGTTTCCTCGGGTGATAATAGCAGCCATCACCCATATGATAAAATATATTTTTTTTCTTAATGTATTCTGCATTTTTATATGCATTTCCACGGGAATAAAGAAGCATCTTTATTGCCGCCATTCTTACCTGTCCGCCTGTCAGCACCATCTTAAGACCTCCATATCGTTTCCTGCCAACTCTATCTTCTCTTAAGCACTTTTCGCAATTTATCGTAAGTTTCATAGCCTAGAATTTTCTGAAGTGTCTGAATCACTTTCCGTTTCATTCCCTGACTACCGGATACCCAGCTACTGTTCATATAATGCACAGTACATGTCTTATTCGTAATATCTTCATGCCAGTTAACCACATCAAAGCCGCAAAAATATTCAATCGGATATACAACAATATTCCCTGGGAGCTCTTGATATTCATTCCTATCTAAATCAACACCTTTACTCTCCATGAGTTTTGAAAACCCATCATTGATTACTGTCATATCATAGGAACCATCTTTCTTTAGAAACTCTCTCTTCCCATAGGATTCGAGAAATTCTCCTATATATGGATGCTCCTTTTCCACTGCAATGAATGCCGTTAACAGGCTTCTTTTGCTTTCGAATCCAAGCACCATCGACTGATGTTCTAAAAGCTGCTCAAAGGATTTTTTTACCTCCACATCTGTATCCAGGTAAATACCCCCGTACTGATACAATGCCTGAATCCTGGCATAATCACTAACAAAAGCGTACTTTCCTGCCTCATAAGCCTGACGCACATAAGGAACCGAAGCCTTAACATCAAAATTTTCTTCATTCCACTCCATAAAAGTATAATCGGGCATTTTTTCTTTCCATGACGCTATGTATGCTTTTATGTTATCCGGTTTTTCGTTATTGCCAAACCAGCAATAATGAACTATTTTGGGGATTTTTCTCATAATGACCTCTCATTCCCATGCTTCTGCATTGCTTTTTGATACATCGGCAGCAATCTCTCATAATGTCCCTCTGCCATATAATTCTCTTTAAAGATTTCCTCGGAGCGTCTGCAGTAGCCCTTGTAATCATCTGTTCCGGGACTCGGAAAGTTTTCTAAAATTTCTCTCAATTCTTCCACATTGCCATGCTGGAACACCTTTCCATTTCTATCAATCAGCTCCGGTATTCCTCCTAATTCTGAACCAATAATAGGTCGCCCAAGCTGTAAGGATTCAATCGCTGAATATGGACCGTTCTCATACCATTCTGAGGGAAGAATTACCGCCCTTGCATTTCCTACGATATTTGTCAACTCCTTGCCGCTTTTGAACCCAAGAAGTTTTACATTGGTTACATTATGTTCTTCTAAATACGCTTCTATTTCTTCACGACATGGACCTGTTCCCACTATAAAAAGAAGCGCTTTCGTATTTTCTACCGCTTTTATTAATGTAAGAACACCCTTTTCTGCAGATAATCTGCCAAAATATAAGAAATACTGTTCTTTCTCTTGTGTTTCTTCAACTTTCGGACATTCTCTATCCAAAAAATTCGGAAGATGATAGACTCTTTCCTGATCAATTCCAAATTCCAGAAATTTATTTTTATAGAACAAGCTCGGAGTCATAATTACATCAATGGCATCATAACTCTTTCTCCACTTGTGCAGATATCCTTCCACCACATTAATACTGCTTTTTAATGTTGAATTTTTTACACATTTCTGCTTTAGACAGTTAATATAGTGACCACCCTTACACTTTTCACATAATCTTCCATGTGTCATCATGACATAGTTTAGACACAGCATCTTTAAATCATGTGCTGTGTACACTGTTGGAATATCATATTTTTTCAATACGTCAAGAATGGAGGGTGAGAGCTGGTGCTGAAAAATGTGAAGATGTGCAATATCCGGCCTAGTATCCTTGATTAATTGTTCTAATTTACGCTTAGCTTCTGTCGAATAAATAATGTTTTTTGCCGCTCTCAACTGCTGTTTTTTGCTCATTCCGCCATTGTAATCCACAGCCTCTACAAAATATTCTGCATATGGCGACTCAAAATTCTTTTCATCTTTCATAGAAAAGTCAATTACGGTATGTCCCTTTGCCTCTAACAGTCTTTTCAGTGCAAAGTAGTATGTTTCACTGCCACCTTTTATGTAAAAGAATTTATTCACCATCAATATTTTCATGCTATATTCTCCCTGCCTGCAAATCGTTATTTTATTTTCGATTCAGAAAAACTTCCTCGTATCGATCCACAATATAACTCCAACTGTAATCATTTTTAATACGTTCTTTTGCTTTGACACCCATAGCAGATATTTCCTCCGCCGTCATAGCGTCTGCTTTATGGATAAGAGCTGCAAGTGCCCCTTCTTCCTTACTCCAGTAAAGGGCACCATCTTCACCCACTTCCCGGTTAAATCCTACGTCAAGCAACAAATTCAAATCCGTACTGCCTAAGGATTCTAACAGGCTTGGGTTAGTTCCGCCTACTTCATGACCGTGAAAATATGCATATGCATTTTCACGTAATTTTTTCAACAATTCTTTATCATACACAGTTCCTACAAATTTAATTCTCTGATCCTTGTCAAAATGTGTCGTACTCAACAAAGAGTCATAAAAGCTGTTATTTTCCACATTTGTAATCAATACAAAATCCTTCTTCGTATCGGACTTCATAAACTCTTTTACCATCGTTTCAAAGTTATTTTCCGGCACAAATCTTCCTACCACCAAATAATACTCACGAGCTTTCACATTCTTTTCCTGATACCAGTCATTCAAAATCTTTGCATCATCTGAAAGCTGTGATTTTACAGTATCAGAACCATAGGCAATAAATGTAGTTTCCGGCTGATATTTATCGTAGTCTTCGTGAATATATTTCTCAATTGCCTTACTGTCGCAGATTAATAAATCTGCATGCTTTACCATCAATCGCTCAGATATTTTCCAATACTTCCTTACGGGTGCACTCCATTTCGCACGTTTCCATTCATGCCCGTCCGGATTTACATATACCTTTCCTCCGAGTTTATGTACTTGTTTAACATAATGATTGAAAAACGGTCCTATTCTGCATGCTAAAACATATACGATTGGTTGTTTCACCTTATTTGCCTTAATATAGTTAATACATTCCCGAAAAGCATCTAAATCATAGAAAATTGCTCTGGCCGGTCCTAAATTTTTCCATTTAATTCGAAAACATCTCGCACCATTATAGGAAAACTCCTTCGGAGTCTGTTCTGTCCATTCTTCTGGTTCTACTGCACATGATACATGATATTTAATATCATCTGATTTTTGGAAAAAGGTAAGTCTGTCAACAAATGACTCAAAACCGCCGTATGCTGCCGGAATTCCCTTTGATCCTATGATAAATACATTCTGCACTGTCTTGTTCCTCTCAATTCTTTTCTATTCGTTGTTTTCATTATTCAGAATTAATTTTTATATACTCCGAAATATTTTCCAAATTCCTTCGAGAAATATTTGCCGCCCTTATGAATATCCATATCCTTAAGCACTACTCCTAATATAGGCACTTCTCTCTCTTCCATAGCTGTAATAATTTCTTTTGCCTGACGTATTCTGCTGAATTTTGCCGAAAGCACTAATACTACTGCATCTGTGTTTTCTACAGTACACAATGCATCCGGTACATATGCCATAGGTGCAGTATCCAGCAAAATATAATCATATTCTGCTTTGAGTTCCCCTAAAAGCTTCTCAAACTCTTTCCCTTCTAACAGCTCTACTGCATTTACAACTGCCTGTGTACAATAAATACAATCGATTTCTTCCTTCTTTGCTATAATTTCTTGTAATTGAGCTTTTCCTGTCAGATAGTCTTCCAATCCTTTTTGACTGTTATCTGCACTTTCTCCTGCTCCCCACTCAGGATTTGTCAGATTTGTATCCATAAGAAGAACTTTTTTCCCTGCCGCTGCAAAGCTTTGTGCCGTTTTCTGTAGAAATTCATATTTATTTTCCTTACCAGTAGCACTGATAAAATCTATAATTTTTGCGTCTGTTTTGGCAAACAGCATGCGAGAGGAAAAGTTTTGATATGCAGCTTCCCCATATGATACATTTTTAGCAGCATTATTTGGGATTACACCAAGTGTTTTCAAGTGTAATCTATCCGTTACCTTATTCGGGTTATTAAACTTAGTACTTGCAAAATACCCTACTAAGATTATAAATCCTGTTAACGCTACACCTGCAACGCCTCCTAAAAGAAGGTATTTATAGGAATTATTACCTGCACTATTATATGGCTCCGTTGGAAGATAAGCCTCCTCATATACCACCGGAATCCTGCAGCCCATGATTTCTTTGGCACGATCCGCAGAAACTGTCACTAGGTCATCTACAATCTTTTTTGATAATTCCGGCTCCGGATATGCTACACTAATTTCAAGCATACAAGTTCCTTCCGGCGTATATTGTGAAACACAGGATCTCAACTCTGCATAGGACATATTTAAGTTCAAATCTTCAATGACCTGTTCTAACACAGGTCTGCTCCTTAAAATTTCAATATAGCTGCCAAGTACCTGCTGCCCTAAATTAAGGCTTGGAGTAGACGGAACCTCCGCATCAGCACCTGTCACATATAACTTTGTCGTAGCAGAATACATCGGTGTTGGTGTTGTCACTACACCATAACCATATCCTCCGGCTGCAAAAATTACCCCTACAAGAATCATTATCCATAATTTCTTAATTAACAGACGAATTATCTCCGCCACACGTACAACGATAACATTGTTTTTTTGATTTTTTTCCATTAATTTCTCTCCTTATCAGGCACCCTCACTCTTACTATAGCAAAAATATCCATCAAGCTAAGCTTGATGGATATTTTTAATAGACCTCTTCAAGTCAACCATGCTGATGAAATTTTCTTGGTGTTAAAATTCACACTAACCTAAGGTTATATGCCATAACCATTATGATTCCAGTGCCATTACCCATCTTTTATTAATAATCTTAATATACCATATTAGGATAATTCTGGTCAAGTGTTTTGTAATACATAATATAAAGTTTTGTAATATCTTAACGTTTTGAAAAAGTTACCTTTACAATTACTTTACTTTAAACACTCTATGCTCTTTTCTCTCTGGAGTTGCAGGATACGAACCCTCTGCGTATCCCAGCGCACAATGACCAATTCCTTCATATTCTCCTTCTATACCAAGTGAGTTTAACAGTTCCTTTCCCCAGTCAGTTTCAAATTCTTCCTTTGCTCTGTGAATCCAGCAACTTCCGATCCCTAAATCATGCGCAGCCAGCATAAGATTCCCCATAACCAGACTTCCATCATAAATTCCTGTAGTACATTCTTTCTTTGCCAGAACAATCAGCATAGCCGGTGCTCCATAAAATGGATCAAATCCTTCTTCCCAGCCGCCAATCTTACAATTCCGTTTCGATATTTCATCACGAAGCTTTCTGTCTGTCACCTGAAGGATAATTGTATTTTGTCCGCCTCTTCCACTTGCAGCATATAGACCTGCCTCTATAATTTGATCTATCACCTCTTGAGGCACTGCATCTGATTTATATTGTCTGATACTTCTTCTTGATTTCATTTTTTCTAATACTTCGCTCATATGAATCTCCTCTTTTCTTTTTGATTATTCTATTGTTGTTTATTATTTTTATCCTTGCTATCTGGTCATAATCCAAAGTTTTCCGTCAGGCATTTCTACAATATAGCCATCTTCTCTCTTAAGCACCTTTCCAGAATCCGCATGGCGATAAATAATCTCTTCTCTGTAATCAGGGTCCTCTATCCATTTTTGTGTTATAAGCACATCCTTCTCCACATAACACAGGCTTTCATTCTCTTCCAACTGAACATGATTTTCTTTTTCTTCTAAGAAATCGACAAAATTTTCATTCCAATTGCACTTTACGAGCATAAAAGGTTCTTTTATCATTCTAATATATCTAAGTTCATCCGTTTTAGGCATTTTAATTTCTTTAAGTATGGACAATTCCTCTGTTTCCGGAATATACTCGTAGGCCTGTATCCGCCTTTTATTAAAATCATATCGGAGGATACCAAAAGAATTTCTTTCAGCACTATAGATTGGAGGGGCTAAAAATACATTTTTCTCCTGTTGAAAGGGCACATAAACCTTACCAGAAATATGAAAAATATATAGTCGGGTTCCTATATAGCTGCCCTGATATTCCGAAACCTCATATGCCTCTGAACAAGGTGTCACCTGACCGTAAAACCACTCACTTGTTCCATCTAATTTTTCCGGGTATACATCTTCCAAACCATGAAATGTTTTGTACTCCATTTTTCCTCCTATTTTTACTTATACCTGCCATTGTAATTACTCCTAGTCAATGACATGGTACTATTCCGCAAATTCCATTGCTGAACTAAAAGTATCTGCTGATGTTAATATATATAATTTTCCATGAAATAGCAAGTGTTCATATCTATTATTTTCCGTAATTTTACTTTTTCCTTAAGCAGCTAATGTATTCCTCTTTATACTTGCACTGGTCAAGGTGCAGCCAAAATACAGCCAAAATAATTAAGTCCTGCCTCTGTTAGATATCATCTGAGAGCCATTTACGATACACACAAAGCGCCTTATTTTCTTATTTTTTATTTATTCGCCTAGCCCTCTTCAGATTGTACCAGCAATTTCTTATAGGTTGCCTCCATTCCGAGTGCCCCCAATGGTGCTGTAATGATAATTGCCACAACCGCAACTGATAAAATAATGTTTCCACATGGTAATCCCGCAGCAAGAGGAACTGAACCTATTGCCGCCTGTACTGTCGCCTTAGGAAGATATGCTATTACGCAGAAAATTCTCTCTTTCACAGAAAGTTTTGTCCTAATGGTACAAATCCAAACTCCAACACCTCTGAACAGTAAAGCCACAAAAATAATAAGCACTGCCGCTACACCTGCACTCAACATATACCTGATATCTACTGCTGCTCCCACCAAAACAAATAATATCACTTCTGCCGCAATCCAAAGTTTCCCAAATTTATCAGACAGTCTTTTCGATACAAATGTTGTGCTTTTTGCTTTTAACACACATGCCATGCTGACTACTGCCAGCAAACCTGAAACGGCTATTTTCCCTTCCAGCCAGTCTTCTACTGCAATAAGCAGAAAGGAACAGCCTAATACGATGATTACCTTCATACTATTTCTCACATAATGTTTGCGTGCATATGCGGTTTCAAAAAACTTATATAATAGGTATCCTGTCAAAGCCCCTAAAATAATTCCCAAAACAATAGAGACTGGTATATTTACAAACGAGGACACATTTGCACTTCCTCCTTGCGCTATACCCAAAAATGTTGTAAATAATACAATTACAAAAATATCGTCACACGATGCTCCCGCCAGAATCATCTGTGGAATTGCCTTATCTGTTCCATATTTCGTTTCCATGAGCTGAACCATTTTGGGCACAACTACAGCAGGAGAAACGGCTGCTAAAACCGCACCCATAACGGCCGCTTCAATTCTTGTAATTCCAAGAATGGCAGGAGCACATAAAATATAACCAATAATTTCACATGTGGCAGGTACGAACGATAACAAAACGGCAGGCCTGCCAACCTTTTTCAAATCTGACAAATTTAAAGATAATCCTGCCTTAAGCAAAATTATAACCAGAGCCATTTTTCTCAACTCTGAAGAAATTGATAAGATTGATGGGTCGAGCAAATCCAGCACATATGGGCCTAATACAATTCCCGTTACAAGCATACCAATAATTCGCGGTAATCTCAAACGTCCACAAATAGCCCCCATAGCCAGTCCCACTAAAAATATAAGCGATAATGATGTTAACATATAAATTCCTCCGTATTCTCAAATAAAAACGAATCTCGTTTGCAAGATTCTCCGCCTGCGGCAAGTTGCATTAGCGACATACTTCCATATCACCGCAGCACGCTCCTTTCGGAGCGTTTTTCACTGTGTAGAGTCAGGAAGGTAAAACACTCTAATTCTACACACTAAAAAAGCTGATAGCTTCTGCGACAATTCATCGTAGAAGTCATCAGCTTTGTTATAGCAGTTTAGGTTACCCAAGGGAGAACTTCATTCCCTATTCATATATAATAATTATCCTATAAAAGGACTTCCTAACTTACGTTGGGAAGCCCTATAAAGTCTAGCTTTTTATCACTTATTCAACGATTGTAGCAACACGACCTGATCCTACTGTACGTCCGCCTTCACGGATAGCGAATGTAAGACCCTGTTCCATAGCTACTGGATGAATCAGTTCGATAGACATTTCTACGTTATCACCTGGCATACACATTTCTGTGCCTTCTGGTAAGTTGATAACACCAGTTACGTCAGTTGTTCTGAAATAGAACTGTGGTCTGTAGTTGTTGAAGAATGGAGTATGACGTCCACCTTCGTCTTTTGTTAATACGTATACCTGAGCAGTAAATTTCTTATGGCATGTTACACTGCCTGGTTTACATAATACCTGTCCTCTTTCGATATCTTCTCTCTTGATACCACGAAGTAAAGCACCGATGTTATCACCAGCCTGAGCTTCGTCAAGAAGTTTACGGAACATTTCGATACCTGTTACAGTAGTCTTCTGAACTTCTTCTTTGATACCTACGATTTCAACTTCTTCATTGATATGAAGAACGCCACGTTCTACTCTACCTGTAGCAACTGTACCACGACCTGTGATTGTGAATACATCTTCGATTGGCATAAGGAATGGCTGATCTGTTGCTCTCTGAGGATCTGGAATATGTTCGTCAACTGCTGCCATTAATTCCATAATCTTGTCTCCCCATTCGCTCATTGGATCTTCAAGAGCCTTTAAAGCAGATCCTTTGATGATTGGGCAGTCTGTAAAGTCATATTCTTCTAACTGTTCAACGATTTCCATTTCTACTAATTCAAGTAATTCTTCATCGTCAACCATATCACATTTGTTCATGAATACAACGATGTAAGGAACACCTACCTGACGAGAAAGTAAGATATGCTCTTTTGTCTGAGCCATAACACCGTCAGTAGCAGCAACTACAAGGATAGCACCATCCATCTGAGCAGCACCAGTAATCATGTTCTTAACGTAATCGGCATGTCCTGGACAGTCAACGTGTGCGTAATGTCTGTTTTCTGTTTCGTACTCAACGTGAGCTGTAGAAATTGTGATACCTCTTTCTCTTTCTTCTGGAGCTTTATCGATATTCTCGAAATCTACTGCTTCGTTACCTGCTACTCTAGCTGCAAGAGTCTTTGTGATAGCAGCTGTTAAAGTTGTTTTACCGTGGTCAACGTGACCAATTGTTCCGATGTTACAATGTGGTTTAGTTCTTTCAAATTTAGCCTTAGCCATTTTTTAACGTCCTCCTTAAAATTTACATATTGTTTTCATTTTTTCGGCTACAATGATTATATTTCATATTGGAAACTTTTGCAAGCCTAATTC
Source organism: Lachnospiraceae bacterium (assembly GCA_050874665.1). GTDB lineage: Bacteria > Bacillota > Clostridia > Lachnospirales > Lachnospiraceae > RUG11237. The sequence continues at coordinate 12,625 of JBNMLC010000002.1, read as the reverse complement.
TCTTTTTATTTCATCACCTGCCCAACAAAGGGCAGGATTTTTGCATAATTAATTATTTGCTTTTTGCAGCAAGAACTTTTTCCTGAACTGACTTAGGTACTGGTTCGTACTTTTCAAAGAACATGGAATAGTTACCACGTCCCTGTGTTCTGGAACGAAGATCTGTAGAGTATCCGAACATTTCTGCTAACGGAACATAACCTCTGACAATCTTACCACCGCCCAGGTCGTCCATTCCTTCGATACGTCCACGACGAGCATTGATATCTCCAATGATATCTCCCATGTATTCTTCTGGCATTGTTACTTCAACCTTCATAATCGGCTCTAACAATACCGGAGCACCCTTCTGCATAGCTTCCTTGAATGCCATAGATCCGGCAATATGGAATGCCATTTCGGAAGAATCGACTTCATGGTAAGAACCATCGTATACGTTTGCGTATACACCAAGTACTGGGAATCCACCTAAGATACCAGCCTTTGTTGCTTCTTCAATACCTTCACCAACAGCAGGGATGTATTCTTTAGGAATAGCACCACCAACTACAGTAGACTCAAATTTGAATGTTTCTTCTGCATTTGGATCCATTGGCTCAAATTTAACTTTACAATGTCCGTACTGTCCACGACCACCAGACTGTTTTGCGTATTTACTATCAACGTCAACAGGCTTTGTAAATGTTTCTTTGTATGCAACCTGTGGAGCACCTACATTTGCTTCTACCTTGAATTCACGAAGAAGTCTGTCTACGATAATTTCAAGATGCAATTCACCCATACCGGCAATAATTGTCTGACCAGTTTCCTGATCTGTATGAGCTCTGAATGTTGGATCTTCTTCTGAAAGTTTTGCCAAAGCTTCACCCATTTTACCCTGATCATTCTTTGTCTTAGGCTCGATAGCAAGCTCGATAACCGGTTCAGGGAATTCCATGGACTCTAAGATAACAGGATGCTGTTCATCACAGATTGTATCACCTGTTGTTGTAAGCTTAAATCCTACTGCTGCTGCAATATCACCAGAGTAAACTTTATCAAGTTCTTCTCTCTTGTTTGCATGCATCTGTAAGATACGTCCAACACGTTCTTTTTTGCCCTTTGTAGAGTTAAATACATAAGAGCCTGAATTTAATGTTCCAGAATATACTCTGAAGAATGCAAGCTTACCAACGAATGGGTCAGCCATAATCTTGAATGCCAATGCAGCAAATGGTTCATCATCAGATGAATGCTTTTCAATTTCGTTTCCATCCATATCAACACCCTTAATAGCCGGGATGTCTGTTGGAGCTGGCATGTATTCAAGGATTGCATCCAATAACTTCTGTACACCTTTGTTTCTGTATGCAGAACCACATGTTACAGGTACTGCAGTACATTCACAAGTTCCTTTTCTTAAAGCAGCTTTTAACTGTTCAATAGTAGGTTCTTCACCTTCTAAGTACATCATCATTAAATCATCATCTAATTCGCAGATTTTTTCTACTAATTCCTGACGATATAATTCTGCTTCATCTTTCATGTCTTCAGGAATTTCACCAACGGTAATATCATCACCCTTATCATCATTATAGATGTAAGCCTGCATTTCCATTAAGTCAATGATTCCCTTAAATTCATCTTCTTTACCAATTGGTAACTGAAGTACAATTGCGTTTTTACCTAATCTGGTTCTGATCTGATCTACAGCATTGTAGAAATCAGCACCCAGAATATCCATCTTATTGATGAAGGCCATTCTTGGTACATTGTATGTGTCAGCCTGACGCCATACATTTTCTGACTGTGGTTCAACACCACCCTTAGCACAGAATACACCTACTGCACCATCAAGTACACGCAGAGAACGTTCTACTTCTACTGTGAAGTCTACGTGTCCTGGTGTATCAATGATGTTGATACGATGTTCTAATGCACCTGGCTTTGGTTTTGCATTTTCCTGCAAAGTCCAGTGACATGTTGTAGCCGCTGAAGTAATAGTGATACCTCTTTCCTGTTCCTGCTCCATCCAGTCCATAGTAGCAGTACCTTCGTGAGTATCACCAATTTTATAGTTAACACCAGTATAATAAAGGATACGCTCTGTTGTTGTTGTTTTACCAGCATCAATATGAGCCATAATACCAATATTTCTGGTTCTCTCCAATGGGTATTCTCTTCCAGCCAAAGGTTCTTCCTCCTTTTACTATTATTTCCAGAAGATAATTAGAAACGGTAGTGAGCAAATGCTTTGTTTGCTTCTGCCATTTTGTGCATATCTTCTTTTCTTTTTACAGCTGCACCTGTATTTCCAGCTGCATCCATGATTTCATTAGCAAGTCTTTCTTCCATTGTCTTTTCTCCTCTTGCACGAGAAAAAGTTGTAAGCCAACGAAGTGCTAATGCCTGTCTTCTGTCAGGTCTTACTTCGATAGGTACCTGATATGTTGCACCACCGATACGTCTAGCCTTTACTTCAAGAACTGGCATAATATTGTTCATAGCTTCTTCAAATACTTCTAAAGCTGGTTTTCCAGTTTTTTCTGCAACTCTGTCGAAAGCCTTGTAAACAATTTTCTGCGCTACACCTTTCTTACCGTCTAACATAATGTTGTTGATAAGCTTTGTAACGACTTTGTTGTTGTATAATGGATCTGCTAATACATCTCTTTTCTGAATATGTCCTTTACGTGGCACGGTTCTTCCCTCCTTAATACGTGCGCTTACTGATTTCCAGTAAGTATTCACTTGTTAATTCATCGGTACTCACATGTGTAATTTACACTTAAAGATTGTGTTCGCGCTCGGTCGTTCTATCTATTTTTCGCATTTACAGACTGATTTATTCAATCCTCTCTTACTTTCGTAATTCATGCGAGTCAATATCTACAAGTTCCGGCACTCATTCAAACTCTGTTTGTGATACTTATTTTATTTTGCGTCCTTCGGTCTCTTAGCACCGTACTTAGAACGAGCCTGTCTTCTCTTAGCAACACCTGCTGTATCCAATGTACCACGGATGATATGGTATCTTGTACCTGGTAAGTCTTTTACTCTACCACCTCTGATAAGAACAACACTATGTTCCTGAAGGTTGTGTCCTTCACCTGGGATATAACTTGTTACTTCGATTCCGTTAGAAAGACGAACTCTGGCAATTTTTCTAAGAGCTGAGTTAGGCTTCTTAGGTGTAGCTGTCTTAACTGCTGTACACACACCTCTCTTCTGTGGTGCGGAAAGATCTGTTGTTTTCTTTCTTAAAGAGTTGTAACCCTTCTGTAAAGCTGGTGCAGTAGACTTCTTTACTGTTGTCTGTCTTCCTTTTCTCACTAACTGATTAAATGTCGGCATTCTTTTTCACCTCCTGTAGATATTGTCTGTAATGCGTATACATTTACTCTTTTCTGTGTACGAAAAAACTAGTGTGTTTCCACGCACACTAGTCCAGTATACCCCTCAAATCAGGCAATGTCAATACTGTATTTCACTTTTTTATCTTCGCTTTCCCCCGGTTAAACTGATTTTCCCCATCTCAATCAATTCACGAATACGTTCTACCGCCACACCGGTATCGGCAGATGCCTTTTCAACCCCCACTTCCTCTGTGGATTCTTCCACATAATCACGTACTTTTCCGTAATCATCTGTCACGATATCTCCACACTTTTCACACTTATAATGTCCAAGCCCCAAATACTTATACTCTACATTACATTTCTGGCACATATTTGGTTTATCCACAACAGCCTGTTCACGAAACCCTTCCAATAACTCTTCTAAGCCCATAACATTCCTCTTCTCCTTTCACTTAGTTTTTGTCTGTTTTTATTATAGTCCTTTTTGCACTTTTTGAATAGTAGGGAAATAATTATTTTTCATACAAAAGTGCCCAAAGGTTTCCCTTTGGGCACTTTTGCGAAATATTTATTCTTCATCAAGTACTATTTCTTCGTTTTGATTCAGTTCTTCTGCTGTCTGTATATCCTCTACATCCTCTGCAAAAATTAATTCTTCATCAAATTCTTCTGAAAAATCGATTTCTTCCTGCAATTTATAGTCGGTATTTAATTTAACATTTCTGTAGCGTTTCATACCTGTACCAGCAGGAATCAGCTTACCAATTAATACATTTTCTTTCAGACCAATCAATGGATCGACCTTACCCTTAATAGCTGCTTCTGTAAGAACCTTGGTTGTTTCCTGGAAGGAAGCTGCTGACAAGAAAGAGTTCGTAGCAAGTGACGCCTTAGTAATACCAAGAAGTACCTGTTTTCCTTCTGCCGGTTCTAATCCTTCTTCTTCCAGCTTTTTATTCATATCTTCATAATCTAAAACATCAACCAATGTTCCAGGTAAGAATTCAGAATCACCATTATTCTCGATTCTTATCTTCTTAAGCATCTGACGTACAATTACTTCAATATGCTTATCATTAATTTCTACACCCTGTAAACGGTATACTCGCTGAACTTCCTGTAACATATAATCCTGAACTGCACGCACACCCTTAATTTTAAGAATATCGTGTGGGTTTACACTACCTTCTGTCAGTTCATCTCCGGCTTCCAGCACTGCACCGTCTAATACTTTAATACGTGAGCCATATGGAATCAGATAAGCCTTTGTCTCACCTGTTTCCGGATTTGTAACGATAACCTCTCGTTTCTTCTTTGTGTCTTTTACCGTTGCAACACCACCAAATTCTGCGATAATTGCAAGACCCTTCGGCTTTCTTGCTTCAAAAAGTTCTTCGACACGAGGAAGACCCTGTGTAATATCATCACCGGCAACACCACCCGTATGGAAGGTACGCATTGTAAGCTGTGTACCAGGTTCACCAATAGACTGGGCTGCAATGATACCTACAGATTCACCAACCTGTACTGCCTCACCGGTAGCCATGTTTGCACCGTAACATTTTGCACAGACACCGTTGTGAGAACGGCAGGTAAGAATGGTACGAATCTTAATTCTGTCTTCTTTCGAGAATGGTTCTCCATTTTCATTCATACCATGTTTCATGATATTAGCTGCACGCTTCGGTGTAATCATATGATTCTTCTTAACAATTACATTACCATCTTTATCAGTAATCGTTTCACAAGAATACCTTCCTGTCATACGTTCCTGTAAATCCTCGATGGTTTCTTTACCGTCCATGAATGCCTTTACATACATTCCCGGAATTTCTCCGCCTTCGCAACAGTCAGTTTCACGAATAATCAGTTCCTGTGAAACATCTACAAGACGTCTTGTCAGGTAACCGGAATCGGCGGTACGAAGAGCTGTATCGGAAAGACCTTTACGAGCACCATGTGCAGACATAAAGTATTCCAAAACGTCAAGTCCTTCACGGAAGTTTGACTTAATAGGCAACTCAATAGTACGACCTGTTGTATCTGCCATCAAACCACGCATACCTGCAAGCTGTTTAATCTGCTTATCAGAACCACGGGCTCCGGAGTCAGCCATCATAAAGATATTATTATACTTATCCAAACCGGAGAGCAGTGCATGTGTCAACTGATCATCCGTATTTTTCCATGTTTCTACTACTTCTTTATATCTTTCCTCTTCTGTAATAAGACCACGTTTGTAGTTTCTTGTAATATGATCTACTGTATCCTGTGCATCCTGAATCATCTGTGGTTTTTGTGGTGGTACCGTCATATCAGAAATAGATACCGTCATAGCAGCACGAGTGGAATACTTGTAACCCATAGCTTTGATATCATCTAAAACTTCTGCTGTCTTTGTTGCTCCATGTGTATTAATAACTTTTTCCAGAATCTGCTTCAAGCCTTTTTTACCAACATGAAAATCAATTTCATATTTTAACGCATTTTCAGGAATACTTCTGTCAACAAAGCCTAAATCCTGCGGCACAATTTCATTAAAGATTAATCTACCTAATGTAGTCTTTACATTGCCTTCTAACACAGTTCCATCATCTAATACACGTTTTTTATGAACATAAATACTCTGATGAAGTGAAATCTGTCCGTTTTCATATGCAAGCAATGCCTGATTCATTTCTGTAAAGTGACGTCCCATTAAATCTCTCGGTGTAGAGATGATATTACGGTTGTTATCCTTTACATCTACAAAGTGAATGTAATCATCCATTCCCAATGTTCCAGCCGCAAGAGCTTCCTTGATATCTTCATATTCATAAGCATCTCCGGCTGTTTCGCCATAAATAGTATCAGATACAGGAACTGCTTCTTCATTTCCTTTGTAATCTCTTAATTTATCCATAGTCAGATAGTAGATACCAAGTACCATATCCTGTGAAGGCACGGCTACCGGACCACCATCAGATGGTTTTAACAGGTTGTTTGGTGAAAGCAATAAGAAACGACATTCTGCCTGCGCTTCTACAGATAATGGTAAATGTACCGCCATCTGGTCACCATCGAAGTCAGCATTAAAAGCCGTACATACCAACGGGTGAAGTTTAATCGCCTTACCTTCTACAAGAATCGGTTCAAACGCCTGAATACCAAGTCTGTGAAGTGTAGGAGCACGGTTTAACATAACAGGATGTTCTTTGATTACATCTTCCAGCACATCCCATACTTCCGGCTGAAGACGTTCTACCATTTTCTTTGCATTTTTAATATTATGTGAAGTTCCGTTAGCAACCAGTTCTTTCATAACGAATGGCTTAAATAACTCGATTGCCATTTCTTTTGGAAGACCACACTGGTAAATCTTAAGTTCTGGTCCTACTACGATAACAGAACGTCCAGAATAGTCAACACGCTTACCTAATAAGTTCTGACGGAAACGTCCGGATTTACCTTTTAACATATCAGACAAGGACTTTAATGCCCTGTTTCCAGGTCCCGTAACAGGACGTCCACGTCTTCCGTTGTCAATCAACGCATCTACGGCTTCCTGAAGCATACGCTTTTCGTTGCGGACAATAATGTCCGGTGCACCTAACTCAAGAAGACGCTGCAAACGGTTATTTCTATTAATAATTCTTCTGTATAAATCGTTTAAATCGGAGGTTGCAAAACGTCCTCCGTCTAACTGCACCATAGGTCTTAAATCTGGCGGAATCACAGGAACAACATCCATAATCATCCATTCCGGTTTGTTTCCGGATGTTCTGAACGCTTCCACAACTTCTAAACGCTTAATAATTCTGGCACGCTTCTGACCTGTTGCATCCTTCAGACCTGCTTTTAATTCCTTAGATTCTCCTTCTAAGTCAATTGCCTCTAACAATTCTTTGATTGCTTCAGCACCCATTCCCACACGGAAATGGCTGCCAAATTTTTCTCTTGCTTCCTGATATTCACGCTCAGAAAGTACCTGCTTATACTGTAAATCGCTTTCTCCTTTATCCAATACGATATAAGAAGCAAAGTACAATACTTTTTCTAAAACACGAGGTGATAAGTCAAGGATTAATCCCATACGGCTCGGAATTCCTTTGAAATACCAAATATGAGATACCGGAGCTGCAAGCTCAATGTGTCCCATACGTTCTCTACGCACGTTAGACTTTGTAACTTCAACACCACAACGGTCGCAGACAACACCTTTATATCTGATTTTCTTATATTTACCACAATGACATTCCCAGTCTTTGCTTGGTCCAAAAATTCTTTCACAGAACAGACCATCTTTTTCCGGCTTTAAAGTTCTATAGTTAATTGTTTCCGGCTTTTTTACTTCGCCTCTGGACCACTCTCTGATTTTCTCAGGGGAAGCTAACCCAATCTTAATGGCATCAAATGTCATTGGCTGATATCCTTCATTTTTAGTTGCTTCTGGCATGCTTGGCACTCCCTTCTTATTCGTCCTCAAGAACTGTTTCTAAATCTGCGAAAATGTCATCGTCCATAGTATCATCAACATCTTCTTCTATATCCACCAGTTCTTCATTTTCATTAAATTCCTGTTTACTAAAGCCCATTGCACCCAAAGATTCTTTTTCTTCATAATTGAAATCTTTATCTCCTTCGATTATGGAATGTAAATCTGTTTCGCCATAGTCAATAGTTTCCATGATTTCTACTTCTGTATTATCTTCTCTTAATACTCGAACATCAAGTCCTAAGGACTGTAATTCCTTCAACAATACCTTAAATGATTCCGGAATACCTGGTTCTGGGATATTATCACCTTTAATAATAGCTTCGTAAGTCTTAACACGACCGATTACATCATCCGATTTTACTGTTAAGATTTCCTGCAGTGTGTAAGATGCACCGTATGCTTCCAGTGCCCAAACTTCCATTTCTCCGAAACGCTGTCCACCAAACTGTGCCTTACCACCAAGCGGCTGCTGTGTTACCAATGAGTAAGGACCAGTAGAACGTGCATGAATCTTATCGTCTACTAAGTGGTGGAGTTTCAGGTAATGCATGTGACCAATTGTTACCGGGCTGTCAAAATATTCTCCGGTACGTCCATCACGAAGTCTTACCTTACCATCTCTAGAAATCGGAACACCTTTCCAAAGCTTTCTATGTTCTCTATTTTCATATAAATAATCCAACACTTCCGGAAGTAATTCTTCTCCATGCTTTTCTTTGAATTCTTCCCATTCTAAATTAACGTAATCATTTGCTAAATCCAGTGTATCCATGATGTCATTTTCTCGTGCACCATCGAATACCGGTGTTGCAACGTTAAAGCCTAATGCTCTTGCCGCAAGACTTAAGTGAATTTCAAGTACCTGTCCGATGTTCATACGTGAAGGCACACCCAATGGGTTTAAGACAATATCCAGAGGACGTCCGTTTGGAAGGAATGGCATATCTTCTACCGGTAATACTCTGGAAACAACACCCTTGTTACCATGACGACCAGCCATCTTATCACCAACAGAAATTTTACGTTTCTGGGCAATGTAGATACGTACTGCCTGGTTTACACCCGGAGATAATTCATCACCGTTTTCTCTTGTAAATACTTTTGCATCTACTACAATACCATATTCACCATGTGGTACTTTCAAGGATGTATCACGAACTTCTCTTGCCTTTTCACCAAAAATTGCACGAAGAAGTCTTTCTTCTGCAGTCAGTTCTGTTTCACCTTTTGGTGTAACTTTACCAACAAGAATATCACCCGCACGAACTTCTGCACCAATACGGATAATACCTCTTTCATCAAGATCTTTCAGCGCATCATCACCAACGCCCGGAACATCTCTTGTGATTTCTTCCGGTCCTAATTTCGTATCTCTTGCTTCTGCTTCATATTCTTCAATATGAACAGATGTATAGACATCTTCCTGCACTAATCTTTCACTTAACAATACCGCATCTTCGTAGTTGTAACCCTCCCAAGTCATAAAACCGATTAAAGGATTTTTACCAAGAGCAATTTCACCCATAGAAGTAGATGGACCGTCTGCAATTACCTGGCCTGCTTCTACGTGTTCACCCTTAAATACGATTGGGCGCTGATTATAACAGTTACTCTGGTTACTTCTGGAGAATTTTGTCAAATGGTATACATCTCTCGTACCATCGTCATTCTTCATTGTAATCTGATTTGATTCAGAACGTTCAATCGTTCCTGCTTTTCTGGCAACAACACATACTCCTGAGTCAACTGCCGTCTTTGTTTCCATACCTGTACCTACAACCGGTGCTTCTGTTGTTAACAACGGTACCGCCTGACGCTGCATGTTAGATCCCATCAGCGCACGGTTCGCATCATCATTTTCCAGGAAAGGAATCAATGCCGTAGCTACAGAGAATACCATTTTAGGGGATACATCCATGTAATCAAACATGCTCTTTTCGTATTCCTGTGTTTCTTCTCTGTAACGACCGGATACGGAATTACGTTTAAAATATCCGTTTTCATCTAAAGGTTCGTTCGCCTGTGCTACGTGGTAATTATCTTCTTCATCTGCTGTCATGTATACAACTTCATCTGTAACACGAGGATTCTTTGGATCTGTTTTATCAATTTTACGATATGGAGCTTCAATAAATCCATATTCATTAATTCTTGCATAAGTAGCCAAAGAGTTAATCAAACCAATGTTTGGACCTTCCGGTGTTTCAATCGGACACATTCTTCCATAATGAGAATAGTGAACATCTCGAACCTCGAATCCCGCTCTATCTCTGGACAAACCACCCGGACCAAGAGCTGATAAACGTCTTTTATGTGTCAACTCACCCAATGGGTTGTTCTGATCCATAAACTGTGACAACTGTGAAGAACCAAAGAATTCTTTCACTGCTGCTGTTACCGGTTTGATATTAATCAATGACTGTGGAGAAATTCCTTCCAAATCCTGTGTAGTCATTCTTTCACGAACAACTCTTTCCAAGCGTGAAAGACCAATTCTATACTGATTCTGTAATAATTCGCCTACTGCACGAATTCTTCTGTTTCCTAAGTGGTCGATATCATCATCATTACCAAGACCATATTCTAAATGCATATTATAATTAATAGAAGCTAAAATATCTTCTTTGGTAATATGCTTTGGAATCAATTCAGTAATTTCTGTCTTTACTGCTTCCTTAATATCTTCTAAACTCTCATTTTCTTCCAGTATTTTTTTCAATACAGGGTAATATACTAATTCCGTAACGCCAAGTTCTTTTGCATCTGCATCTACATAACTTGTAATATCAACCATCATGTTTGATAATACTTTTACGTTTCTTTCTTCTACCTGAATCATTACATATGGAACTGCTGCATTCTGGATTGCATCTGCCAGTTCTGGTGTTACCTTAGTTCCCGCTTCTGCAATAATTTCACCAGTGGATGTATTAATAACATCTTCTGCCAGAATCTGATGGCGAATACGATTTTTCAGAGCTAATTTCTTATTAAATTTATATCTACCTACCTTGGCAAGATCGTAACGTCTGGCATCGAAAAACATACTTGTAATCAAGCTTTCTGCACTTTCTACGGAAAGCGGTTCACCCGGACGAATCTTTTTGTATAACTCTAACAGACCCTCCTGATAATTCGTAGAAGTGTCTTTTGTCAAGCTTGCTAAAATTTTAGGTTCTTCTCCAAACAAATCAACGATTTCCGCATTTGTCCCAATTCCCAGGGCTCTGATCAGGACAGTAATCGGAACTTTTCTTGTTCTATCTACACGAACATAGAAAACGTCATTGGAGTCAGTTTCATATTCTAACCATGCACCACGGTTTGGAATCACAGTAGAAGAATATAAAGTCTTACCAATCTTGTCGTGGCCAATTGCATAGTAAATACCCGGAGAACGAACCAACTGGCTTACAATAACACGTTCTGCACCGTTGATTACAAAGGTTCCGGTTTCAGTCATAAGAGGTAAATCTCCCATGAAAATTTCATGTTCGTTAATTTCGTCTGTTTCTTTATTGTGAAGTCTGACACGTACTTTTAAAGGAGCAGCGTAAGTAGCATCTCTTTCCTTACACTCCTCAATTGAGTATTTCACATCGTCTTCACAAAGTACAAAATCAACAAAATCCAGGCTCAAATGCCCACTATAATCTGCGATTGGAGATATATCCGCAAAAACTTCTTTCAGGCCTTCGTCCAGAAACCACTTATAAGAATCTTTCTGAACCTCAATCAGGTTCGGCATCTCGAGTACCTCTTTCTGTCTTGAGTAGCTCATACGCATGCTTTTATCAGCTTTTACCGGACGTATTCTGTTTTTCTCCATTGACGTTTCACCCCTGTTCTATAATAATAACTTTTTGTATACCAAAAGCATAGTTATGGAAACCTTTTTTCATTGATTTCTATAACTATACTTTTGGTAGGCATAAACGCACCACAATAGTGCACGTTATATGGTAGCACAAAGCGGTTGGCGTGTCAAGTGTTTTTTTCAGTTTTAACAATTTAGAATTATGGGTTTACAGGACGCTTGTAGGCGGGGCAACTTCTTCCTTGGAGGGCAGAGGCAACGCGAATGCAAACTAACTGTTAAGGGCGGCTAAGACGCTCCAGAAGACTGTCTCGCCCAAGCCGCCCTAAACAGTGGATTTCGCATTCGCTAAAAACGCCTCTTTCATTGCCCTCCAAGGAAAAAGTTGCCCCGCCTACAAGCTGTTCTTGGGAACCGATAAGTTAAAAATGCTCGAAACTATCAAAAGTTACTTTGACGACTTTATCAGGCGTTGTGCTAATATAAGCTCGCTGAGGAGGATGGCACATGCTAAAAGGTAGCCTACCAAAAAGGAAGTCACACCTATCACTAGGGGACTTCCTTTTCTTATAAGCAAGATTATAAAAAAATCTTAATTATTTTAATGTAACCTTAGCACCTTCAGCTTCTAATTTAGCTTTGATGTCTTCAGCTTCTGCTTTTTCAGCACCTTCTTTAAGCATCTTAGGAGCTCCGTCAACTACTTCTTTAGCTTCTTTTAAGCCTAATCCAGTAACTTCACGAACTACTTTGATAACCTTAACTTTGTTAGGACCAACATCTGTTAATTCTACATTGAAGTCTGTCTTTTCTTCGCCTGCACCTGCTCCGTCTCCACCAGCTGCTGCTACAACAACACCTGCTGCTGCGGATACACCAAATTCTTCTTCACAAGCTTTTACTAAATCGTTTAATTCTAATACAGTTAATTCTTTGATTGCTGCAATAAATTCTTCTGTTGTTAATTTTGCCATTTTATTTTACCTCCAATAA
>JBNMLC010000001.1:0-502002 GCA_050874665.1 Lachnospiraceae bacterium | reverse complement strand
GCAGCCATGAAAAAAACAGGTAACAATCCACGCTTAAAGTCTCGTGCCAAGCTTGTAAATCCTTTTGCCGGACTACTATTTTGTAAATGTGGCAGGTCTATGTCTTTCCGTATTTATAAAAGAAAAGGGAAGGTTTCTTCTGCTCCACGACTTCTATGCAACTCACAAACCTTTTGCAATACCGGTTCCTGCACCTACGATGAAATGGTAGCGATTGTCAGCAACATATTACAGGACTGCATTAGGGATTTTGAAGTAAAAATACAAAATAGCGAGAATGGTGCTCATTTTCTGCAGCAAAAGCAAATAGAACACCTGGAAGCAAAGCTTCACGAACTGGAGAGGAAAGAAATTAACCAGTGGGAGAAATATTCCGAGGAAGCAATGCCGCAGCATATTTTCGAAATGCTTAACAAAAAAGTCTTAAGAGAAAAAGAAGATACTAAAAAGGCGTTAGATAATGCCCGGACCACTCTTCCACCAGATACTAATTATTATGCAGAAAAGCTACAATGCTTTTCCGATGCCTTAGAAGCTTTAAACAACCCAACTGTATCACCCATCAAAAAGAATAAGCTCTTAAAATCTTGTATAAATCGAATAACCTATACCAGAGAGCGTGCCGTTCGACTGGTTGGTGTTAACCATTCTAAAGGTATTGGAACACCATATGCACACACGGATATCCAAGTGGACGTTGACTTGCACCTATGATGTATAACATCAAGGTGCAAGTTCTTCTGTCCCGATGTCCGTCAATGTCCCCATAACTTCCCGATAAGGCATTGCATAACGTTGAGACAAATAGCGCATAGAGGCAGCCAGTTCACCATCCGGACCACCGAACTGGCTGATGATTACCTGTGCTAACTTAGGATTAGTTTCCTTGATATTTACCGGATATTGCAATCTTTTTTCATAATTCCACATCTAACATTTTCCCTCCCAAGGCCAGGGTGACATTACCCATCTCCAATTATTTTGATTTCCACCTGCTAAATCCAGTGTTAGAGGTTCATATTGTTCCGAATATTCGCTAATTGCAATTTTACGCATCTCTATACATTCATCAAAAAACTTCAATGCTTCCGCATCACAAGGATGCGTATCCAAATAAAGAGAGGTTTCTATCACAGCAAAACTTATCATATTAATCCAATCCAGCAATTGCTCCCTGCTCATACGCTTACATGAACAATTCATCTGCACGCCCTCCTTCCGATAAACGGTTTATCCAGTTCTGGAAAGAGTGTTCCCCTATGCAATGCCTTGTCAAATTCGTAAATCTGGTTCCAGTTCTGCCACGGTACATAAGCCATACCTACTGGAAATTTATCAATACAGCTCTCCTGTTTCTCGTAACAGCTTCTTTTTGTCATTACTCTGTCACATCTACAGTCTGCCATACTTAAATTCCTTTCTAAAAGCTTTCATATTATATTATGTAAATTAAGTATATCCGTGCTTTCGTTTTCTAACCCTTAAAACAAATTAATTTTAAAACTGCAAGTATTGCAAGATGAACCGGATAAAATCCATAAAAAAGATATTTATTTATTTTCTTTCCTTTTTCTCCATTATAAAAATATAATAGTAAAAAAGAAAGTGGCGCTGTTACTTCCCATGAAAATCCGACTGCCCCAGCAATACACTGAAGCAGTCTGTTTTCTCGAAACAGATATAATACTGCAATAATAAAGACTCCAAATCCGCCATAATCTGTATTCAACAAATTCCCCAGACAAGTTCCTGCCGCTATAACGATTGTTTTTATCAGCATTTGCTTAATGTTTTCTGAAATTCGTGTCTCCACTTCCTTAAGAAGCCAGATACAAAACAATCCAATCGCCAGCGTAAAAAATACATTCTGATATTCAAACGTTATTTCTCCCTTGAATGCATAATCAAACGGAATTTCCGATATAAACGCAAAAACCAAAAGGCGCATTATATATTTCTTTACATTGTGTGTATGCTCTAATCCTTCCACAATAAAAAAGCAATACATCGGAAATGCCAGTCTTCCGATTTTTCGCATCACGCAATAAATCGTGTACCAATCTTGTCTGGCATCTCCCTGCAGCGTAAGCATATATTCCCACACAAGCGTTGCCCCCAGGTGGTCAATCAACATCGTAATCATTGCAAATATCTTCAAGGTATTTGCGTTTATTTTTCTTACTTTATCCAATGTTACCCCTCATTTCCTATCATTTGTTCCTAAGTTTATCATTTCCGATACTTTTTGTCTAGTACACTCCCCTACTTCTCTTCATATTGCAGTCTCCTTCGAATCACTCGTTTTCCAAACTCCTTTAAATTAAATGGAATTACCGGATAAAAATAAGCTGAACCGGAAATCGTTTTATTGGTTGTCAGTAAAACGATAGTCAGCAATATTCCTCCCACAAAGCCATAAATACCAAATAACTGCGTCAAAACAAGTAAAATCATGCGAAGAAATTTCAATGCATATCCTAATTCATAGCTTTGCTGTGTATAGTTTGCCACTGCAACAAACGCCATGTAAAGCATTGTTTCACTATTAAACCAACCAGATTTCACTGAAAATTCTCCCAGTACAAGTGCTGTAATTACACTCAAAGGTGTACTTAACATATTAGGTGTGTTTACCGCTGCAAGTTTTAAACCATCAATAGCAAATTCCAAAATAATTAATTGCAAAAAGATGGGGACATTCACATCATCCTGTATTGCCGTAAATTCCAGCCATGTCGGAAGCCACTCTGGATGATTTACAAAAAGCAGCCATAATGGCGTAAATAGCAAAGTAATAATTGCTATGATATACCTTGTCATTCGCAAATAAGTTCCTGTAATAGGTGGAAAGTAGTAATCATCCGCTTCCTCAATAATATCAAAAACAGACATAGGAAGAATAATGCAAGATGGTGAATTATCCACCAACAATACGATATTTCCCTCCAAAATCTGTGCCGCAGCCGTATCCGGACGTTCTGAAAATTTAAATTTCGGAAAAGGATTGTACCATTTATATTGATAAAGACATTCTGCCAGACTTTCCTGATTTAAGGTCAATGCGTCCACCTTGATAGACTCAATTCTTTTGATTACTTCATTTAAGAATTTTTTATCTACCCGGTTTTCCATATAACAGATTACAATATCCGTCTTAGAGCTTTCACCCATAGATTTAATTTCCATCGTCAATTCCGGTGTTCGAATACGCCTTCGAATCAAAGCAGTATTGTATACCAGAGTTTCCACAAATCCGTCCTTAGATCCTCTTAGCACTTTATCTTTTTCTGGTTCGGATACATTTCTCATAGGATACGAACGACAATCAATAGCCATGCATTGTTCATACCCCTCCATAAACATAATTGTTACACCCGACAACAAATTTTTCAATATTTCTTCCCAGTCAGAAATCAGTTCTACTTCGCCATACGGAATCAAACGTTTCGACATTTCATGAGCATTGTTGGGCATATCTTCCTCAACAATAGAATTAAAATACTGCAGCATTTTTTGCAGCATATCATCCTTTAGAAAACCATCTATAAAGTAAAAGCAGGATTCTTTACCCCCAAAGCGAACCACCCGATATATAATGTCGAAATTTTTATTTACATTCAGCACATTATTCAGATATGTGATATTAGCTTTTAAATCGCTTCGGATACTTTTTTCTAAAAATTTCATAAAAAAACTTCCTTTCTGTAAACTACCATTATTCTTAAGTAGTTTTCCAAAAAGAAAGCTTTTTATTCCATAAAATTACCATTCCAGTAAGGTTGCTCCCCAGGTAAGACCTGCACCAAATCCAGACATTACAACAATGTCACCCTTCTGAAAGGTATTCATGCGATTTAATTCATCTAATAAAATCGGAATACTAGCTGCTGAAGTATTTCCGTACTTTTCTATATTTATTGGGAATTTTTCCATCGGCACTTTCAAACGTTTTGATACTGACTCAATAATACGTTTATTTGCTTGATGCAGCAGAAAATAATCTACGTCATCCACAGATAAGCCCGCCTTTTCAACTACTTCCTGAATACACTTAGGAACCATCTTAACAGCAAACTTAAATACTTCCTGCCCTTCCATTTGCGTATAATGTAATTTTATTTCATTAGTAACATAAGGATTATTTGGCTTGCGGTTTTTACATACTAAAACATCACCACTTCCACCATCCGAATGCTGCATAATGGAACGGATTCCGGTATCTGCCTGCTTCACCACTGCCGCACCCGCACCATCTCCGAATAATACACAAGTGCTTCTATCTGACCAATCCATCATTTTAGATAAGGTTTCTGCACCAATTACTAATGCACATTTACACATTCCTGACTGAATGTATGCATGAGCAGCATTCAACGCAAACAGAAAACCAGAACACCCTGCACTAATATCATAGGCCACTGCATTGACAGCCCCTATCTCTGCCTGAACCAAACAGGCTGTACTAGGATAGCACATATCTCCTGAAACAGTTCCTACAATAATAAGATCTATCTCCTCTGCCTGTACCCCTGCATCATCCAATGCCTTCTTTGCTGCCTCACTTGCCATATATGTAGTAGTTTCCTGCTCTACTAAATGTCTGTTACGAATTCCTGTTCTTGAATATATCCATTCATCGGAAGTATCCATTATCTTTGCCAAATCGTCATTTGACACGATTTTATTGGGAGTTGAACTTCCTGTTCCAATAATTTTTGTTGTCATGATTTTCTCCTGATTATTTTGAATATCAAACTATTTTACATTCAAAGTATAACTGTTTCTAAATCATTTGTCAACCTTAACTATTTTTTGTAGTGCTTCCCAAACCGCCATTTCTCACTTCTTCAACTTCATCATCATAAGTAATTCCATATTCCACAAAGATTCCCTGCATAAATGCCACTCCGGCATTTACATTCACAATCTTTCCTTCATTACTGTCATTGGTAAGCTTTACAAAAATATGACCTTCATTATCAGAATAGAAATAATCACTGTCAATAATTCCGACCGTATTATTTAATTGTAAACGGAATTTAAATCCCAGCCCGCTTCTCGGATAACATTTTAACACCCAGCCTTCTTCCATTTCTACCCGAATGCCTGTTGGTATCGTGATAGTTTTCCCTGGTTCTAAAGAGAATTGCTGCGGTGAAAAGAAATCATATCCGGCAGAACCCTTCGTGGCACGGCGAGGCAAGTCTATCTTTTCATACCTCTCCCTGATAACGGATTGTGGTTCATATCCAAACAATCCCTGCCAATCTTCCAAATATCTTTCAAAACTTACCTTATGAAACCTTGCAATTCTTCTCATATGCTTCCTCCTATTTCTGAATTACTTATAATCTTCGCAATGTAAAACTATTTTATTCAGTTTTTTTGTTTCGGGTACATTGATAACACGCTGATTTGAGCTTCCTTTCCAATGAAGCTGGTTATCCTTTTTATCCAGGTCAAATTTTCCATCTACTACAACATCAAGGTATTGCATAATCGGATAATCTTTGATTGCTTCCCATTCATAACCTGTGTACAGCCAGACTGTTTTTTTTGCAAACTTGCTTTTAATCTCTTTTGCTAATTCTGTCACCTCATATGCATTTGCTGTATGCAAAGGATCTCCACCGCTAAAGGTTATACCTGAAATATATGATTTTTCCAATTCTGTAAAAAGCTCCTGTTTCGCTGCCTCATCAAATAAAATTCCACCTTCTGTGTCCCATGTAACAGGATTCTGACATCCCTTGCAACAATGATTGCAGCCTGCAACCCAAAGAACAACACGTAATCCATCTCCATTTAACATATCATCCTTTGTTATATTATGATAACGCATATAGCTCTTCCTTTCTTAACAAGTATAAATTTTATCATTTATCCACTTATTCGTCAACTTTAGATTCCCAGGTGTTCTTTGTATGCACAAGGAAAGTATATAGTCTTCATCTATCTCCCTTTGAAATACATTTACTTGTTCATCGCTGCAAAATATATTTCCATCCTTATCCCACCAAAACTGTATCTCTTTAAACGGAGTTCCCAGTCCTTGACCGGTATATTTCCCATATGCCTCTTTCAAAGTCCAGAAACGTATAAAATCCTTATCCTTTTGTTTTGACTCCTGCAGATATTCCCATTCTGAATCATGTAAGATTCTATTCGCCACTTTTGCATTGTAACGCCGTATCTTCTCGATATCTATTCCCACCGTTTTAGAACATAAAGCACACGCAACCATTTCCTCGCTGTGAGATAAATTAAAATGTATACTTGAAATTATCTCGCGATTTTCTTCGTCTTTTTCCACAAAATAAGGCTTACCATGCTCCATACTCCGCATGATAAGCTTATTTGCTATCTCTCCATATTCCTTTTGCACAGCATAACATAATAACTCATGTACATTAGCATGTAATACTTCATGATGACTTTTATTTTTGTCTTCTGAATTTTTCAAAACTTTTCGTATATAAATCATATGAATCCACCTGCATTTTTTACTTGAAACATTCTCCGGAAGTAAATATCGTTATTTACTAGTAATAATTCTTGCAATTTCGTCGTAAGAAGCCCCTGCAGGAATTTCAAATGTCCCAACTACAATTTTGTCAGCATACCCATTACGAATAAGGTAATTATCAAAATCTGCTGCGTTTTCTACTACGCCCATTGCCTGTAATTCCCTTGCAACCCTATCAGACCACATTCCCGAAGTAATGGTAAGAACTTTCTTTTCTGTAACATTCTGTGTCGGTATTTCTGTTGGTTTCTGTGTCGGCTCTGCTGTTGGCACTTCTGTTGGTTTCTGTGTCGGCTCTGTTGTTGGTACTTCTGTCGGCTCCTGTGTCGGCTCTGCTGTTGGTATTTCTGTCGACTCCTGTGTCGGCTCTGTTGTTGGTATTTCTGTCGGTTCTACTGTGGGTTGTTGTGTTAAAGAAGCTTCCGGTATGATACTAACTTCTTCTTTTGGTATGTTAGTTGTTTGTTTTGCTCTATAGGAAATAGTAAGTATCAATGTTGTAATCACAATTCCACTTGCCAACCCACGCAAAAAATATTTTAGCTTCATGTCTTTTTCCTCTTTCTTTTTTAAGTCTTATGCTTTACATTTTACATATCAAAAATCTTAAATGCTAAAAAACAATAGAAAGCCCATTCAGAACCTTCTATTGCTTTGCTATTATTTTGTTAGGGCATTCTAGTGTTCCATGAGTCCGATAATCAATCTGACTTCGCCTCTGCCTATAGATAATTTCTGAGCTATCTCTATCTCCGATAAGCCCTCTTTATACAATTCCTTCACTTGTTCATTTTTATTTCCTTCCGAATTTTTAAAGAAATTAAAGTGCTGTTTCTTTGGCTCTCTTTCCACAAAAACAGCCGGCTCGTTACCTTCCTCTTCTTCTTTTTCTGAAACAAATTCAGGTATGATTGTATGCAGGGTATCCATCAATCCTTTATCAAACTTTTCTTTTTCCTCTTCTTCTTCCTCCTCGGAAATAAATATCTTTTGAATATCTTCTTCCTCATTTGGTGCTTTGACCACAATTGGTTCCGGAATCACTAATGGTTCTTTCATAACTTCGTCAAGCTGAGCCTGTACACCTTCAATGGTGTCTGAAGCACGCTCTTCAAAGTTCTTTAGTTCCTGGTCAATCCGATCAAATTCCTGATCTACTTTATCCACAATAGAAACCGTTCTTTCAAAAAAATTCTGTGACTCCGTTTTTGCCTGGTTGATAACCTTTAGCGTATCTTTTACATCTTGTTCTTTTTCATTGAGCATATTATAAAGAAACATAACCTCCGTATGATTCTTTTGTATTTCTTCCATAACACTGTCAGAGTATTCGTTCACCGCCATAATTTTCTCATTAGACATTTTTTCTAATTCGCGTTCAATTTTATCTACCGTTTCCTCTGCATGTTCCTTTGCTTCTGACTCAATCTGTTCCTTTGCCGACGGTATCTGTTCTTGAATCAATTTTTTAATCTCTTCCTGATCCATCCCAAGCCGGTCTTTTTCTTTGTTTTTTTCAGGTAAAATAAAGCTTGCCGCATATGCACCGACACCGATAAGTACCAGAACTACTTCTAATGCATTCATAATAACTCTCCTTATATACGAATATCAAAACTACCTTGACTTTTTAATAATGTTTTATCTGTAGTTTCCTTCTTCTTATTGTGCTTTTTTTGCTGGTTACTTTCATACTCCCTGCCATTACCCTTATTTTTTGCATCATACTGTTCCTTCTTCTTTTCGCTTTTTTGCGAATCCGTAACACTTCCCATATGATGTTGTATTTCCTTACTAAATTGCTGGCCAAAGTTCTGATTATCTACAAAAGCCTTATTATTTTCCTGATGTTTAATTTGAGATACTTCCTGAGAACGTTGAACAACTCCACTCATATCTATCGGTCTTATTATTGATGACATACAAATTCCTTCTTTCTCTACAGGCTGTTCTCCCAATCATTATATTATAAAGTATATCCCTTAATCTCTCCCTTTTCTCGAACAAAACGACAGAATGTCAGGTTTTCTCGAACGTATAGGCTTGCATCTGATATTACGATTTTAACGCCCGGATATACAAATCCCTGTGCTTTGATACAAGCATTTGTCTCCGCACGAATCAATCCCTCTATTTCTTCCATTTCTTTCACATTTGAAATAATCTTTAATTCATTTTCTGACACTGTTTTCTGAAGTTCCTGCAATTTTTGCAGCTGATCTTTAGAAAATTTTTCCCCTAATCCCATCTTTTTTCCAAATGCGCTCAATACCGGCTTACTGGTATTAAGAATCTTTTCTGATTCCCTAATTTCGTTTTGTAATATCTGATA
The DNA here is from genome assembly GCA_050874665.1 of Lachnospiraceae bacterium. Classification (GTDB taxonomy): domain Bacteria; phylum Bacillota; class Clostridia; order Lachnospirales; family Lachnospiraceae; genus RUG11237. The sequence continues at coordinate 493,144 of JBNMLC010000001.1, read as the reverse complement.
ACGTTCTTTCATCACAGGATCCACACCGACCTCAAGTACCGTATCCGTTCCCATAGGCGAGCCAATATGCTTTGCGGAAATCATTTTTGCAGAACGTACAACTCCACCGGTGACAAAGCCTTTCTTTCCGCTAATTTCAATCTCACCTTTTGCCGAAACCCTGCTATGCATAATAGAATCTGTTTGTATAAAGCCGCCGGCAACCACTTTCGCATTTTCGATAAACTTTGCAATCAGATTTCCTTCACACTCCACGTCAGCTTTTCCCATGCCTTGAATGCCTCGCTTTAGCAGGATATCTCCTTCCGCTTTTAATACTGCGCCTTCAATAACACCATTTACCTCAATGTTTCCTTTGGCTATAATTGTATATCCACTTCTAACATTGCCTTTCACCAATACATTACCATCATAATTAATGTCACCTGTAGAAGCATCCACATCTTGTACTTCATATATATTTGATACAAAGACTTTATCATCTACCAGCGATGCATGACCACTCACCTCTGTGATAAGCTGTAACTTATCTTCTGTAATGCGAATATTGTGTCCGTATTTTAATTTCAGGCGTTTTACCTCGCGTGGTCTGATCACTTCACCACACACATTAATTCCCGGATGACCTAAATCTTCCTTTGTCAAGGTAGCAAGCACATCGCCAGCACTTACTCTGGCAATATTATCCAAATTATGGAAATCTACGGTTCCATCTTCATTTACTTTAGGTTTTAAGCTGGTTTCGGTATTGAAATGATAAGTAATTTCTGCATCTTTTCCCTGAACCGGTTCAATTCCTCTTGCAAGGACATAATCCTTACAATACTCTCTGTTTGTCAAAAAATCTTCGATGGCTTTCTCATCTACTCCTGCTTTTACACCCGCCATAGCAAGATCTGTAATAATACCATTTTTATCCAGCAGCTTTCCATCCGTAGATGGCGGATAAAATCTTCCTGTAACCATCATTTTATCATCAGAGGTTTCCACTTTAAGACTTTCTGATGCCGGTATAATTTTACCAGATGTAACCAAAATGTCAACCGGCTTGTCACTCATTTTTAAAATAGTTGCATTAATCATTCTAATATCAAATCCTGTGATTTTTTCCTGATTAAGATATGACGCAACTTCTGCAGCATTAATTTTTTCCCCGCCATCTACCGGAGGAATCAATCTTAGAAATGTTCCGTGCTCCTGTATTATTAATTCAAAATATCCATTTTTCATCCCCATACTCTCACCTCTTGATTCTCCACATATTACACTTCACTAAGTATTCCAATATAGTTTCCCATTTTCTGCTTCATTTTCTGTAATGCTCTTGTATGTAATTGTGAAACTCTAGACTCTGAAACCTCCAAAATTTCACTAATTTCTTTCAACGTAAGTTCTTCATAATAGTATAACACAGTTACCTTCTTTTCTTTTTCTGTAAGCAAATCGAGTGCCTCTGCCAGCTCTTTCTTCATTTCACTGTCTTCAATTGCTTTTTCCGGCTGTGCAAATTGCCTTTTGTCCGGAATTTCCATGCCATAACCCGTTTCGCTTTCTGTATCCATATATTCATTTAATGATATCAAATTGGTTACTTTCATTTGTGAACGCCAACTCAACAATTCCTCTTCCGAAATCCCCAAATTTTCTGCTATTTCCGTTTCTGTTGCATTTCTTCCCTGTTCTGCCTCAATAGCTTTCACTGCCGTATCTATTTTCTTCTGCTTCTGGCGTAATGTTCTTGGAATCCAATCCATTTTTCTGATATGATCTAAAATAGCACCTCGTATCCTAAGCGATGCATACGTTTCAAACTTAACCGCCTTTTCATTATCAAACTTATCTATCGCATCTATCAACCCAAAGATTCCATAGCCAACCAAATCATCATACTCAACTGTATAACCCAAATACATGCTTAAGCGCCCTGCCACCAGTTTCACTAACGGAGCATACTCTATTATGATTTTTTCTCTAATCTCTGAACTTTTTGTTTTGGCATATAAATCCCACAACTCTTTTTTTCCTGCTTCATTCATACTAGTCCCGCTCCTTAATTAGTCTTTTCTAATTCCTACTGTCCGATATTCCTACTGCCCGATAGGAATTCTCTTTACTTCCTTTTTACTCTTCTTTCCATTGTTATATTTTTCATCGTATTCTTCTTCACGCCGAATCACTTCTTCAATATTTTCAAATGTCTCCAGTTCATCGTGCGAAGGTGCCGGAGCTATTGTTTTTGCTATAATTTTTTCTACAATATACCCCAAAACCCCAAATATTACCAAAGCCAAAAATACATTTCTCAAAAATGCCCCCGTAGGTGCACCACTAATAATACTTGCTACTGATGCTACCGCACCTGCACTCAAAGTTACCAGTGCTGAGATATACTTTGTTTTCATAATACTCCTCCCATTTTTATATTTTATCTTGAAAGAATGTCTATAAACACGACATGCTATAAGCAAAACTGCCTATAGCTTTATTCTTTCCTGCTTAAATTATATAGTTTTCACTGGTTTCCCTACTGATTTTATCACAAAATCTCCTGTTTCTGAATAAAATTCAACAGTACGTCCATAATTGAGTCCGGTATCTTCTGAAAGAAGTCTGATATTCATTGTCTTAAGTACTTTTTTCGTGGACTCCACGTTTCTCTCTCCCACCCGAACCATGTCTGAATTATTTACATTTTGAAAAGCAAACATCTGAGCCCCACCGGCTATTTTAGCCACCAACCGTGTTTTACTTGCCCCCGCTTTTACCATCAGATTTACTAATTCTAAGATTCCAGTATCTGCGAATTTTGCCTTATTTTCGTTATTTCTGATTTGCGTACTATCCGGCAGCATAATATGAGCTAAACCCGCTATTTTAGTTACGGGATCATACAATGCAATTCCCACGCAAGAGCCAAGTCCCAGGGTCGTAATAGCATTCGGATATGGGCATACTTTCAAATCTGCCATTCCCACTTTTATCATTTCAGCCATTCACTTCACCTCTTTATATACCTAATGATTTTAAAATAACATCATATGACGGCATGTCAGGTATCAAAATAAAGTATCCGTTAATAGCAATATCATCCCCAAACTCTGTTTCAATCAACAACGCTCTATCCCCCAATTTTCCAAATTCGATGGCTGGAACACTAAGAATCGCTCCTGCCATATCCACAGTCAGATAAGGTACAGATGCATTAATATAAAGCCCTGTAAGTCCCGCCAAGGAAGAAAGATATGCTCCCGTGATAATATTTCCAATTTCCTGCAATGCAGAATAGTCCATTTCATTGAAAGACTCCATAGAAGATGGTTCTCTGCCCATTAAGTGATTCACTAAAATATGTGCTGACTGTTCCTCCAACATAAACATCATACTTCCCGTAATATCGCCTTCCAAAAACAGATAGATGCCAACAACGATATCTTCTTCTCCACAGATAGCTTCTGCCAATTTATTAAACTCCAACAATTCTACCTTAGGCACACGCATGTCCAGCTTCATATTCAGAAGCTGGGCAAGCGCTGTTGTTGCATTTCCTGCACCAATATTTCCTATTTCACGTAACACATCGTAATATTTATTATCTATTTCATTTAAATTGACTTTTGACATTACGATATCACCACCTTACGCGTTTTCTTTTTCACCTATGACTGCATTTAAATCCAGTAAAGAAATCAGTTCTCCTTCATGCTTACCAATTCCTATAATGTATCCTGCATTTTCATCTTTCGCATTGTAAACCACTTTTTCAATTTCGTTTTCTTCTAAAGTTACCACTTCTTTTACTTCATCTACAATCACGCCTATAGATGCCTGAGGTTCCAGCTTTAGAATAATAATTCTTGCTGCATTTGTGTATTCACTTTCCGGCTGATTCATTTTCAGTCTTAAACTCATAACCGGAACAATCTCACCTCTTAAGTTAATAACCCCTTTAAAATAGCTCTGTATTTTTGGTACTCTTGTGATTTTCTGTAAGCGCACAATATTTTCCACATACTTAATATCAATTCCATATTGTTCGCTTCCAATTTTTACAACTATGTACTGTACTGCTTCTGATCCTACTTTGATTTCTTCCACAATAAACACCCCCTAAATTAATACATTTACATCAAGAATCAATGCTACTTCACCATCTCCAAGTATGGTTGCACCACTGATAATCTTTGTATTATCAATGTATTTGCCAAGCGATTTAATAACGATTTCCTGCTGTCCAATCAAATTATCGACTACAAGACCTGCCTGTTTATCGCCCTTCTTAATAATTACTACAGTAAGATTTTCCGGCTCTTCTTCTCTTGGTCCAATATCCAAAATTTTGTCTAATCTTATAATCGGAATTACGGTACCACGAATATGAATTACTTCCTTTGACTGCACATATTTAATATCAGATATAGAAATATCTTCAATTGTTTGAATGGAACCTAATGAAATTGCATATTTTTCTCCACCAAGCTCTACCATCAGTGCCTGAATAATCGCAAGTGTAAGTGGAAGTCTAATAATGAAAGTTGTTCCTTCTCCAAGTTTTGTTTTAACTTCCACATCACCACCGAGTGACTCAATCTTCGATTTTACAACATCAAGACCTACACCTCTTCCTGACAAATCAGAAACCTTCTTTGCCATAGAGAAGCTTGGCATAAACAACAATCCGATAACATCTTTATCTGTCATAGTTTCTGCCTGCTCCGGTGTAATAATTCCTCTTTCAATTCCTTTCGCTCTAACGCTTTCAATATCAATACCATTACCATCATCACCTACTTCAATGATAACGTTATTTCCTTCCTGATATGCATTTAGGAAAATAGAACCTACTTCTTCTTTTCCTCTCTGAAGTCTTACTTCCTTGGATTCCAAACCATGATCTGCAGAGTTACGGAGTAAGTGCATTAATGGGTCTCCGATTTCATCGATAACAGTTCTATCAAGTTCTGTATCTTCACCAGTCATGTATAGTTCCATTTTTTTATCCAGTTTCTTAGAAATGTCACGAATCATTCTTGGGAAACGGCTTACAACGCTTTCAATTGGTACCATTCGTACTTTCATTACAGATTCATGCAAATTAGTTGTAATTCTCTCTAAATATTCAATCTGTTCATGTAAGCCTTGCAATGTTACTCCGGAATTATCTGTAGAGCTGATGGAAACCAGACTGTTTTTGGCAATAATCAACTCACTTACCTGATTCATCAAGGCATCTAATTTTTCAATATCAACACGAACCGTTCTGTTAACTACAGGTTTTGCCGTCTGCTTCGCCGGTGCTGCCTGTTTTGTTGGCGCTGCCTGTGCTGCTGCCTGTGACGCTTTTTCTTCTTTGGCTCCTGCTTTCTCTTCTGTCTTTTCTTCTGCTTTTTCTCCTTCACCGGAAAGTGCTTCTACTGTTTCAATTTTCTCCAGCATCACATCTTCAATCTCTGAAACAGAAGTAACTACATTTTTTACTTTTTCCTCATTTGCTTCTGTAATTAAATATAAACTAAAGTCAAACTCAAATTTTTCATCTTCAATGTCCTGTACGCTTGGCTCTGATACAATAATTTCCCCAATTTCTTCTAAAGCCTTAAATACCAAAAATGCTCTCGCTGCTTTTAATATACAGGATTCCTGGATATAAACAGTCATGCCAAATACGCTCATATTCTTCTTGTATGCTTCACCTATGGCAGTAATTTCATGTTCTTCCAGCTTCATGCTCTTATATTTCCGAGTCATTTTACCATCGCCTGCTGCTTCCTCTTTCTTTTCTTCTGCGGCAGGTGCTGCATTTTGCGGTGCAGGTGCTACTCCTGTTCCACTTGCCAGAATATCATTCAGCTTTTTAATAATTGGTTCATGATCATCGGTACCTTCATCTGCTGTCTGCTGGATATTTTCAAGATACCCCTCCAACGCATCCAGACTTTGGAACAACGTATCAACCAAATCAGCAGAAACTTTCATCTTACCATTTCTGATTTCCGAAAAAACATTCTCCGTATCATGTGTCAAGCGTTGCATACGCTTGTACCCCATAGTACCTGCCATTCCTTTTAAAGAATGTGCTGCACGGAAGATTTCATTGATAGTATCTGCATTTTCCGGCTCTTTCTCAAGAACCAACAGTTGTTCATTCAAATTCTGTAAATGTTCTTTTGTTTCGTCGATAAAAATCTCCAAATATTGACTTGTATCCATTTTGTCATACCCCCAAATTCTTTAAAATTGTTTCTGTAATCTTGGTCAATGGTGCTACTTCATCTACAAGACCAGTTTCTGCTATTGCCTTTGGCATTCCATAAACTACACAGGATTCTTCATCCTGAGAGATTACATACGTTTTCTTTCTTTCATTTAAATACTTAATACCTTTTGTCCCATCTGCACCCATACCTGTCATAACTACACAAATCACTTCATCGTATGAACTTTTTGCTAAAGACTCATACATATAGTTTGCACATGGTTTTACACCTTCCCTTGGCGGCTCGTCTGTCAATATAATCTTATGCTGTCCACCTGAAGCTTTTATCTGCATATGTTTTCCCCCCGGTGCAATATATACACAACCGGCTTTCAGCACATCTCCTTCTGCTGCCTCTTTTACTTTAATCCTGCTTACATCATTTAATCTGTCAGCTAGAGATTTTGTAAATCCCGCCGGCATATGCTGTACTACAAGCATTGGATACGGTAAATTTGCAGGCAACAACGGTATTACACTCTGCAATGATTTTGGTCCCCCCGTGGAGCAAGCCAGTGCAATGATTTTATTGGTTTTATCTTTCATTGGTTCATTGCCTTTTCTAAGCTTAATTGGTCTTTTTTCCCCTAAATCCTTTTTCTGCAACGCCGATGTTGTTGAAGGTATTCTGATTTTTGCGGACTCTGATGTTCTTGCCATAGAAACCCTTCTTGTAATCTTTGCATTCTCTGCCACTTGTATTGTTTTTAACAGAGTATTTTTGAAATCATTTCCTTTCGCAGCTATAAAATTTTCAGGTTTTGTAACAAAATCAAGTGCCCCCAGTTCCAGAGCCTTAATGGTTTCGTCAGCACCATCCTTCGTCAAAGTGCTGTTCATAATAATCTTTGCTTTTAGCTTTAATTTTTGCATTTTTTCAAGCAATTCCAGTCCGGACATTCGTGGCATATTAATATCTAAAACCACAACATCATACTGGTGATCGGTAAGTAGTGCAAATGCTTCTACACCGTCCTTTGCAATATCCGCCACCACAAAGTTATCATCTGAGTTAATTATATCACAGACCACTCTTCTCATAAGTGCAGAGTCATCTACAACCAATATTTTTTTCTTTTCATCCATAATACTCAACTCTTTTCACTTTTTCTTTTTTTGCGTTCTTCTTCAAAAATATATTTTATTAAAGATTCCCTTACATTATTTTCTATTTGTTCAAATTCCACTCTTAATTCATAGTTCTTTTTTCTATTTTCCATTTTTCTTGTAGTTACGACATGTGCTAAAAGTTCGTAGTCCCGAAAATTATTTTTAAAATCAACCTGAAATTTCAAGGTAATATAACTGTCCTCCTCTACGAAACAATCTGTAGCGATTCGTGCACCCCCACCGCTGATATCAACAACGATTGCTTTTTCATACACTGCTTTTTTCACTTCGTGCGTTGCAAGAATACGTTTCAAATCTCCTAACATCAGTTCTTCTTCATCTAAAATATGTATCTGTCCATCTAACAGACAATTCAGTCGATAGAACTCTCGTCTTTGAATCTTTTTCATTGCAGATATAATATCCACAACTACGACATAAATATTATCTGTCTTATAACGGTCTACCACTTTTCCTTTACATTCATACAGACCATTTTCCGTATAAAACTGAAGTCGATATACTGCCTCTAATTCAAGCAAAAGAAGTCTGCCTTTTTCCTGAGGCATAGCAATTTTTATCTGTTCTTCCCCAATAACATCATATACCTGACTTCTGTAGATTCTTTTTTCTTCCTCGTTATTCACAGTGGTATTACTTTTTACCAAATCAATCTTGTCACCTGCTTTAATAACTTTTGTTATCATACTTATCACTCTCACTTATCTGATTTCCTGTTGAAATAACTCGAAAATACCTCTGCAAGGCTTTTCCTGTTTTCTGTGGTTGTTGTTCCTGTCAGTTGTGCTGACAATCGTGCAAATGCTTTAGAAGCTTTTGCATTGGGATAACTTATGGAAATAGGGGTTTGCTGCATGACTGCCTTTATAACTTGTTCGTCTACAGGAACTGCCCCTAAAAATCCAAGTGACATGCCTAAAAATTTTTCTGTTACAAGGTTTAATTTTGTGTGTAAATTTCTCCCCTCCACCATATTAGAAACTTTATTTGCTACTATTTTTATTTCTGTATTTTCTTTTGAAAATTTTGAATAATTATTTAACGCTTTTAATAGTGAATAGGAATCTGTAAGAGATGTCGGTTCGGGAGTGGTCACTAATAAAACCTCATTTCCACACGCCACAAATTCTAAAACGTTGTCTGAAATTCCCGCTCCCGTATCAATTAGAATCACATCTGCTAACTGATCTAACTGCTCCATTCCTCGAAGAAGGTTCGATAACTGTAGCTTGTTTAAATCAGATAAGCCCTCAATACCATTTCCACCGGAAATAAATTCTACGCCCAGCGGTCCCTCTGTGATAATATCTCTAAAATTTTTCTTCCCGTCAATAACATCCTTTAAACTGTACTTAGGAATTGTGCCGAACATAACTTCAATATTTGCAAGTCCAAAATCTGCATCCAAAATAATTACTCTAAGTCCCATCTTTTTTAGCTGAATCCCAAGATTAATGGCAACATTTGATTTTCCAACGCCACCTTTTCCACTAGTAATCGTGATGACTCGGGCTGTAGATTTCTGCCTGATATGATTCATTTTTATAATATTACGAAGCTGTTCTGCCTGATCCATTAATGGCCTCCCAAAAGTTTTCTTACAATTTTTTGTGCATCTAAAAGGCTGATATCATCAGGAACATTTTGTCCACATGTTGTATAAGATAAATTTGCATTTGAGTACATTCGTATATTGAATATATTTCCCAAAGACATCGTCTCATCTAATTTAGTAAAAATAATCTTTATATCATCGAAATCATGATAGGAATCTACAATCTTTAATAAATCTCTATATTTTGTGGTCGCACTGACAACCAAATATAAATCTTTTACTACATCATCAATAGAATCTATAAAGTGTTTCAATTCATCATGCTGTTCCTGATTGCTCGGTGAATGTCCTGCTGTATCCACCAAAATGATATCATAATCTTTCCATTCTTCCTTTGCGTCATTTAATTCTTCCGTTGTATATATTACCCGGAATGGAACATCCAAAATTTCCGCATAGGTGCGAAGCTGCTCTGTTGCTGCAATACGATATGTATCTGTGGTTAACAATGCAATTTTTTTCTTTTCTTCCAATTTTAACTTAGACGCAATTTTGGCTACAGTCGTTGTTTTCCCAACTCCTGTAGGTCCGATGAAAAATACCAGCTTTGTTCCTGTCTTATTCTCTGTTACAGGTATCGGTTCTCCGAATTTCAATATCATTTTTTGGTATATGTTCGCTAATAACGCATCAATGCTGACATTTTCTTTCCTTGATGATGCTGAAATTTCATCAATAATCTGATTTGCATACTTTTCTTGTACTTCATTATCTAACAAAGTATTATAAATCAGTTGAAAAAACTTCATAGTTTCATCTTTCTCATCTTCTATTTCCGCTTCTTCTGCTACTGTTTCCTTACTCATTTGCTTTTCTAACAGACTTTGAAGTGTATCAAGTTTTTCTTCAATAGCTGTTTCATTTTTTGCCACCGGCGGCTCTGTGGACTCTTGCGTTTGTGTCTTTGCCTCCGTGGTAAATTTAACCGGCTCATCTGCCACTAAATCTAAAGTTTCTGATTTTTTAGGAATAATGGGAGCATCATGAGCCTCTTCTATCGCTGCAGTCACCTCTACCACCGTGGGTTTGAATAATTTCATGACACCCTTGTGTTTCGTCCTTTTTATATTCATAATGACAGCATCACTGCCCATTTCCTCTTTCACCTGCATCATAGCCTCATTTTCCGAAGATGCCTGAAATTTTTTAATTATCATTTTAACCTGTCACCATCCCAACTGACTGTAATTCAATATTTGATTCAATTTCATTATAAGAAACAACCACCAAATCACTAAAATAATCTTCTGTAAGTTTCTTAAAGTACATTCTTACAATAGGTGAAGTAATAACAATCGGATTCTTTCCTAAGTTTTCTAACTTATTCACTTCTTCTTGTACCGAATTGATAATATTCTTTGTTTTTTCCGGTTCCAATGTAAGATATGCTCCCTGCTCTGTCTGCTTTACAGAATTCATAATCTCCTGCTCTATCTTCGGATCCAGTGTTACTACACTGGTAGTTTCACCGGTTGAAAAATATTTGGATGAAATTGCCCTCTTTAAGCTTTGTCTTACATATTCTGTCAATACATCTGTATCCCTGGTTGTTGTTGCATGGTCTGCCAATGTTTCACATATCGTAAGCAAATCCCTGATAGATATTCCCTCTCGTAAAAGATTTTGTAACACTTTTTGAATTTCTCCAATTCCTAAAAGCTTTGGTACTAGTTCCTCTACTAAGGAAGGGTTGTTTTCCTTCAAATTGTCAATCAACTGCTGTACATCCTGTCTTGTCAATAATTCATCAATATGTTTTCGTATCACTTCTGTTAAATGCGTCGCAATAATAGAAGGTGGATCAACGACTGTATATCCAAGACTTTCTGCTCTTTCTCGCTGACTTTCTGTTATCCAGATTGCAGGTAAATGGAAAGACGGCTCAAAAGTCGGAATACCCGTAATCTCCTCTTCCACATACCCCGGATTCATGGCCATATAATGGTCAAACAAAATTTCTCCTTCACTTAACTGAATCCCTTTAATTTTAATAATATACTGATTTGGATTTAGCTGAATATTATCGCGTAAACGAATAATCGGTACCACTGTACCAAGTTCCAGTGCAATCTGACGTCTTATCATAACAACTCGATCCAGTAAGTCACCACCTTGATTTACATCTGCCAGTGGAATAATTCCATAACCAAACTCCAGTTCAATTGGATCTACCTGTAATAACGATACTACATTTTCAGGACGCCTTACTTCCTCTGCATCAGAATCATTGGTTTCTACCTCGCTTTCAATTGCAGCAATCTCCTCTTTATTCTGTTTCATATAACCAATTACAATAAATCCCACACCAAAGGCAAGGAAGATAACGGTAGGCAGGGGTGTTGCGATTGCAAGTAAACACATCGCACTTCCTACCATGTACATTACTTTCGGAGTACCAAATAACTGGTTTAATATAGTATCTCCCATATCTCTTTCGTCTGAGCCTTTTGTTACCAAAAGACCTGTAGATAAGGAAATCAACAATGATGGAATCTGTGACACAAGACCATCACCAATGGTGAGAATTACATACTGCTGCAATGCATCTGTAACTTGCATATCACGATAAAGCACACCCATGATAATACCACCAACTACATTGACTGCTGTAATAATCAGTCCGGCAATCGCATCACCTTTTACATACTTTACCGCACCGTCCATAGAACCAAAGAAGCTTGCTTCTCTCTGAATCTTTTCACGTCTTTTTTTTGCTTCTTCATCACTAATCGCTCCGGTATTTAAATCTGCGTCAATCGCCATCTGTTTTCCCGGCATAGCATCCAACGTAAATCGTGCTGTTACTTCAGCCACTCGTTCAGAACCTTTATTGATTACCATAAACTGAATTAAAATCAAAATAAAAAATATGATTACACCGATTACAAGGTTATTTCCTCCGACAAACTTACCAAATGTTTCAACTACAACACCCGGATCACCTGTAGCTAAAATCAGCTTTGTAGATGACACATTCAATGATATTCTAAAAATAGTTGTAAACAATAACAATGATGGGAAGAAAGACATATCCAGTACTTCCTTCACATATAAACACTGGAATAATATTACCAATGCTACCGCAATATTAAACGCCAGTAAAAAATCTAACACTCCAGAAGGTATTGAAATAATAAAGAATACAAAGGCCGCTAACAAATACAAACCTATACCAATATCTGCCTTTTTCATTTTCACCTTCCTCTACCTCCATTCCTCTCACAATTTTTCCTCTTATTATTTATTCTTAAGTCCATATACAAAAGCAAGCACCTCTGCAACCGCCTGATACAATTCCGGTGGAATTTCCTCTCCTAACTCTACATTATGATAGAGCATTCTGGCCAAAGGCTTGTTCTCTACAATTTCAACTTTATTTTCTTTTGCAATTTCCTTTATTCTCTTAGCTAAAAAATCTTCGCCTTTTGCGACAACAATAGGTGCTCTTCCCGAATCCGCATCATATTTTAATGCTACTGCAAAATGCGTCGGGTTGGTAATAACAACATCTGCTGTCGGTACAGACTGCATCATACGTCTTTGAGATGCCTGCCGCATTCTCTGTTTCTGCTGCGATTTAATCTTTGGATCACCTTCTGCATTTTTATATTCATCTTTAACTTCCTGCTTTGACATTTTCATATCTTTTTTAAACTTCATTTTCTGGTATACAAAGTCAATTGCAGCAATGACCATATACCATGCACTAATCTTAATTCCAAGATCAATAACTACATCACCTATAGCCGTCAGTGCCGCCGGAAGTGAAATATCATACAGGGAATATATTAAAAGTAATTTATCTTTCACCGTAGTAATCGCAAGATAAGAAATAAAAATTATCTTTAACACTGCTTTTAATAACTCAAACACTGATTGTGGTGAAATAATTTTTTTCATTCCCTTAATCGGATCCATTTTATTAAATTTAGGCATCAGAGGTTTCATGGTAACTTTCCATTTTACCTGAACTAAATCGGCTAAAAAAGCAATCAGAAACCCAACCGCCAAAAACGGTGCCATCATTAGTATCATATCCACAATATTATCGGTAAGCAGTGTATAAAATGCAACGGAATCATAAGTTCCTTCCACTCCAATAAATTCGGGTATTCTCTTATAAAGTGTTTCAAACGCTTTAATAAACTGCTCCCCCAAAGTTCCAATATAAATTTTTAATGTAACAAATAACCCTAAAAGAGAGAATCCCATACCAATTTCCCGGCTTTTCGAAACCTGTCCTTCTTTTCTGGCATCTTCAAGTTTTTTCGGTGTTGCCGGTTCTGTTTTATCATCACCGCCTGCAAAAAACTGTAGATTTATCTCTATACACAGGGATTTGTCCCATCGTTCTGTTCTGTTTGTACTCTCAATACATGTTTTCAATGAATGTCACCAACATTTTCTTTGTTTCGCTAAATATAAAATTTGAAATGCTTGGCAGCAAATAAACTGTCACAAACATAACAGCCAGTCCTGTAAGTATTTTTAACTGCATACCCACAACAAACATATTCATCTGTGGTGCTACCTTTGCCAAGACTCCAAGTACTACATTAAGCACCATTATCGACATAAAAATGGGAAGGCAGATTCTAAAACCAATAATCACATAATCTGCTAAGAATTCTAACATTCCCTGATATAATCCATTTACGTTAAATATTGCCCCGTTAATAGGAATTAATTGATAAGAATCAACCAATGCCCGCAGCACATATGTATGCATTCCACTGCATAACAGGCAAAGCATAATCAGATAATTATATAATGTACCGGAAATACTTACCTGCTCCTTTGTGACGGGATCAAACACATTTACCATAGAAAATCCCATGTCCATATCAATAATTCTTCCAGAAAACAATATAATATAGTTGCTTAAGTTTGCTGCAAATCCAATAATCAATCCTACGCTTGCCTCTTTTACTACAATAGTCGCATACTCAATTACTGTTTCATAGACAATTTCGTTACTTGGCACCATAAACCATAACAACATTGCTATGGCAAGTGAAATTCCTGCCTTAATTTTTCTTGGTACCTGCGATGACGAAAAATATGGTGCTACCGCCACAAATGCAGATATTCGTACAAGAATCAAGAAAAAATATTCAAAATCCTTTAATGTAAAATTAATATTTACCATAATTTTAACCTATATATATACTAAAATCTGACCAAAGCTGCACCATAAAATCTGACATATTATTTAACATCCAACTGCCCAAAAGCATTAGAGATAAAAAAATTGCCAACATTTTAGGAACAAACGTCAATGTCTGTTCCTGTATTGATGTGGCAGTCTGAAAAATACTAATAATAAGTCCCACAACCAACGAAATCAGCAATACTGGTGCCGATGTAATTATAATGTTCCAAAGTGTAGCTTTTGCAATATCTACAACAACATCTACTGTCACTGTTTACACTCCTTTTCTCGCTAATAAAAGGTCTTAACCAGACTGCCAATCACCAAGTTCCAGCCATCTGCCAACACGAACAGCAATATCTTAAAAGGCATTGAAATCGTTGTCGGCGGAAGCATCATCATACCCATTGACATCAAAACTGACGCCACTACCATATCAATAATTATGAATGGAATGTAGATAATAAATCCTATAATAAACGCCGTCCTTAATTCGCTGATAATAAAGCTCGGAACAAGAACGTATGTAGGAACATCATCTTCTGTAAATTCATTTGGATTTTCCACTTTATCTATTTCTCCGGAAATATCCATAAACAACTGCACATCTTTTCTTTTTGTTTGTCCATACATAAATTCCCGCAATGGCTGCATTCCCTTTTCAATTGCTTCTTCCTGAGTTATTTTACCATCGTTGAAAGGCTGTACTGCCTCTTCATTAATTTGATTGAAAATCGGACTCATTATAAAAATAGTAAGGAATACTGCCAGACCAATCAACACCTGATTTGGTGGTGCTGTCTGCGTATTTAGTGCTGCCCTTGTAAAATGCAGAACAATAATAATTCTTGTAAAAGATGTCAGCATAATCAGCAGTGTGGGTGCTAAAGCAATCAAGGTAAGTACAAGAAGAATCTGTATGGTACTTGAAAATTCTCCACTTCCGTTATTATAAGAAAGCGTTAAATTACTTCCTTGATTTCCCAGCTTCGCTGTGTGTTCAGAATCTGTTGTAGTTGTTGTACTTCCGTCCTCTGAATTTGTTGCATGCTCTGTCGTAGCAGCAGCCTGCACACGCACACAATTCATTTGAAACACCGTCATCACTGTAACACATAGAAACACCAGTAAACGGATTACCGTTTTCTTTCCTATTAACTTCTTCATCATGTTTTCTACCCGCTTACTTCTTTCTGTTCATATCTTTCACTTTTTTCAAGATTTCCTGAAATTCTAAATTTGTTGTCTTATTCTCCGGCTTCGTTAAATCTAACTCTTCTTCCTCTAACTCCGTCAAGAAGTTTACCGTATCTTTTCCTACTGCAATTGCTACATATTTTCCACCCAATTTTACAATCTGAATGTACTTTGTATTGCTCAGTCGGAAAGTTTCTATTACCTCTATATTAGAATTTCTAAATTGACTTTTTTGTATTTTTGCCATCCACTTTGTGGAATAATACGTAAGTGCCAGTACAAAAACAAACACAATTAATAGTGTGATTAACTGTGCAAAGCTACTCAATTTAGAGTAGCTTGTTATCAATACATTCATTTATCCAATAACCTTCTTTACCGCTTCTAGAACACGGTCTGCCTGGAAAGGTTTTACAATAAAATCTTTCGCCCCTGACTGAATAGATTCAATAACCATCGCCTGTTGTCCCATAGCTGAACACATGATAACCATTGCACCGGCATCGCCTTCCTTAATTTTCTTCAATGCCTGAATACCATCCATTTCCGGCATAGTAATGTCCATAAGTACTAAGTCTGGTTTTAATTCATTATACTTTTCTACGGCTTTTGCACCGTTTTCTGCTTCTCCCACTACATTATATCCATTCTTTGAAAGGATATCTTTAATCATCATTCTCATAAATGCTGCATCATCACAAATTAAAATATTTTTTGCCATACTCTTTTCACTCCTATTATCTTTTATTTACTTCCTTAGTAGTATTAATGAATAATCTCTGTAATTCTGATACCAAAGCTTTCCTCAATTACAACAACCTCGCCCTTTGCAACATACTTTCCATTCACAAGTACATCAATAGGTTCCCCTGCGATCTTGTTTAATTCAATAATGGTACCTGGTGCGAATTCCAGAATATCATGAATAGATTTCGATGTACGTCCCAATTCTACTGTAACTTCCAACGGAACGTCCATAATCAAATCTATATTTTCCTGCTGGTTTAACATTCCAATATTATTGGCAAATGGTTGGAACTGTGCAGGCTGTACATTTACATTCTGCATTGGCATTCCTTGCATTGGCATTCCCTGCATCGGCATTCCCTGCATCACCATTCCCATGTTCTGCATATTCATATCCATTTGCGGTGTCTGTTGCATCGTCGGTTGTACCGGTGCAGGCTGTGGTGTTGCTTCTGCCACCGGTTCTGGTGTCGGTTCAGAAGACCCGATTCCCATATCAAGACTTCCCGAAATAAAGGATTCATACAATTTTTTAGCAAAATCCACCGGATATAACTGCATAATTGTACTGTCTACTAAATCGCCAATTTCCATTTTAAATGCTACTTTTACAAAAGTTCCTTTCAAGAACCCTGCCATAGTATCTTCATCAAAATTATCATTCAAATCAACCAGGCTTGCAACTGGCGGACTGATATCAATCATCATATTTAACATGTTAGATAATGATGTTGCTGATGACCCCATCATCTGGTTCATAGCTTCACTAATTGCGCTAAGATGCAGTTCGCCCAACTCACCATCTGTATTTGTTCCATCACCGCCCATCATCAAGTCAGTAATAACTTTAACATCATGTTCTTTCAATACTAAGATATTTTTTCCATCCAGACCCTCTTTATATGAAATCTGTATAAAAACGCAAGGTCTGTCGTACTCCTTTGCCACCTGCTCCCAACTCGTACATGAAACAATAGGAGTTGTAATTGTAACTCTGTTATTTACCAGAGAATACAATGTCGTAGCCGCAGTACCCATACTAATGTTGGCTATTTCACCAACGGCATCTTTTTCTTCCTCTGTCAACGGATCGTCTAACTTGTCATCATTTCCAGAGTCTGTGTTATCTGCACCACCATTAAGTAAGGCGTTTATTTCTTCCTGCGATAACATTCCCTCCATAAACTCACTGCTCCTCTCTTATAACTGATGTAATTCTAACTGCATATTTATCGCCAGTAGAACCCGGTAATGCAGTAAACTTTCTTATATTACCTACATATATATTCAATTCGTCTTCCACCTTTGTATCTAAACGAATTACATCACCAACTTGTATACTTGCAAAATCACTAACAGAAATTGAACTTCTTCCAAGTAATGCTTTAATCGGAATATCAGCCTTAGAAATAAGCATTTCCACTGCTTCTTCGTAACTTCCATCTTCTCTATCCTGCATGGTAGAGAACCAGTACTTGGTGTTCAATTTATCTATAATATCCTCTAAACACATATATGGAAGACAAATATTCATCAGTCCATCCACATCGCCAATCGTAATACTCAATGTCACCAATGCTATCATTTCACTCGGCGAAATAATCTGAGCAAACTGAGAATTCGTTTCAATTCTTTCTAATCGCGGAGAAATTTCTAATACATTCTCCCACGGAACTCTCAATAGCTCCACGCAAGTATTAAAAACTCTTTCCATAATAGCTAATTCTATTTCTGAAAACTCTCTCGGCTTATCTAGCGGTGCACCCTGTCCCCCTAACATTCGGTCAATCATCGCGTATGCAAGATTCGGTGCAAGTTCTAACACAATGTTTCCCGGCAATGGTGAAAAATTTGTAATACCCAATACCACCGGATTTGACAACGCATTAGAAAATTCAGAGTATGTTAATGCCTCCGAGTTCATAACTTCAACCTGAACGTTCTTTCTTAAATATACCGGAAGATTCGTTGCCAGCAATCTCCCATAATGTTCAAAAATAAACTCAAGGGTTCTAAGATGTTCTTTTGAGAACTTAGCAGGTCGTGCAAAATCATAATCTTTAATCTGCTTTTCCTTAGTATCCTTCATATCATCTACATCTAACTCGCCGCTGCTCAGTGCTTTCATTAGATTATCTATTTCTTCCTGAGATAATATATCGCTCATTTATTCACCACCTCCGTGACTTTCTTTAAGCTTTGCGAATTATTGGTAGATTGGTTCACTAAATGTTACATCAACAATAAAATCTGACTCAAACATTTCCTGAAGATCAGCAACAATTTCTGAACGAATACCGGCAGCATCTACCTGATATTCCTCCATAGTATATTTAGAAACCACATTACTTATTTCACCTTTTATAATACTTTCTTTTTCAGAAATTGTTTCACCATATTTTTTGTATCCATCACTTTCTGTATTCATGGATATACTTACTGCTGTTACAAGGTAGTGTGCCTTGCCATCTTCACCACCTTTAAAATTCATAGTCATAGTTGCACCCTCTGAAAGTTCATATACCGCTAACTTATCCATAGAAACTTTTTTTGTTTCTTCTTCATCCGGTGCCAGCTCAATATCTAAAATGCTGCAAATCCGTGTTACCATATTATTTGTTTTCTTCGCAGCCGGAAGAACACTAAATATCATAACTATATTTAGCACAAGATTCACAAGTACAAGTGCCAGAATTAAAATACTAAGTAAATTTTTCTTCATACGTCACATTCCCCTTTATTCATCCAGTAAATTACTGTAAATTTTGATTTCTACTCTTCTATTTCTCATTCTTCCCTCTGCTGTAGCATTGTCTGCCACCGGAATATATTCACCACGTCCGGAATGCTTTAATGTTGCAGGATCCAAATCAGAAACCTCTAATAAATAATTAAATACTGACAATGCTCGAAAACTGGACAACTCATTGTTATCCTTATATTTTGCTGTGTGAATCGGTACATTGTCTGTATGACCTTCGATTTCTATGGTATGGTCATGATACCTTGTAAGAATCATTGCTACTTTATCCAATATAGGTTTCGATTCTTCCTTTACTTCTGCACTACCGGAATCAAACAGTAGTGCACCGTTGAGGGTAAGCGATACATATTGTCCATTAAACTGGACATCCACTTGCTCCGCAATATTATTTGCCCCCACCATTTCATCTACCTGTTCTGCAATTTGTTCTGTTTCCGCAAGCTGTTCCTGCTTTACTTCCTGTATCGCATCATCCTGTTCCTGCTCCTCCGACTCATATCCCATGTTATTTATATATTCTGCAAGTTCATTTAACTGACTCACACCATTCGATACTAAAACACCGTCGCCAATCGCAGAAGCTCCATTTGGCAATATACTAAAGCTGCTTGCCAAAGAAGCTGCAAGCTGTTCAAACTTTTCTGCATCAACCGTTGACATAGAAAAGAGAAGTACAAAGAAGCAGAGCAAAAGGTTCATCAAATCACTAAAAGTTGCCATCCACGGTGCCAACCCCTTTGGTGGATCCTCCTGTCGCTTTTTAGCCATCTGCTTCACCTCCGCCTTCTTCCTGTTCGAAGGCTGCTCTCTGTACCGGTGATAAGAATGACTTCAGTTTTTCACCAATAACACGCGGGTTTTCCCCTGCCTGAATAGATAAAAGGCCTTCTATAATAACTACTTTTACTCTGTATTCTGCTTCATGGTTTACCTTCAACTTATTAGAAGTTGGTGTAGCAAGCCAGTTTGCCAACACGGAACCATAAAAGGTAGTAACAAGAGCTGTTGCCATAGACGGACCGATACTAGAAGGATCATCCAGCTTTTTCAACATGTTAATCAAACCAATCAAAGTACCAATCATACCCCAGGCAGGACCCATAGAAGCAATGTTATCCCAGAATGTCATGTTCGTTTTATGTCTGCTTTCCATACAGTCCAGTTCGGTTTCCATAATTACTCTTACTAATTCAGGATCCGTACCATCTACAACCAAAAGAATTCCTTTTTTCAAAAATTCGTCTTCCAGATTGTTTGCTGCCTCCTCCAGTGCAAGCAAGCCTTCCTTACGTGCAATATTGGATAAATCCATTACCGTTTTAATTGTTCCTGCTTCATCCAGTTCAGGTGGTTTAAAAGCCATCTTAACACTTTTTAACCCTCCTATAAAGTCTTTCAAGCTTGAACTCGCCATTACCGCCATGAAAGAACCACCAAACGTTATCAATATTGATGGTACGTCAACGAAATTCCCCAAAGCAGAAACACCCTGATCTCCATTTACAATACCAAAGATCATCAATGCCATACCGGCTATCAAGCCTATCAATGTAGCTAAATCCATCACTCACCCACTCCTAATCGTATTTTCTCTTTTCCTCAATCATTCTTTCTCTATATAATAGTAACAATTTACTGATTTTCCCGCCTAATTAAAAGATCCTTTTTATATAATACTACTAAATTTTTGACTTCTTGTCTACTTTCTTTTACAATTATTTTTTTTCCTGTCACAAAAGAGATAACTGTGTCAGGTGTTTCCTCAATTGTTTCAATCAATTCGGCATTTACAATAAGCTTTTTACCATTAAGTTTTGTTACTTCTATCATATGCAGCTTTCCTCTTTACAGGCAGGCGGCAATTACCGCCCGCCCTCTAAAACTATCTCTTAAGATTTACCAATTCCTCTAATAGGGTATCCGATGTTGTAATAATTCTACTGTTTGCCTGGAAACCTCTCTGTGTAGTAATCATTTCTGTAAACTCTGTAGACAAGTCGACATTTGACATTTCCAATGTACCATTTGTCATTTTTTCGCCCTGGGCTGAAATTTCGCCGATGGAAGCATCTCCTGAATTCAAAGAAGCTGAATACAGGTTTTCTCCTTGCTTTTCAAGACCAGATGCATTAGAGAAGTTCGCAATCGCAATCAATCCAAGCACTCTGGAATTTCCATTGTCGTAAGCCGCATTGATATATCCGTTACCATCAACGGAAAGTTCTGTCAGCTTACCTACTTTTTTACCGGCTTTCTTTCCATCTCCATCTCCTGCTTTTCCTTCGATTGTTGCAACGCCACCGTTAGCAATATTAGAGGAGCCTGAAAAATCAATTGTTACAGCCTTCATACTGGATTTTACGTTATTAAGATTCATCACAACCTTAGATTCATTTCCTCCAATACTTTTTAAAGAGCCATTAGAAACATCATAATTTAAGGAAAAACCATAAACTGCAAAACTGCTTTGTGTCACAGCTCCATTGGTATCTGCCACATCAGCTTCTGCAATATTCAAGCCTGTAAGGCTGTTATAATATGTAACTGCTTCCTTTTTATCACTAAAGTTCTTTGTTGTTCCATCGTAATTTTTTACAATATATGTTGTCGCTTCATTTGGAGTACCCTGGTTAGTAATCGTTGTTGTAATACTGTAATCCTGTGTTCCAACCACACTGTTACCAAAGGTGATTTCTTCTGCCTTAAATGCATTATTTGTCGGGTCATGTTCCGCTGCAAGTGAACCATTCGTATACTGTTTTAAATAATTTGCTGCACCTAATGTATCACCGTTAGAATCTACAATTCCTTCCAACGCTATTGTGTAAGAGCCTTCAATGTTATTTCCCTGTGCATCTTGTACCGGATTAATTCTGTATTTGCATGTGTAAGAATATCCTAAATCATCATAAACTGACAATGAAATGCTCTGTCCTCCGTTATTCAACTTGCTTCCGTTCTTATCAAGAATACCCGTAATTCTTGCAAGCTCTGTAGCTTCCGGGTTAGAAACCTGATTTTCTGCTGACATAATCTTTAAAGCTGTGATATCATCTGCCAAATTTCCATTCTCGTCAGCAGCCCAACCCATAACATTATAACCTGTGGTCTTCATTGCTAAATTTCCCACACCATCTACATAAAAAGCTCCTGCTCTTGTATATAAATTTTCTGTTCCATTGTTAACAACAAAAAAGCTGTTTCCTTCGATTCTTAAATCAAATGGGTCATTGGTCGTCTGTGCAGCACCCTGTGTTGTAATACTGTTAGAAATCGCACCGGCTGCGACACCAAGACCAATCTGTTTCGCATTCACTCCGCCACGTCCTGTAGTAGCATCTGCTCCGGTTGCTGCGGATGTGTTTTGATACATTAGTTCCTGGAAGCTCATTGAGCTTGCTTTATAAGCAACTGTATTTACGTTTGCAATATTGTTACCAATTACATCCATTTTTGTCTGGTGTGTTTTTAATCCTGATACACCAGAATATAATGATCTCATCATAGTGATATACCCTCCTAGTCCTCATTGCGCCAACTGTTTTCTCTGTCATTCGAAAACAATAACCTCCCTAAGGTCCGGTTACATAATTACGGCGCCATCAATATTTGTAAATATACTGTCATTTGTTTCTTTTTGATCCATAGCAGTGATTACTGTATTGTTTTTTACACTCACAATAAATGCCAGTTGATCTATCAATACCAATGATTCTTGAATTCCTTTTTCGGAAGCCTTTCTCGTCCCATCTTCCAGACGTTTCATTTGTTCTTCCGTCAGAGCTATCTGCCTGTCTGCCAGCCGGCTGGCTGCATGCTTTGAAAATTTTAATTCTGCATCATCTTCTGCCTGCTTGCTTTTTAATACCTCTGTAAAGGAGACATTGGCATTTAATGTATCTGTTGCTACATTTTTTTTGTTGAAATACTGGCTTGTAACCTGCTCAATAGATGAAAATTGACTATTAATCTTCATTCTACATCTTCCTCTCCATGGAAAAATTCGCTTCCCTGCACATTACCTCGCTATTTCTAAATGGTATCTTCGGATTTATCATCATCTGTAGAACCACCCGCAGAGGAATCACCTTCCTTTTTATCCTCAGTTTCTGTAGTCGAACCACTTCCCGATGTAGAGTTATTTCCTGAGTTGGAACCACCATTGATAATAGCGTCTTTGTATTTTTCCCAATAATCTGCATCAATTACGGTATCTAAATCATCAATAGAATACTTTCCTCCATTAATGCAAAGATAGGCTTTACTGTTTTCAATTACAACATAATCCACAGTACCTGTTACATACATCAGTTCCCCTGTTACAGAAGATTTTGTTTTCATAATAACCGTTTCCCCTGTTAAAGAAGAAGCTTGTGATAACTGCACGGTATTTGACATGTTCTGTAACTCTTCTAACTGCGAAAATGTTGCCAGCTGTGCAATATACTCTGAATTATCCTGTGGGTCTAAAGGATCCTGATACTTCATCTGTGTTACTAATAATTGCAGGAACGCATCTTTTCCTAATGTATTTCCTGAATCTGCCGAATTAGATATCGAGCTTCCCGAAGATGCTGTTTCCTGAATTTTTCCGTCTACAACGGATACTGAAATTGCCATATACTCATCTCCTTTTATGCATTCATATCTACACTATTTCCACTTTCACGCATAATGTGTGCTCTTAATATTTCCTCTTCATTCATAGTTTCTTCATCAAGTCCCTGTAAAATATTAATTCCCCTGTGCTGATATGATTTTGCCTGTTTTTCTGTTTCCTGTTTCTGCCGTTCGGAATGCTGTTCTAAACTTCTTCCAAACTGCCCTGTTTCCACAGTAACTTCTAC
This sequence comes from Lachnospiraceae bacterium, assembly GCA_050874665.1. Lineage (GTDB taxonomy): Bacteria > Bacillota > Clostridia > Lachnospirales > Lachnospiraceae > RUG11237. The sequence goes on along the minus strand of JBNMLC010000001.1, from coordinate 469,438 downwards.
TGCTTCTACTTTAACTCCCTGCTCATTCATAGCTTCCCGAAGAACCATAAGTTGTCCTTCCATCATAGTTTTCACCGTTTCATTCTGGACAAAAAATTGTGCCGTAATCACTCCTTCTTTCGAAGATACGTGTAAATTGACTTTCCCCAGATTTTCCGGATTGAGCTGTAACTCCATAGAAGATACGTCCGGTTTGATTTCTACCTTGATTTGTTCCACAATTTGTCTTACAATTCCCTCAAAGTCTGCTGTCTGTGTTTTCACTATTGTCTGTACTTCATTCTCAGCCACTACAGTAGCATAACTGGTATTTGTTTGAAGCACCATAGTTTCATTCTGCTTTTGAGCAGTTTTCTTTTCTTCGCCACTAGAAGTTTCTGCAAATTCTTTTTGCTGTTGCGTAGAATTCTCAACATTCACTTCCATCGTTTTTTCTTGCAGTCTGGCTTCTGCATTTTTTTGTACAGGAGATTCGTCCGTTATTTCTTCTTTCTCTAGTGACTGCGTGGTTTTCGAAATTTCAACCATAATCTTTGGCTGTTTTTCTTCCACTTCTGCTCCTGTTCCTGCATCTGCTTCATTGAAATCTTGTGATGGTATTTGCTCCTCCATAACAGTTACCTCAGTCGGAACATTTTCCGCATTTACACTTTGCATAGTATCTGTCACATTTTCTACTGTCACATTCGGTAACTGCGCCATAATCTCTTGCAGTTCTTCTGGAGTAACTGAAAATTCTTTCATCAGTGAAGCACTGATTTCCTCAATACCTGTTACAGTCTCTTGATAAGCGTTATACATGTCTGCATTTGTAACTAAGGCAACAAGACTCTCCTCGTTGCTCACATATACTGCAAGCTCTTTGAGGTTATCTGTCTGAAGCAAATCGTATATACTAATCGCAAGCACTTCCATTGCTTCTTTTACTTCATCTTCTGTGACATCAAAATTATCCATAATCTTTTGCACCAGTTGTTCTTCCACCTTTTTCAAGGCTTCCTTCAAATTTTTGGGAAGTTCTATTACATCTTTTGTTGTTCCCATGATATCTTGAATTTCCTGAGTGCATTCTTCTGCGTCACCTATACAATTTTGTGTGGTTTCTACATTTTCAACATCGTTTTTTTCTTGCCCTGTATCTTGTGTCTGCATTTTTTGCGATGTTTTTTCATTCATGGCATCATCTTCATATGTCTTTGTTTCCGCCACTTCCATTGCCTCTTCCGCTGTTTTTTTCACATTTTGACAATTTTTCTCGTCATTTGTTGTCGCCACATTTGCTTTCATATACTCACAAAAATCTGAGCCTGTCTCTTTTGAAGCTGCTCCTTTCGAAGCTATCCCCTGCATAATTGAGGTTTGTTGTGTCTGAATAGCGTCTTTCACAAAAGAAGCTATCATATTCATGTTTGTAGCTGCCATTTTCCTCCTCCTTTCTCATTATTTTATTTTTATTTATGTAAAATTCTATGGCTCCATTACTTTTGTAATTCTTGCCGCTATTTGCGGATCCATGGCTCCTAGAATTTTACCTCGTTGTGTGGCATCAATATTTTCAAGTATCGATGCTGCCAATTCCAGGTCATCTGTCATTGCTTCAAAGATGCCTGCTGCCTGCGCAGGTTTCATTTCCCCATATGCCTTAGCATATTCTTCCACCTGTGCGTCATAAGTTTCCTGCTGTACTACTTGTTTATACAATTCTGCTGCCTGTTCAGGCTCGATTAATTCATAATACTGTTGATAGTTTGCAATATCCGGTGCATTATCATTAAATACAACATCTTCGTAAAATTGTGTTTTTGTTTTTTCAAACTGCACCTGATTTTCTTCGAATTTTTTCAAACGTTCAATTTCCGCACTTAACTCCTGCACTACTTCATCATCTGCAGAATTCGCTGTTTTGCTATCATCTAATTCTTTTTCCAAACGTTTAATTTCTGCCACTGCCTCTGCTAATGTCGCATAGGAATACTGACCACTTGTTTCTTCGGTAGTTTCTTGTACTTCTGGAAGTATCATATTGATTACAGGTACGTCTTTCAGTACTGGATAAAGAACTGAAGAACCAAAATGTCCTACATCCCATTTAATCAATATAGCAAATACTGCCAACCATATAATCACAATCGCAATCGTAACAATTACGGTAGAAAGTCCGCCGCTTTTTTCATCTAATTCAAGTTCACTGTTAACGGCAGCATCTTTCTTTCTGTCTTTCTTTCTTTTTTCTTTTTTTCTTTTTTTAGTATCTTGTATTTCTTCTGAATTTTCTAATTCTTCTGCCATTTTATTCACCTGCCACCTTACCAAAATTATAACTTACTAACTCATCTATCGCTTTGCTTTCTGCTGCATTTTCTTCTTTTACAAATTCATCAAATGCATATTCTTTTAATTTCTCATGGGTTTTTCTTTCCTGCATCACTTCTTGAAGTCGTTCTCTTGCCAGTTCAAGATTTTTTTCTGCCACTTGTATGGCAACAATCTGTTTCTTCATTTTCTCCTTCGTCTGTTCTATGCCTTGAAGGCAAAAATTCAATTCCCGGATATCAAGTTTTCCATTCAGAATTCTTCTATATTCCGCTTCATAAGCTGCTTTTTTCTGTTTTAGAACCTCAAGCTTTTGTTTTTCTTCCTCTACTTTTGCCATCGCATTGGCAAATGCAGTTTTTGCCTGATTTTCTAACTTAAATTTAATATCCAATATATTTTGCATCTTATACGAGAATTTTGCCATATCCCATCACCCTATTCTGCAAAAATAGCATTCAACTGCATTAAAATTTCTTCAAAATCATATTTGTCATCTACATCTTGACACAAAAATTCATTCACTGCATCGATTTTGCTTACTGCATAGTCAATATTCTTATTTGACCCTTCCTTATAAGCACCAATGTTAATCAAATCTTCTGCCTCATTGTAAGTAGAGAGCGTATTTTTGAGTTTTCCAGCCACCTGCTTATGCTCTTTTGTCGCTATCTGACTCATAACACGCGATATACTTTGTAATACATCAATTGCCGGATAATGATTCTTATGTGCCAGCTTTCTAGAAAGCATAATATGTCCATCTAAAATACTTCTTGCCGTATCTGTGATAGGTTCATTGAAATCATCACCATCTACCAATACGGTATACAACCCCGTAATAGATCCTTTTTCTGCTGTTCCAGCCCTCTCTAAGAGTTTTGGCATTTCTGAATATACACTTGGCGGATACCCTCTAGTAACCGGCGGTTCTCCAGATGCCAGACCGATTTCCCTTTGTGCCATAGAAAAACGTGTCAAAGAATCCATCATAAGCAAAACGTCTTTTCCCTGTGCTCTGAAGTATTCCGCAATTGCTGTAGCTGTTTTTGCTGCTTTATTTCGAATAAGCGCCGGTTTGTCGGAGGTAGCAACCACTACAACGGAACGTTTCATTCCCTCTTCTCCTAAATCTCTTTCAATAAACTCTCTTACTTCTCTGCCTCGTTCTCCAATCAAAGCAATTACATTGATATCCGCTTTCGTATTTCTTGCAAACATACCAAGCAAGGTACTTTTACCTACACCACTACCTGCAAAAATTCCTATTCTCTGTCCCTTGCCCACAGTAATCAGTCCATCTACAGCCTTTACCCCCAATGGAAGAACATCTTTAATGATTTCTCTCTGCATCGGATCCGGTGGCATTGCTTCAATCGGATAATGGATATTTGCAGGTATCTCTTCCCCATCTAAAGTTCTTCCCAGACCGTCCAAAGTTCTTCCCAGCAATTCTTCCCCAACAGGTACTTCGAGAGGATGTCCCAGATTTTCTACTACGCATCCAATCCCAACACCTTCTACATTATCATACGGCATCAGCAAAACCCTGTTATCACGAAAGCCTACTACCTCTGCCATAATAGTGTGTTCCTCATTATCTCCCGATATAATCATACATAAGTCATTAAGCTTTGCATCAGGACCAATGGATTCAATTGTTAAGCCCACAATTTTAACTACTTTCCCCAGCTTTTTAAAATACGTCTTTTCTTTTAATATATCGTATTTTTCCAAATTGAACATAACAACTGTTTCCCTCTTTTCTTATTATCACCCTATGATGTATAGGATAAAGTTTTAATTGACTTAATCAGTTTTTCCATCTGGACATCCAGACTGCAATCATATACCCCACCGTCTGTTTCCACCAAACACTCATTTTTCGTAAGTGTCGGGTCTTCTTCCACATTTACTGAAACCGCATTCGGTACCATGCCAAGTAATCGGTCATGGTTCGCCTTTACTACAGCCACATCTTCATGTGACACATGTATTGTAAACTCTTTACTATTATTAATCTTTCCAAGTGCACCGGATAAAATATGCATAATCATAGCTCTAGAAGTTGAAAACTGTACCCGGAACACATATTCCATTAAGTCAGCCACCTTTTCCACCATCAACGGTTCTAATTCTTCCATTTTGGCATTGTACTCTTCTAGAAGTGATTCCTCTTTCTGTGAAACTTCCTGTTTCATAGCTTCCACTTCATGCATACCCTCTTCATATCCAGCTTCATACCCCTTTTTCTTTGCTGTTTCGTATGCTTCATTGCGAATCATTTCAGCCTCTGTTTTAGCATCAGCCAAAAGCTTTTCCACTTCTTTTTTTGCATCTTCGTACAATTCTTCCACAGAAGGCTGCTGGTTAGTTTCTGGTTCTTCTTCCATAATAACTTCTAATTCTTCCGCACTCAGGCCTTCTACAAAACCATCTTGTTTTTCTTCCGTCTCCACTTGTTGAAATTCTCTCACCGGAACAAATTCATTTTGTTCTGACAGCTTTTCCAACTTCGATGCGACTAAATCATTATAATCTATCACTCTGGAATTTTCCTTGCAGACAACATACCCGCCTTTTAATAAATTAGACAATGATTTCGTCACCTCCGCCTCTTGAAATAACAATTTCAGCAGAATCCTCAAGTTTTCTTATAATATTAACAATTTTCTGTTGTGCTTCTTCTACATCTTTCAAACGTACAGGTCCCATAAATTCCATGTCTTCCTGAATCATTGCAGCAAGACGTTTTGACATATTCCTAAAGATAACTCCCTGCACCTCTTCATTCGCGCCTTTCAGTGCCGTAGCTAAATCATTATTATCTACATCTCTAAGCACGCGCTGAATTGCTCTGTCATCCAAGGACATAATATCTTCAAATACGAACATTTTACGTCTGATTTCATCTGCAAGTTCAGGTTCATCAATTTCCAATGTTTCCATAATATGTTTTTCAGTTCCACGATCAACTGTATTCAAGATATCAACGATAGCATCTACGCCACCAATAATAGTGTAATCCTGATTTACCAAAGAAGACAATTTTCTTTCCAATACTCTTTCCACTTCCTTAATCACATCTGGCGAAGTTCTGTCCATTACTGCAATACGCTTCGCAACATCTGCCTGCTTTTCCGGCGGCAAAGACGCTACAATACTGGCAGCTTGTCCCGACGGAAGATACGCAAGAATAAGAGCAATCGTCTGCGGATGTTCGTCCTGAATAAAATTCAACAACTGGCTCGCATCTGTCTTACGCACAAATTCGAAAGGTCGCACTTGCAAGGATGCTGTAAGCTTATTGATAACATCCACCGCTTTTTCTGAGCCAAGTGCTTTTTCCAGTAAATCTTTTGCATAGGTAATACCACCCTCTGCAATATACTGTTGCGCAAGACACACTTCATAAAATTCATTTATTACATTTTCTTTCACTTGTGGCGAAATGCTTCTTGTGTTTGCTATTTCCAAAGTTAAAGATTCTATTTCATCTTCTTTTAAATGTTTAAATATTGATGCTGATTTTTCCGGTCCAAGAGCAATCAAAAGTATTGCCGCTTTCTGAAGACCATTGATTCCCATATCTTTTGCCATACTTTATCACTCCCAATCTTCGTTTAGCCAGTTTCTCAACAACTGCGCAACTGCATCCGGCTTTTCATCCACAAATTTTTCAATCATCTTTCTAGCCTCTGATCTATCATCAAAATCAATTTCTTCCAAGTTTTCTCTCGTATCCTGTAACAATTGATCTACAGATAATTCCGGTTCTAATTCTGTGATTTCTACCGGTCTTGTACTTCTATATACTACAAATCCTAACAATCCCAAAATCAAAACTACAATCACGATGTTCATATAATCCATAACGCTTCGGCTCGAAGTGTCTTTTTCCACAAACATCGGTACATCATACGCTACAATGGAAATATTACTTTCCGCAATTCCAGTTGCCTTTGAAACTAATGTGTAGAACGTACTGTCAACATCTGTCGCAACAGGTTGACTGTTATCCTGCTGATACTGTTCAAAGCTGGTTCCATCAAGCAGTCCCTGGCTTTCTAAATCTTCTTCTTTATATATAATATGTTTCGTTAACACCAATGAAATTGTAGACTGGTCATATTGAATTGCTCCCGGTGTCTGCGTTGTATTCTTCACTTTTTGGTTCGGTGCATAATCTGTACCAGTATCTGTTACCGTAGATGAGCTTCCTGCATTGTCCTGTATTACATAGGTTTCATTACTATTCGAATCCGTACCCGGGATACCCGAAGTTCCATTGGTTGTTTCCGATTCGTAATTATCCTGATGTGTTATCATTCCTTCTGTTCTTCCATCCGGAGCCCAGTATTCCTGTGAAGTTTCATTACTTTCGTTGAAATCCATAATAATGTTCGGAGATACCTGAACATTATCATACATCTTTGTACTAAGCACTGCCTGTTGAACATCAGATTTCATTAAGTTCTCGGCCTGTGCTTTTACCGACAACTGCGTGCTTGCATTTCCAGTAACCGTAGCCGCATCTGCTCCCGAATAAATCATGTTTCCATTCGTATCCATAATAGTAATTTCTTCTGTTGAATTATTTCCTACCGCAGTTTGCAAGAATCGAGCCATGATTCCGGCTGTATCCGTATCTACTTCTCCGTTCGTTTCCAGCATTACGCTCACAGAAGTATCTTGTTTTTTGGAAAGAATCGTTCCATCATCTTCAGGCACATACATTTTTACGCTTGCACTTTTCACAACGTCCATGCTCTCTAAGACTTTCGCTATATCATTTTCATTATAAAGCTTGTATTTTTTCTGTTTATCACTTTCCGTAGTGCTAAATCCGCCATTCAAAGCTTCATCAATGGTATATCCCGTAGTCGGAATGTTATTAGAACCAAGAACTAAAGCCGCATCTGTCGCTTTGTTTTTTTCAACCTGTACCGTTAGATTATCCGACTTAATCTGGTATGCAATCCCTTCTGTTTCCAATAACTCTTTTACCTGCGAAGTTTCATTCACATTCTCGCAAGTTCTCAAATCCACATATGTAGGCCGGCTGAATACTGCTGCTAAAATTGCTATTGTAATCACTACTGCCGCTACAACACTAATTATAATCGTCTTTTGTTTTGTATCATATTTATTCCAAAAATCCAGTATACGTTTCTGGACGTCTTTTACTTTCTCACCCATTGGTTGTCTCCTAGTCTACAATTACTTACTCTTTTTCTACGTCCCCGCCTACATTTGCATATTCATAATTTCTTTGTAAGCCTCTAATACTTTATCACGCACTGCAACTGTATAGGTCAGTGCCGCACTCGCCTTGCTCTGTGCAATGGTAAGGTCATGTGCATTCTCTGTGAGCCCCATAGCCCATTTCAACTCTTCATTCTGTGCATTTGTTTCTAACTCGCTAGTTTCATTCAGCATCCCCAATGCTGCCTGATAAATCTTTGAAAAACCACTGTCCGTATTCAACTGTTCTGTTTTTCCTTTGCCTACCGCTTCTTGCATTGCAGATGCACTAAGATTATATAATGACGAAATATCCACTTTCTTTACCTCCTAATTATTTGCCCATGCTCAAACCTTTGGTAATCATTGATTTGCTCGCTTCAAACGCTGTAGTATTCGCTTCATAGGAGCGAGTCGCATCAATAAGGTTCGTCATCTCCGTAACAATATTAACGTTTGGATAGGTTACATATCCATCTTCATCTGCATCCGGATGCGACGGGTCATATGTTTTCACCATTTCTGTTTCATAATCTTCTGAAACTCTCGTCACCTTTACTCCGGAGCCAACCGCATCTGCGCTCGTTCTCGCAAGCACATTACTGAAAGGAGTTCTTTCTTTCTCCGCAAAGGTTACTACCTTTCTTCTATATGCTGTTCCATCTTCTGTTCTTGTTGTTGTGGCATTTGCAATATTCTGCATGATAATATCAGATCTAAATCTTTGCGATGTCATCCCTGACGCACTGATATCAAAAGAATTAAAAATAGACATATTCACTTTCCTCCCCTAATTATTTCATAACTGATTTTAATCTTTCAAATTCTGAGCTCATACTGTCAATCAAGCCATTATATTTTTCTGTATTCGCTGCTAATTCTACATTTTCATTATCCGGATCCACATTATTCTTATCAATTCGGTACGAATATCCAACTGCATCTGTATAAGTTCCCACATCCAGGCATTCTAAATTCTGATTAATCCTCTTTACCTTTGCGGAACTTGTCTTGTACTTCGACTGATATGCTCCCATTTCACGTACTAAAACGCTTTCAAAATCAACATCCTGTCTTTTGTAATTTGGTGTATCTGAATTTGCAAGATTATTGGCAATCGCTTCTTGCCGTAAAGAACTGGCATCCGCTGCTTTGTCTAATATGTTAATGTAATTAAATGCATTTGAACTAATCATTATACCGCATCCTTCCTCATCCACTCATTTCTCCTCATACAACAGTATTATATCGGATTTTAACAAATGGCACAAGACATTTTTTTGCATTTTTACCGTAAATTCAAGTTTTTTTTGTGATTTTCATTCATTTTTGCCATGTTCTGGTACTTAATTCTCATTTTTAATATTTATATTTTTTGTCTACTTCGCACGTAAAATGTAATATTTTCTTAATATTTTTGTATCATTTTTGACGTTTTTATAGATAAGCATTCCATAATGCTCCACATAAAAACGCTGAAGTTTCGCAACTTCAGCGTTTTAGTTTAAAATTTTAAATTCAAAGGGAACCTTTTCCCTCCCTTATTCATCTAATATTCATCTAACCTTTTTCTTTTTTTATTCTCGCAATCTCATCAAACACTACATCATTCACAACTTTTATATAAGTGCCTTTCATTCCAGAGGATCTAGACTCAATGACGCCTGCACTCTCAAATTTTCGAAGTGCATTTACGATAACCGAACGGGTAATTCCTACTCTGTCTGCAATTTTACTCGCAACAAGAATCCCCTCATTGCCGTCTAATTCTTCAAATATATGCGTGATAGCCTCAAACTCTGAGAAAGATAATGTTCCAATTGCCGAACGTACAATCTGCACCTTTCTAGTCTCTTCTGCATTTTCTTCATTCACAGAACGCATCATTTCAAGTCCTACAACCGTAGTGGCATATTCACTTAAAATAATATCATCAATTTCATATTGCTTATCGCATTTATAAATAAACAATGTTCCTAACCGTTCTCCTGCAATATCGATTGGAGTAATAATTGCCTGATATTTTCTCACATCTTCTGCTTCAAACCCCAACGTCTGCAGATTTACATTTTCTTTCGTAGAAAGTATGCCTAACAAGCGTTCATTCAGCATCGCATCTATAAAGCCGCCAACTTCATCTTTAATCAGTTCTTTGATTTCTTCCACGCCTTCACATTCACCGACACCGAGCACTTTTCCTTTTTTGCTGATTACTAGAATGTTAGAATCCAAAATACTGGTCAATACATTGCAAATATCGTTGAACACTACCTTATGAGAACTATTATTATGCAATAATTTATTAATTTTTCGCGTCTTATCCAATAATTGTACACTCATCTCTTCTGCCTCCTGACTATCCTTCACCAAACTGCATCTGCTGCAATATGCATGTCAACTTTCTCACAATCCCATATGTTATTTTAATTTTAACACAATACCAGTTATAAATCAATCAATTCTAACACTAATCCACATTCTTTTTATTAATTTTCAGACTTTTCCAACTCTTTTTTCAAAATAACATAACCACATTGTTCGTCCGAACAAACAATACGGCTTCCTTTTTCTACCATGTATTTGCCACATTTATCACATTTGTGAGAGCTCGGCTTCTGCCAGGACATAAACTCGCAATTCGGATTATCCTCACAGCCATAATATTTCCTGCCTTTTTTTGTCTTTCGAATAACAACTTCTTTACCACACAACGGACAAGATACACCTATTTTCTCTAAATATGGTTTTGTATTGCGACAGTCCGGGAATCCGGGACAGGCAAGAAATTTTCCATGAGGTCCATATTTAACCACCATGTTTCTTCCACATTCTTCGCAAACTACATCAGTTACTTCGTCCTCTATTTTTACTTTTTCCAGCTCACGCTCCGCTGTTTCTACTGCTTCTTTTAAATCTGGATAAAAATTACGGATAATTGTCTTATAATTCACCGTACCTTCCTCTACTTTATCCAATAACATTTCTACATTTGCTGTAAAGCTCAAATCTACAATGCTTGGGAAGGCCTCTTTCATAATGGCATTTACTACTTCCCCAATTTCAGTTACATATAAGTTTTTATTTTCCTTAGCAACATATCTTCTGGCTATAATCGTAGTAATTGTAGGTGAATACGTACTAGGACGTCCGATTCCAAGTTCTTCCATTGTTTTTACCAGTGCTGCTTCCGTATAGTGTGCAGGGGGTTGTGTAAAATGCTGTTTTGCATCTTTTTCTTTATATTCAATCACTTTCCCCTTTTCCAGTAAATCTACAGGAAGGTTGTTGCTTTCCTTTTCTTGATCCTCACTAACATATACAGACATAAAACCATCAAATGATAATTTAGAACCAGAAGCTGTAAAACGATAATCATTTGCTGCAATTTTTACACTTGCCGTATCATAAACAGCTTCTGCCATCTGACTTGCCACAAAACGTTTCCATATTAATTGATATAAGCGGAACTGATCTCTTGTCAATGACTCTTTCATAACGACAGGACTTCTTGTTATATCCGTAGGTCGTATTGCCTCATGTGCATCTTGAATTTTCTTATTGCTTTTCAATGCCTTAATTGTTTCCGAAACATATTCTTTTCCATACTGTTCCCCAATATATTCTCTTGCCGCTACTTCTGCCTCTTCAGAAATTCTTGTGGAATCTGTACGAAGGTACGTAATAACACCCACAGTACCAGCTCCCGCAATCTCCACGCCCTCGTACAATTGTTGCGCCAGACGCATCGTCTTTTGTGTCGAAAAATTCAGTGCCTTTGCTGCTTCCTGCTGCAGTGTACTAGTCGTAAATGGTCGTGGGGCATTTTTAATCCTCTGTCCCTTTTTCATTTCTTCTACAACATACTCTGCATGTTCCAGTTCATTCAAAATACCGTCTAACTGCTCTTTAGAAGTAATATTAATCTTTCTATCTTTGCCATAAAATTTTGCTTTGATATTTTTCTTGCTCCCCGGTATATGAAATTCTTCTTCTAAACTCCAGTATTCTTCCGGAATAAAAGAATTAATCTCTTCTTCTCTGTCACAGATGATTCGCAATGCCACCGACTGTACCCTTCCGGCACTCAGTCCACGCTTTACCTTTGCCCAGAGCACCGGACTGATTTTATATCCCACCATTCTGTCTAGTATTCTTCTTGCCTGCTGTGCATCTACAAGCCCCATATCAATTTCTCTCGCATGCTTAATAGATTCTTTTACAGCATTTTTTGTAATCTCATTGAAGCTGATGCGATATAACTTTTTTTCATCTGTTTTCAAAGCATGTGCAAGATGCCATGAAATTGCTTCTCCCTCGCGGTCGGGGTCAGTTGCCAGATATACCTTTTCTGCCTTTTTTGCTTTTCTTCTGAGATTTGCCAGAATATCTCCTTTTCCTCTGATGGTAATATATTTAGGTTCAAAATCATTTTCAATATCAATTCCTAACTGACTTTTCGGCAAATCACGTACATGTCCATTGGACGCCGCCACCTCATAATTGCTCCCTAAAAATTTTTTTATTGTCTTCACCTTTGCCGGTGATTCTACAATTACTAAATATTTTGCCATATGCTCCTCCTCTGATGACCCTCACTACTTACGCACATAATAGCCTGTTGCCACCTGTTCTATTTTATCTTCCATTTCTAAATCAAATAGTATACTATTTAACCATTCCATATCTTCTTCCCTTATTTCTTTCCCAATCGCAGTAACTGTCTTGGGTACAAAATCCAGTACAGCATACACCAAATTTCTTTTACTTTCAAGAGGATTTTTTACATTTTTGTTATTTTTTTTATTTTTTTTGTGAGAAAATCCCAAATCTTCTATCATTTCCTCAATGCTATTTATTGGAAAAGCCCCCTGTGAAATCAAGAAATTACACCCTTCGCTTAACTCGTCTGTAACCCTTCCCGGCACTGCCATAATATCTTTTCCCTGTTCTAAAGCATAGGATACCGTAATCGATGTCCCACTACGCTTTTTTGCCTCAACTACAATAACAACGTCTGCCAATCCACTAATAATCCGATTCCTTCTCGGAAAATTTCTTCCCATAGCAGGGGTTCCCATTCTATATTCTGAAAGAATTCCTCCCTGCTCCAAAAGGAGCTCATACAACCGTTCATTTTCTCTTGGATAACATATATCCACACCACTGCCTAACACACCAATGCTTTTTCCTTTCGCCTCCACCGCTGCCATCTGTGCATATCCATCAATTCCTCTTGCCATACCACTAATCAATGTAACCCCATGCTTTGCCAATGCTTTTCCTATTTCCCTTGCCATAAATTTTCCATAATAACTACATTCTCTCGCCCCTATCACTGCAACCGTCTTTTCTTCCTTCTTTGGAAGTGTTCCTTTCCAAAATATGCCCCCCGGCATATCCTCAAGCTTTCTTAACTTATCGGGATATTCTTTTTCTTTGTTTGTTACAAAACGTATTCCTTTTTCCTGCATTTCTGCATACTCACTCTGCAATTGTGAGGCATTTCTACTATTATATATGTGTTTTTGTAGCCACGGTTCTATCGCAACTGTTTCCTTTAAATCCTCTATAGGAGCTCTATAAATTTCTTTTGCGCTTTGATATTTTGCTATTAGCTGTTTCCTTTGTTCTTCTTTTAACCCCACGATCGAATAAAACCAGAAATCATAAATTTTTTCTTCCATATTAATATCACTCCAACATATAATTTTTTCGATATGAAACAGCCTCCTTTAAATGCTTTTCTTTCATTTCTTTTGATTCATCTAAATCTGCAATTGTTCGTGCTACTTTCAGTATTCTATGATAACCTCGGGCAGATAATTTCATTTTGCGAAAAATCTTTTCCATCAATTCCGTTTCCTTCTGACCCAACCTGCAAAATTCATATACTCCATTCACGTCCAGCTCCGAATTAAATTCATATATTCTCCCTCGATATCGTTCTCTTTGTATCTCACCTGCCGCTACAACTCTTGCACGCATTACTGCACTTTGGCTCTCCCTTTCCGATTCCCCATCGTTAATTTCATCATATGCAAGTTCTTCCACTTCCACACACAAATCAATCCTATCTAGCAACGGTTTCGAAAGTTTCCCTTGGTATTTATTAACTTCTGCCTGAGTGCATCTGCAACGCTTTCTGTCAGGATAATAACCACATTTACAAGGATTCATAGCTGCCACCACCATAAGTTCTGCCGGAAACTCATAATTTCCTCCCACCCTGGATATATGTATCACTTTATCCTCTAATGGCTGGCGTAATATTTCTAACGTTTCTCTTTTAAATTCAGGAAGTTCATCTAAAAACAATACACCTCTGTGTGCAAGACTAATCATTCCCGGTTTAGGAATCCTGCCACCACCGGCAAGTGCATAAGGAGAGCTCGTATGGTGCGGTTGCAAAAAAGGTCTTGCGGTCAACAGAGAAGTATTTTTAGGCAGTACGCCTGCTATACTGTGTATCTTGGTAATCGCAAAGCTTTCCTCCAGCGTCAATGGCGGCAAAATATCCGGCAATCTCTTTGCCAACATCGATTTTCCTGTTCCCGGTGCTCCAATCATTAATATATTATGTCTCCCTGCCGCCGCAATCTCCATTGCTCTTTTTGCTCTTCTTTGTCCTTTAATATCGGAAAAATCATGCTTATATTTTGTCGTCTTTACAAAAAGCCGGTTCCTTTCTACCACTTCTGGTTGTATTTCTTCCTTATGCTTCATGAAATCCATCATTTCCAAAATATGTCCCACACCAATCACTTTGATGCCATTGATTACTGCACCTTCTTTCGCATTCTCCCTCGGGACAACACAATACTCCATTCCCTGCTCCCTTGCATGGAGCGTCAGCGCAAGCACTCCGCAAATTGCATTCACCTCACCATTTAAGCTTAGCTCCCCTGCCATAAATACCCCTTGCAGGCTCTCTACTGCTATTTCTCCCAAAGATGCCAACACTGCTGCTGCAATCGGAAGATCAAACGCTGTTCCTGATTTTCGCATATCAGCCGGAGACAGATTTACAGTTATTCTCTTTGCAGGTATCTGTAGCCCAGTATTTCTTATTGCATTTCTTACACGCTCTGACGCTTCCTTCACTTCGCTTCCTAAAAATCCCACCATTGAAAAATTCGGAAGTCCCCTGCTGACATCAGCTTCCACATGAACATTCCGACACTCCATGCCATTAATTGCCCCTGATAAAATTGTACTAAACAAATTTCCTCCTATCCTTCAGTTTTCTTTCTCTCTATGGATTCTGTGGCGAACCGCCATTTGATTTCAGAACAAAAAACATACCGAACATCTCTTCGGTATGTTTATTATATCTCATATAAAAAGCTTTTGCAATCTAAAATTCCAAAATGTGATTTCCTATACAATACGACTTGCTAAACACAAACGTTCTTTTGCTTTCCTCAAAATAAACAGTAAGTTTATCGCCATCACATTTTTGTACAATACCAGTTTTATATTTTTTGTGATAAACAACTGCACCCTCTCTCAACTTTTCTGCATCATACAACATTTCATTTACAAATCTTGATACACTTAATTCCTTGTTATATCGTTCCGCAGCAGAATAGATTGTCAATCGTTTCTTCGCTCTCGTCATTGCCACATAAAACATTCTTCGTTCTTCCTCAATATCTGCATCTGTCACAGATTTTTTATGCGGAATAATTGTTTCATTTGCATCAATAATATATACACTCTCATACTCTAATCCCTTAGAACTGTGCATTGTTGTAAACGTTACTGCATTTGCAATATTTTTTGATTTTGCAGCCTGCTTTTTCATTTCTTCCGTATAATTGCGAATATGTTCAAACCATGTTGCATAATCTTTAAAATCCTTCGCTCCTTCTGCCATCTCATCCAGCACATCGGTTAGTTCCGTCAAACTCATTCGCCTATATTTTGCATATTCATCAAGATATTCTCCATATCCCACTGCATTTTGTATATAACGTATTGCAGCATAAGGTGCCATGTTTTTTAACATTGCCAAATCATATTGAAGTTTTTCTATCCGCTCCACCATCCACGCCTTATCCGCATAATACATTTTGAGTCGCTCAAAATCAATCATTTCCGTTTCCAGAGAATCTCTGCTGATATAACGCTTTGGACGATTCATTACTTGCAAAAAATCATTTCGGTATACCTCGCCTTCAGCCATTTTTATATATGTAAAAATATTTTTGGCTATCCAGTGGTTATAAAGATTCGGTACCTCGTCACGCATCTTAAACGGAATATTATATTCTACCATTTTCTGTGCCAAAAGTCTTGGTTGTGTATTCGTGCGGAATAACACTGCGATTTCTTCTAGTGGTCTTCCCTCCCGCCTTTCTTTTGCAATATCACAAATCACCGCTTCAACTTCCTCTTTTTGTGTTTTAAAATGTTTTACCTTTATCTTCTCTCCCGCTTCATGAATTGTCTTAATATCTTTCGCAAAACGCTTGGTATTATTCTTTATAACAAGTCCCGCTGCTTCCACAATATTCTTTGTAGAACGGTAATTATAATCAAGCACCACTCGTTTTGCATTGTCATAATCCTGTTCAAAGCCCAGCATAATTTCCGGTTTTGCGCCCCGAAAACGATATATGCTTTGGTCATCATCCCCCACGATAAACAAATTATTTTCCGGCTCTGCCAGAATCCTGATATTATCATACTGTACTTTATTAATATCCTGAAATTCATCAATTAAAATATACGTGTATCTAGATTGCCAGAACCTTCTCACGTCTTCTCGTTTCCTAAGCAAATCATTACACATAATCAGCATATCATCGAAATCGATTAATCTTGCATGCTTCAATTTTTCATCATATTCCAGATAAATTTTTCGAAAAACATCGGCCGGACAATTTGTGGAGTAGTAATTTCCCAATTCAATTTTCTCGCTTTTCACCTTACTGATTTCAGAAGTCAATTCTGAAATGTAATCATTTTCGTCTTCTACCTCCATCTCATGTCTGTGAATCAATTCCCGCAAAAAATCAATCCGTTGCTCATCTCGCAATATATTTTCCGCCCGAAGACCATAGGCATATTTTAAAATTGTAAAATATACTGCATGAAAGGTGCCAAATGTTACATTTGGGCGTTGACCTTCCATCAACCGAAAAAAACGTTCTTTCATTTCTAAAGCTGCAGCTTTTGTAAATGTAATTACTAAAATGCGCTCCGGCTGAATTCCACATTCTTCAATTAAATATTTTGTTCTGGAGGTAATGGTAAGAGTTTTACCAGAGCCGGGACCGGCCAAGACTAGCATCGGTCCCTCTTTGTGTGTAATTGCTCTGTACTGAGATTCATTTACATTCATAACTATCCTTCTAATTTTGCAATGGCAGCACGAATACGTTCTATAGATTCTTCTTTTCCTAGAATTTCCATCAATTCCGTTGCGCCACCCGGTGTCATCTGTTTTCCTGAAACAGCTGTACGAACCGGCCACATTACATAACCATTCTTATACTCTCGTTCTGCTGCAAAATCCACCAGCATCTGGTACAATGCATCATTGCTGTAATCTTCCTGCTTTTCTAAAACCGGAAGAATTTCTTTCAGAACACTTAAGGAGGATTCTTCCGTAGTTTTCATTTTCTTATGACAGTACATTGTCGTGTCATACTCCGGCACTGCTTCAAAGAAATCAATATGCTCCTTAATGTCTGGGAATATCTCTATTCTTGTTTTTACCATAGCAGCAATTTTCTTAAAATCAAGTTCTTTACTGATTACCTCTTTGATGTATGGAAGTGCCATCTCATAAAACTTATCAAAATCCATAGCTTTCATATATTCGCCATTTAGCCATTTCAATTTAACTACATCAAACACTGCAGGCGACTTACTCATATGTCTATAATCAAAAGCTTCTACCAGCTCTTCTAAACTAAATATTTCTCTATTATCCTCCGGACACCAGCCCAGTAACGCAACAAAATTTACTACAGCTTCCGTAAGGAATCCCTGTTCTATTAAATCTTCGTAAGAAGAATGACCGCTTCGTTTACTTAATTTCTTATGTTCCTCATTAGTAATCAACGGGCAATGCACATAGACCGGCACTTCCCAGCCAAAAGCTTCATACAGACGATTGTATTTTGGAGAAGATGATAAATATTCATTTCCTCTTACCACATGAGTGATTCCCATTAAATGATCATCTACTACATTTGCAAAGTTATATGTCGGAAATCCATCCGATTTAATCAATACCATGTCATCTAACTCTGCATTATCTACTGTAATATCTCCATAAATCTCGTCATGAAATGTAGTCGTTCCCTCTGTAGGATTATTCTGACGAATTACATACGGAACACCTTGTTTTAATTTTTCTTCGACTTCTTCTTTTGACAGGCTTAAGCAGTGTTTATCGTATACCGTAATTTCCTTTCCGGCAACCTCGCTCTTTAAGCTTTCTAATCTTTCTTTATCACAGAAGCAATAATATGCTTCTCCCTTTTCTACTAATTCTTTGGCATATTTAAGATACATACCGGCTTTCTGTCTCTCACTCTGCACATAGGGACCTACACCGCCATCTTTATCTGGTCCTTCGTCATGTATCAGCCCGGTTTTTTCTAAGGTTCTATAAATAATTTCTACCGCACCCTCTACAAAACGTTCCTGGTCTGTATCTTCGATTCTTAAAATGAAATCGCCACCTTCGTGTTTTGCAATCAAATATGCATATAATGCCGTTCTCAAATTTCCCACATGCATACGCCCCGTTGGACTTGGAGCAAATCTTGTTCTTACTTTTTTACTCATTGTTTTTTCCTCGTTTCCTTCTATTGTTATTTATATTTCATCAACTCTTCTGTCAATTCCTTTAAAAGCATCTCGACCTCGTCTAATGTTGAGCCCTTCACACCCATATAAAATTTGATTTTAGGTTCCGTCCCAGAAGGACGTGCACAGCACCATGCATTCTGCTCTAGTTCATAATACATAACGTTAGACTTTGGTAAATTTGTGCCTGTCTTTTCCCCGGTAGTCATATCTAACCGTTCACCTGTATTATAATCTCTGACTGCTTTCACTTTAAAACGTCCAAAATTCTTCGGTGGATTTTTTCTTAATCCATTCATGATTTCTTGTATCTGCGCCGCACCATCAATTCCCTTCAGCGTAATAGTAGAAAGTCCCTCTTTGTAATATCCATATTTTTCATACATAGCAAGCATTTCGTCCCACAAAGTTCTTCCATGCTTTTTACAGTACGCTGCCACCTCACAAAGCATCATAACTGCCACACAGGCATCCTTATCTCTTGCATAAGTTCCCGCCAGGCATCCATAACTTTCTTCTAATCCAAATACATATTCATAATTCTTTTGTTCCTCAAACAGTTTGATTTGTTCTCCAATGAATTTAAATCCCGTCAAAACTTCAATTAATTTTACCTGGTACGCTTCTGCAATCGCCTCTGCCATATTAGTGGTAACAATGGTTTTCACCAAGGCACCGTTTTTCGGCAGGTTTCCTGCTTCTTTGCGTTCACGTAACACATACTCTGCAATTAGCATTCCAGACATATTTCCGGTAAAGCTTACATACTCGCCCGTTGCATTATCTTTACAATATACACCAAGACGGTCCGCATCCGGGTCTGTTGCCAATACTATATCTGCGTCCTTTTCTTTCGCAAGCTTTAAGGCAAGCTCAAAAGCCTTAGGATCTTCCGGGTTCGGATATGATACTGTCGGGAAATTCCCATCCGGAAGCTCTTGTTCCTTCACCACATATACGTTTTCAAATCCCAATTCCTTGAGCACACGACGTACCGGAAGATTCCCCGTTCCGTGAAGTGGCGTGTATACAATTTTAATATCCTTCGACATTTCACGTATCATTTCTGGATGAATGCTTTGTTTCTTTAATTCTTCCATATATCTATCATCAATTTCAGAGGAAATGATCTGATACAATCCCTCTGCTTTGGCTTCTTCTATTTTCATGGTATAAACATTGTCATAGCTGGTTACTTTCGCAACTTCGGCTAATATATTTTTATCATGAGGCGGAGTAATCTGTGCACCGTCCTCCCAATAAACCTTATAACCATTATACTCCCTCGGATTATGACTTGCTGTAATCACAATTCCCGCAATGCATTTCAATTCTCTTACTGCAAAGGAAAGTTCCGGCGTAGGACGCAAGCTTTCAAATACATAAGCTTTAATTCCATTCGCATTCAGACAAAGAGCTGCCTCTGTTGCAAATTCCGGCGACATACGTCTGGAATCATACGCAATCGCAACACCTTTTTTCTGTCCTTTACACGCAATAATGTAGTTGGCAAGTCCCTGTGTTGCTTTCCTTACTGTATAAATATTCATCCGGTTAGTTCCTGCACCAATAACCCCGCGAAGACCGCCTGTTCCAAACTCTAACTCTTTATAAAATCTATCTTCTATTTCCTTTTCATTTTCAGCAATATCATTCAATTCCTGCTTCGTTTCCTTATCAAAATAAGGATTTTCCAACCATGATTGATATATATCACGATATGACATATCTTAAGCCTCCTTTTATGGTCTTCTCTCCTATAACACAATACTTTTATTTTCCCACATATTACAGGTATTTGCAATAGGTGTTTTGGGATTTTTTCATCTACGCAAAAAGAACGATAGCTTCACTACCGTTCTTCTCATACTTCATACTATGTTCTTTTTCATTTAATTTCCTAATAAACTAACTACACATACTGGTGTACGATAATATGCATTTGAAATACGAATACCCGTTCTTTCAGTACTTGCATGAATTACCTGACCGCCACCGATATACATAGCTACATGATTAATACCGGAACCGTTACCATAGAAAAACAAATCTCCCGGTCTGGCATTTGCCGGATTAATTCTTGTACCGCAATTTGCCTGTGCTCGAGATGAATGCGGAAGTGAAACACCATATTTTGCATAGATACTCATGGTAAAGCCGGAACAGTCTATACCATTTGTAAGACTGGTACCGCCCCATACATATGGATTACCTAAAAACTGTTTTGCATATTGCACAATTGATACACGGGCATCCGATACACCTTCACCATACTGTAATTCTGTAATGGTTACTGCTGATTCTAATTCCTCAGAAATTTCTACAAACTGTGAGGAAATATATCCTTCATCAGAGTCAAACGTAACTTTAACCCATTCACCCATATCCTCTAAAACTTCTAATTTTTCACCTAACGGAATTAAATCCACGGTAGAACTGTCCATACTTGGGCCTGTTCTTACTCGCAGACTCTGCGTATTAGTTACTGTTGCCATCAAAGTGATAGCTTCCGCAGCCGCCTGTCTTGCCTCGTTGCCTGTATAAAGATATTCAGACTTTACATAACCCTCTACTTTACCGGACTTAATCTTCGTCCATTCGCCTTCTACTCCAAGAATCTCGCAGCCGGCATTCTTGTTCATCTTACCGATTAACTTTCCGTCTTCACCTGCAGATTCACGTACATTCAGATAATTATCCACATGAGCAATACCTAAATTTGTATATCCTGCGATTGTTGTATCCGCAGCTTCAGTTGTTGTAACTTCCTCTGCTGTTTCCACACTCACTTCAGTGTCTCTGTCACTACCTAAAACTGTTGCACTTCCAACGCTGATTGCAATTTCTTCCTGCGCTGCTTTTACGGTCAGCACATTTGGTGCAAGCAATGCCTGATTAATTAATACCGCTGTACCAAGCATACAAATCCCAGTTGTAACTTTCTTCATTGTATTCTTCATCAGAACCTCCTGAATACGTCCTCACTTGTTTAATTCTACTTGTTACGCAAATGTTAACTTCTCATTAACACTTGTCCATTGTATCAGCTTGCATAGTGTTTGTCAAGGTTGATTTGTTCATCTTAGCTTCCGTCACTGTGTATTTTCACTTTCTTCGCTGTAATATTTTCCATGATTCTATTGTCTTTTTCGGAATATTTTGGTAATTTTATATAATACTTATTTAATTTTTGGTACTATCGTCACAATTATTTTTCTTTGTTTTTTGTCACATATAACGAAACTCAATTATTTGGTCATAATCTTCATATATTGCACCATTTTTTCTTCTCCCAGCAGAGTTTTATATAATGCTTTGTAATTCTCAATTAATTCTTCCTTCTCTGGCATTTTTTCATTTTTTGCAAAAAACATCAGCTGGTAACTCGCATCATATACTTTTGCATATACTGGATAAATTTGCAATCCCGCCCTTTCATAAAATCTTATTCTTCTCTTGCGAATCTCTCTTTCACTCTCGTTCTTCGCTTCTGCCACGTCTTCCACCTCAAAAACGACTCCCTCCGCCTCCGGATACAGTTCCCAGAACTTTTGTAAAAAATATTGGCCGTATCCTTTGCCACGTTTTTCTTTATCTACCGCAAAATAATCCATCAGAAAATGTGTTTTTTCTGCATCTGTTGACACAAAAGCATACGCTAACAGCCTATCACCTTCCCACATACCAAACATCTTATATAGACCTTTTTTTATAAGTTGTTCTATTCTTTCCCACGGCTTCACTTCACAAGCCGGAAAATCATTTAAAAGCCTTTCATTATAAATTTCTTTTCCTTCCGAAATTTTTAAAATTTCGATTCTTCTTTCCATTTTTTATTTCTCCTATCGGTCTGATTACTCAGTGTTTGAAAGATATTCTTCCTGCTTTTGCATCACGCCTAAGCATCTTAAGAAGTCCATCTTTTCTACTAACATTCGCCCTCCAGCCTAATTTTTCTAATCCACTGATGTCTGCCACAGAACAGGCCGGTTCGTTTGCGTTTCTCGGCCTTTTCCCAAACTCCAGACAGATATTACTTTCTGAAACTTCCTTCAGCATGGTTACAAATTCTCTTAGGGTTATCACTTCCCCCATTCCTACTTGAAATCTTTGAAATCCGCTTAATTCTTTTCTATGTTGAAGCACACACATGTATGCATCCACTACATTGTCAGTATATATGTAATCCCTTAATTGCATACCATCCGACAGTGCGATTGCTGTTTCCCCTGACGTAAATTTTTGTTCCAACATAAAGATAAACTTTCCCTCATCGTCATCTTCTCCAAAAATATGTTCTAAATCCATCGTAATAAAGCAAAGTTTTCCTCTGGCCGCAAACGCCTCCCCCCAACGTACAAATTGATATTTTGACAACGTGTAATCTGCCATATAAATCGGTGTTTCTATTTTTCCTTCCGGTTCAATCTGTTTAAAGGCAAATGTCCCCGTATTAACAAAATACGCACAACCATATTGCTCTGCTAAAGTCAATAGCTGAATTCCAAATATCAGATTTGTCTGTGCCACCTCTACTGCTTGCATTCCATCTCTTCCATAAGCTGTAGCACAATGAATAATTACTTCCGGCCGCTCTTCTTTAAAAACAGATTCCAACGAATTTTCGTCTATATTATAACAATTACACTGCTCTATACACTCTGTAATCCGTCTGCTATCAGAAGTACTTCTTTTTAAAACAACTACCTGTTCTCCCTGTTGCACCAGTCTTTTTAAGATTTTGCTTCCCAGAAATCCGGTAGCTCCCGTCAACAATATCTTCATGCCCTTTTCCTCTCTTTTTGTTGCCTTTTCTATCTAGAATAACAGAATACGGCTAAAAAAACAACTTTACAATCCAAACTGTTTGTGTTATGCTAATAAAGGATTGCAAC
This sequence comes from Lachnospiraceae bacterium, assembly GCA_050874665.1. Classification (GTDB taxonomy): domain Bacteria; phylum Bacillota; class Clostridia; order Lachnospirales; family Lachnospiraceae; genus RUG11237. Next base: position 446,162 of record JBNMLC010000001.1, on the reverse strand, counting down.
AATGCATTCTTTATAAATTTTTTGGAGGTATCATCATGAACAAGGGTACAGTAAAGTGGTTCAATAATCAGAAAGGATACGGATTTATTTCTGACGAAGCTGGAAACGATGTATTCGTACATTATTCAGGTTTAAACATGGACGGTTTCAAGTCTTTAGAAGAAGGTCAGGCAGTAGAATTCGAAATCGTTGATGGAGCTAAAGGACCACAGGCTACAAACGTAACTAAGCTTTAATCATTATTTATTAATGTACCTTTTTCTATAATATAAATTTCATCAGGTTTGACCAATTTTTATTAGGAAGAAAGAATTACATTTATAAACAACGGGTTAGCAAAAAAGTGCGGATTTTCCGCACTTTTTTATTGTTTCTACTTATATTGTTTTTTTGATTGTTTATTTGATTTCTGCAAGAACTGCCTTCACATATTCCCACACACGTCCGGTAGAAGAAATGCTAAGACGTTCTTTTGGCGTATGGATATCTAAAATATCCGGTCCTATGGATATGCATTCCAATCCCGGAAGTTTCGCTGATAAAATACCACATTCTAATCCTGCATGTACGGCTTCCACTTTTGGCTGTTTTCCGTACAATTTTTCATATACTGCTACCATAATTTTCTGTAGCTTTGAATCGGGATTATATTCCCAACCGGCATAATCTCCGTTTTCTTCATAATCGCAGCCCAAAAATTCTGTCAAATAACAGATTTTATCACTCAATTCCCTTTTTTCACTTTCTACAGAGCTTCGTATAGATATCTGTAGCTGCACGGAATCTTCTAATGTTTTCATAATCCCCAAATTACAAGAAGTTTCTACCAGCCCCGGTATTTCTACGCTTCTCTTCTGCACTCCATTCGGAAGATTCCGCAAAATATAAATTAACATTTCTTTTTCTCTTGGACGAATCATAACTCCTTTTGTATCTTGCTGTTTTTGTATCTTTACCGTCACATTTTCATCGCTGGCACGATATTCTTTACGAATTGTTTTTTCAAAATTTTCTATCACTTCTTTGAAAAGTTCTTCGTTTTGTTCATCTAACCAAATCACTGCTCTTGCAGCCCTCGGAATAGCGTTATCTTTCAGTCCTCCACAAATGGAAGAAAGTCCAAATCCCAACTGATTTGAAATTTCAAATAAAAGTCTGCCCATAAGAATATCTGCGTTGCCACGTTCCTTATGAATCTCGACCCCTGAATGTCCGCCTTTTAAGCCTTCCATTACAATTTCATAGGAAATCCCTTCTACTTCTACCGTTTGAAACGGCAACGTTACATTTCCTACTACACCACCCGCACAACTAGTAGTCAGAATTCCTTCTTCTTCTGAATCAATGTTCAACAGCATGTTTCCTTTTAATACAGATGCATCTAACGCTGTTGCCCCTAACATGCCGATTTCCTCATCTACGGTAAATACTGCCTCCAATGCCGGATGGCGAATACCATCTTCCTCACCCTTTGAAGCTAAAATAGCCAGAATATATGCCACTGCAATACCGTCATCACCGCCTAATGTGGTATGTTTCGCTGAAATGTAATCACCCTCTACCTGCAATGTAAGACCGTCTTTTCGAAAATCAATATCTGCTTCTTCTTCCTTCTCGCAAACCATATCCATATGTCCCTGTAAGATTACAGTCGGAGCATTCTCGTAGCCTTTAGACGCTCCCTTATAGATAATAACATTGCCGCATTCCTCCTGAATATATTTCAGTCCATGTTCCTTTGCAAAATCCACCAAATAATTACTAATGCGTTCTGTGTGAGATGATCCATGAGGAATGCCACATATTTCTTCAAAATAACCAAATACTTCTTTCGGTTCCATCTGTAATACTGCCATAATAGCCTCCTAATCCATATAAGACAACACTTTTTCAAATTCCAGGGTACCACCAAATAAATCCAGTGCACTTCCTATCGTGATATCCAGCTTATTTTTACCCAGTTTCTTTAATGTTTCAATATCTTCGTAACTTCCTATTCCACCAGCATATGTGACAGGAATTTTTCCGTAATTTCCCAGCATTTGCGCTAATTCCTTTTCCACACCCGATGCTTTTCCTTCTACATCTACTGCATGAACCAGAAATTCGTCACAATATTGTCCTAAACGCTCCAGGGTACCTACATTCAGAACTTCCTCTGTAAACTTCTGCCAGCGATCCGTAACTATATAGTACTCTCCTTCTCTTTTTCTGCAGCTTAAATCCAGTACTACTCGTTCTTTTCCTACAGCCTTTACCAGTTTTTCCAGATTATCCCAGTTTATCTTACCATCTTTAAACACAAAAGAGGTTACAATTACATGACTTGCTCCCTTTTCTATATATTCCACGGCATTTTCGTCTGTAATGCCGCCGCCGATTTGCAATCCGCCCGGATATGCCAGTAAAGCCTTTTGTGCCTGTTCCCTGGTAGCTTGAAAATATTCCGAAGAGGGTGGATTTAACAAAATAATATGCCCTCCCTGAATGCCCTTTTTTTTATAATATTTTGCATAAAAGGACGCGTCCTGTTCGGATACAAAATTTTCTTCTGCCTGATTTCCCTGATCCGCAAGACTGCCTCCTACAATCTGTTTTACTTTTCCATTATGAATATCGATACATGGTCTAAACTTCATTCCTAACTCCTATGTACAGCAAACCGACAAGTCGATTTGCTTTTTTGCATTTTACTCTACAACTTTTTTATTATTTGTATTATTATTTGTAGTATTGTTATTGGTAGTATTAGTGTTATTGTCGTTTGTATTCTGATCTGTTGTATTTTCGTTAACGTTGTTATTCGTACCGTTATCCGTTGCACCGTTGATTAAATCATCCGCTGCGTCCTCCACTCCGTTAATTACATCTTTTCCTGCGTCGCCTACATCATTAATGATATTGTCACCATTATTATTATTATCTACATTCGCCCCATTATTTTCTCCGGCAGCAGTTCCATTTCCACCTACATTGTCATTTGTGGTTGCATTATTGTCTGTGGCTGCATTGTCATTTACCGTTGTAGTCGGGGTTCCTGTTGTGTCGTTACCATTTCCATTGTTATTGTTACCACAGGCTGTCATAGTACAAACAGTAAGTGCAAGCAATGTTCCGGCACACAGCTTTTTAAATTTTGTCATAATATAAAACACTCCTTTTTTAATCTATTAAGAGCCCTGCTCTTTGTCTTAATATTTCCCAAAAAGAAGTGTTTTATTCGTATTTTTATTTTTAACTTTCTGCGTCAATTACATCTGCCATATCATACATGCCTGCCGGCTTTCCGCTTAGAAATTTAGCTGCCTGAACTGCACCCTTAGCAAACACTGCCTTAGAATATGCGGTATGTTTAAATTCAATAACTTCATCAATTCCTGCGAAAATCACCTCATGTTCTCCTACAATGGTTCCGCCTCTTACTGCACTGATTCCAATTTCTTTCTTTTCTCTCTTTTTGCGTTCTTTGCTTCTGTCATAATTATATGCATATTCATTATCTAATGTTTCGTTTATGGAATCTGCCAATGCCAACGCTGTGCCACTTGGTGCATCTACTTTCTGATTATGATGTTTTTCTACAATTTCAATATCATAGCCTGCCGGTGCAAGAATCCCTGTCACTTCTTTTAATAATTTTAAAAGCATATTAATGCCTAATGACATATTTGCAGATTTCAATACTGCTGTCTTTTTTGCAGCTTTTGGAATTCTTTCTAACTGTTCTTCTGATAATCCTGTAGTACACAACACCACCGGAATACCTTTTTCCTCGCAGTAATCCAATAACGAATCCACTGCTGCTGCCGCTGCAAAATCAATGACAACATCTGCCTGTATATTACATTCGCTGATACTTTGAAACACAGGGTACTCATTCTTAATATGATCTGATACATCAATTCCTGCGACAATTTCTGCATTTTCATCTTCTTTTACAATACTGCTGATTACCTGCCCCATTTTTCCGTTGCAGCCATGCATAATTATTTTAACCATTTTATCCTCCATCACACAACAAAATGTACTTTATAGTAATATTATTTCACTTTTATGCCAAATTCTTTCATTGCTTTTTTCAATTCTTCTTTATGTGCATCTTCCATTTCAGTCATTGGCATACGAAGTGGTCCTGCTTCCATTCCCATAAGATTTACTGCTGCTTTTACAGGAATCGGATTCACTTCACAGAACAACTGATGAATGAGTGGAAGTGCCTTTAACTGTAATTTTGCACTTTCCTGCACCTTTCCATTCATATATAACTCTACAATATCATGAGTCTGCGTTGGTGCCACATTGGACAGTACAGAAATAACACCAAGTCCGCCTAAGGAAAGAATCGGTACAATCTGATCGTCATTACCTGAGTATAAATCAATACAGCCATCTGCTAACTGCATTAATTTAGCTACCTGGGAAATATTTCCGCTTGCCTCTTTAATCCCCACAATATTTTCTAGATTTTTAGCTAGTGTAACTGCTGTTTCCGGCTGAATGTTGCAGCCTGTTCTAGATGGTACATTATACATAATAATAGGAACTTTTACTGAATTCGCTACTGCCGTATAATGTGCAATCAATCCCTTCTGTGTTGCTTTATTATAGTAAGGAGTCACTACGAGTAATGCATCTGCACCGTACTTTTCTGCTTCCTGTGATAAATAAATTGCTGTTTCCGTACAGTTAGAACCTGTTCCCGCAATAACAGGAACTCTCTTTGCAACTTTATCTATTGTATATTTAATACATTCTAAGTGTTCTTCATGTGTTAACGTTGATGCCTCACCTGTAGTTCCACAGATAATAATTGCATCTGTCTTATTCGCAATCTGAAATTCAATCAATTCACCTAATTTTTCATAATTTACAGAACCATCTTCATGAAACGGTGTAATAATAGCTACACCTGCGCCTTTAAAAATTGACATACAAATTCCTCCTTAATATTAAAACAGGAACCGACAACCCTGTCGATTCCTATAGAATTAACTTATTCTTCTATTCCTCGATAGCGCACCATCTTTTTAGATGACAGTCATACAGTTCTTCACTGCATGCCCAAGGCAAACCCCACAGAAAAATCTGCCTTTCGGCACGGTTTCCTTTCCATTATCCTCTTCTGTTTCTGCAACATCAGACAATGTACTATTAAACAGTGCAACCTCTATCTTTCTTATTTACTTATTGTATTGGTCAAAAGCCTTACTACATATGAATATAGCACTATTACATCTTCTTGTCAACTGGCTTATTTTAGTGTTTCCACTTTAGAAACACAATCTGCAATCTGCATCAGTTCATCATTCATATAGCGCCCTGTGAAAATAAGTTCCATATCTTCACTCTTATGCTCTGTTATTTCATGAATATCGTCCATCGTAATAATTTTATTATCCAGAAGACCTAATAATTCATCCAGAATCAGAACATCACAGCCTCTTGTCTGAACTACCTTTCTTGCAAAATTAATTCCATTTCTTATATTCATAACTTCTTCTGACTGCTGTGTCTGTGACAGTTTATCATAAAATTCATCTGATTTTTCGAAACGAAACAATTTAATCTCCGGTTCTAACCGCTTAATAAAATTGATTTTCTCTTCGTTTCTCCCTTTCAAAAACTGAATAATGGTAACTGTCTTTCCCTGGCTGGCAGCACGTATTGCCTGACCAATGGCCGCTGTTGTTTTGCCACGTCCATCACCACAATAAATCTGTATCAGTCCTGTTTCCATAACACACCTCTTTTAGTATTACTTTATCCAAACTAACTTATTTCAAAATATTACCATAATTGAGGCTGTTAATCAATCCTTTATTCTAGATATTCCAATTTGCTTACAGAAACTTCATATGCCACTCGCTTTTCCATCTCTTCTTCACTGATTTTCTTGACATATTCTCTGCTCTGGATTCTTCCCCAGATTTGCATATGACCGCCAACTGCAAAATCTGCCGCAAATCTTGCATTTCTTCCCCAGCAGATACACGGAATATAATCTGACTTTCCATATGGACGATTTACTGCTACAAGTAAATCCGCAATTTCTCTTCCAAGAGGAGTTTTTCTGTAAACCGGTGGCTTACATATGTATCCGTCTAAAAAAATCTGATTCGTTTTTGTACCTTCACCTGCTTCTTCTACAAATTCAATTTCTCTTACAAACACCGAAAGTACCAGACGGTTTTTCTTTTCCTCATGTCTGTTATAGGAACGAAATTGTCCGATGACACAGACATTTGCCCCTTCATAATTTTCCTTCACGTTAATCAGACGGTCTGAAATCATAAGTGGTATGATGTCAGAAGAATCACTCAAACGCTTCACTTTTAAATCCACCATGTAGAATCCTTCACCAAAAATTTCATGGCTGAATGTAAAATCACTTGCGATTTCTCCCATCATAGTTACCTGATTGTTTTCAATTACCTTATCTGTCATAAATTGTTTCTCCCTTCTTCTATCAGTAATCTCTGCATAAATATATCTATTCTATTATTTACTATTTTAGACCAAATAGCAAAGAAAATCGTCCGACTTTTCTCGACATTCAAGAAAATCCCGGCGAAATTCTTTCGTTTTAGCGTCAATTCTAGCATATATTTTTGAATAATATTGATTAAAATTCCTAAAATATTCTTAATTTACTTTTTGTTTTCAAGTAAAATGGCGAATTTGCACAATTTAACTTGTAATATGCCCAAAATATGATAAACTGAATATTAGCTGTTTTTTCTAAGGAGAACTTTCGACACAGGAACTAATAATATAGAAGAAACACGTTACGCTATACATTTGTATTCAAAGAAAGAAGGACTTAAGACTATGAAAATGAAACGTGATGACATTCGTAATATTGCCATTATCGCCCACGTAGACCACGGTAAAACTACCCTGGTAGATGAACTTTTAAAACAAAGTGGTGTGTTCCGTTCAAATCAGGAAGTTGCCGAACGTGTAATGGACTCTAATGATATTGAACGTGAAAGAGGTATTACTATTCTCTCTAAAAACACTGCTGTATTTTATAAAGATACTAAAATTAACATTATCGATACCCCTGGACATGCTGATTTCGGTGGCGAAGTAGAACGTGTCTTAAAAATGGTAAACGGTGTAGTTCTTGTGGTTGATGCCTTCGAAGGTGCCATGCCTCAGACAAAATTTGTATTAAAGAAAGCATTAGAGTTAGATCTTCCAGTAATTGTCTGTATCAATAAAATTGACCGTCCGGAAGCACGCCCTGACGAAGTAATCGATGAAGTTTTGGAATTATTTATGGACTTAGATGCTTCTGACGAACAGTTAGACTGCCCATTTGTCTATGCTTCCGCCAAAAATGGTTATGCCATGCGGGAATTAACTGATGAGCCAAAGGATATGCAGCCTTTATTCGAAACTATTATTGACTATATTCCTGCTCCGGAAGGCGATCCGGATGCCAGCACACAGGTGTTAATCAGCACAATTGATTACAATGAATATGTAGGACGCATCGGTGTCGGTAAGGTAGATAATGGTTCTTTAAAAGTAAATCAGGATGCTGTCTTAGTAAATGCACATGATGAAACTCTGTGTAAACGAGTAAAAATCAGCAAGCTTTATGAATTTGATGGTTTAAAGAAAGTCGAAGTAAACGAGGCTGGTATTGGTGCTATCGTTGCTATCTCCGGTATTGCAGACATCCACATCGGTGATACCATTTGTGCCCCGGAAAATCCGGTTGCCATTCCATTCCAGAAAATTTCTGAACCTACCATTGCTATGACTTTCCTTGTAAATGACAGTCCGCTTGCAGGTAAAGAAGGTAAATTTGTAACTTCCAGACATCTTCGTGACCGTCTGTTCCGCGAATTAAATACGGACGTAAGCTTACGTGTCGAAGAAACAGATTCTGCAGACAGCTTCAAAGTATCCGGCCGTGGAGAACTCCACTTATCTGTATTAATTGAAAATATGCGTCGTGAAGGTTTCGAATTTGCCGTAAGTAAGGCGGAAGTTCTTTATAAAAAAGATGAAAACGGTAAATTATTAGAGCCAATGGAACTCGCTTACATTGATGTGCCCGATGAATTTTCCGGTGCTGTCATCGAAAAATTAAGCCAGCGTAAAGGTGAACTCCGCAACATGGGTGCTTCCAACGGTGGATACACAAGATTAGAGTTTTCTATTCCTTCCCGTGGTCTGATTGGTTACCGTGGAGAATTCATGACAGATACTAAGGGAAATGGTATTATTAACACTATCTTTGATGGTTATGGTCCATACAAAGGAGAAATCCAATATAGAAAACAGGGTTCTCTCATCGCTTTCGAAGCCGGTGAAGCTATCACTTACGGATTATATAATGCGCAGGAACGTGGTACTTTATTTATCGGACCTGGTGAAAAGGTATACGCCGGTATGGTAATTGGTCAGAACGGTAAAACAGAAGACATTGAGTTAAACGTATGTAAAAAGAAGCAGCTTACGAACACACGTTCCTCCAGTGCTGATGAGGCATTACGTTTGACACCGCCTAGAATTTTAAGTCTGGAACAGGCATTAGACTTTATCGATACAGACGAGCTTTTAGAGGTTACTCCGGAAAATCTTCGAATCCGCAAGAAAATTCTGGATCCTACTATGAGAAAGAGAGCTTCTAGAAACTAATTATCACTGCCTGCATTCAGAAAATTTTATACTATATATTTCTAACGAAAAAGTTCTGCATGGTTTTGTATCATGCAGAACTTTTTCATTACATTTCTTATTAACCTGTATAATTACAATTTTTCTATCTCTTTTCTAAAACAAATCAACGATTCTCTTAGCAATATCCCTCAGTTGCCTCAACCGCCTTTTTCCAATGCTTGTATAATGATTCTCTCTCCATTTGATTCATCTTCGGATAAAAGACATGATCCATGAAATCAAGATTCGACAATTCCTTTTTATCCTTCCAAAAGCCCACTGCTAAACCCGCAAGAAATGCTGCCCCCAATGCTGTTGCCTCCACACTGACGGCACGCTCTACATTAACATCTAATATGTCACTTTGAAACTGTAGCAGGAAATTATTTGCTGATGCTCCCCCGTCTACACGCAAAGTTTTCACTTCCAAACCGCTGTCTTCCCTCATAGATTCAAGTACATCTTTTGTCTGATATGCAATAGCCTCCAACGCTGCGCGCACAATATGAGCCTTTGTGGTTCCCCTGGTAATTCCTACCATCGCACATTTCATAGCATCATTCCAATAAGGTGCACCCATTCCAGAAAATGCGGGCACCATATATACACCGCCATTATCTTCCAGAGCCTCTGAAAGCTTCTCACTTTCCTGCGCACTCTGTATCAATTGCAATTCATCTCTAAGCCACTGAATGGCACTTCCAGCCGAAAAAACACTGCCTTCTAATGCATACTCTACTTCTCCGTTTATGCCCCATGCAATCGTTGTTAACATATTATGCTTCGACTGCATCGGGCGATTTCCTGTATTCATAAGCATAAAACAACCCGTTCCGTATGTATTTTTCATCATACCTTGCTCAAAGCATTTTTGTCCAAACAACGCAGCCTGTTGATCTCCGGCAATTCCTGCAATCGGAATTTCCAGACCAAAAAAATGAAAAGGCGCTGTATAACCATAAATCTGTGAAGAATTGTTCACCTCTGGAAGCATTGCCCTGGGAATCTGAAACATTTCTAATAATTCCTGATCCCATTCTAGAGTATAAATATTATACAACATGGTTCTAGATGCATTCGAATAATCTGTCACATGTATATGTTCTCCCGTCATTCGATACAAAAGCCACGAATCCATAGTTCCAAATATCAGTTCCCCACGTTCTGCCTTTTCTCTTGCGCCCTCCACATGTTCTAAAATCCAACGAATTTTACTTGCCGAAAAGTATGGATTCAAACGCAAGCCGGTTTTTTCCAAAATTGTTTTTTCATATCCGGCATCCTGCCACTGGTGACAAATATCCGCACTCTGGGCAGACTGCCAGACAATGGCATGATATATAGGTATTCCGGTATTTTTATCCCACACTACCGTGGTTTCTCGCTGATTCGTAATTCCAATGGCCTCTATGCTTTCCGGTTTAATGTCATTGGATGTTATCAAATCTACTACGACATACATAACGCTAATCCAGATTTCATTAGCATCCTGTTCTACCCAGCCCGGCTTTTTATAATACACAGGGATTTCTTTTTGAGAAAATGCCTTTTTATTTCCTTTTTTATCAAACAAAACTGCTCTGGTACTGGTAGTACCCTGGTCAATTGCAAGTATATATTTCTCCATATTACACTTGTCCTTTCTGCCTGTTTATTTGCACTCCTTCATTACATTCTTAAATTCTTCCAGCAAATCTTCAAATACGTTCAGTGCATCTTCTACCGGTTTTTTAGTTGTCATATCCACCTTGCATAATTTAAGTAATTCTATCGGGTACATGGAACTTCCGCTTTTCAAAAACTTAAAATATCCCTCCTTGACTTCTTCATCTCCCGCAAGAATTGCTTTGCTGATAGCTATCGCGGCTGAAAATCCTGTCGCATACTGGTAAACATAAAAGGCATTGTAAAAATGAGGTATTCTTGCCCATTCCATAGCAATGGCTGAATCTACATGTATATTTTCGCCAAAATATTCTTTATTCAAATTAAAATAAACATCACACAGGATTTCTGGTGTTAATGCCTCAGAACGCTCCACCATTTCATGTGTAATTTTTTCAAATTCTGCAAACATCGTCTGACGGAACAATGTGCCACGAAATTGTTCCAGAAAATGATTTAAATAATATGCCTTTTCTTTTGCATTGTCAGCATGAGCAATCAGATAATGAATCAGCAGTGATTCATTTACTGTGGACGCCACTTCTGCTACAAAAATCTTATATCCTGCATAAATGTAATCTTGATTTGCATCTGAATAAAAAGAATGTAATGCATGCCCCATTTCATGTGCCAGTGTAAACACATGGTTTAACGTTCCATTATAATTCATCAGCACATATGGGTGAGTTCCATAGGCTCCCCACGAATAAGCGCCACTTCGTTTTCCTATATTTTCATAAATGTCAATCCAGCGATGTTCAAATCCTTCCTTTAAAATTGTAATATATTCGCCACCCAACGGCTCTAATCCCTTGACAACCATTTTCTTTGCTTCTTCAAAGTCCTTCTTCATATCGACATCATCTACCATTGGAACATACAAATCATACATATGAAGACGTGGTATTCCTAACATTTCACTTCGAATGTCAATATATTGATACATTGCCGGAAGATGTGCATGAACACTTTCAATTAAATTATCATACACTGACAACGGAATATTGCTTCCGTCCAACGCCATTTCTCTTGAAGAACTATACTTTCTTGCTTTCGCCTGAAATACATCTGCCTTTACACTTGCCTGATAAATTGCTGACAATGTATTTTTATATTTTGCATAGACCTCATACAGGTTATTAAATGCCTGCTCACGAATGCTTCGGTCACTATTTTCTAACAATGCAATATATGTTCCATGCGTTAAAGGAAGTACTTCTCCCTGACTGCTCTTGACCTCTTTGAATTGTACATCTGCATTATTAAACATGGAAAAAATATCCTGCGGCCCTTCGGTCACATCTCCTGCCAAAGAAAGCAATTCTTCCATCTCTTTTGTAAGAATATGAGCTCTCTGTCTTCTTATTTCCTCAAAATAATGTTGGTATGGCTTTAATCTTTTATCTTCTAATATTTCCTGATATATTTTTTCCGGAATGCTCAAAAGTTCCGGTTCAAAGAAAGAGGTAGCTTCTCCTGTTTGTACCAACATTCCCTGTGCCTTTGCCGCAAGTCCCTGATAAACGGCATTTCCTGTGTTTTCATGAAGTTTTTGATTTGCATACACATATACTTTTTCTGAAAGCTTACCCATTTCTTCATACTTTTGCATGAATTGATACAATGTATCCGGACTATCTGCAAGTTTTCCCTGTGCAATTTTTATCTTTTCTGAAAGCGCTAATACCTTCTTATAATCCTGTTCCCAGGCAGCATCATTTTCATACAAATCCTCAATTGCCCATTGATACTCACTACTGATATCCTCTCTTTTTTTCACAATCTGCTGTGTCATATGTTCCCTCTTTTCTGTTTCCTTTTATTTTAAAATAATAGCACACTTTCTCTTAAGTATACCATTATTTTAAAATAAACATGCATTTAAAACTTGTGTCTGCCCCGAAAGGCAGACACATAAATATCTTTATTTCTTACTTATTTCTTATATGTTTCTTTTAATCTTTTATTATTTTTTACGAAACCGATTGCAATAGCTGCACATACTACACCTGCTGCCACAATACCAATTACTACTACTGTACTTGTACCCATATGTAATCCCCCACTTTCTTCTTTTATTAAAACAACCGCTGAAATCGGACTTACTGTCACTTTCTCACTGACAGAAGCAATGCGTTCTGTCCCGGCAGATTCACCATTTACATATACATTCCAGGTTCCTTCCGGTAGTGTTAAGGTAACATCTTCTTTATTGGCATTATATGCTACAAAAATGCTCTCTGCACTTTCATGATTAGAATTATTTCCAATCGTATATGCCACTACATTAGCCTCATTCACATCTTGAAATACAATGTTATTCTGTATATTTTCTGTTGTTGTCATGCGAAAAGCCGGATGTGCTTTTCGAAGAGCAATCAAGCCCTTGTAATATTCATATACATCGATAGTATTTCCCTTATTATCCCATTTAATAGAATTGACACTGTCTGGCAGATTATAGCTGTTTTCAGAAAAAGTTCCGTCTTCCTGCACTTTACTTCGCAGCATTTCTTCCCCTGCCTGCAAAAACGGAATGCCCTGAGAGGTAAAAACAATCGCACTTGACAGCTTATTCATTTTAATTCTATCTTCTTCACTGTCCTGACTGTTAGATGTAGCTAACTTATCCCAGAGTGTCAAATTGTCATGACAAGAAACATAATTAACGGTCTGCTCTGGTGAGCCTGCCCACCAACCACTTGATTTTTCATAAGAATCATAATCTATCTGTGAATTTTGTGTTGCCGCTACTACACTGTATTTCATAGCTTCTTCCATTTGTTCGCCACCATTGACAAATCCTTTGTCCAACGAATCAAATACATTCCCCTTGATACCATCTCTGATATCATCGCTAAATGCAGCAATTCCTTCCATCTGGTATGTATTTGCCTTCACTGCACGCTCTGTAACGGGAAGGATAGAATCACCACCCGTCCAGCCTTCTCCATATATTATAATCGAAGAATCTATTTCATTCAAGGCTGTTCTTATTTCTTTCATGGTTTCCATATCATGAATGCCCATCAAATCAAAACGAAAACCGTCCACATGATATTCCGTCGCCCAATAGGTTACAGAATCTATCATATATTTACGCATCATAGAACGCTCCGATGCTGTTTCGTTTCCACAACCGGACGCATTAGAATACAAGTCGCCATCCATACGATAATAGTAATCCGGTACCACTTTCTGAAAATTAGATTCCGCAGTATTATATGTATGATTGTAAACCACATCCATTACTACCCGAATCCCATTTTCATGGAGTGCCTGCACCATCTGTTTAAATTCTTCTACTCGCACCGCACCATGATAAGGATCTGTCGAATAGGAGCCCTCCGGCACATTGTAGTTTTTAGGATCATACCCCCAATTGAACTGATTACTGTCTAAATCAGTTTCATCTACAGTTGCATAATCATAGGAAGGTAGCAGATGTATATGCGTAACTCCAAGCTCCTTTATATGGTCAAGACCTGTAGCAAGACCTTCACTATTTTTCGTCCCTGTTTCTGTCAGACCCAGGAATTTGCCTACATGTTCAATCCCCGAGGATTTATCTGAAGATAAATCTCTCATATGGAGTTCGTATATCACAGCATCTGTGTTATTTTCAAATTCTGGTTTTGTATCTTTATCAAAGCCTTCCGGATCCGTAGCCTTTAAATCAATTACCATGCCACGGTTTCCGTTTACTCCAACTGCTTTTGCATATGGGTCTACAGCTTCGTTGGTACTTCCATTTACAGTAACACTATAGGTATAGTAAATTCCGTTAGCGTCACCTGATTTTTCATAAATCCATGTTCCTTTTTCTGCCGGTGCCATATCCACAGATTCTATCAGGCAGTCACCCTCTCCTGCTTCATAAAAGTTGATTACCACCTTTTCTGCTGTAGGTGCCCAGACACGAAAAGTTGTCTTATCTGCACTATAAACGGCACCTAAATCTTCTCCTTCATATGTATACTCTTCTTCAAATGCTTTGGAAGAAAACGCTTTCTTAATATTTACCTGCTTTGCGACATAGCCTTCATAAGACACCGTATAAGTATGTTTTAAAGAAAGTTCTTCTTCCAAAACAATTTTCGTAGCTGTTACACTTCCCGGTGTTTCATTCCACAATTTCATAATGCTGTATTCTTTGCCGCTTTCATCTGTTATTTTAAATTTCGCAGACGTATTTTCCACAGCAGTATCAATTGCTTTTGACAATGTGACATCTATTTGCTTTGTAGTTCCCTCACCAAAATCTGCTGTTAGAATTGCCGGACTGAAATTTACTTCCTCTTTGTTGTACCAGACATCGCTTTTGCCTTCTACTGTATATACCTCCAGTACATTGCCTGTTGCTTTTGATAAATCAATGCTTCTTGCCTGCAGAGAATCTGCCGTTCCATTCACATACATATTCAGTCCAAATTCTCCGTTTGCATTTTCACCCTCTAATCCAATATGATAGACTCCTCCAAATTCATCTGTGCCTGTCAATGGATAACTTCCGGGAGCGTTTTCTTCTTTCCAGCCCAAAGCTTCACTCGTATCGTATGCTCCATCTTCTCTAAAATAGTGGATATTCAGTTTCAGTGCATCTTCCTTATCATATACTGTAAGTCGTTCTTTTTCCTGACCTGCAAAATCGTATGTGCTGTAACCTTCCGGTGCGTCATATACAAAATCCTCTGTTTCAGAAGTTACCCAGATTTCTGTAGTGTCAGCTTTCATTTCTGCAAAACGATCTGCCTCCACATCTTTCGCTTCCCAGTCACCCTTTTTTACAATAAATCCAATTTTGTCAGGTGAATTTGTTGTCTGGTACACTGCAATCTTTCCGAAATCATCTTCTGCACGAAAGTCTACTGTCTGTCCGTCAGCACCTTCCTCCCATATCCAGAGGTTCCAATTCTCATAATTGTTATCCTCTCTTCCACCATAATGCACAATCAGAGTAGTTCCCGCTGCTTTCACCTGTAATACATCTCCCAGCATGCTTAACGCATTCGTAAATACTAGCAGGGCAAACAGCAGTGTGGATACTCCCTTACGAAACATCTTTGTCCGTCTTTCCTTTCTCATAGTTTCCCTCTCTTTCTTAAGTTTTGATACCCTTTCATTGTATCAAACTCCCGAAAGATTGAC
Source organism: Lachnospiraceae bacterium (assembly GCA_050874665.1). Lineage (GTDB taxonomy): Bacteria > Bacillota > Clostridia > Lachnospirales > Lachnospiraceae > RUG11237. Next base: position 430,673 of record JBNMLC010000001.1, on the reverse strand, counting down.
AACGATGAAGTATTAATGCATTACATCTGTGCCAATTCCATCATGCGTTGCAGCGGAAGAGATGCATTTTCTGCGATTTTTTTGTCCACTTCCACTTTAGGTTCTAAGGTTTCTAATGCTTTGACTACTTTTTCCACGGTGATTCGCTTCATATTCGGACAAAATTGTCTATGACCTACCGAATAGAACTTTTTATCCGGATTCTTCTGACCCAGCTCATAGAAAATTCCCATTTCTGTACAAATGATAAATTTCTCTTTTGTACTCTTCGTAGCATAATCAATGATTTCTGAAGTGCTTCCAATAAAGTCTGCCAATTCCAGAACATCTCCGGTACATTCCGGATGTGCTAACACATATGCGTCTGGATTTACCGCTTTTGCAGCCTCTACATTTTCTCTGGTAATACTTTTATGTACATGGCAAAAACCATCATGAAATACAAATTGCTTTTCCGGAACCTGTTTTGCAATATACCTGCCTAAATTATTGTCCGGAATAAAGAAAATCTCTTGATTTGGAAGGTTTTTTACTACTCGAAGAGCATTCGATGAGGTGACACATACATCAGAATGTGCCTTAATCTCTGCGGTAGAGTTTACATAGCAGACCACTGCAATACCTTTATGTTCTTTTCTTATTTCTTCTATTTTTTCAATTTCTACCATATGTGCCATAGGACAGTCTGCAAATTCATCTGCTAAAATTACAGTTTTCTTTGGATTTAACAGCTTTGCACTCTCTCCCATAAAATTCACACCACACAAAATAATTGTTTCCTGAGGAAGCGTTGTAGCAAGCTTTGCAAGATAATAAGAATCTCCTACATAATCTGCCAGCGCCTGCACTTCTCCATCCACATAATAGTGTGCAAGAACTACTGCATTTTTCTCCTTTTTTAATCTTTCTAATTTTTCTATCATATTATTTTCCATGCTGTTCTCCCTTTCCTGTTTCTTTCTGCATTTTATCATATTTTTCCTATATTTTAAATAGGATATATGGAGTTTTTTCAATTTCTTACATACTACAAAAGCGAAACCAAATCTGTCATTTTAACAGATTTGATTCCGCTTTTAAGGTTCCTTATTACTTTATATTTATTTTGCCAAAAGCATCATGATTTCATTGCTGCGTGCAATAAATTTTGTCATTTTTTCTGGTGCTAACGGCTTATTGGCAATCACTGCTAAGTCATATAGCTGTTCACACATCATTGGCACATTTTCAGATTCCTTGTGATCCACAATGTATTTTACTAAATCATTGTTTGCATTTAAGATTAGGGTTTCTCCTTCTGCACCAAACATGGACATATCCATTCCCATACCTTGCATACTGTACATTTTCATCATATCCTGCATACGGCGACTTTCCTCTGACATAGTAAGCATAGAAGAAACGGAAGCATTCTTTAATTTTTCTACTTTTATCTGTAATTTATCATTATTCAAAGCTTTCTTAAAGGTTTCTGTCAGGCTTTCTGTAATATCTTTTAATTCCTCTTCCTTAACTTCTTCTTTTAAGCTGTCTGTTAAATCAGAATCAATCCGCAAGAAACGAACATGTTCATTTTTACTCTCTAACTGCTGCACAAACGGTTGATCAATATTGTGTTCTAAAATAACGGCATCCATGCCTGCCTCTTTAAACATATTAATATACTGGCTCTGCTGCTGTCTATCGGTTACATAGTAAATAACCTGTTCTTCCTTCGTTTCCTTTGTACTGTCTGCTTCATCTGCTTCCTCTTTTTCCGCAGGTTTAATCAATTCTCCCATCGTCAGATACTTATCCTCTAAATTCTTAAAGAGAATGTAATCATTCATCTTTTCACAGAATTTATCATCTTTCAGGCAGCCGAATTTGATAAATGGAGAAATATCATCCCAATATTTTTCATAGGATTCTTTTTCTGTTTTGCACATTCCTGATAATTTATCCGCAACCTTCTTCGTGATATAATCAGAAATTTTCTTTACAAATCCATCATTTTGCAACGCACTTCTAGAAACATTTAGCGGAAGATCCGGACAATCAATTACACCTTTTAATAACATTAAAAATTCTGGAATTACTTCTTTAATGTTATCAGCAATGAATACCTGATTGTTGTATAGCTTAATAGTTCCTTCTATTGATTCATACTCTGTATTAATCTTAGGAAAATATAAAATTCCCTTTAAGTTAAATGGATAATCCATATTTAAATGAATCCAGAACAACGGTTCTTTGTAGTCTCTGAATACTTTGCGGTAAAACTGCTTATATTCTTCCTCTGTACATTCGTTTGGATGTTTATTCCAAAGAGGAGTTGTATCGTTAATTGCAACCGGTCTTTTCAGAATCTTCAGTTTTTCCTGCTTTGGTGAAATTTCTACTATTTCCTTTTCACCATTCTCGTTTTCACGCTCTTGTGTTTTCGCTTCTTCAATAATGGTTTCTACAACAGTATCTTTCTCTGTCTTTTCTTCCGGTAAAATTGTTTCATATTCCGGTTCTGCATTTTCTCTTGCCACATAAATCTCTGTCGGCATAAAGGAACAGTACTTTTCAATCACTTCCTTAGCCCTGTACTCATTCGCAAATTCTAAGCAGTCTTCATTTAAAAACAGAGTGATTTCTGTACCTACTCCTTCTTTCTTTCCTTCTTCCATATCAAACTCTGTACCGCCGTCACATTCCCAGTGTACCGGCTTTGCACCTTCTTTGTAAGATAAAGAATCTATATGCACTTCATCTGCCACCATAAACGCAGAATAGAAGCCTAAACCAAAATGTCCAATAATCTGGTCTTCGTTTGCTTTATCCTTATACTTTTCTAAAAAGTCTGTTGCACCAGAGAACGCAATCTGATTAATATATTCTTCTACCTCTTCCTCTGTTAACCCAAGACCATTATCTATAATTTTAATCGTTTTTTCTTCTGCATTTAAAAGCACCTGAACCTTCGGTTCAAAATCATCCGGCAGAGTATATTCTCCCATCATATCTAATTTTTTCAGTTTTGTAATCGCATCACAAGCGTTTGAAATTAATTCACGATAAAAAATATCATGATCGGAATATAACCATTTCTTAATTATTGGGAAAATATTGTCACTATTAATTGACAGACTACCATGTTTTGCAGCCATTTAAATCACTCCATTCAATTTTTCTTTTATTTTTCGACTGATTACGGGAGTGCCACGCACAGGACAGTCCGGTAATCACAGATTACGATGTTTCGACACCCTAATCTTAACTAAAATAAAGTTTAATACGAGAACCTATAAAAGTCAAGAAAAAATTAGCACTCATTATAAACGAGTGCTAATAATTTTATGAAATTTTTATAAACTTACTTATCTTTACCTTTTTCTCCTTCTACACACTCGCATTTTCATACAAACAGTGCTCTCGTTCAAGTTCTTCTATTATTTCCCTTTTCAGAGCCCCTTTTAGAGTTTCCCCTTCTTCTATTTTTCCTCCGGGAAATTCCCAGCCTCCTTTAAATTCTCCATAGCCTCTTTGGGTTGCAAAAATAATCGAACTCCCATCTTCACCTGCTGTTCTCCTCTACTCCACTTTTTCTCCATCAATTCCAATCGTTACCACCTGCCACGGAATAAATTTTCCACTATCCTGCAATGCCCTTCTCGCCGCCATTTCCAAACCTCCACAGCATGGTACTTCCATACGGACAATTGTTACACTTTGAATATCATTGTGTGCTATAATCTGTGTCAGTTTTTCACTATAATCCACCTCATCTAACTTTGGGCAACCAATCAACGTTATCTTTCCCTTGATAAATTCCTGATGAAAAGAAGCATACGCATATGCAGTACAATCTGCAGCTATTAACAATTTCGCTCCATCAAAATATGGTGCATTGACAGGTGCCAGCTTAATCTGTACCGGCCAGTTTTGTAATTCAGATATCATATTTGCCAATGTTTCATTTTCACCCTCTTGATTATGAGTTATTACCTTTCTGTTCATCTGCCTTATTTTAGACCCCGGACAACCACCGCCGATTTTCAATTTCATTTTTTTCTGGTTTTCTTTCACGGCAATTTCATCATATGCTGCCGCCTCACGTTCCTCAAAAGAAATTGCTCCCGTAGGGCATTGCGGAAGACAATCACCTAATCCATCACAGTAATCCTCTCTAAGAAGCTTTGCCTTGCCGTCTACCATACCGATTGCACCTTCATGGCATGCATTTACACAAACACCACATCCATTACATTTTTCTTCGTCTATTCGAATTATTTTTCTAATCATTTTTATTTCCTCCTAAAATTCACTTTTCTTTTCATCTATATTGTAGTAAAATATTCATCATATTTCTGTTGTTATACCAACCATTTTACAAATTTTAAGGAGATTTTATGAATTTTTATTACCTTACCAAGACACCCGTATTCAAAAACTTTAGTGAAGAACAATTAAAAGATGCCTTACCACTTCTCTCTTTTAGAACCGCTTATTTTCCCAAAGAGTCACTAATTTTTTACGAAGGCACCCACACCGAGGAAATGGGCATCATTTTACACGGAAGCGTAAGAATCGAGCGTATTGATTATCAGGGAAATCGAAACATTCTTTCACATATCGGGGAAGGCCAAACCTTTGCCGAAACTTATGCGATGCTTACGGAAGAAACACTAATGGTTGATGTCATAGCTGGAAGTGACTGTGAAATTCTTTTTTTAAATTTAAAAAAAATCGAGACACCGGCAGTACAAAACTGCAACTGGTACCCGATTTTTATTATGAATTTACTTAATATATCTAATAGAAAAAATCTAGAACTTTCCAGCCGAAACCTTCACACCTCCTCGAAGCATATCCGTGGACGTGTTCTCTCGTATCTAATTTCACAGTCACGATTGAAACACTCTCTGGAATTTGATATTCCCTTCAATCGTCAACAAATGGCTGATTATCTGAACTTAGATCGCAGTGCCTTATCCAATGAACTATGCAAAATGCAAAAGGACGGAATCCTTCGCTTTCACAAAAACCACTTTCAATTGTTACAGAAATAATCTCCTCCGTTTCTGTGCTTTAAACCTCTCTGCCTGCGTCAATACCAATCAATTTTCATCATCAAGACTCATGGAATAACACTGAACAGTTTTTTATACAATGATAATCTGACACATTTTCATTGCTTCTAATGCATTGTTGTGGCTTTTCGGTGTTACACCCGCACAACATTTCGCATCTATTACAATTTCCACTTCCGGCATATAAGCTTTTACAAGCATAGCATTAGAAATCACGCAAATATCTGTACATACCCCAACAAACGTAATCTGCTCTATTCCATCCTTTTCATTCACTTCACTCAAATAAGAAGCAAGTTCCACAGATGCAAACGTATTTTTGTCAAATATTTTTGCATCTTCAGGTTTTACAGCAGCAATGCGTTCTTGTAACTGCCATCCGCTGCTCCCCTTTTTGCAATGTGGCACCGGCAAATATTTTCCCTCCTGAGTATCTAAGTAATTATCAAAATGAGTATCTCTGGTAAATATAATTTCCCCATCAAAGGTACTCATTTTTTCTACAATCTTCTCGACAATTTCTACCGCCTCGCTTGTTCCAAGAACACCATCAATAAAATCTTTTTGCATATCCACAACAACTAAATAATTTTTCATAATACCCTTCTTTCTTTTTCTGTTATCTGTTTTTTTAATAATATACTTTATACTCTATATTGGAAAGAATATTTACTTTTTTCCCTGAATCAACTTGAGCTCAAACTCTTTCAAAAGTTTCATTTCTCCCACAAAAGCCACTTCTCCAGTCATATACACATACCAATCCGGTTGGATTTCAATTTTAAGTACCCCACCAGGCATATGCACATTTACACTCGAAGCAACCATACCTCTTCGGTACATACTCGCTGCCGCGGCACAACTGCTGCTGCCGGAAGCCAAAGTGTAACCTGCACCCCGTTCATAAATTTCTATCTGAATATTATTTCTATCTAACACTTTTACAATTTGAGTGTTAATTCTTCTTGGGAAATATTCCGCTTTTTCTGAATATTTTCCTATCTGGCAAACCAATTCCTTTGTGACCTCCGGCATTTTAATGACACAGTGGGGATTTCCAATAGATACGCAAGTGCAATCGTAGCATTCTTCTCCAAATTTTAAACGAACGTTACTTAATTCCTCCGGCACCTCCACCGCTCCCACAGCTTCTCTCGAAAAATCCAATTTGCCCATTGACACCGTAACATCGCTTCCATCTTCATTATTATAGGTCACTTCTACCGCTCCGCCAAGTGTTTGTAATAAAAAATGTTTTTCTTTTATATAACCAGCATCTTTTAAATATTTTGAAAATATACGAACCCCGTTACCGCTCTTCTCTGCCTCACTACCGTCTGGATTATATATCTTCACTTCCGGGCTTTTATTTCGCCAAAATGGACCAATTAAAATTCCATCAGACCCCAAGCCAAAATTACGGTCACATATCATTGCAATCATCTCTGCATTTAGCTCTACCCGATTTTCCTTAAGGTCATACACCAAATAATCATTCCCTAATCCATGATATTTATAAAACTTCATACTCATACATTTAACTCCTTTTTTCTTTCATTATACGCAACAATATTTTAAAGAAATTTATGTTTTCTGCTTCATTTCTTTAAAATAATGTTGTATAATAGCTTCGGATTTATAAATATAAGCAATAGAAGGGTTGGATTGACATATGCAAAGCACCATACAAAAGAAAGGATATTTAGAAAGTGAATTTAAGCTTTTTCATCTGGTTGACGATAAACTACACGTTTTCGAATACCACTACCATGACTTTTATAAACTGCTAATTCCTTTAAGTGGGAACGTAAGCTATTTTATCGAAGGGAAAGAATACGTGTTGAAGCCCTATGATACCCTGCTCATCAGTCCCGGAGAACTGCATAAACCGGTTATTTTAGATGATTCTCCCTACGAAAGATTAATACTATATATTTCTGAAGAATATTTTTTCTCCACAGCAAATGGAAACGATAATTTAAACCAATGTTTTGTCCAGGCGCAGGAAAATCATTCCAATCTGATACGACAAAAAACTCCTTCACCTAAGCTGCAGTCCATTATACAGGAATTATTGCTCTCCTTAAGCGAAAAAGACTTTTCTCAAGAGCTATTTCAAAAAATAAAAATTACAGAATATCTAATCTGGATCAACCGACTTTTGCTGAAAAATACCAAAACGTTTACCTCTGCCGCTACTGCAAATCCTACGGTTTTACAGCTTATTTCTTATATCAACGAACACATCGCTGAAAATCTATCCATAGAAACTATTGCGGCTGAACTTTTTCTGCATCCCTCTTACATCATGCATTTATTTAAATCTGAAACAGGATGTACCATCGGAAAATATATTACCGAAAAGCGTTTGTATTTATGTAATCACTACATCAGAGAAGGACTGTCCATTACAGATGCATGCTACCAGAGTGGATTCAGCAGCTATGGTGCTTTTTATCATGCCTACAAAAAAAGATACGGAAAATCTCCCAAAAAGCTTCTATCATGCTTGTAGTTTTTAGTTTTTATTTTTTAATCTTTAACGTTTTTAAATACGTTTTCTGCTCGTCTGAAATACGGTGGCTTTCCACAGCCTTTTGAATAGCTTTATTATGTGTCCATATATCCAGACGTACCTGTTGTATATACGGCAATGCATCCACGGGTTGCTTTGCCAAAGCGGTAGCAAAATACCACGCTATCATCATATTTACATAATACTCTTCCGAGCGAATTTGCGCCACCCAGTCTAAGTACTCTGTCTTAAAATCTTCGTCCAGATAATGTGTCATCAACATTTCAATTCCATAACGTATCGTGTAGGTTTCCTTTGACCCCAGCCAGATTTTAATATGTTCTAACAGTTCCACCCGGTGCTTTTTAAATACCTTAGGCGATATTAAATCACAAGTTGCCCAGTTATCCACATAGGGAAGAAATTCATTGATTGCTGCCACGCACTCATCATAATCGCTGATTGTTTCTATGAAAAAACCATGAAGATTATTCTCATCATAATAATCATGCGGCAGCATATGAATGTATTCCATATATTCCGGTTGTTTTGCAAGCTCTTTGGCAAGCTTTCGCAGCGCCGGCGTGCGCACCCCGATAATACTTTCCGGATTCACGGTAGGTATTAGCCTGCTGTGAAATTCTCTATACTTTTTATCCTGCAATGCAAATAACATTTCTCTGATTTCTTCTTTTATCTCCATTTAGCAGCTCCCCTCTTTACTTTGCTACTCTCCCTGAAGCCCAAACACTTGGTTATATACTTCAAAAAAAGTCATATTCGTAACATCTTTATCCTCTGTAAAAGTGATTTTTTCCCACAATTTATCATTAAACTGAGATGCCTGCCGATTAACAAATTCATTGTACACATCATCAAACGCTTTGGTTTTTCTCTGTTCTACAATAGCGGCTTTATTCGCATCTGTTTCCGCACGATCAAAATTACTGGTACATTTGATAATCACATATCCATAAGAAGTTTCTATAATATCACTGATTTGATCTGTATCTAAATTAAACGCAGCATCTTCTAATGGTTTTTCCTTTTCACCTTTTCCAAAAGTATACTCTATCACTTCATCTTCACTGTTTTTCTCAGCAATATCCATAAAGTCTGCACCTTGAGCCTGCACCTGTTTTAACACTGCCTGTGCTTTCTTATACTGCTCACTTTTCTTACTGTCTGTGCTTTCTTCATCAAAAGCAAAAAGAATCTGCTGTACCGTAATCTTTCTTGCTTCATCATCACTTACTTCTTTATCTACATCCTTTGTAATCTCTTCATACACCTTATTTGCCAATGCATATTCCCGGTATAAAGTTGCCACTTCCTCTTCTGTAATTCCCATATAAGCAATTTCTTTCTCATTTAAAGATGAAAAATACTTGTTTGCTGCCTCAGAAACTTTTTTTTCTTCCTGCTCGTCCAACGTAACTTTATATTCTTCTGCCAATAATGTCATTGTTTTAATCTGTGCAATCTGTCCAAGTATAGTTTCCTTTAAATAGGATTCTAACGTAACTCCTCCAAAATCCCGTTCCCACATATCCACGCCCAGAATATTTTCATACTGCTTTTGTGCCGTAGTCAGATATACCTTTAATTCCGGCAAGGTACATACATTATCTCCAATCCGAAACACTTCTGTATCAGAAAGCCTTCCCATAAAAATTGTGGATTTTCTTCCATTACAAGAAGTAAGGCTTGTAATACTGAGAACACCACAAAGTAATAATGCTGTTATTTTTTTTATTTTTTTCATCTATTTTATACTCCTATATTCACTTTCATTGATATAAATTATAGCAAAAATGATATGCAATATCAATTAGATTTTATAGATGAGCGTACCACATTGCTTTTCGCTTATTTTTTATGAAATATTTATAAACTCCTATATTTTACTTTCTTTTTGTCCAAAATAATATTAAAATACTTATAGAAATTAACGAATGAAAGGGGAATTCTTATGTCGAAAAAATTCAAAAAATTTATGTTCTTTACTGCTACCATAGTAGCTGCAGGCTCTGCACTCATCTATTGGGAGAAAAAGAGAAAAGCAGGCGAGAAACCATTATTTGAAGACGAAGATTCTTGTAATTGTACACCAGATACCTCATCTGAATCGGTTTCTACGACTCCAGATAATTCCAGAAGCTACATTAATCTTGTTTAATCGATGTGTAAGAAAGAATCCTCGCTTGCAAGATTGTCCGCATGCGGCGGGTTGTGGGAGTGCAATGTACGAAACAATCCGTGTAAGCTTTGCACCTTGATTCTATGTAGCAAAAAAGTGTTCCTTTGCACCCTGCAAAGGAACACTTTTTATTTATGTATATGCTCTTATAAAAATACTCTTATTGTATCAATACTATTTACGACAAAGTATGCACAGTATTCTTCAGGTTTTACATAAGCAATAAGCTCTTTAATTTCGCTTTCTTTTCTCCCCATTTCCTGAATCCATTTTTCTTTGAAGCGTCTTAACAATTCTGTTTCTTCCACTTCAATATGCTGATACTGTAAAATATATTTTGCAGCAACCTCTTTTGCTTTCGCAGCAGTTGTCTTTTTTGTTGTAGACGCTGTCTTCTTTGCTGTAGTAGTCGCTTTCTTTGCAGCAGCAGTTGTCTTTTTCGCTGTTGAAGCAGCTTTCTTTGTTGCTGTTTCCTTTGGCGCTTCTTCCTTTTCTACTGTCTTTGCAGGCTCTACCTTTGCAGCTTCAACTTTAGTTGCTGTAACTTTTACTTCTTCCTTTTTTGTCTCTGTTTTTACTGTCTTTGTTGCCATTTTTAATACTCCTCCTAATCCTTACTGGCTGTACTATATATTATATTTCTATATATCTTCATCACTAAGTAAAATAATACCTTAAAAATCGCCTTTTTGCAACCCTTTTTTTAAATCCATGCCTCACACAATTTCCGGCATGCCATTTTTATATCTGCTTCTTTTAAATTTGCATATCCCAAAATTAATTTTGTATCCTTAATATCCTTTTTCGATATGTAATAATCTGACAACCCATATACACAGATGCCTTTTTCCTTTGCAAGTGCAATTAATTCTTCTTCCGTTCTTCCGTCTGTAATATTCAGTACCATATGTACCCCGGCATTTTCTCCTTCGATTTTGCACATTGTCTTCAAAGACTTTAACTCGTTAATTAGAATATCATGCTTTCCCTTGTATATCCCACGCATTTTATTTAAATGCCGCTCATAGTACCCCTCTTTTATAAAATCTCGAACTATCATTTGATCTACACGGGATACCGTACAAGAATAGAAGCCGCACGTCTTTTCAAACACGGGCAACAACGCTTTTGGAAGAACCATATAACTAATACGAATTGCCGGTGCTATCGACTTTGAAAATGTACCAAGATAAATGACCTTTTCTTGTGTATCGTAGCCCTGCAGTGCCGGGATAGGCTTTCCCTTATATCTAAACTCACTGTCATAGTCATCCTCTATAATGTAACGTTCTTCTCTTTCTGCTGCCCAGGCAAGCAATTCCATACGCCGTTTTAATGGCATAACAATTCCTAAAGGAAATTGATGGGACGGCATAACATATGCCACATCAGAATCACTCTTTTTCAAATAATCTGTTCTAAGTCCCGCCTCATCCATAGGAACCATATTAATTGTATGCTCCATATTGCTTAAAATATGATAGGCTTGTTTATAGGTAGGACTTTCCATAGCGATGTTACGTCTGCCAAGCATACCGCTTATCAGAATCAAAAGGTACTCACTTCCGGCTCCTACCACAATCTGTTCCGGACTACAATTTACTCCTCTTGACTGATGAAGGTAGGTTGCAATGGTACACCTTAATTCCCATTCTCCCTTAGAATCCCCCATTTGAAAAAGTTCATTTTCACCATTCAATAAAATATTTTTAGACAGCTTCCTCCATGTATTATAGGGAAAGCTGTCTAAGTCAATTCCTGTAGGTCTAAAGTCTACCGAATACTGTTGCTGCCTGCTTTTTTGTTGTGTCTGTACCTTAATCTGTTCTTGCTCTAGATAATGAAGTCCTTCTATTTTGTTGACATAATAGCCTTTCCAGGGAACTGCCTCAATATATCCTTCCGAAACAAGCTGTTCATACGCCAAATCCACTGTACTTCTGCTTATCTGCAAATGCGCAGAAAGTGCTCTGGTAGATGGCAGCTTTTCCTCCGGCAAAATATGACCTCTTTGAATTTCAATTTTAATATATTCATATATCTGCTCATACATAGGTTGCTTCGAACCCGTGGTTAAATTAATGGTAAGTTCATTCATAATTATGCTTCGTGAGCTTTCTTTTCCTGTACAATAGTTTCCTTCAAATCCTGTGCCTTCTCCTTTAAACGTTTGTTTACTGTTCTTGCAGTAATCACGCCACCCAGCATACGCATTGCAATATCATACTTTTCGTTTTTCATTGCAAGTACTGCAATCAGATAGTCAATCGTATACTCGTCCATGCCGCACATCGGATATGATTCTGAGCTTCTCGCATTCGCAAAACCATCAAATGCATTTTTGGTAAATTCCTGTTCCTGCTCCTGAAGCTTTTTAATTTCTTCCGCATCCTTTTGAGGATCCAGGCTTTCAATTTTACCACGAATTACCCAAGAACTTTTAAGGCAGATAAATGCCTTTTCACTTGCTTTTCCTTTTTTTACTAAGGCATTAATCAGCGCCATTTGATATCTTTCTAATGCTTCCTCATAAGTATAAGTTATCCCCTTATATTCTTTCGGCTGGAATTTTAGAGAAATATTATCCTTTATCAGTTTTAATTGTGGAGGTGTACATGCATTAAAATATCTCGGCAAGGCAGCATACCCACAACGCGGGCACATGATAACTTCATATTTTGTACAGTCTATGCCATCATACTTTGTCCGTAAGTCAATATCCTGTCCGATTGGCTTTGCCTTACCGGAACGGACAACTTTAGAAGTAAATTCTTTATCGCACTGTGGACATTTATATTTTTTGTCCAAAAGCATATCTGCTTCTATCTCTTCCGGCGTTTTTGCCGTTGCTGCCGCTTTTGCACCTTCCTCTTTTTTCTTTTCCTCTTCAAACAGATTTGATTCTGTCAAATCACCCAATCCAAATTTTCCCAATCCATCAAAAATACTCATCCCATAATACCTCCTATTTTTTATCTATTTTAAAGGAACTCTTCAATGATACTATCCGGTTAAACACTAAATGCTCCGGTGTAGAGTCCTTAGCATCCACACAAAAATAGCCCTGACGTACAAACTGGAAGCTATCGTATGCCTTGGCATCATCGAAGCTTGGCTCTATATAGCATTCCTTCAAAACAGTAAGTGAGTCTGGATTTACATTTATACTTCCATCCTCATTATAAACCCCTTTTTCTTCATCTACAATATTTTCATATAGTCTTACTTCTGCTTTTACCGCATATGGTGCAGGTACCCAATGAATAGTTCCCTTTACCTTACGTCCGGTAAATCCACTTCCCGCCTTTGTTTCCGGATCATAAGTACAATGTACTTCAATTACTTTTCCATTTTCATCTTTTACGAAGCTTTCGCATTTTACAAAATAAGCATGCATTAATCTTACTTCATTTCCCGGGAATAAACGGAAATACTTCTTTGGCGGTTCTTCCATAAAGTCCTCTCTGTCAATATATAACTCTCTGCAGAATGGAACCTTACGTGAACCTAATTCCTCATTCTCTAAATTATTCGTAACATCCAGATACTCTACCTGACCTTCCGGATAATTGTCTATTACTAATTTAATCGGATCTAATACTGCCATCATTCTTGATTTCTTTAATTTCAAATCCTCTCTGATGCAATATTCCAGCATTGCATAGTCTACAGAGCTTTGTGCTTTTGACACACCGCAAAGTTCAATAAAATTCCGGATAGACTCTGGGGTAAATCCTCTTCTTCTAAGTGCAGCAATAGATACCAGGCGGGGATCCTCCCACCCATCTACAATGCCATCTTCAACCAGTTTTTTAATATATCTTTTTCCGGTAACGACATTCGTAAGATACAGCTTTGCAAATTCGATCTGCTTTGGTGGATTCACATATTCTAATTCATTTACAACCCATTCATATAATGGTCTGTGATCTTCAAATTCCAAAGTACAGATAGAATGTGTAATTCCCTCAATCGCATCTTCAATCGGATGTGCAAAATCATACATTGGATAAATGCACCATTTATCTCCGGTTCTATGATGTGTCATATGTGCAACACGGTAAATAACCGGATCACGCATATTAATATTTGGTGATGCCATATCAATCTTAGCACGTAAAACTTTTTGACCATCCGGATATTTGCCCTCTTTCATTTCTTCAAAAAGCTTTAAGTTTTCTTCTACGCTTCTGTTTCTGTATGGACTATCTTTTCCAGGTTCCTTTAAAGTTCCACGATATTCTCTGATTTCCTCTGCTGTCAAATCACACACATATGCTTTTCCTTTTTTTATCAGCTTAACAGCAGCCTCATACATCTGTTCAAAATAATCAGAGGCAAAGAAAATCTTATCACCCCAGTCTGCACCCAGCCACTGTATATCAGCTTTAATTGATTCTACAAATTCCTGCTTTTCCTTTGTCGGATTGGTATCATCAAAACGCATATGGAATTTCCCATTATATTTCTGCGCAAGTCCATAATTTAAAAGAATCGACTTTGCATGTCCTATATGAAGATAGCCGTTTGGTTCCGGTGGAAAACGTGTACAGACCGTTTCATACGTTCCTTCCTCTAAATCCTTTTCAATAATCTGTTCGATAAAATTCTTGGATACAATTTCTTTTTCTGCTTCCACTATCGTTCCTCCTCAAGTCATTCATGCACTAATATATTTAAATGATACCACAAAATCATCCTTAAGGAAAGCACTGATTACAAATTTGCACTAAATACTACATTCTTGCAATTAATACGCCATCTTTCTTTAATACTCCGTCTGTGTAGCCATGTGCAAACAAAATCTCTCCCGTTGGTTTTACTGCTATATCTTCCTTCGTGCAATTTAATAACACCTGCATCTTGTCATTTCCGTAATTGTCAATTTTCATAAATTCTACCAGACGATTTTCTTTGTATTCTTCTGTAAAATGGAAATTGCGGCTTCGAAAGAGTGGATTTTCTTTTCTCAGCTTAATTAATTTCTTCATAATCTGAATCCGTTCATCATATCTTCCCTCTTCAATCTCTTTCCACGGCATACATCTTCTACAATCCGGATCAAAACCTCCCTCAAGTGCAAGTTCCGTTCCATAATAAATACAAGTACTTCCCGGCATAGCAAACAACACTGCCATTTGCTGATAAAATTTATCCAGATTTCCTATTTTAGTAATGAGTCGAATGGTGTCATGTGAATCTAAAAGATTGAATAATGCATCGTTAATTTGTTGTGTATACATAGTATAACAACGATTAATCGCATACTCAAATTCATGCTTTCCTTTTTCTTCGTCAATCCAAAATTCTGATATGCTTCCTGCCAATGGATAATTCATCACGGCATCAAACTCATCACCCCTCAGCCACTCAATAGAATCATGCCAGATTTCTCCCAAAATATAAAAATCCGGTTTCAGACTTCTCATACGTTCTCTTAACAATTTGCAGAATTTGTGAGAAATTTCATTTGCCACATCAAGACGCAGTCCGTCAATATCATATTCCTTCACCCACATCTCGCAGACATCTAGTAAGTAATCTATTACTTTTTGATTGTTCGTATTTAATTTTGGCATATCATCTGCAAAAGCAAACGAATAGTATCTGCCCTTCTTTGTATTGTGTTCGTCCGGTTTAAATGGCCATTCTTTTACCATAAACCAATCAAAATATTCTGATTCCGGTCCCTTTTCCACTACATCCTGCCACGGTTTAAAATTCCAGCCACAGTGATTAAATACACCATCGAGCATAATACGCATTCCTTTTGCATGGGCATTTTTCACCAATTCCTGCATGACCTGTTTATTGCCAAAATGAGGATCAATCCTTTTATAATCTGTGGTATCATATTTATGCGTACTAGCTGCCTCATTGATAGGAGTTAAGTATAATCCGGTAATCCCTAAATCCTCCAAATAATCTAATTTACTCTCAATTCCTTTTAAATCTCCACCATAAAACTGCTTATTATTAACTTGCTCATCCGGTCCCGCCCAGTCGCAAGTGTGTTCCGGATTAATGGAGGAATCACCATTGCAAAATCTTTCCGGGAAAATTTGATACCATACGGTAGAAGTTACCCAATGAGGTGTTCTTCCAATATCCGCCGGATTCATCCAGGGGAAGGTAAAACACTGCATAGTTCCTGCATACAGTTCTCTATGCTTTTTATCATAGAAACCATTTTCCGCATAGAACCAGACCTCATCTTCGGTTGTAATGAGTTCAAAATAATAACGGCATCTCTTAAACTCCGGCTTTACTGTAGTAGTCCACCAGATATGATTCTGAAGTCTTTTCTTAAACACAATTTCTTCTCTGACTCCGTCCCATACTTCATTTCCACCTAAAATTCCTGCTGCAAAGGGATCTCCATAATGTAAAAAAACCTGTTTCACATCGTAATCTGTTTTTATATTGATAATCAAGTCCTCTTCGTTTAATGGATAACACATATTATCTGACATTCTATGATATACTGCTGCAAAGTTCATTTTCTACTCTCCTTTGTTTTTGAATTTTTCTTTTAATTATAGTATAGGAACATTTCATACAATATTCTATGATTGAAAATGCTCATTTCTAACATTATTCTGCTCATCAAGAATCTTCCTCAATAATTTGAAATTCTAAAGCATCAAATTCTATTACATCTACAAAATTATCGGCATGAAATCTGGTTTTTGCCACACGTTTGAATTCTTCCACATTATGGTCTAACCAGATTGGCACGCTTAAGTCAAATTCATAACACGCCTTTTCTAAAGCCTGAAACACTTTATGGGTTCTGTTATCCTCCGATACAATTTCAATCACAACATCCCTTATCATTTTATTTTCTTTCCATAGTTTCGCCCATACTCTAAACATGTTCTAAATTCCTTTCTTTTTCCAGTACCTTGTATCTTTCTTCACAGTATAACATCGAAGCATTTTTTTCTCAATGCATTATAATAATTTCCCACGCATACGAAGCAGTATTCTTTTTTCTAAGCGGCTTACCTGTACCTGACTGATGCCAAGCTTTTTCGCAGTTTCTGTCTGCGTTTTATCTTCAAAATAGCGAAGTTGAATTAAATTCCTCTCTTTTTCTTCCAAATCATTTAATAAAGACTGCAGTACCAGACGATTGATGGTATCTTCATTTTCATTTCTTTTATCGGTCAGCTTATCCACAAGGCAGATTTCATTCTCATCATTTGAATATACCGAGCGGTATATAGAATCCACTTCAACACACGCTTCCATTGCCATAAGGATCTCTTCCTTAGCAATCCCTGTTACCTTCTCTATCTCCTCTATACCGGGGTCCCTGCCCTCTTGTTTTCTTATTTTTTCTTCTGCACTTTTTATTTTATAAGCATTTTCCTTAATCGAACGGCTCATTTTAATCATTCCGTCATCTCGCAGAAAACGTTTGATTTCTCCCATAATCATGGGTACCGCATACGTTGAAAATTTCACTTCAAAGGAAGTATCAAATTTGTCAATCGCCTTTATCAGTCCAATCGAGCCTATTTGAAACAAGTCCTCCATTTCATATCCTCTGCCGGCAAAACGTTTTACAATGCTCCATATCAGTCCCACATTTTCTTCTACAAGTCTATCTCTTGCTCCTTTATCTCCATGGTGTGATTTATCAATTAATTCAATTGTATGCTCCACCATTTTCCCCTCTTATCCCACAATTTTTTTATTCATATATATGGTTGTTCCCTTACCTACTTCACTTTTGATATGTATCTCGTCCATAAAAGCTTCCATAAAAGCAAAGCCCATTCCAGAACGCTCTAAATCCGGTCTTGTCGTATACATTGGTTCCATCGCTTTTTCAATATTCTCAATGCCACAGCCAAAATCAGTGATTTCTAAATACAGCGTATTGTCTTTAATGGCAGCTTTCAAGACTATTTTTTCAACCTCTTCACCATATCCATGAATAATACAATTTGTCACTGCCTCCGATACCGCCGTTTTGATATCTTCAATCTCTTCTAGTGTAGGATTAAGCGATGTGACAAACGCTGCCACTGACACCCTTGCAAAGCCCTCGTTTTCTGAACGGCTGTCAAATTCTATCATCATATTATTTTCTCTCATTTTATGCCTCCTGCTCATATACTTTAATCATTTTACTCAACCCGCTTAATAAAAAAATTTTCTTAATCCTTTCACTCACATGGGTAGCGGCAACCGTTCCCCCCAGGCATTTCATGTTCTTATATCTTCCCACCATCACACCAATTCCTGAACTATCCATAAATTCTGTGTTTTGAAAATCAAACAATATTTCTTTTAACTCTTTTTGCATCATAATGCTGTCCGCTGTTTCCCGAATTACAATACAATTGTGATGGTCTAATTCCTTAGGTACCATAATTCTTAAAACTTCTCCCTCCATTTGAAAGATATCATTCATACTTTATTCTTCCTTTCTATTCGTTTTTTTATTTTTCCCACGAAAGAAAAGCGATGGTCCATAGACCACCGCTTTTCCTTCGTACTTTAATATTATTCTGCCTGTGTCACTGATGCAAGATTTGCCTCTGCATCACTGGCTGATTTTGTTCCCGGGAATTTTTCAATCACTTCCTGAAACAATTTTGCCGCATTTTCATTATCCCCTAATTTCTGATAAGAACGTGCTGTATAATATAGCGAATTTACCGAAGTTGCATCCATTGCATAGGCTTTTTGTAAATTTTCAATAGCCACCTCGTATTTTCCGCTGGAATAAGCAGAATATCCTGTCTTATAGTATTCATTGGCTGCTTTTTGCATTACTTCACCATTAATTTTACCGTATACTGTCTTAAATCCTTCTTTCGCACCTTCCACCGTTTCCGGTGTAATTCCAGAAATGGCATCTGCGGCTTCTGTTGACTTTCCTTCCATATAAAGATTCGCCGCTGTCAGCAACGCATCATATGAATTTAATGCTCCACCGTCCCCTTCGTATTCATCCAGCTTTTCCTGAATGTCCTTATTCTGGCTTTTTAACTTTGTGATATCTGCCTGCAAGTCTTCAACTTCTGCTGTCTTTACCGCCACCTGTTCGCTATACTGTTTAATTTCTTTATCAGCATCACTTTTTGTCAGACTGATTTTTGCCGGCAAGACTACAAACCACACAAGAGCTGCACCAAGAACAAGTCCTATCATGATATTAATTACCGTACTCATGCCCGTATTTTCTTTGTACTCCTTAGGTTGAATAACTGTATCATTACCAACCTTGTAAGTCACTCTGGTATCTTTCTTTTTCTCAGATGTTACGCTTGTTTTTTTGCCACGTAATAATTCGAGCTCTCGTAAATATCTAAGCGTCATCGTATTGTTGGAATCTATTTCTTCCGCTTTTTTTAACTCTTTTGCTGCTAAATTATATTCTTCATTTTTTAAATAAAGCAAGGCAAGGAGCTGTCTTGCTTTGATTAATTTAGGATTTACAAGAATAACCTTTTTAAGCTGTATTACTGCCAAATCATAGCTTTCCTGCTTACAATAAATCAATGCAAGATTATACTTCTTTATACTCTGATTAATTTCCTCTAATTTTGCAGGATTTGACTGTACTGCCTTAATGTAGTCATCCACAATATTTTTCTTGCTTTTCATATTTTTGCTGATAACCCATTCACTTAAAGCAGCTACAATCTCCCCCATTTCATAATAAACAAGTCCTAATAAATTTCTCGCCTGTATGTTTTTCTTGTTATATTTTAAACTCTGTTTTAAACACATCACTGCTCCTGATAAATCACGAACAGATGCCTTTTCTAATCCCTCATTATAAAACTGGTTTGAGAGATGCATAATTGTCTTATATGTTTTAACGTCCGCACCACATGAAGTACAAAAATCATTTTCAGATAGTGCAGCACCACAATGATAACATTTCATTTTTACTCCATTCCGCCCTTTCATACAGGCTTTCCCTAATATGTTTACTGTCGTTCACTATCTTTTGATTCTTTTAACATTTCCTTTAAAATATCCATCATATCTGTCATATCATGGCTGTAAATCGCTTCTTCTGCTTCTTCTACTTCCAAACTTGGGTGAAATTTCTTTAATTCTTCTTCAAAATTTATCATCATTCAACACTCCTGTAATCGCCTTTAATTCTCCAACCAGATACAGTGACCCAACGCAAAACAAAACTCTTTCCTTTTTCTTCAATTCCAGAGCCTTTTCCCACGCTGCGACTGTATTTTCACAACAAATTACCTTTTTTTCCGTATATCTTTCAAAAATACTTTTTAACTGCCCTGCCTCCATACCTCGCGGGGTGTCTAAATTCGTTACCACCACTGCCGCTGCATCAAGAGTCATGGCAATTTCTCTTATCATTTCTTCGCAATTTTTTTCTTTTACAGCACCAAACAACAGAACACATTCTCTTTCATGTGTCAGCTCTGTTGCTGTTTCTAAAAATGCCCTGATTCCGTCCTCATTATGGGCACCATCAAAATATATATCTTCTATGACCTGTTCCATTCGTCCCTGCCATAATCGTTTATTTAATCCCTGATTTATAATTTCCGGGCTATATTCATCTTTATTTAATATTTTTTCAATCATTCGAATTGCCACTACAGCATTTTCTACCTGATAACCTGCAGAATAAGGTAGGGAAACTCTAACGTAACCATAATACTTAACATCGAGAAAAAAATCAATATGTTTGTTTGTTTTTTCACAAATTTTATAATCTTTTCTAGAAATCTTAAGAATTTCTGCTTTCTTTTCTCTGGCTTTTTGTTCTATTACTTTAACAGCTTCTTCTTTATTAATTCCCACAATCACCGGTATCTTTTCTTTTATGATTCCTGCCTTTTCTGTGGCAATCTCACCAATGGTTTCTCCTAAATACTCTGTATGATCTAAACTAATGGAAGTGATTGCTGTAAGCAATGGCTTTTCTATTACATTAGTTGAATCCAGCCTGCCTCCCAGACCCGTTTCTAATACGACATACTCTACAAGATTTTCTTGAAAATATACTAACGCCATACCAAAAAGAAACTCAAAAAAGGTGGGGTGTGAGAAGCCTCTTTCTATTATTTTATCTGTTGCTTCTTTTACCTTTACAAATATTTCTGTAAATTCCGATTCTGTCATTTCTATTCCATCAATTCGGAATCTTTCTGTAATTTTCACTAGATGTGGTGAGGTAAATAATCCCGTTTTCTTTCCTGCTTCTGTAAGCATCGATGCGGTAAATGCACAAACAGAACCTTTTCCATTTGTCCCTGCCACATGTATTATTTTCATATTTTTTTCCGGACTTCCAAGTTCCTTAATCAGTTCCCTGGTATTATTCAATCCATTTTTTGTTGTAAATTTGGGTACATCTAATATGTACTTTTCTGCTTCTTGGTATGTCATAGTGAACCTCCCGGGTTTTCTCTGCTCTACTATTATAAGCTTCTCAAAAAATTATGCAAGAAATTTTTGTTGTCGAAAATGCGGTGGAAAAACAATTCCTTTATTTCGGAGTTGAAAGAAGCCCCCTAATAATGAAGAAGCTTCCTGAGCTGTTAAAAATTCTGCTCTGGAAGCTTCTGTAACTATTAGGGGCTGTGGCTTGCAACAACATTAAACGAAAAATTCCTTGCTCTAAAGGGCTCGGTCAATTCCAGCTTATTTTTCCAGATTTGCAAGTCTTTCTTTTACCTGCTCCATCATTTGTGTATATTTTGTAAGTTTTTCTCTCTCTTCCTGAATCTTTGCTTCCGGTGCCTTGCTTACAAACTTTTCATTGCTTAACATACCATTGACTCTGGCAAGCTCTTTTGTTAAACGTTCTTCTTCTTTTTTCAGACGTTCAATTTCTTTTTCAATATCTACTAATTCAGCAAAAGGCATATAGATTACTGCGTCCGGAATCACAGCAGATACCGCATCTTCCGCTATCCCTTCTTTGTTATTCTGCGTAATCACTTCCGAGGCATATGCCAGTGTCTGGAAGAATACTTTACTGTGCTCAAATACTCCTATTACCTTTTCATTTGCAGAAACCACAAAAACTTTTGCCTTCTTTGATGGTGGTACATTCATTTCTGTACGAACATTACGAATTCCGCGCACTGCTTCTTTGATAGTTTCTACTGCTTCCTCTGCCTCTTTAAAATTCCATTCTTCTTTGTATTCAGGCCACTTAGAAATCATGATAGATTCTTCTTCCTCTTGCAAGGTATCAAAAATTTCTTCTGTAACAAAAGGCATATATGGATGAAGTAATTTCAATCCATTAATCAATACTGTCTTTAATGTCCAAAGAGCTGCATTCTGTGAAACAGTATCTTCTGTGTTATACAATCTTGGTTTTACCATTTCAATATACCAGTCACAAAATTCGTCCCAGATAAAGTCATAGACTTTTTGAACCGCAATGCCCAGTTCAAAATTATCCAAATTATATGTCATATCTTTGGTCACTGTATTAATCTTAGATAAAATCCATTTATCTGCATCCATGAATTCCTCTTTTGCAGGTTTTTTAATTGTTTTTCCTTCCATATTCATCATGATAAATCTGGCTGCATTCCATACTTTATTGGCAAAATTACGGCTTGCTTCTACTCTTTCATAATAGAAACGCATATCATTACCCGGTGCATTCCCTGTAATTAAGGTAAGTCTTAATGCATCTGCTCCATACTGGTCTATTACTTCTAATGGATCAATACCATTTCCTAATGATTTACTCATCTTTCTTCCCTGGGAATCACGAACCAGACCGTGGAATAATACTGTGTGGAATGGTGCTTTTCCCATCTGCTCGTACCCTGAAAATACCATACGAATAACCCAGAAGAAAATAATATCATATCCTGTGACAAGTACATCTGTTGGATAAAAATATTCCAGCTCTTCTGTCTTTTCCGGCCAGCCCAAAGTAGAAAAAGGCCATAATGCAGAGGAGAACCACGTATCTAAGGTATCTGGATCCTGTTTCATATGTTCACAACCACATTTTGGACATTTGCCAGGGTTTTCTCTTGCTACAACCACTTCCCTACAATCTTCGCAATAATATGCCGGGATTCTATGTCCCCACCATAACTGTCTTGAAATACACCAATCACGAATATTGTCTGTCCAGTTAAAGTAAGTTCTGTCCATACTAGCTGGAATCAATTTAATTTCCTCGCTCTTGATTGCCTCTACTGCCGGCTTAATCATTTCATCCATTCTTACAAACCACTGCTGTTTTACCATTGGTTCTACTGTTGCTTTACATCTGTCGTGAGTTCCAACATTATGTGTGTGCGGCTCAACCTTTACTAAAAGTCCTAAGTTCTCTAAATCTGCCACAATCTGCTTTCTTGCTTCATATCGGTCCATACCTGCATATTTTCCGCCATTTTTATTTATCGTAGCATCATCATTCATCACATTAATTTCTTCTAAATTATGTCTTTTTCCTACTTCAAAGTCATTTGGATCATGTGCCGGTGTAATTTTCACACATCCAGTACCAAACTCTTTATCTACATAAGCATCCGCTACTACAGGAATTTCTCTGCCCACCAATGGAAGAATTAAGGTCTTTCCAATCAAATGTTTATATCTTTCATCTTCTGGATTGACTGCCACTGCGGTATCACCAAGCAGTGTTTCCGGTCTTGTTGTTGCAATTTCCACCACTTCATCGCTGTCTTTTACCGGATAATTAATATGCCAAAAATGTCCTTCCTGCTCTTCATGAACTACTTCAGCATCTGAAATAGATGTTTTACATACCGGACACCAGTTTACAATTCTAGAGCCCTTGTAAATATAGTCCTTTTCGTATAATTTAATAAATACTTCCTCTACTGCTTTAGAACAACCTTCATCCATAGTAAAACGTTCTCTGTCCCAATCTGCAGAGGAGCCAAGCTTCTTTAACTGTTTAATAATACGTCCGCCGTATTCTTCTTTCCACTCCCAGGCTTTTTCAAGGAAGCCTTCTCTTCCTAAATCTTCTTTTGCAATTCCCTGCTCTTTCAGTGAATTAATTACTTTTACCTCTGTTGCAATACTTGCATGGTCTGTTCCCGGCTGCCATAATACATTGTAGCCTTGCATTCTCTTATATCTGCACAAAATATCCTGCATGGTGTTATCTAGTGCATGACCCATGTGCAACTGTCCTGTAATGTTTGGCGGCGGCATAATAATTGTAAACGGTTTTTTGCTTTTATCTACTTCTGCGTGGAAATATTTTTTTTCTAACCATTTATTATATAATCTCTCTTCTATATCTTTTGGATCGTAGGTTTTATTTAACTCTTTACTCATGACTGCTTCCTTTCTTCTTTATGATGAATAATAAAAAGCCCTTTACACATATGTGTAAAGGGCGAAGTTCTCGCGGTACCACCTTTATTAATGACTGCTCATTATCTCAATTGGTTAAAACCAAATCCTATAACGGGGATAAGCCGTGAATATATACTCTTTGTTAGTAATCTCTAACTTTAATTTCCATATTCCGATTCCAAAGCTACCTTCCACATTTCCTTCTTAAAAATTCTTTCCAGCCTTGAGAATTTCTCTCTGATAAGGGTAAATGTGTACTCCTCTTTTTCACTATCTTTATCCTATCTTATGGATTTCTTGCACTAGAATTATATTAGTTGGATTTTTCCGGTTTGTCAACTGTTTTTTATTTCTCTCCACTGCTCTTCCAATCTTTCCATACTATAAGAAGCATTTGCAGGACTGGTGCTTGGAAGTTTTATCGCCTTTCTTCCAAATATCGGCTCACAATACTTACAAAACAAACGATACGAGGTTGCACCATTGCAGTATATTTTCCTTATGTCTGCTGCTTTCAAAATACAGCCTAAATCATTAGGAATTACCTCCTTGATACTGCTGTCGGAAGACCCCTCTATCACACAACTTTGAATCACATCCCAGACTGCAATATGATTTTTTAATAAAAATGCCTTCTTCTCCTCTACCGACTCCGGAACACTTTCGCCAAAAACTCTCGCCAGCACTTTCCAAAAACGATTTTGCGCATGTCCATAAAAAAACTTATTCTCTCTAGATTTCACCGAGGGAAAAGACCCCAAAATCAGTATCTTGGAATTTTCATCATACACCGGCGAAATCTCATGCACTACTCTTTCCATAATTCGCCTTCTACATACGCCCTGAGAATCTCACCAACACTCCATGCCTGTGCATAGCAGCCTCTGGAAATATTCGGTTCATTTCCATCAAAAATCTCAGCAATACTTCCAATGCATCCGTCCATCAAATGATCTTCTAACGGTGCAATCAGCTTTCGTGCAAATGCCCTGCCATCAGTTGTATCTCCATATACGTTCAAATATGCCGTAATCAGTCCCCCTAGAGGAAATGCCCAACAAGTTCCCTGATGATATGCGGCATCTCTGTCATGAAGCTTACCTGCATAAATTCCCTTGTATTCTTCATCTTCCGGTGAAAGGGAACGAAGTCCATAGGTTGCATACAGATGAGAGACCACTGTGTCTACCACCGCTTTTGCCTGCTCTTTTGACAACATGGTATGCGGCAGTGAAACTGCCCAAATCTGATTTGGACGTATTTTTTCATCATTTCCTTTATCATCTACTACATCATATAAACAATCTTTTTTCGGATTCCAGAACTTATCCACAAAAGAATTCTTTACCTTCTCTGCCAATTCTTTATACTGAGTGCCATCTTCATCGCCAAAACGCTTTGCCAGATTTTCCATGACACAAAGTGCGTTATACCACAGTGCACTAATCTCTACCGGCTTTCCGTGACGTGGTGTCACGACCCATTCACCCACACGCACATCCATCCATGTAACCTGATCCAGACCGCCGCCGGCATGAATCAGATAATCTTTATCCATATAAATGGAAAAATCGGTTCCCACCTGATAATAATGAATAATCTCTTTTAACTTTGGATAAATTTCTTTCTGTATAAACTGATAGTCTTCTTCTGTTCCTGTATACTCTAAATACTTTTCCACGGAATAGAAATACCACATGGAAGCATCTACTGTATTATACAATGGCTCTAAGCCTTCATCCGGAAACATATTAGGCACCAGACCTTTTTTCACATACTGGGCAAAGGTTTTCAATATCTGTCGTGTATCTTCAAAGCGCTTCGTCACCAATGTCAGTCCCTGTATGGCAAGCATCGTGTCTCTGCCCCAGTCCGTAAACCACGGAAGACCTGCTAATACTGTCTTTCCCCCTGTGGACTCTCTCTCTACAATAAACTGATCCGCAGCATGCACCAAAGTGTTTGCAAAGTCATCGGAAAGTCCCGCCTGCTTTTCTAACTGTTCACAACGCTTTTTTTCTGCATCTACAATTGCAAAACCGTCTTTTGGAAGCTCTCCTTCTTCAATTGAACAAATAACAGAAATTTTCTTATGCTCCCCCGGATTTACAGAAATTTTAATTTCATACGGTGTATAATTATTTTCAATGCAAGTCATTCCTGTAGATATTTCTGTCTGTAATTCCATATCAACATCAAATATTTCTTCTCGTTCAGAAATTTCTCCCTCACTAACAAACATACGAATTACAATATCTTTATTTTTTTCCGGAATTAATGTTATTGTTCTTCCTTGATATGATTGATCAAACTTTAGCTCTGCACGTTCACTTCTTTCATGATGGTCACGATAGTTAAATAATGGAACCAGCGTAAGCACTGCTTTATCTCTGCCGCCTGAAATATCATAGGTGCACGCCACTGTATTTTTTCCATGTTGCAGCGCAATGGTCTTGGTTACAAAAACTCCTCCCGCAAAATAGGTAAATTCCGGTACATAATCATAGCAGAATCTCTGCAAATATTTCTGGCCTTCTTCGTTATTGCCACCCGGTCTTTGATTTGTATAAAAAGAATATTCTTTTTCTTCCATTTCTAATTTTTCATTTATTTTTGATAAAACCATATAGCGTTCCACTGGTGCATGAAGACTCGCAATTAACATGCCATTATGTTTTCTGGTATGTGCCCCAATGATAGAACTGCCTGCATAACCGCCTATTCCATTGGTAACTACCCACTCCCTTTGTATTCCTTCCGAAAAAGTTTTCCAATAGCCTTTTCCAAACTTTTTTATTTTCACTTTATTATACCTTTCCTTCCATTTTTTTTACTAAAGTATATCAATGATTCTTTCCATTTGCAAGGTCTTATATGCACTCATGCTCTCCTTACTATATTTGGCTGCAAACAGCACATAGCCGATACATTTCTTCTGAAAAAGGCTAGTAAATCCCCTGCCTTTTCAGAAGAAATGTATCGGCTATGTGTGTTCCGTTAACCGCTAAGTCTAAACTGTTACTTTAAAAATCCATTGATAATTTGTGCCTCTGCTTCTTCTTCTGTCAGTCCCAACGTCATTAGCTTTATAATCTGTTCCCCTGCAATTTTCCCAATAGCTGCTTCGTGAATCAGGCTTGCATCAATATGATTCGCTGTAATTTCAGGAATAGCACTGACACTGGCGTGATCCATAATAATTGCATCGCATTCTGTGTGACCGCTGCATTTATTGTTACCATTAATTTTTGACAAAAATAACTGATGTGACTCATCTTTTGCTACAGAACGTGAAATTACATTCGTACCTGAGTTTTCACCATCTAACTCCACTTCAAAATTAGTTTCTGCAGTTTGATTTCCATGTGTCATAATTTTTTCTTTAATTATCAAAGTTGCATCATTTTTTAAGCTTGCTTTTGTCACTCTTTTGGTAGAATCTACACCTTTAATCTGAACCGTATCCATCTCCATGTATCCACCATCTTCAATCTCTACGATTGTTGTAGGATTCAGCACACGGCTTCCCCTTCCATCTCCAGAAGCATAATGCTTTTCTACATATTTTACTTTAGAATTCTTCCCCACAAAAAAGCTATGAATTCCATCATGCTCAGAATCAGCGTCTCCACTGTTATGAATTCCACAACCGGCAATAATCGTTACATCGCAATCTTCACCGATAATAAAATCATTGTATACCATTTCCTTTAAACCACTTTGACTCAAAAGCACCGGAATATGAACACTCTCATTCTTTGTTCCAGCTTTTATGATAATATCAATTCCCGGCTTGTCCTTCTTTGTCACAATATCAATATTAGCCGTCGTATTTCTCCCCACAGATTCTCCGTTTGCTCTGATATTATAAGCTCCTGTTGGCACTTCATGCAACCCTGCAACCTGCTCTAATAAATTCATTTGTATTGCATCCATATTAGCACTCTCCTTTATAGAATCTGCAGCCTCCACCGCCATTTAGCAGTTCTGGTAAAATTTCATCCTTGCTTCCTATGTTTGTCACTTCTCCATTTGCCAGCACGATGACTTTATCCGCAATATTTAAAATACGTTCCTGATGAGAAATAATCAAAATAGATCCATTAATATCTTCATGCATCTTTTCAAATACACGAATTAAATTATTAAAACTCCATAAATCAATCCCTGCCTCCGGTTCATCAAAAATAGAAAGCTTGGTTCCCCGGGCAATAATCATTGCAATCTCTATTCTCTTCAATTCGCCGCCTGAAAGACTTGCATTTACTTCTCTCTCAATATAATCTCTGGCACATAGTCCCACTTCAGATAAATACGCACAAGCTTGTGCTGTAGTCAGATTCTCACCTGCTGCCAGACGAATCAAATCCTTAACCGTAACCCCTTTAAATCTTACCGGCTGTTGAAAAGCAAAACTAATTCCCTGTTTTGCTCTGTCGGTAATACTCATATTTGTAATATCCACACCATCTAAAAGGATGGTTCCACTTGTAGGCTTACGAATCCCTGCAATTACTTTTGCAAGAGTAGATTTTCCTCCTCCGTTTGGTCCTGTGATGGCAACAAAACGATCTTCTATTTTTAAGTTAATGTTCTTTAAAATCTCTTTGGTTCCTTCCTGTTCGTCTGAAACCGTCAAGCATATATCTTGTAATTCTAACATATCCTGCCTCCACATGTGTTTTTAGTAAAGTATAGCAACGTTTCCTCTTATTTGCAAGTGAGTTTTTTCTTTCTCTGATTCACCATTCCTCCAATTTTTCCTGTTTCTTTGGAAGATAAACTTTTCCAGCCTTCTTCTAATACTTTAGGAAGCAAACCTAGCTCCTCTGCTATTTCATATTTTAACTGTTCCTCTGGTGTTAGTTCGCTTAATTTAATTTTTTCATTTTTCTTCTTAGACATAATAAGGTCATACCCCTTTCTTATTTAAGAGTATGACCCTGTTTTCTTTTTCTATTCTCTTTCCTATCTATAAATAATATTATAATGAGCTTTTCTCTACTGTTGATATGGAATAATAATTGCAGCTATAATGTATGCCAGTACACCGCTTCCACCCATACAGCAGAAAATCACCCACAATAATCTTATCGCTACCGGATCCACATTCAGATACTCACCAATTCCTCCACAAATGCCAAACAATACCTTATTACTATTAGAACGATATAATCTTTTTTCACCCATTTTATTTCCTCCTATATTTCTTCGTCAAATTCAATTTCTACAGATCCCACATTGCACTCTACTGCAAGTTGCTTGTCTGCACCATAATCTGTTTCTTTGCTATAATCCAATCCACTATGTGTCTGTTCTGCTATTTTAATACTTCCCACAGAACATTCCAAATCGTAATTATAACTGTCTTGTGCTCCTTGCAGTTTCATGTATATATATCCAACATCACATTGCAAATCTGTATCTGATGTTGTAACTGCTTTTTTCGCATAGCATCTTCCCGTTTCGCATACTACGTTTAAGCTTTCTGTTTCTAATTTGTCAAATTCCGCATTTCCGGCACCCACAGAAAGCTTCATATTTTCGTTTGCCTTTAATTGCCTCATTTGCAGATTTCCGGCACCGATTTCTATATCCACTGCATCTGCTTGAAGTAAATCCCCTGTGCAGGAGCCTGCCCCTAAAGAAAATCCTATTTCTTCTAACTTTGCCTTTTGGGGAATCACTAAAGTAATTTTGTTGGCTTTTTGCTTTCCAAAATTTACTCCCCAGTAATTAAAATCGCTGTCTATACACAAAGCACTGTCCTCAACATAACATTTGGTAGAACCATATTTGACATTATTCTGTATCTCCACCTGATAGTCTTCCACGTCTTCACATTTGATTTCCATTATACTGGCACCAATATCTAAATCGAGTTTCTTTATCTCATCGCTTGAAAATGTATATTCATTCTTTTTATAATCTTTCTCATTCCAGTAATCAAAATTTTCTGTAGAAAAAGCAAATTCATTATTAGTACACATCTTTAAAAATAACTGTATTCCTCCCTGTGCTGCCCCAACGGTAAGCATTCCAAAGCCAAGCACAATGCAAATGAGGGCAATACATAAAATAACTTTATAACATTTTTTCATTAACGCCCTTCTCCCTTCTGCCGCAAATACGTTGAATCAGTTTCTTAATTTCTCTAAAAAGAGCAGGAAGCATTACTGCAAAACTCCAAATTACGAGAAGCAACAGCAAAAGTCCCAACCCAAACATAAGCATTCCAACACCCATAGCTGTAACTCCGGCAACAGGTGATATCACAATTTTTACTGCTCCCACCACAGCGATTGCGATTCCCGCAACCAAGAAGCTTACCATAACCGCCACAATGGCAATTACGATTCCTAATATTGCAGCTACGATTCCCACTAATACACCAAACAGGCTTAGCAGTACACTCCCCCACAACGGAAATGAAAATACTGCAAGAATAATTAATAAAATAATCTTTGAGTTATCCATTTTACTTTTAGACTGCACCGTCTGCATATTGTTTTCTGTTTTTCTAAAATACTCTTCCTCTACCGAAGCTTCATTTTCCAGGCTGGCACGTATATTTTTTGCAATTACCTCCGGTGTTTCCATATCCTCCGGTATTCTTTCGTAATCGCCAATCCCTGCCTCTTCAAAATATTCTTCATAGTACTGTACTGCACTATCACGCTCCGTCTTTGGAATATCTTTTAAAAGATTTTTTAATTCTTCCAAAAACTCCTGCTTAGTCATCTTTTAATCCTCCTTCAAACATCATGGTTATTTTCCCTGAATAGCGAATCCATTCTTTTTTGTATTCTTCAAGCATGATTCTCCCCTTCTCTGTAAGTTTATAATATCTCCTGTTTCTTCCACCATGCTGTTCATCATATACCTCTAAGCAGTCGTCTTTTTGGAGTCTGCGCAACACAGGGTATAATGTTGATTCTGATATTTCAAGCACTGCCCTGACCTCCTGAGTAATATTATACCCATAGGCTCCTTTCTGTGTTCTTGAAACAACGGAAAGCACAATGGCATCTAAAAGTGTAGAACCCGTATTAAATACCATATCCTGCTCCTTTCTAAAATACAATTACATTTTATAATATTATATGTCATATAATATATACTATATGTTATATAATATCATATTTCGCACACATGTCAATAGTTTTTGTGCCAAAAAGTGGTGCATCTACATAATAACTGCTCGTATTCATAAGTTTTTATCATACTACATAAAATATGAAAAGCACCATCTTATGTCCGATTTAGCCTGTTCAGCCTACCTCAGCATAAAATGGCGCTTTTTCGTGTCACAATCATTTACTTGATTTTTTGTATTTCATAATCTTCTCCAAATTTTTCTTTTTTGTTTAATATATCTTCTAATTGCTTTTTATTTTCTTCTTTTTGATACCACTGTGAATCCCTTTCTAATGTATCAAAATATTCTTTACTGATAAACCGCACAACTTTTTTCTGATTCTCCATTTCTCCAAAGCTGTCATGTTCACTGTCAATAATATGTAATTCATTATCTTTTGTTTTCTCTTTTCCAAAAATATCCGTATATCGTATCGTATAATTTAATTTTTTTCCTTTCTCTTTCTCCTGCAAATCCCAGTTTTCTTCCGGCTTTAACACAGTCTGAAAAATTTCCTGTAACTGCACAATTTCTATTTTAGGTTTCTCTAAACAACGTCCTAGATATAAATCATCTTTTTGATCTTGTTCATATGATGAATCCTCTTTATCCTCCATTATTACATGCCTTACTAACACTGCTTTCAATTCTTCCTCTCCTAGTTTGCTCATTTCCTGGAGATATAAATATCTTTCCTGAAAAATTCCATTTTTATTGTAAGGTTCTATCACAGGCGTATTGTTATAATAAATTTTTCCGAAATAAACAGCTTCCTTTTTTGGCTGCTCTTGCATATAATTTTTTACCTGATGGCTATCGACTGTTTCAAAAGTAATGCTATAGCTTTTATACTTTCCATCTTCCCATAACGCTTCTGGTAAACTTGTATCCAACACATAATTATCTCTTGGAAAATCCACCGACTTCACCAAATCACCATTCAGATAATAACTAATATTTTTAACAGCGACTTTTAGTTCTTCTCCTTCTTCTAAATCATAAGCTTTTACGATTTCCTTCATATCTGCAGCCTTCAGATATGCTCCCTGATAACGATCAAAATGTGCATTTTCGGATCTTGTCGTGATATTAGGAACTGCATCCCAAAATGCATACAGGACAACCGTTCCTTTCTCTTCCTCTGTAAGATTCCACATTGTTTCTCTTTCGGCGTCTGCATACAAGATCATTTTGTTCCTGTCTTCCTCTGTTTCCTCCCCCTCCATAATATGTTTTCTGCTCCATCCAATCCAATAATATTTGAAACTATCCACAGCATGCTTATTATATTTTGTATTATGCAAATTTTCTTTTATTTTTTCTTCGTCATGATATTGATAGGTTTCATCCTGCTTTTTATAAGTATTTTTCTTTAATCTTTCTTCCTTATCATATGTTAATATCTGTGGTTCCATAACCCCCTGTACATTTCCTCTTCCACCAGACATGATTCCATTTCCGTCAAATTCTACAGTATATGTATTGGCTTTCCATTGTGCATAAACTGTTTTATTTCCTGGCAGCCCCAAGATTTCATATCCTAGCTTTGTGCCAGATTTCACAGGCACACCTGGTGCATTATATTTTACCATAGTATACCATAAACTATCAGAAAACCTCTGATGCCAGCCTTTTAATGTTGCCTGTGGAATATACAAATCCTCGATTTTATTATCCACTATTACACTGTCCCAGACATATTCCAGAGTGTCTGTGCCGCTTAGTACTGGTGCATTACTAGATGCATGTGTGTTATTTTCTGGTGATGGGCGGTTAACATCAAAAGTTATGGTATAAGATTTTGCTCTCCACTGTGCATACAGATGAATTACTGCTCCATCTTCATCAACACTCTTTCCTGCTTTGGAAAGAAACTCTTTTACCGTATTTCCCTCTTTATTTGAAAAGTTCACTCCACTTCCATCTGCTTTCGTATTCCAGCCGGCAAAGGTATAACCTGGCAGCTCACTTCCTGCAATATCTTTGATAGTTATATTCTCTCCATAGGTAATCTTCTGTTCTCTCATTTTGCTCCAGTTCTGAAGTTTTTTTGTGGAGGCTGCATCATTATTTGCATTGTATTTTATGATATATGTATTTGCTTCCTCCACTGCCTTTAAAATTACGCTTCGATTTACCAGTGCGGTTGCTCCCTGCTTGTAGCTGTTGGAGTAATTTTTCCCTGGGTAATTGGACGCATCTGCATATTTATAGCGTTCCCCACTATCTGCGGTTACGTGCCAGAGTTTTTCTGAAGTATAGTGATGTCCTTGCGTATTACCGTTGGTTGGATAGGTTACATCAGAAATAGTTGTTGCTGTGCCATAATCCCTCGCAAACTCTTTCTTCTTAGCCACATTATCCTTTTCGATAATGGTTCCGTCAGCCTTTTGGTACTGAATGTAATACTGGTATGTTGCATAAAGAATTTTATCATTTTCAAAACCTTTGTTTATTGTCTGTCCTTTATCATATGTTTTACTATCCGATACATTTATTTTTATGCTGCTTTCCATTGCCTGCATATACATTGTCTTTCCCGTTTCCGCATATGATTTTCCAACCTTATTGATTGCCTGTTGTACCGGGTCAATCCACTCTACAAATTCATTCCCCAGAAGGCTTGGAGCTTCATTAATCAATGCAAATGTTTTGTCCGGCGCAATGCCATGCTGTCCGGCACTTAATGCTGCTGTATTGATTCCGTCCTTAGCGTCATAATCGACATCGATGCTCCACATTCCTACTAAGGTAAGTACCTCTCCATCGTTATTTACATAAGGAACAAGCTCCTGCACGCTGGCCAAATTGGGAAATATTTTTCCAGTGTAAGCGTCTGTGTCAAACCTCTTTTCCCCTTTTTGTATTTCTACGCCATCAAATGTCCCATCTGCTTTTAGCCAGCGGACACTGGTTAGCTCTCCTATGTTTTCGTTCCAGTTTCCTACGGCCAAACACCATCCTAAAAATCTGGCATTTGCATAAGGACCCACATCATACATGGTACCTTGACTTTCAATATTCAATCGTTCCTGCGATTGCATAGACAATTTACCAATACCACTGGGTTCATTGCGTTCATACTTGATTTTGAATTCAATGGCTTTCCACTTTGCCGTAATATAATCCACAACTTCAGCATTTGGTCCGAATTTATATGTTGTATTGTCGTCTGACATAGAACCATTGCCTATCCGTTGATTCCAACCATCGAATTTATATTTATCTCTTATGGGCTTCGGTATTTGCAAAGAAGTTCCATAAGCCTGTGTAAAACCTTGTACTTTATTATTTCCATTCCAGACACCTCCATTTGGATCTACCTGAAGCGTTGAGCAGTTTGGTCTGTAATTGATATGCACAATCGTAGCTGTATTCACCACATAGGAACGTTCAATGCTATTCCACTTTGTTGTCTCTGCACTTTGTACTATGATGTCACTGATATAGTATCCCCCCGGCTGATTTTTCTCTGCAAGGGAACGGCAATCAAACATATCTCCTTTTTTTACAGAATAGACCTCCTTTCCTCCTAACTGCTGCCATTTTTGTTCTGTTTCAGACCATGTATAATATTCTACTGTCTGATTAAATTCGGGTGCCAGAGTAGGTGCCGGTGTATTTGTTGCACCAACCTTTTTCCATGTTGCTTTTAACGTCGTTGCTCCTGTTCCTTCTTTTGTACAGTGGGTATATTTCTTCGTACTGCTGTTATAGCTTCCATTTCCTCCGGTTCCATTGGTTACAATCCAGCCATCAAATGTATAACCGGTTCTTTTTGGTGTATTGATTGCTGTTGTTTCTCCACATGTTTTTGTTGTCAGTTCTTTTGCAGATGTGCCGGTTATGGTTTCTCCATTCTTTCCGGTATAGATTCCATGATTCGGATTAATTTTTAAGCTTTCTTTCCCTTTCTTAAAATTAATGGTAAGTTCACCAAAAGAATAATTTCCATCTTCATTATAATCTGCCAAACCGCAATTATAAGAATTACATTGAAGGTAGCCTGTAATTCCTGTTGCACCGTCATGCACTTTTAATTTATTCATAATATCAGTGCAGGAATCTTTTGCTTCTAAATTATT
The DNA here is from genome assembly GCA_050874665.1 of Lachnospiraceae bacterium. Taxonomy (GTDB): domain Bacteria; phylum Bacillota; class Clostridia; order Lachnospirales; family Lachnospiraceae; genus RUG11237. The sequence goes on along the minus strand of JBNMLC010000001.1, from coordinate 395,356 downwards.
TTCTTCTATCATCTGCTGTTGTATCTCGGGATCGCTAGATACAATCAGACACAAACGACCATTTTCTATGTTTTCCGCTGTCTGGCTTATCTGAAATACATGCTTATCCATATTAAATCTGACTTTGAGCTGAATACCACTCCACCCTTGCGAATGGCTTGTTGGACCATCTCTTCGCAAAATTAATTCTTCAAAAGAAAGGTCAAAATAGTCTTTAGCAGCGGAACCATTATTGTCAAGCCTTACTACTTTCCATTGCGGTTCGTTGGCTGACGGAATGTCTTTACTTCCAATTTTTGTTATACTGACAGTATCACCAACTGCCGGCTCTTCATTTTTTACATTGTACAGATAAATCCTATAGGACACTGTATTACCACTCCCATTTAGGGTAACAGTAAAATGTCCTTCTCCCTGACTGTATGCATTCACTTCCGGCTCTATCATATCTCCTTCCAATTCTTTCGGAGCGGAAGATGTCATTTCTGTAACCTTTTCTTCCAGTTTTTGTTTTTCTTCATCCTGTATTATCATTTCCCGCGTATGTTGTATTGCCCGGACTGTATTTGCAGGCAATATGTAATCCATAGCTTGAACTACCATAAGTGCTGCAAGCATTGCAGCCACCGTTTTCTTAAATTCTGCTTTTCTCATTGTCTTTTCTCCTTTCTCGTTGTTCTTTTGCTCTTTTCCCCTTTTTCATTGAAAAAGGAGCCTGCATAATCAAGCTCCTTACAAAATCAACGATTATTTTATTTTTAACTTTTTCACTCTACTGTAGTTTCCATATACTTTCTGTCCGTTCAACTTACGGTAAGTTCTTATCTTGAAATAATAAGTCTTACCTTTTTTCAGGTTCTTCTTAGTATAGCTTACTGTCTTTCCTTTGGTAATAATCTTTACCGCTTTATATTTTCCTGTTCCAGCCTTCATGTATATGACATAACCCGCAGCGTTTTTTGCTTTTTTCCAGCTAAGTTTTACCTCCTTTTTATATGCCCACTTGCCATGCTTTTTTACAACCGTCTGTTTTGCACTCTTAATACTTGTTTTTGCCGGTTTCACAGCTTTAACGCCTGGTATTGGTGTTACTTTTTTTGTGATTGCAGGTTTACTTGTTGGTGCTGCAGTGATTGTAGGTACCTCTGCGGTAATTACCTCCGGCTTGGGTGTTACCGTAGCAATTGGCGTCACTTCTTTTGTCGGTGTTGCTGTTGGTATCGATGTTAGTACGGTTGTATCAATTGCCGGGGTAAGCAATTCCCACTCTGCATCTTTGCTCTTCCACGTTCCTGATTTCAGAATTTCTATCTGCACTCTTTTTTCAGCCAACGAAGCTTTTGTAATCATTATCCTAAAATAATCTGTATGCTCTACTGTATACTCCAAATTTTCATCCTGAGTAGTATATGTTTTTTTGAAATAATGTATGGCTGGAATTGCTCGTCCATATGTCCGCTCATCAATCACATCTATATCAACATCAATCCAAAGACAGCTATACCCGTCTTCCTGCAGAACATTTTTTGTCAAATCAGTTGTATATAACCCACCTAGCCTTGTTTCCTTTGGATACGCTTTATATTCTACGATTATATAAGGATAACTGTTAATAGCACCCTCTCTAATCTTCCCATCACATATCCACTCTATCCGCTCAAAATCCGGATAATCATACTTCACTGTAAAATACCGGTAATTCCTTGCATATTCTACAATCGCTGAATCTAATGGTGCTTCCAGAATCATATTAGCAGGTCCTTTGTGCCACACATTATCCAAATCATAATATCCTGTTCCAAAGCATCCCTTAGAAATATTCAGTGCCCCTGTATATCCTCCATCTACAAAATTCACAACATTATATCCTGCTCTGAGTACTTTTAATTCATCACAACAGGTAAAAACATCATAATTCATAGTTGTTACACAATCCGGTATATTAAACTCTTCCAATGCACATGCATAAAACATTCCCGTTCCGAGTCGATCCATTCCCTCCCGTGGTACTGTCAAGTTTTTCAATCGATAACAGCTCATAAATGCAAAATCAGTATCCCATTCTCCTACTGCATCTGGCATTACTACTGTTTCAAGATTTTCGCAATACCAAAACAGAGCGTCGCCAATCTTTTCAACATAATCACCCTCAAAAATTACTGTTTTAAGGTTTTTACAATGCTCAAAAGCAGAACTCCCAATTTCCTTTACACTGCCCGGAATAACAATTTCCTCAATACAACTAGATGCAAATGCAGAATTCCCAATATACTCCAGGGTAGAGGGAAGAACAATTTTCGTTGCATACTCACCTTCGTTGGCATTCCAACGTGTCCCATATCCATCAAATTCCTCGTCTTCAATTCTGATGATTCCTTCCGGAAGGTATAACACATTTTCTTCTTTCACTTCAGACAGATTCACCATATTTACTTCCCCAATAGTTCTATTGTCTGCTGCCTTTATTTCCAGTCCGTTAATATAGCTTGCCACTACAACTATACTGATTAACATTATCATCATTCTTTTTTTCATCTTACACCTTCCTATCTCGTTATTACGTGTTTTACTTTTATAGTATTATATTACTATGTATTTGTTTATCTTTCAATAGGAGGTTGCATATTTTTATCGATTTCGTATTTCGCTTTTATCTATTATTTAATTTTCAAGGAGCTTTGTTTGAATTTTAATATTGAGTTATGATACCGGTTTTCCGATATGAGATATGTCCTGTTCTTCCATTTGTATAAGAAAATTCTGCTTGTGCAAACACATCTAAAATCCCACTTCTATAGTCCGCTTTTTGAATGGTAATTTTTATTTTGGAATTACTTTTAATCAATGTATTCACCGAGCTGATACAACAAGCTTTCATTTTTTCATTTAACTTTTTTTCTTCTTGTGAGCTGATTTCTTCTTTTAAAAACTCCGGTTCCGTAATGGACATTTCAAGTGCGGTATATACCGCACTTGTAACTGCCTGTCTTAGTTCCTCCTCACGAATAGATCTTGTTTCTATCGATTGAACAATTTCAATGGTAAATAAAAACAACATAATTCCTATTCCGAGACTCACTACACTTTTCATATTTTATTCCTTAATTTCCCTGGTTTTCAGCATTCCCATTATTCATACTTCCTGTAATTGCTGATTGTGAGGAAGATGCAAAATTATCCACAGTACTTGTAATATAATTTTTAATGGAATTGCCAAATGGACTTGCAAACGAAATAAATAATCCGATAATAATTGCTGCTACCACTACTAACCCATATTCTTCTAAAAAACTTTTCATATAAAATTCCTCCTTTATCTTGCATATCCTTCAATTTTGCTTTCGCGCTTAATTCCCAAAAACGGAACACTGTATTCGTACAGTAATGTCACATAATAATATTTTTTGTCCTCATAAAGACAAGTAGGTAAAACTTCTAGTATATACCCCTTTTTCTTCGCTTCTTCCATACTCTCCTGAATCACTTTTTCACTTCCTGCACTTGCTTCTATCTTTGCTAATGTAGTTGAATGAAAATTTCTTGCATTCGCATTTCTCATTCCGGAAGAAATAAAGAATACACAACAAGTAACAATCATAACCATAATAATAGAATCAACATATAACTCAACTGCCGCTTTCATTCGCAACACCTGCACTTTCCGTATATTCCATTCCTTGTGGCAATATATCAACCAACACCAGCATTGTCATATCTGCTTTTAATCCACTTTCCCCTTCCACACAATAACGGATCGAATATTTTCCTGTCTTATTCACGTCAACAAATTCACGATTATTTTCACTCTCATCATCAAAGGGATATACTTTTATCCTATTTTTATCAATTCCTTTTATCTTCCCTTCCAACCCGTTTGTTTCGTATTCGTACGCTTCAATAAAGGAGAGTGCATCTTCCTTACTGAAACCTTCCTGTCCGTCTATTCCCTGATATCCTAGTGTTAATGTGATATATCTGCTTCCAGTGAAAAAGGGATATCTTTTTTGTGCCGCTAATAATCTCATATTCTCATCCACATTCCCTGCATTCTCTGGTTTACTGTAATATGTTTTCTTATATAGCTGCATTCCAATGCCTCCAATAACGCTGAACATAATTGCTGCCACCGTACAAACCACTGCCACATGCCCATATTTTTCTATGATTCGATTCATTTAACCTCCTATAGCATTCAAAAATAACTGCCCTGCCATTTCATACACAAACATGAAACGTGGCAGGTACCCTATCAGTATTCCTGCTGCCACTGCCGCAATTACCACTGCTCCATATTCCTGTAATATTTCTTTCATTATGCACCTCCTGTCACTATATTCAGCAACAATGCTAAGACTTTAAGCACCGTTCCTCCTACAAGCAATATCACAACCGTTCCTCCATACTCCGCTAACATCTCATCCATAAAATCTTCCTCTCAAACTACATTCGAATAGAAAACAAGAAACTGTTGCACAAAGACCCACATATCCAAAAGCATTTTCCCCGCTGCTATCACCATTGGAAGCAGCATGTAAATTCCGAAAATTCCAAGTTCTTCTTCATTAATGAAGCGTTCCGACTGTTTGGCCAGTTTATTATTTCTTTGAATCATGGCATTTAACTGATTTTGCGCTTCCTTTGTTCCAAACTCGTTTAAGGAATAAAACATTAAAAATACCATTTTTATCTGTTTCACCTCGAATTTTTCCAAAAAATGCTGATACGCCTGTATACTTCCCGGTCTTTTTTCGATTTCCTGTAATGTATTCTTCAATTCACTTCTTAATGGATAGGATGTATCCTCTGCTGCCTTTTCCATTGCGATAAACACATTTTCTGTCTGCATATTTAAAATCACATTTCTAAGCCACATAGGGAACTCTTTCTGTATGCTTTGTATTACCTTTTTTTGCATGTAGCGATAGTGTCTCCCTTTACAGCTTTCTTTGCTACTACAATAATCGTAAGCTTTTTTTATCATTTCATCATTATTTTCCGTTGTCAGCCAGGAACGTATCAAACTTCTTCTGGATAAAACATATACTGTCATGCTGAGCAAAAGAAAAGCAACGGAACTAATCTGATACAAGGAATTTTGTGAAATATCACCGACTTCTTTTGGAAGAAGCCCAACCATAGTAATTGCAACAGCAACAGACAATAAAATGGAAAGGGCTGCCTTCCGCTGCAATTCTCTGCGCTCCTTTTGTAGCAAATATATCATCTCTGACCATTGTCTGATATCTTCTAACAAAACTTCTAAGGATTGAGCATAATCGCCCCCCTGCTGTTCTATTCGTGCCAAAAAGTGATGTAATGCCCGCATACGATCATTGCCATATTCTTTTTCAATATGATAAAAAGCGTCCTCATAAATCTCCTTGTAATCATCTGCATATTGTATCCTGTCTACTGTTTTTTCAATACATTGCTTCATTCTTCCATTACATAACTTCTTTACCTCTTGTAAAGCATTTATAATTTTAGGCATTCTCAAAAAGCTGTAAATAACATACTCCATATAATCCACCGTGTCAGAAAAGCGTTTTTCCTCATATAATGCCCAGTAATGGTATTTTGCAATTACGGGAACCATTAAAACAATTCCCGCAACCACAACCCCAATGCCTGTAGCTTTCACACGCATGAAAAGACACATTATTATTCCCACAATAAGTGCAACACCCGTTAACAGCAAATTTTTGCTCCACGAATAATCAAAGCCATATGTTTTAATTATACTTTGTACCTTGCAAAATCCGTGTTCTTTTATGGAATACTTTCTTTTATCCATAAAAGACCTCCTGTTCTAGCTGCGGTACTTCTACATTGTATAATTCGAATTTCTTTTGCTTACTCTCTGGAATATTATTTGAGATAACATAACCATTGTCTACTACCATTGTAGCTATATTCTGCTCCTCCTTTCGTTCAAAAAAACATACTTGTGCAATATGTCTTGCGATTTCTCCTTTCTCTTTTATTTCTTTCCTTATATACACGCCAACATCAATATGCCGAAATGCTTCCTCTTCCCAATCTCTGCTACTGTCACCTGCCATATTCTTCAATCTGTTTGGTATCATCTCAACACATTCTGCATGTATGGTAGACATGCAATGTGTTCCGGTAGATATTGCCTCTAAAAGATACTTGACCTCTGTTGATCTTATTTCAGATACCAGTAACCACGTAGGCAACAATCTTAAACTTGCTTTTATTGCAGCTTGATAGGAAAATTTTTCATTGACCTTAAATTCTACACAATCTTTATCCGGATAAACTGCCGGAAAATGAAGTTCCAGATTATCCTCCAGTGTAATAATACGTTCTCTATCTTCAATATACATTCCAAGATATTTTAATAATTCCGTTTTTCCTACACCTGGTAATCCACAGATAATAATATTCATGTTTGCTTTTACACAAGCAGCCAGCAGCCCCTCGACTTGTCCGCTGCAATAGCCGTCATCTATCATATTTTCTCTGACCATCCGTATTTCTCGTGGAATTTTCCGTATAGACAATACTGTTCCGGCATTTGCAACCTCTTGATGAATTACACTGATACGCAGCTCGTCTGTTTCCGCCTCCAGAATCGGGCTATATTTATTAAACTGCCTGCTAACCACATTGGATAATTTTGCAGAAAAGCATTGGAGGTATTTATCACTTAACACAATATCAGCCTTATACCTTCCCTTATACAAATCATCAATCCAGAGTGCTGTTCCATTCCAATTAATATCTGTCACACTACTCTTTTTTATGTACTCCATAAGAACACCAAAGTCTGACTCCTGTAAACTTTCTAAATGCAAAACTCCTGTTCTGACTCCATATTCAATTTCTTCCATTAATTTCTTGTATCCTCCCTTTTCGTATTTTCTTTGGAATTTGTGTGCGCACACCGTGCAAGAATTTTAGATAGTGAAAAACATCGACTATTCTTCCTACGACAAAAAGCTCCCATAAGAGGAACCTTTACTAAGATTTCTTACAAGAGCATTTTATCAAATATTAAGAAATAAATCTATTCACAATAGTTTACAATAATGTCGTTTTGTTATTTTACGATTTTTGTGTATTTTTTTGTCTTTTTCTCAAAAAAGCAAAATTATACACAAACAATTTGTCCCAAATGAAAAGAATATAGTATTTTTTCTCTAACTTTCCTGTTTTTTAAAGCTTCTAAGGCTTGTGCATATTGCACAAGCTGTTCCTTATACCGTAATACTAACTCCTCTCCATTTTCTACTCGATCCGTTTTATAGTCCACCAAAATTATGCCATCTTCCTCTTCAAAAAAAGCATCTATAATTCCCTGAATTAGCACCATTTCCTTTTCCTGATAGGACTTATTATATATTTCAGAAACATCTTTCCCTATTAAAAATGGTTGCTCTTTGTACAATTTCCCCTGCATGCCTGCTTTATACATTCTCTCTGCCAACGGTGAGGCATAAAATTTCATAAGTTTTGGAATAGATAATAAATCGATCTGTTCTGCCGTCATTTTTTCACTTCGGACAATCTCTTCTAGTATATTTCTTAAGTCCTCTTCCCCCTCTATTTTTTTACCGGCAGTCAGCTCCATAACTTTATGATAAGCATTTCCTCGCTCTGTTCCCCCAATTTTTTCTTCCGCCATTCTCGCAAAAGATGGAATATATGGTTCTTGTCTATGTGTTTCATATATTCTTTCTATTGCCTCTTCTTCTACCATCTTTTGCAGTGCAGACTCCTTTAACTCCGAAACACTAATTTTAGAATGAATATTCTCATGCTTCTCATGTTGGTATCCAATGGAAAATTTTTTTGAAATTAGTTCTTTTTCGTTTTTAAAGCTTTGTGTATTTTGCATGGAAAGTACAATCTCTCTGCTTTTCATTTGATTTTCTATATGGCGATATTTTAATTGTTCGACGATATCGCCGATTCCATTCAGCACTACCTTCAATGCTACATCATCATTATATAAGGACTTTCCCTCATAAACCGATGCTTCATACATTTCCTGTATGTTGCGCATTGCATTATGACGGTAAAATGTCTGCAAAATCCAATCTAAATAATTTGTTGTATTACTAAGCATTCTGTATGATATACAATTTTCCTGCATATTTGCCAGCATTTCATATTCCTTTAATTTTTTCTCCATATCCTCTAACACGCCTGTAATTATTAGTTTTTCTTCTGCCCTGGTTAATGCCACATAGAAAACACGTAATTCCTCCGCCACCGTTTCTAATTTTTGTTTTCTTGCAATTACCCTTTTCAATAATGTAGGTTTTTTAACACGTTGTTCTAAGTCATAGCTGTCCACACCAATTCCAAAATCCAAGTCTAAGCACACCTTTGCCCTCGTATCCTGTAAATTAAAGTTTTTGCTGGTAGCAGATACAAAAACAATCGGAAATTCCAACCCTTTGCTTTTATGAATACTCATAATTTCTACCGAATTATCTGCATTTTCCTTCGCAACTGCTTCTCCAAAATCCACATCGTATTTTTTTAGCTGCTCCATATACCTGATAAAATGAAACAACCCACTGTAACTGCTTTTTTCGTATGCAACTGCTTTTTCCACTAACATTTCTAAATTTCCTCTTCGTTGTTTTCCCCCAGGCATAGCAGTTACGTAATTGAGATATCCACTAAGTTCCAAAACATTTTCAATTATGGTATGAATTGGGGTATACGGAACCATTTTCCTTATTTTTTGTAATAATCCCAAAAACACCTGCAACTTCTGCTTTATCTCCTCTTTACTTCCTTCCGCAGCGTATGCAAAAACTGCCTGTTCAAAGGAACTATCGCGATAACAACTTTTTATTTCTGCCATCTCAAATGCCGAAAGCTTTCCAATTGGCGAAGCTAATACAGCCGCCAATGGAATATCTTGCTTAGGGTTATCTATGACTGCGAGCATATTTAATACTGTCTGTACTTCTATTGCTGCAAAATATCCTGTCTGCGAAGTAATTATCACAGGAATATCATATTCTCTCAATACCTCACTAATATTTTCTGCATACCCGCGCATGGTGCGAAGCAAGATGACAATATCTCCATAGGAAGCTTTCCGGAATTTTTTTTCTTTCTTATCATAAATATATTCTTCGTTCACAATCTTTTTAATACGCTCTGCAATCATTCGTGCTTCTAACTCAATCTTCGTATATTCTTCGTTTTGTGCAAGCTTTAATTCTTTTTCCCCTGCCGTATCCACCAACAAAAGCTCTGTAGCATAATCCATGTTTTCCGCTTCTTCATACTCAGCCCCCAGAAACAATGCCTCTGTATCATCATAGGCAATATTTCCAAATTCTTTTCGCATTAACTGTGCAAATATAAAATTCACCGTCTTAATCACATTATCACGGCTTCGAAAATTCTTATGTAAATCAATCCTTACAGAATCCTCGACTTCTTCTTTACAATAACTGTCATGCTTTTCCATAAACAGTTCCGGTCTCGCCAGACGGAAACGATAAATTCCCTGCTTTACATCTCCCACCATAAACATATTACTGCCACCGCAGGACTGTTTCGAAACTCCGGTCAGAATAATTTCCTGAACCAAGTTGCTATCCTGATACTCATCCGTCATAATTTCATGGAAGTGCTCCTGCAACTCTTTTGCCACACCCGTATACTCTTTATTTTCATCCATTAAAATTTCAATGGCAAAATGCTCTAAATCATTAAAATCCAGCAACATTTTTTCCCGTTTTGCCTGTCCATAGCAGTCAATAAATTTTTCTGTAAATTCTATTAACATACCTGCCAGTTTACCGGCATTGTTTATTTGCCAGCTTAACGCTTCTTTATTTTCATAGAAATACTGCTCCTTTATTTCTTTTAAACTCTTTTTTACTTTGTCACGAATGGCTTTTACCTGCTCTTTTTTATCTTCTGATACAGAAGCATCTCTCTTTCTTGACAGGGTAGCAAAGGATAGCTGACTAAATTCTTCCTGTTGTTCTTCATAACTTTTTGCATTCTCAAGCATTGTAAGCAGTTTCAAATCACTCTCTAATGCTTCCACATACATATAAGGACCATCGGAAAGATTTGCAATTTTGATAGCACGCAATATTTCCTGTTTTACGTCGAATACGGTTTTATTTACTTCATTCTTTAAAAATTCAATCCAATCTGAATCATCAAAATTTTCACATTCATATTGACATTTTGCTTTGTTTAGCCATTCCTTTGGCCAGGGATAACTCATGGCAAATTCATATATACTTAGAATATATTCTTTAATCGAATCATCTTTTCTCTGGGTAGTCATTGTTTCTATCATTTCCAGAAATTCTTCCCTACCCTCACTGTAATATTCTTCTAACATTTCATCGAGTATATCATTCTTTAACAGTTTCATTTCTCCCTCGTCTCCGAGTCGAAAAGAAGGGTCAATATCTACCATTTCAAAATGATTTCTAACTAAATATAGACAAAAGCTGTGTATTGTTGTAATCTGGGCATTCATTAATAACACTAATTGCCGCTGTAAATGTTCATTTTCAGGTTCATCTTCTATCCGCTCTGTCAATGCATTATGAATACGTTCACGCATTTCAGCGGCGGCGGCATTTGTAAAAGTCACAATTAGCAAACGATCAATATCTATGCCCTCCTCACACACTTTTTTCATAATTCTGGCTACCAGAACCGCAGTCTTTCCTGAACCGGCGGAAGCGGATACCAAAATATTTTTTCCAGTCGTATCAATGACTCTCTGCTGGTCCTGTGTAAAATTCATCGCCATTTTCTTCCCCCCTAATCTTTTCTAATATTTCTTCTTCCGAAAACTTCTGAAGCTTCTTATATTGATATCCCGGCAGTTTTTTATCAAAGCCACATACACTTTTTAACTTGCAATAGTCACAAGCTGTTCTGTTATCAAATTCATAAGGCCGGATACTCACATCTCCAGACATAATTCCTTGTCCTAAATCTACAATCTTTTTATTCACAAAATTCATCAACATGGAAAAATCCCGTTCTTCTACAACCTTAGATGCTTTTGACAGACTTCCATCTTTATTTTTTGTCACTGGTATGACATCTGACTTTTTATCAAACTCTGCGTCTAATAGATCAATTACTTCTTCCTTATCATTCACCAGTCCATTCATTCGAAGTTTTTCTTGTATTTTCTTGTCTATCGTTTCCGTAGTGTCCCCTGCTTCTCCGTCTACCATTGGATTGTCAATATTATAATAAAAAATCCCTGCGGGACTTACTTTTTTGTCCGTCCCTTTTTGAATGCTTTTCATAGCTGCATCCATATATAACACTAATTGCAACTGTAAACCGTGGTATAACGCTGCTATGTTAAAGCTTGTATTACCTGACTTATAATCGATTACTTTTACATACACCTGTGTTTCATTTTCGTATGTATCCACACGATCAATTCGCCCTTTTAATTTCATCTTTTCTTCTTTCGATAATGCGATTGTCACCTCATCCATATCCGTTGCAACAGAAAAACCTAATTCATAATTTTTAGGTGTGAATTTTCCTTTTCGCAATTGTCTGCTTAGCGCTGCAACCGTAGTTTGCATCAGTTGTTTTGCCCTGCATATTTTATACTTGTCTCGTTCTGTCTGAAATAATACAGTATTTCCATACTGAATTACGCTTTCCTCTATGGTCTGATTCGCCCATTCCTCCATAACTTGTGCAGGAATGTCAAACCAGTTGTATATGCTTTCTTCCATACGCTTTGAGAACAGCTCTAAAGCTAAATGCAATACATTTCCCAAATCAACCTCTGCAAATTTATATTCTTCTCTTTCTTTTAACTGCAATCCATATAAAAGAAAATGTGCATAAGAACACTGCGCATATTTTTCAAGCCTTGTTACGCTATTCGTCAAGGTTGTCCCATACAGTGCATGTGCTGCTGCTTTGCCTATTTCTGTCTCATAATTTCCATAAAAGCAAGCCTGATTAAGCTGTTTCACTACATCTTTGTAACTATCTTGTTCCATATACCACTCATACAGTGCCTCCCACGTTACATCTTTTTCGCCCTCCCGATAAGCTGCATAACCTTCCGCTAAATAATCCAACCCATTTTTAGGGGTTACTAAATACTCCTTTAACTGTAGATTACTTTCTTCCTGTACAGACATTCCCGAATACATTTTCAAAAATGTTTGAATCAAATAAGAGGGTCTGATGCTTTCACCCTTTTGATTCATTTTTGCATAGGAAAGATAAAGACAATCTTTCGGTTTCGTTAATTGCATATATAAATAAAAACGCTGCATAAAGGATTGCTCCTTTACTGTAGGTGCCAAAACAATGTCATTCCTATACATTGCTTCCCGTTCCAGCTCTGAAAAAACACCTTTATTTGTCGCTTTTTTTGGTATCTTTCCATCATTAACACCCACTACAAACAAAACCTTCACATGCTCTAAACGGCTTCGTTCTAATTCTCCAATGGTAACTACATCTGTACCCGCCGGAATAATTCCAATTCTTACCTCCAAAATGCCTGCCTCTAAAATATCCCGATAGTCTTCTATGCTTATATGCTCTTCTCCCAGAAGTTCCACCATCTCTTCTAGCACCTGCATAATTTTCTCATAAACCTGATGGTACTCTTTCGCTAAAGAAGGGTTTCCCTCCTCTTCAAACATTGCTTCGTATGCTTCTAATCGTCTCGCAACCTCAAATCGTTCCAAAAAGTGATACAGACATTCTGTCTTTTCCTTTACAGATATCTTCTTATTCCGCATACATTTATAAAAATCTTCCTGTTCAAAATAGCCAAGCAACCGTTCCCTAAGTCTGTTTACCTCTTCTAATTGTTCCGCATTCATACTGCGCAATGGACGAACCCATTTTTCTCTGTATTTCTTTATTCCACGAATCCCATTTGCACGGACATAATTTTCTAAGATATCAACTTCTTCCCAGGTAAAAGAGTGAAATCCTGTCTTTAAAAATCGAAACACACTTTCATATTTAAAGTCCTGCAAGACTACTTCCATTGCGGCACGGATAAATTCAATCAAAATATTATTCATCAAAGGACGTTTTGCATCCACAAACACCGGAATCCCGTATTTTGCAAATATACCTTCGATGTGCCCTATATATTCTTCTGCATCTCCCGCAATAATCGCAATATCCTTATAAAAGTATCCTTTCTTTGTCAGCTTTACAATTTCTCTTGCACAAAATTCTAATTCTGCACACGGATTTACTGCCATATGAATGCTGATTGCCTCTTGAGCCTGTGTATAAATTTTCTTTTGATAGCGGAAAAAGTTTTGTTCCAGAAATGCCATTGGAGGATTTTTTTCGTATCGTTTTACCATTTTCTCCCTGATACGAATATCCTTGTCTCTTTGTATCCCCCCTTCTTCTGCCAGTTTGCAAATTTTCTGTACCATGATTTTACTCATATAAAACAACTCATATGGCTTTGCTTCTTTTTCTAAATTTTCTCCGTACCCTAAGGTTACTGAAACGATAACTTTTCTGGCATGTAGCAGCAATTTTTCAATAACCTCCATCTGCACAGGGGTAAATCCCGTGTATCCGTCTAACACTATCGTACTATTTTTTATTTTTTCAGATTTATCCAGGATTCTTGCTAACACCTTAAGAAGCTCCTCCGAAGTAATATACTTTTCTTTTCGATATTCTTCAAAGCTTTCATATACCTTCTTTATATCCTGTAATTTGTACTGCAGCAACTTTCTGCTTTCAAACATGTCCTGCATTTTTTCTATGTTTTCCGGCATAATCCCATACTGCATAAATTCTGAAATCACCGATTTTACTTCGCTGATATAACCTGTTTTCTTTAATTCATTTCCAATGACTTTAAATTCATTTTTGCTGCTATTTACAACCTTTCGGATTAATAACGTTTTTCCCAAATCATCTAACGTCTTTTGATTTAAGGTCCCTGTTTCTTCCATAATGTTATAGGAAAGTCTCGCAAAACTCAACACTTCAATATTCATAATTCCACCGTTTTGATGGCGTTTCACCAGCTCCATTTCCGTCTGCAATGTTGATTGCTCCGGCACGATAAAAATAAAGTTTTCTTCTTCCCTCTCTGTTGATTTTTTTATTATTTCTTCATATAAATATCGTGACTTTCCTGCACCAGACTGTCCAATCACAAATTGTAAACCCATATGCCACTCCTTCTCTATCTCTATGCTCTTTATGCAAAAATAACGGTAGAGTTTCTACCGTTATTCTTACTTTTTATTCTCCAGAAGTCTTTGCTCCCTCTCCATACACTGCTTCCTTGAATGCTGCAATATTGGCATCAAAATCTAATTGCAATACAGCCATACCATTTATCGTAGCATTTTTCCATGTGCCATCTGCCGGAAGATGAATCTGCTGCATGTCATAACCCACGTACATTATTGATTTCATCGCAAGCAAGGTCAGTTCTGAATGTTTCATATTAGTTTTTACATTAGGAAGAACAGAATCCATTAACTTTGTAATAGCAGTTGGTCCCATAGTCTTAGCTTTCGCTGCAACTGCTGTAATAATCTCACGCTGTCTTTCTGTTCTTTGAAAATCTGTTCCAATATATCGGATTCTTGCATAACTTAATGCCTGCTTTCCACTTAATGTCTGAACTCCTGCCGAAGTCAAATATCCATCACCAAATTCTTTTCCAAGCAGTTCATTCGTTTCATTCAGATAAGCATTCACCCATTCTTTTTCCTCTTCGGATACATCAATTTCCACTCCACCTACAGCATCTACAATATCAATAAAGGAAAAGAAATCCACTTTTGCATATGCATCAATCGGTATTTTAAAATTCTGCTCAATCGTCTGAATTAACAAATCTTCCTGTCCATAAGAATATGCTGCATTAATACGATTAGAGCCATGCCCCGGTATCTCCACATAACTGTCACGAAGAATAGAAGTCATAACAATTCTGTTTTTCTTACTGTTAATAGACAATACAATCATACTGTCTGAACGTCCGTCCTCATCACTGCTTCTGGCATCTGTACCTATGAGCAGAATATTCTTAACTCCACTTACTTTTTCTACATCTTTTGGGCGCACATAATCTGTTTCCATGCTTTCATATTCGACTTTTCCCACCATAGCATACACAAGACCATAACTCAATCCGAAAAGCACCGCAATCACAATTACAATTTTCATAATCTTTTTTTTCAGTCTTTTTTCCGCTTTTGATGGCCTTCTCTTCTCTTTTCTTCTTTTTGACATTTCTTCATCTCCTGTCATCATCTGAGGCTTCCTATGGTTTTCGTGCTGCTCATATTGCGGTCTTTCTATTTTTCTTGCATGTAATCTTTCCGTTTCCCCTGCATGCTGCCTTTCCTGGTGCTGTCGTCTTTCATACATATCTGTATTCAATTCACGTTGGGGTCTTTCAGAGTACATATCCAGTTTCAATTCTGACTTTTTTGTATCTGATTCCGTCTTGACCTCACGAATTAATTCTTCTGCATTTTTTTCAAGATTTTCTGTTAGGTTAATTATATTAAAATCATCTTTTCTGCTCATATGAATCACCTTTTATTTTAATGTGTCTGCAAGTTTTCCTTTCATTCTCTGCAAAGCATTATCAATGGATTTTTCACTTTTTCCTAATATCCTTGCAATCTCCTTGTATGAAATTCCGGAAAGATACAAATCCAGAACTTCTTTTTCCATAACACTTAACTTTTGTTCAATAATCTCTGCAAGCTGTTCCAAATCCTCTCTTCCAATCACCAGCTCTTCCGGTGTCTTCATGCCAGATTCTAAAACATCCCGCAATTCCCCCTCCTCTTCCCCACTTCCTATCATCGTGTGAAAAGAAACATAAGTATTCAATGGTAAATGCTTCTGCCTTCCCGCTGCCTTCATAGCTGAATACATCTGTCTTGTAATGCAGATTTCTGCAAAAGCACAAAAGCTGTAATTTTGTCTGCAATCAAAATCTCTGATTGCTTTAAACAATCCAATCATACCCTCCTGAATCAAATCGTCATTATCTCCACCAAGAATATACATTGCTTTCGCTTTCTTTTTTACCAAATATTTATATCGTTCCATAATATAATCGGTCAGTTCCTGATTTCCTTCCTGAATCTGCCGAATCATTTCTTCATCTTCTCTTTCTGTTCTCCCCATGCTTAACCCTCTATCTATTCTGATTCAGTCGCTGTCTTACAATTTCAAAAGCAAGTACTCCCGCTGCCACAGATGCATTCAATGAGTCAATATCTCCCTTCATCGGAATAGAGGCAATATAGTCACATTTTTCCTTTACCAGACGGCTGACTCCTTCCCCTTCATTTCCAATTACCAGTCCAATAGGTCCCGTCAGATTGGTACGATACATCACATCGCCGTCCATATCTGCGCAGGCAAACCAAATGCCTTTTTCTTTCAACTCATCAATCGTTTTTCCAAGATTTGTCACCTTTGCTACCGGCGTATAATTCAATGCACCTGCAGAGGTTCTGGCAACGGTTGCTGTAAGTCCGGCTGCTCTGTGCTTTGGAATAATCACTCCATGTGCACCTGCTAAGTTAGCTGTTCGAATAATGGCTCCCAGATTATGAGGATCTTCAATACCGTCCAGTAAAAAAATAAATGGCGGTTCATTTTTCGTTCTGGCATTCTCTAAAATATCTTCCACAGAAGCATAATGATACGCTGCCGCATAAGCAATCACTCCCTGATGTTTTCCTGTTTCTGACATCTGGTCTAAACGCTCTTTTTTTACATACTGAATAAATGTATCCTGTTTCTTTGCCTCTCTGACAATGGAAAGAATCGGCCCATCCTTACAACCGTCTAAAATGAACAGCTTGTCAATGGTTTTCCCAGAACGAAATGCTTCTATACAGGCATTTCTTCCTTCAATTGTGAATTCTTCATATCTCATGTTCTGTATTACCTTTCTATTTTCTACAAACACAGGTGTGCACGCTGCAAACCTTCTTTTACTAAATACACCATACGTTCCCATTGATTATCCAGATACAAATATCCCATCAGTGCTTCAAACCCTGTTGCCTTCCGATAATCTGTCATGGTAGCGTTTTTTGCCATAGTAGCAGACTTCGCATTCCTTCCACGCTTGTATACTGCCATTTCTTCTTCTGTAAGTATTTCTAATAAAGTGTCTATCATCGACGATTGAGCGGCTGCTTTTACAAGACTGCTGGTTTTCTTATGCAGTTTATTTGCCTGTGTATTTCCACGATTTACCACAACGGTGCGAATTACCAAGTCATATATACCGTCTCCTATATAAGCCAATACCAAAGGAGAGTAACTTTTAGCACTCACTTCTTTCATTTGAAAATTCTCTTTTAATAATTCATCTAAGCTCTTTTCCATTGAACTCCCTCGCGTGTGTCTTTTAAGATAATTCCCTTTTCAAGTAAAATATCTCTGATTTCATCGGCTCTCTCAAAATTCTTTTCTTTTCTTGCGTTCTGACGTTCTGCAATCAAATGTTCAATTTCTTCGTCCAGAATTTCTTCTTTTTGTTCAAGAATGATTCCCAGTACATTAGCCAGGTCGTGCAGCGTTTTCCAAAAGCCCTCTAACAATTCTTTCGATTTTTCTTTGGTTGCCTCAATATTAATAAATTTTACAAATTCAAAAATAGCGGAAATGGCATCTGCCGTATTAAAATCATCATCCATAGCTGCTTCGAACTTTTCAATGTATTCCTTCTGGCTTTCTAACAACTGCTGTTCTTCCTCTTTTAATGTTCCCTCTGCTTTTTCCATAAGATTTTTCAAACGTTCTGTTGAAGTCAGAATTCGTTCCAAACCATTTTTAGAACTCTCCATCAAATCTGCACTAAAATTTAACGGACTTCTATAATGAGCACTCAACATAAAGAAACGCAAGACCTGTAAGTCATATTTTTCGCCAATTTCTCTTACAGTAAAGAAATTTCCCAACGATTTTGACATTTTTTTATTGTTAATGTTTAAAAATGCATTATGCAACCAATACCTTGCAAATTCTTTTCCGTTTGCAGCCTCACTCTGTGCAATCTCATTTTCATGGTGTGGAAATACCAAATCTTCTCCACCGGCATGAATGTCAATGGTATCACCCAGATATTTTTTTGACATTACAGAACATTCAATATGCCATCCCGGACGTCCCTGTCCCCACGGAGATTCCCAATATGGTTCTCCCTCTTTCTTTGGCTTCCAAAGAACAAAATCCATAGCATCTTCCTTCTGTTCTTCAATGGCGATACGTTTTCCTGCTTCTAACTCATCTAGATTTTTCTTCGACAATTTTCCATAACCTTCAAATTTTCTGGTACGAAAATATACCGTACCATCCACTGGATAAGCATACCCTTTTTCTATTAAAGCTGCTATCATAGAAATCATGCCATCAATTTCTTCTGTTGCCTTCGGATTCTTTGTTGCCGGTTTGATATTTAAATCTTCCATATCCTTTTTGCATTCCTTAATATAGCGTTCTGAAACCTCACTCGCCGGAATGCCTTCTTCTATAGACTTATTGATAATTTTATCATCTACATCTGTAAAATTTGATACATATGTTACTTCGTATCCCTTATACTCAAAGTAACGTCTTACCGTATCAAATACTATCATTGGTCTTGCATTTCCAATATGAATGTAATTATACACTGTAGGACCACACACATACATTTTTACTTTTCCTTCTTCTATTGGTACAAATTCTTCTTTCCTTTTGCTGAGGGTATTATATAATTTCATCTTCGCTCTCCTTATTTTCCCTTTTCAGACTCTAATCGTTTAATTTCTGTTTCCAATTCTACAATGCGTCTACAAAGCACATCATTATTTTTTCTAAGTTCTGTAATTTCCACCTGAACAGGGTCTGGTAAATCCACTTGATTCAGGTCAGTTCTTGGAATAGAAACATTATTGCGTTTCACCACATGTCCCGGTACACCTACCACGGTAGAATTCGGCGGAACTTCCTTTAATACAACGGAACCGGCACCTATTTTAGAATTTTCTCCGATAGTGAAAGAGCCTATAATTTTTGCTCCGGCACTAATCATTACATTATCTGCCACAGTAGGATGACGCTTTCCTGTCTCTTTTCCGGTTCCGCCTAAGGTAACGCCTTGATATAAGGTTACATTATCACCTACAATAGCCGTTTCTCCTATAATTACACCGCTTCCATGATCAATAAACAAGCCTTTTCCTATCGTTGCTCCCGGATGGATTTCAATTCCTGTCTTTCGAACTCCTCTCTGGGACACCCATCTTGCCAGAAAATAATGTTTGTTGATGTAAAGCTTATGCGCAAGGCGGTAATGTAACATTACTTTAAAACTCGGATACAACAAAACTTCCATATTAGAGTGTAATGCAGGATCTCGTTCTTTAATTACTTCAATTTCTTCTTTAATATTTTTAATTATTCCCATCTATATCACTTCCTAATTTAAGTTTCTTTTCCAAACATATGAACCGGAATTTCAGATATTTCTTATCTTAAATAAAAAACCGCAGACACTCATCTCTATTTAGAGACGAATTTATCCGCGGTTCCACTCTATTAGAGGATTTCTCCTCCACCTTTAACACGTAACGTGTGTCTACGTTCTTAACTACCGGCCTACACCTTCATTAAAACAGCTCCCGGTCGCACTTTCTTTATCTACCCCGCCAGAAATGCTTTCAGCCTGTGACATTTCCTCTCTGATGCGTTCCTTATAAATACTCTTACCGTTCAACGCTTTTTACTTTCTTCTGTTATCTATTTTAGTCTATGCAAAAAAAAGGCATTTGTCAATATTAAACTACCTCATTTAAGAAAATTTTTAATTTTTCAAAAGACTTTTTCTGGATTTGTTCTACCGTAAAACCAGGAATATCATTCCCACTTTTCCCTATATCCTCTATCCAATTCTGCTCTTTTTCTAGCTTTGCAAAGAAATTATTTCCTTGTCTTTCCACACTCACACGATACACTCCCTGATTACGCTGTATAAAGGAATCCTTAATAGCAATTACCGGATTCTGAGTAAGCCACTGTACTTCCCCTGCCTGTAAGGGAATCAGCTTTGTAAATCTGCAAATGTCTGTAATTCTTATCATAATACATGGGAAAATCTGCGCAAAAGGCAGGCAATTTTTCGAAAACTCAGCACCTAAAATGTCGATTTCTCCATAGTGCCCATATTTTTTCCAAATTTCCCTGAGTATATCCATTTCCCTGCCTTCATCGCAAAGTAGTTCCCGAAGCTGTACGGTATCTTCCCTTGCCAGAAAGCAATAACCGCAAATTTCATTGCCAGAAGAATCTCTGGCTAATAAAATACCGCCCCGTTGACTTTTTTGTTCTTTCATAAGTCGAATATAGTACTGTTCATCTCTTTTTGCAAAGACTTGATATTTTTCCTTTAATTTTCGTTGTGAATATTTGACCAATTCTGTTATTACAGAACCTTTCTCTAAATCTTTCTCTGTCATTTCTTCTAGCTCAATATCATATCTTTTTTTTCTAATATCTTGAAATAGTGTATTGTTCTCTGACAAACATTCACTGGTAAATCTATAGTCTTTTCTCCCATATACTGTAACAAAACCAAATGGCTTATAAATATCCTCTTTTGCAGGCATGAGAAAGACAAATGGAATCTCCTGTCCTTCTGCCTCAAGCATTGCTTTCTTCAAAAGCTGTGCCATTCTCCCCTGATGTCTATATTTTTCTTTTGTCGCCACTGCCACAATATAATAGGAATCCGCCTCCTGTGTTCCCACGCACAGCTTATATGGATTTAACTGTAACATTGCTACTAATGTTTCGCCGCTAAAGCTTCCAAATATCTCATTCTCTTTTAGTTTATATTTATAGTAATAATCAAGAAATTCTCTCGAGTCTTCTGTAAAAATTTCTTCCCACAGTTGTCTGCTCTGTTGCTTTTCTTGATCTGCCAGTTTTTTTACCATATTTCTAGCTTCTCGGACAGCCCTGACAACCACTGCAGCCACGCTCCTGCATTATGTCATCATATCTGTAATTTTCTACTGTATTTAAAGAGCAAATTGCCTGTGAGGAAATTCCTTTCATTTCTCCGGTGAAACCTAATCCCTCTTCTGTTGTCGCCTTCACATTAATTCTATTTATATCAATCTGCAGCGCACCCGCAATATTTTCACGCATTTTCTGTATGTGTGGAAGCATTTTAGGTTTCTGAGCAATAATCGTTGCGTCTATATTTTCAATTACATACAGATTTTCCTCTAATAACTCCCTAACATGCTCTAATAATTTCATGCTTGAGATTCCTTTATATTTCTCATCCGTATCCGGAAAATGTTTTCCAATGTCGCCTAACGCCGCTGCACCCAGCAGAGCATCCATAACAGCATGAAGCAAAACATCAGCATCTGAATGTCCCAACAATCCCAGTTCGTAATCTATCTTCACACCACCTATGATTAAATCTCTGTTTTCCACCAGACG
Organism: Lachnospiraceae bacterium; assembly: GCA_050874665.1. Classification (GTDB taxonomy): domain Bacteria; phylum Bacillota; class Clostridia; order Lachnospirales; family Lachnospiraceae; genus RUG11237. Next base: position 373,861 of record JBNMLC010000001.1, on the reverse strand, counting down.
GTGTACGTCATATCCCATTCCAACTCTCATGTTCCTATTCCTTTCCTACTTTTACTTGGCAGCTACTATAGCCGCTCCTAATAAAAATACACGATTTTTTATTTTTCCGCAATGTTCTTTTGCAATTTATTGCTTGATGATAAGTTTTTTTCATTTTTTCCGAAGAAATTGTTGCAATTGTATATATAATATGCTATACTTTTCTTTGTCGGATAATCGACATGCTGGCATGGCACAGTCGGTAGCGCACTTCATTGGTAGTGAAGAGGTCACGGGTTCGATTCCCGTTGCTAGCTTAAATTTGAGAGCTGAATTCTTGATTGTTCAAGGATTTTGGCTCTTTTTGTTTTGTTACTCAAAAAAGGCGTCACAATAGCGATTGAAACATCGTTATTGCGACAGCCCTATCTAACTCTCTCTTGCTGAAATAATCTCCACAAAAATACCATCTGGATCCTTGATGAAAAAGTACGCTCTTCCAAGTCTTCCTTGCGAAATTACCGGTGCCTTATCCAGTATACCGATTTGCTGCAGATACGCACCTGCCTTTTCTAAATCTTCCACCCATAATCCCAGATGCTTTGCACCTTTTACCTTTAAATCTGTATTTAAATCTTTCACAAATTCCGGCAATGCAGCACTGTCAGGATAGCAAAACATTTCAAGCACAAAACTACCATTTGTCATCTGAACAATTCTCACAGAAGCGTCATCTGCTCTCCAGTCTTTCAATAGTGAAAAATCTAACTTTGAGTAAAATTCAATGCTTTTGTCTGCATCTTTCACACTAATTGCATAATGATCTACATGAAACATAATCATCTCTCCTTTTCAAACTTAAATTTCTATATCCAACTCGATTGGACAATGATCTGAACCAAAAACATCGGTATGAATTTTAGCTTCCTGCAATCTGTCTTTTAGACATTCTGATGCAAGAAAATAGTCAATGCGCCACCCTGCATTTTTTTCTCTTGCCTTAAACCGATAAGACCACCAGGAATAAATCCCCTCTTTTTCTGGATAGAAATATCGAAATGTATCAATAAATCCACTTTCTAAGACCTTTGACATCTTCTCTCGTTCCTCATCAGTAAATCCTGCATTTTTGCGATTTGTCTTTGGATTTTTCAGATCAATTTCCTGATGTGCCACATTAAAATCTCCTGCATATATTACAGGTTTTTTCTTTTCTAATTCCTTAATATAAGCAAGAAAATCATCCTCCCATTGCATTCGGTATGAAAGACGGGTCAGTTCATTCTGGGAGTTTGGCGTATAAACCGTTATAAAATAAAAATCATCAAATTCTGCCGTAATTACTCTTCCTTCCTTATCATGCAGCTCTATACCCAAGCCATAAGTCACATTCAATGGTTTTACTTTGGTAAAAATTGCTGTGCCAGAATACCCTTTCTTCTCCGCATAATTCCAATATTGATAATATCCGGGCAGTTCTAATTCCAACTGCCCTTCCGATAGTTTTGTTTCCTGTAAACAGAAAACATCTGCATCTGCTTCTGAAAAAAATTCCATAAATCCTTTTCCTAAACAAGCACGTATACCATTCACATTCCAAGATATCAATTTCATATATTACTTCTCTACTTCCTTTCTATTGTAATGCTATTTGTTTTCTCCCAGACGGATTGGGAAAGATCTATATGCAATGCAGGACATACAGCTACACTATTATTTTTAACACTAATTCCCTCCTTAGACAAATGACCTTCTCCCCTTACAATATCCACACTGTTTGGTTTTTCTCCCATAGTACGCAGCCACCACCACCAATTGTTTCCTGCAGCGGCTTTATCATTATTAGCTAAGCTTTCTGTCGCCGCTACATAGGCTGTATTTACACGTTGTCTTGCTTTATCCTTTATGAAACTGCCACTTGTATCTTTGTACGGCAAAAATCCATAACTTTCGTTACATATTTCTTCTAACGACAATAGAAAAATTTTATCCTTCTCATTCCCATCACCTAGCGGCGTAATAAGAATTGCCTTCTGTTCATCCAACGTAAATGCTTTATCAATAAAGTTTTCTTTTGTATAATCAATTCCGTCATCATTTTCGTCAGCACCATACCCATTCAGCCAACTTCGCAGCGTAGCGTTATCCCAGCTAACTTGTTTTTCTGATTGATTATACTCTATAATATCCAAATTCTGATCCGCTGCCAAAAAAGCGTCATTTCCATTGACCGACAGCACTCTCCATTTAATTTTGTCTTTTATCTCTCCCGTTGCATCTGACTGTGGATAATTTCCAAATTCAATACAGTCGTACGTTACATTGTTCTCTTCATCTGTTCGAGGATTCGAAATATCAATTGGGGTTGGAGTTGGTGTACTTGTTGGCGTTGGGGTACTTGTCGGGGTTGGAGTTGGGGTACTTGTTGGCGTTGGCGTGATAAGTGGCCGCTCTATCGTCACACTTTCAGCCTTACTCCATTCCGATGATGAAAGATCTAAATGCAGTGCGGGACACACTGCAACCCAATCAATCGTAGGAATATCTCCACACGGATCTACGCTACCATCTTCATAAACTGTACCTCCGCTTAAACCTACAAACCCTTTCATGCGCACCCACCATGCATTTGGAGCTCCTTCTTTTGTATAGACTTCCTCACACGAAATACTTCCTCCTGCTGCCACATAAGCAGTACTTGTTCTTATTCTTGCTTTATCCTCTAAGAAATCCTGATATGGCAAAAATCCATAATCCGCATTACTTACTTCTCCAATAGAAAGTATAAAAATTTTATCCTTCGTATTTCTGTCATCTGTGACCCCATACTCAACATCCACATCATTGATAACATCTGCGGTTATAATTGCCGCCTGTTCTTTCTCATTAAATGCCCTGTCAATAAAGTTTTCTTTACGATAACTAATTCCAGCTTCATTTTCAAAGCAATCATAACCATTCAACCAGCTTCGTAAACTACAACTCTCCCAATCTAATTTTTCACTCCAGTATCCTTCATGATAATACATTAAATCCAAAACCTGATCGGATACCAAAAAAGCATCCTTTCCGTTAACCGACAACACCCTCCATTTAATCGGATCCTTTTTCTCTCCCGTTGCATCTGACTGTGGATAATTTCCAAAATACACACAATCGTAGGTAACATGATTATTTTCATCTACCCGAGGATTAGAAATATCAGTTTCTATAGGTTCTGGTGTTATTGTTGGTGTAGTTACTTTTCTTTCTATCGTCACACTTTCCGCACTGCTCCACTCTGCGGACGTAATATCTAAATGTAACGCAGGACACACTGCCACTCGAAAGTCTCCAGTACGTTTGCCCCATAAATTAATTGAACCATTCTCTAAAATATTTACTGTCCTGCAACCCTCTCCTGGTGAACGCAGCCATAACCATTGCGGTTCATTTTTTGCTCTTGCCTTACCGCCAAAACTTCCATTTGCTGCTACATAAGCTGTGTTTGTACGCTTTCTTGCATAATCTGCCACCTCTTTGCCTTCTTCATCATGATATGGTAAAAATCCATAATCAGCATCACTTGCTTCCTCCGTAGACAGCAAAAAAATCTTATCTTCGGTTTTTATGCTCTCCTCGTTTTCTTCGCTATCCTCTGCATGATACTTAGGATTACTGCAAGTACTGATTGTCGTAGTCAAAATAGCTGATTGTTCACTCGCATCAAAAGCGGTTCGGATAAAACTATTATAAGTATAATTCATTCCTGATTTGTTTTCCTGTGCCGCATATCCGTTCAGCCAACTTCGTATGGTAGAGTCCTTCCATCCAACTTTCTTTCCTGTTCTGTCAAATTCCATAATGTCTAAGTTTTGATCCGCCACTAAAAAGGCATCATTTCCTTCTACCCATAATACTCGCCACTTAATCGGCTCTTTTTTTTCTCCCTTCGCATCTGACTGTGGATAATTTCCAAAATAAACACAATCATATGTCACATTATTTGCTTCGTCCACTCTCGGATTTGCCAACGGATTTTGCACTGGTTTGGGTGTCACTGTATTCGTTGGTGTCACTGCATTCGTTGGTGTTACTGTATTCATTGGTGTCACTGTCGGTATTAATTCTTCCGTCGGCGTTGGTTCCTTCGTAATGCCTGGAGTCACTTTGGTGGTAGGCGTCACCACGAGTGTCGGTGTTACTTCTACTGTAGGCGTTGCTTTTGCTGTTGGAACTGCTACTGTTGGACTTGGCTGCAATGTTACTGTCGGTGCAGCTGTCACTGTCGAGACAGGCTGCTTGGTTGGAAGAACGGTTATCTCTGGTATTGGTGTAGTTGTCACTAGAGTTGTCGGTGTTGCTTCTGTAGTTACTAATACCTCCGGTGTAATCGTCACAAGCGGACTATCTTCTCTTTTATCCTTCGCTTTTATCACAATTTTGCATTGTGCCTTCTTTTTAGAGTTCGTCTTACTTTTCACAGTGACAATTGCACTTCCCGCCTTTTTAGCAGTAATCCTTCCCTTCTTATTTACGGTCACAACATTTTTATTCGAAGATGACCATACAAAAGACGGATCTGCCTTCTTTGGTGTCACCGTTGCCTTTAATACTGCTGTCTGACCCTCTGTTAATTCTAAAGTTTTCTGGCTTATTGTTATCTTTTTTACTTTCGCATATACTTTTACGACACAACTAACCTTTACTTTTTTACTGTTTTTGCTTTGTGCCGTAATCTTTACTGTTCCGGGTTTCCTGGCCTTTATTTTTCCTTGTTTGTTTACTGTAGCTATTTTTTTATTACTACTTTTCCATATAACATGTTTATCTGCTTTAGAAGGTCTTACACTCTTTACTTTTAAACGATATGTCTTTCCTACCGTGATTGATTTTTTCTTAGCATTTAATATAATCTTAGTTGGACTTTGTGACGCTGCACTACTCTCTGCCGGATTCATATTCATACCAGTAAATGTCAAGCCCATAATAATTATAATGGTAATTAATTTTCTAAATTTATTTTTCTTCATTGTTATTTCCTCTTATTTTTTCACTCTGCCCTGCTTTATTCTCTTTCAATACTTATGCTGTCTGCCTTCTTCCATTCTGGTGATAAGAGATTCAAATGCAATGCAGGACACACTGCGTATTGCCATGCATCCACATCTTCTCCACCCATATCTAATTTTCCCTGCTCCGATACATACACAGCTTCATGCATAATGCCTCCTCTTGTACGCAACCACCACTTTCCACTGACTTTACTGCTCATACCTTGTACATAGTCTGTATTTTCATGTTTTCTTGCTTTATCCGCTATGAGTTCATTTGAATCATCTTTGTAGGAAAGAAAACCATACTCTGCGTTACTTGCTTCTTCTGCGGATAATATAAAAATCTTATCTTCCGTATCATTTTCCGCCCCATATTTATATTCTGTATTTTCCCCATTTACTATATTGGTTGAAAGAATAGCTGACTGTTCACTGACTGTAAATGCCTGATCTATAAAATTATGCAGCGTATAATCTATTTCATTTCTATTGGAGTCTGTTCCATAGCCATTCAACCAGCTTCTCAGTGTGCATTCTTCCCAACTTATATCCATCTTTATTATATTATATGGCATCATTCCTAAATTTTTATCAGCGAGTAAAAAGGCATCATTTCCATTTACAGACAAAACTCTCCACTTAATAGGTTCCTTTTTTTCTCCTGTAACGTCTGACTGCGGATAATTTCCAAAATAAATACAATCATATGTTACATTGTTATTTTCATCCACACGAGGATTAGATATATCAATCGGTGTTGGTGTGATTGTTGGGCTTGGTGTCGCCGTCGGACTTGGTGTCACCGTCGGACTTGGTGTTAGCGTCGGGCTTGGTGTCACTGTTGGACTTTGTGGCACTGTCGGACTTGGTATTACTGTCGGACTTAGTGTTACTGTCGGTGCGATTGTTGCTTTTGGGGTCACACTTGGTGAAACCATTGGCCCACTTGTTGGTTCTTTTGTTATTGTTGGAAGCGATGTCACTGTTGGTATAGGCGTTGTTGTTGGAATATTTGTTGGTTCTTTTGTTATTACTGAAGTTGGTTGTGTTATCATAGGTGATGGTGTCACTGTTGGTTCTACTGTTATTGATATTTCTGGTGTATTTGTCACAAGCGGATCATTTTCTCCCTTATTCTTCGCCTTCACCAAAACTTTGCATTGCGCTTTCTTTTTGGTATTTGCCTTACTTTTTACAGTAATGACTGCCCTTCCTGCTTTTTTAGCAGTAATCTTTCCCTTCTTATTCACTGTTACAATATTTTTATTTGAAGACGACCACACAAAAGCTTTCTCTGCCTTCTTTGGAGCCACCGTTGCTTTTAATACTGCTGTCTGACCTTCTGTTAATTCCATAAATTTTCTGCTTATCGTTATCTTTTTTACTTTCGCATATACTTTAATGACACAGCTTGCTTTTGCCTTTTTATTGCCAGTGCTTTGTGCGGTAATCTTTACTGTTCCCGGCTTCTTAGCCTTTACTTTCCCTTGTTTGTTCACTATAGCTATTTTTTTATTACTACTTTTCCAAATAACACTTTTGTTTGTATTGGAAGGTTTTGCGCTTTTTACTTTCAAACGACATGTTTTTCCTACCGTTATTGATTTCTTCTTAGCATTTAGTGTGATTTTATCCGAACTCTTCGCTGCCGCACTGCACTCTGCTATATTTGAGTTGATACAATGAAATGCCAATACTATTACCAGCATTGCCATAATTATTCGTTCCGTACTCTTCTTCATTACTCTTTTCCCCTTAAATCTTTTCATAATAAATTTTCATCTTTCTTTTAACAAGTATAATTCACACCTACATAAAGAAGAACAGAAGTAGCCCGGACAGTGTCTCTCACCTGTCCGGGCTGTCCCTGCTTCTATCCCAAGCTTCGCCATATTCTTTACAATAATTCTTTCAGAATTTTATTTACCATACCTGGATTTGCCTTACCTTGCATTGCCTTCATGGTCTGTCCTACCAAAAATCCAATTGCTTTCTCCTTACCATTGTGATAATCTTCTACAGACTGTGGATTATCTGCAATGACTTTTTCGATGGTAGCTCTCAAAGCTCCCTCATCATTTACAGCTTTCAGACCTTTCTCTTCTACATACTTGTCCGGATCAACATCGTTCTTAAATACTTCTTCAAATACTTCTTTGGCTACTGAACTGTTAATTGTTCCTGCATCTACTAATTCAATCAATTTTGCAAGATTCTCCGGTGAGAAAGATAAATCGTCTGCTTCCATTTCGTTTTCCTTCATCAGTCGAAGCGTCTCGACCATTAACCAGTTAGAAACCTTCTTAGGCTTCTTGCAAAGCTCTGTCGTTGCCTCAAATATATCCGCCATCTTCTTAGAAGAGGTCAGAATCTCTGCATCATATTCCGGAATATCAAATTCCTTCTTATATCTTTCTAACTTTTCTGTACGAAGTTCCGGCTGTGCATTCTTGATTCTTGCAATCCATTCATCACTGATTACAATCGGTACAAGATCCGGGTCTGGGAAATAACGATAATCCTGTGCATCTTCCTTAGAACGCATTGCATAAGAATATTCCTTATTGTCATCCCAACGTCTAGTTTCCTGAATTACTTTTTTTCCTTCTTCTAACAATTCAATCTGACGTGCTCTTTCCCCTTCAATAGCTCTTGCAATAGCTTTAAAAGAGTTTAAGTTTTTCATTTCTGTTCTCGTACCAAATTCTTTTGCTCCAACTTCACGAACAGAAAGGTTTACATCGGCACGCATACTACCTTCATTTAACTTACAATCAGATGCACCTAAATATTGAATAATCATACGCAACTTGTCAAGATATGCAATCACTTCTTCTGCGGAACGCATATCCGGTTCTGATACAATTTCAATCAGAGGAACACCCGAGCGGTTAAAATCTACTAAGGAACAATCTTCCCATTCATCATGTACCAATTTACCCGCATCCTCTTCCATATGAATTTCATGAATGCCAATAATCTTCTTTCCGGCTGGTGTATCAATCTCCACCCCGCCATTTCTACAAATCGGAAGATACAACTGAGAAATCTGATAGTTCTGTGGATTATCCGGATAAAAATAATTCTTACGATCAAATTTACAATACTGTGTAATAGAACAGTTTGTTGCCAAACCTACTGCAATCGCATATTCTACCACCTGCTTATTTAGTACCGGAAGTGAACCCGGCATACCTGTACATACCGGACAGGTATGCGTATTTGGTGCACCACCAAACTCTGTACTACAAGAACAGAATATCTTTGTTTTTGTTGCTAACTCTACATGGACTTCAAGTCCAATGACTGTTTCATACTGTTTTGCCATGGTTGTACACCTCCTAATCTTCTATCATGCCCGGACGTTTGTAGTCTCGTGTCTGTTCAAAACTATATGCTGCACGTATAATATTTTTTTCTTTAAAGCAGTCCCCAATTAACTGTAAGCCAATTGGAAGCCCTTTGCTATCCTCGCCTGCCGGAACCGTAATTCCAGGAAGCCCTGCTAAGTTTACAGAAATAGTATAAATATCTCCTAAATACATTTTAATAGGGTCGCTTAAAGAATCGCCTAATTTTGGTGCCGTAGTAGGTGCTGCAGGTCCCAAAATCACATCATATTTTTCAAATGCTTTATCAAACTCTTTCTTAATTAAAGCCTTGGTACGAAGTGCCTTTAAATAGTATGCATCATAATAGCCGGAACTTAACACGAAAGAACCAAGCATAATTCTACGCTTTACTTCCGCACCAAAACCTTCGGAACGTGTCTTTTTATACATATTGTGAAGTCCTTCATAATCCTTTGTTCTGTAGCCGTACTTTACACCATCAAAACGTGAAAGATTCGAACTTGCTTCTGCTGCTGCAATTACATAATATGCAGGAATGGCATAATCCACCAAACCCAAATCAAATTCTTCTACTATAGCACCTTTTTCTTCTAATACCTTAGCCGCATCTAAAATCACCTTTTTCACTTCTGCGTCTAAGCCTTCCCCGAAATATGCTTTTGGAATACCGATTTTTAAGCCCTTAACATCATCTACTAAAGCAGATGTAAAGTCATAATCTTCTCTCTTTACAGATGTGGAATCCTTTGGATCGTAGCTTGCAATAGCCTCTAAAATTGTTGCACAGTCAGTAACATCTTTCGCTACCGGCCCAATCTGATCTAAAGAAGAACCATATGCAATTAAACCGTATCTAGAAACCGTACCATATGTTGGCTTAATTCCGGTAACACCACAAAAAGAACTTGGCTGACGGATAGAACCGCCTGTGTCAGAGCCTAATGCATAAGAACATTCTTCTGCCGCAACTGCTGCACAGGAACCTCCGGAAGACCCTCCCGGTACATGTTCTGTATTCCACGGATTTTTTGTTTCTCCATAAGCAGACGTTTCTGTGGTAGAACCCATAGCAAATTCATCCATGTTTGTTTTTCCTAAAATTACAGCACCTGCTTTTTCTAAGTTTACAACTGCTTCCGCTGTATATGTCGGCACAAAATTTGCTAAAATCTTAGAACTACATGTCGTAAGCATGTCCTTTGTACACATATTGTCTTTAATAGCTACCGGAACCCCTGCTAACGGTCCTGTTAAAGTTCCATTGTCAATTAATTTTTGTACTTCCTCTGCCTTCTTTAAGGCACCCTCTTTATCTACTGTTACATAACAGTTTAAAGTATTTTCATTTTTTTCAATCTGTGCAATAGCGGCTTCCACTGCTTCTTTTACAGTTACTTCTTTTGCCTTAATTTTCTTGCCAAGCTCTACTGCTGTTAAATTCATTAAACTCACAGTGCTACCTCCTATTCTACCGTCTTAGGCACTTTAAACGCCCCGTCTTTTACACCTGGTGCATTTCTTAAGATATTCTCTCTGTCATCCCCATTTGTCACCACATCTTCGCGGAACACATTGTTTACCGGAAATACATGAGACATCGGTTCTACATTCGTTGTATCTAACTCATTTAATTTATCAATATAGTCAAGCATTTTACCCATATCGGATTTTGCCTGTTCTTTTTCTTCTTCGGATAATTCTAATTTTGCAAGAATACCAACGTATTCCATAGTTTCATCTGAAATAATATTTGCCATTATAATACCTCCTATGGTTCTAATCTGCTCAAATCTCTTGGGAATAATGTGGTTTCACGCACATTATCTTCTCCTAACAATTTCATAGTCAATCGTTCCAATCCCAGTCCTAAGCCGCCATGTGGTGGCATACCATGCTTAAACGCACTTAAATACTGTTCCATTCCTTCTGTAGTCATACCGCGGGCAGCAATTTTTTCCACAAACATATTATAATCATGAATACGTTGTCCACCAGTTGTAATTTCCATACCACGGAACAATAAATCAAAGCTTAATGTGTAAGTCGGATCCGCAGGATCATCCATAGCATATACTGGACGTTTCTTGCTTGGGTAATGTGTTACAAATACAAAGTCTGCATCATATTCCTCTTTGAAATACTGACTGATTAATACTTCTTCTTCCGGTTCTAAATCAAATGGATTCTTAATCTGACGATTGTATTTTTCTGAAACCAGCTTCTTTGCCTCATCAAAACGTACCGTTGGAATCTTATCAACCTTTGGAAGAACAACATTTAACATTTTCAACTCTTTCGCATAATCCTTCTGTAATAACTCCATAGTATACTGTAAAAACCCGGTTTCCATCGCCATAATATCTTCAAAGCCATCAATATATCCCATTTCAAAATCTAAAGACGTGTATTCATTTAAATGACGTTTTGTATTATGCTTTTCTGCACGGAATACAGGCGCTGCTTCAAATACCCTGTCAAACACACCTACCATCATCTGTTTATAAAACTGTGGAGACTGGGCAAGTACTGCCGGTCTGTGGAAGTACTCTAAACGGAACATATTTGCTCCACCTTCTGCTCCCTTAGCACCAATCTTTGGTGTACGGATTTCTGTAAATCCTTCTTTAAATAAAAATTCACGGAAGCCTCTTACAATACCCTCTTGTATTTTAAATTTTGCACGTTCTCTTACATTACGAAGGGAAATTGGACGCATAGCAAGCTTTGCCTCTAAGGAAGTATTTAATTTCCACTTGCTGATTGGAAGCGGCATGGGTTCTGTTGGCTCAGACAATACTTTGATTGTCTTTAATCTTACCTCAATCCCATTCGGTGCTCTGTCTTCTACTGCCACTACACCTTCCACTTCTACTGTAGATGCCTCTTTTAATGTTTTGATATCAAAGGCAGTGACTCCTTCCTCAAATACACACTGTAACAATCCCTCTCTTTTACGAAGCACCACGAATGCCACATCACCCATGTCACGAATGGTATGCACTGCACCGTTTACTTTTACTTCTTTCCCTGTGTAATCACCTGCCAAAAGTTCACTGATTTCTAATGTGTCTTTGCGGTTTACGCCTTCCATAAATTCCATTTTCTATAATTCCTCCTTTTATTTTTCCATAAAAACAGTTTCGCCTGCGAAACTCTAACGCCGCTTTTGCGTCGCTTCAGCGACAAAACTCCTCTGCAAATGCGTGTATCCGAGCGGAGCTTTTTTACTTTATCAGGATAATTTCCGAAGGAATTTCCTATTCCTATAAAGTAAAAAAGTCCCGGAACGTAAGTTTTCTTACATTCCGGGACGGATTCTCATATCCGCGGTACCACCCGCATTGGCAAATTGCCCTCTCTGCACATAACGCTGTGTTCTGCGTTCCGCCCTACTGCTGTTTCGAACAGACTGCTCCAGAGTGTTACCATCTGCAATTCCTTCTCCAGTGCTCTCAGTCGGTGACACCGGTTTCCTGTCAAGTTCCATGCAGTGATTCTCTTTCTTTGCATTTTGCTTTTTTAATCTAGTGACAATAATATCATATTGGATTTCATTTTGCAAGCAGGAAGAAGCGAAAAATTATTTTTTTGTAACAATTCAATTGGTTAGCAGGACGCATATAGCAAATACACCTTTTCACCTGATAGCCATTAACGATTCACTTCGATAATATAAGTCGTTTTCTCCACCGTCTGGTCTACATCATTCACTTTATAAGTTAAATCCGTAGTAGTTTCAAATACCACCTCGCCAAGAGTTTTTAAAAAGTCCGTATTCATTTCCGGGAATTTTTCATATTCACATTTTCCTATATAAATATAAGAAATGTCATACTTTTCAATTAATTCCCTCGCCACATTGACATCTGTGTTCGTATAAAAGGTTCTTACATCTCCTTCTCTCTCACTGACAATTGCCGGAAATTCTCCACTTCCATCACTCTGCCACAGCCATTCATGGGTTCTCCAGCCTAACACAGTTGGTAAACCGGTTATTGCAGAAACTCGTTCATAGAATGTGTAGCTGTCACCATTGGCTTCTAATACTACCGGTGTTCCCTCTACGTTATCATTCAGCCAATTGGTACCTTCGTAATCTGCATAACATTCGTTTTCAACGAAATCAGTCGCATCTAACCCTTTATAAGTATCTTTATTAGCATACTCGCCAAACCATGCCTTGCTGCCAGTTCCAAAATATCCCAACGTAAGAAGGAATAAAACTGAAATCAGTATACAACATCTGCGAACGATACCTTTTCCCTGAATAAACAGCTTCATTAATGCATATCCAATGACAATGCCGTACATAATATATGCCTGATAGGTCAATTTAAACATTGTATTCGCTCTTGAATAATCTCCTTCATAAATATCTTTTACATAAATTACTTCCGGCATAAATGTTAAACCAATGGCACAAAGTCCCAGTACAAACATAAACAAATCTGACGATTTCATGGCACCGAAAAATCTTGCCACCGGATTTACATTTTTTGCCTCTTTGTATATGCCCTGCCTGATATTTCGATAAATCATATTTCCAATATATAATACTACTGTAAAAAATGGTATTGCCCACAAAATTGCCAACTGATATAACATTGTTCTGCTTGTAACAAACTTAATTTCTGTAGAGATCTGGTTAAATGCCAACGTAAATGGAAGGCAGCAAATTGTGCCAAGTGCAAAAATCACCACTCCCTGAATGGCAGTCATTCCAATGGAGTACTTATCAAAATTGCAAAGCACAATATTAGAAAACAAAATAATTGCACCGGATACTACATAATAAATTGGATAGTCCCAGAAATTTGTAGTATGGAAAAATCCAATAAAAAATCCCAGCGCTAATATATGAGGACTCAAAACCTCCTGTACCATAGAGTATCCTTTATTATTCTTAATTAAATCTCTGCGGTACAAAAGCCATGCAAATAAAATTCCAAGCACAGAAAGCACAAAGATAATATTAATTACATGTGCATGCAAATCTCCTAATATAAAAGAATACGAAGGAAATTCATGAATCGTTTTATCCGGAACATCCGGCTCATATCCAATATATCTTGTAGAATTCGGGAACCAGTAAGAAGTCACCTCTGCACCCGTAAATTTTTGAAGCCACGGTCTTAATAAACCATATACAATATAATGTCCATTTCCTGCAAATACCACTGCAAGTACACTGATGACTCCTGCGGCTACCGCAAATGGTCTTACATTTTTAATTTTTTCAAAAGTAAGCTGCGTGAAACAATTGCGAACCAATGAAAATACAAGTGCACAGCTAAGTGCTGCAATTGTCATCAACATTAAGTTATATCCATACTCTACGCCAATTCCCGAAAGTTTTGATAAAAATGTTCCTACAAACTGTCCTACATAATAATAATTCAGGGATTCGCCGGACAACCATAAATCCTGCGGCGGCATATACTCAGAACGTTCCATAATTTTCATAAATCCAAAGTCCATGAATTTTTCCGTTCCATATGCTTCCGGCTTACAGCCTCTTAAATAACTCCAGAAGGTAAAGGTTGCAAGAAAAATAACTTCCACGCAAAAAATACTATTAAAGTTCTCCATTGTAAAGCTAATCTTTTTTTCCTTTTTTCGGTAAGCAAAGAAATATAGCAAGCCGTTGAGCACCAACAGAATGACACAAACAAAAATGCAGCCGAACTGACTGAATTTCATTATTTTTATGGAAGAAAATACCCACATAAGCCAAGACGTAAGTGCAAGACCTATGGATTTTGAAAATGCCCAGCCAAAATCACTAAATCTCGAAAACATCATGTAGGTAAACGGCATGGTAATCACACCGATACCCAGCAGCACTCCCCACCATAAGAGAACTTTTCCAAAATCTCCACCCATAAACTGGATACCCAGAATAATCGTCAGAAGTGTAAGTACTGCAAGTACTCCTGTTACAATCTTTTCACTTTGTAATTCTTTTTTCATAATACCACCTTAAACTATATTGTTTTTCCTATTACTTTGAAATCTTTGACTGCCTGCCTTCCAATTCCTATAATTTTTTTAATATTAATAGAATTTACGCCACCCTGACGTTCTCTAAAAGTAATCGGAATATATTTTACTGCAAGTTTTTTCTTTGCATAAATAACAGAAATTATTACATTAGACAAATTATAGTCCTTTGGAATCAATCCTATGTACTGCTTTAAAGTGCTGACCTTCATAACACGGAATGGTGTATTTGCATCCGTTACAGAAACGCCAAAGCAAAGACGAATTACTAACTTTAATGTTTTTGTGACAAAAACTCTGGAAGAACCGTCTTTCCTCTTACTCCGATGTCCAATCAACATATCATATTTTTCCCTTTCTTCCCAGAACTGCCAGAACTCTTCCGGCAATGTCTGACCATCCGAATCTGTCTGGAAAATATAATCTGCTCCCTGTTCAATTGCATAATTATAACCAAAGAGAATCGTTGCCCCATGACCACCGTTTGGCTTTGTCATAGGTTGAAACATAGTAAGATTCTTTTCCTCTTTTAGTTTTTGCATAATTTCATATGTGTTATCCTTGCTTCCGTCATTAATAATAACCAGCCTGCTTTCTCCGCCAACCTTTTCTATTACCGGATACCAGTCATCTATCACATTTTCGATATTTGCCTCTTCATTGTAAGCAGGAATCACAATATATAATTTATCCATATTTCTTCCCCTTTATGTTTACATTTGGCGATTACAGCCATTCTTATCATACATTTTTTTTATAAATATTACAATATCAAATGTTTTTTTCGTGATTTTTACCGATTTTTCGTAATGTTTTTGTAACTTTTAAAGGCAGCCCGAAGGCTGCCCCTTATAATCACTCTGTTATCTGCTCTTATAATGCCTTAATTCTTTCAATTGCCGCCAGTGTATTTTCATAGGTTCCAAAGGCTGTCAGACGGAAGTATCCTTCTCCGCTTGGTCCGAATCCTGAACCCGGAGTACCTACCACATTGGCTTTTTCTAATAAGAAATCAAAGAATTCCCATGAGGTCATATTTTCTGGAGTCTTTAACCAGATATATGGTGCATTTACACCACCAGATACCGTATAACCTGCTGACGCAAGACCTTCTTTGATTGTTTTTGCGTTATTCATATAATAAGCAACCTGCTTTGCAAGCTGTTCTTTTCCTGCGGCAGAATAAACAGCCTCACCTGCACGCTGGACAATATATGGTGCTCCATTGTATTTTGTTCCGTGACGTCTTGCCCATAAAGGATTTAATGCAGTTCCATTGCACTTTAATTCCTTCGGAATCACGGTATATCCCAAACGAACTCCGGTAAATCCGGCATTCTTTGAAAAGCTCTTCAATTCAATTGCACAGGTTTTTGCTCCTTCACATTCGTAAATAGTATGTGGCACATCACTTTCAGAAATATATGCTTCATAGGCAGCATCATAAATAATCACTGAACCTACCTTATTTGCATAATCTACCCATTCCTGAAGCTGTGCTTTTGTAATTGTAGAACCTGTCGGATTATTTGGAAAACAAAGATAAATCAAATCCGGTGTTTCTTTTGGAAGTTCTGGTGCAAAGTTATTATCTGCCAGGCAAGGCATATAAATTACATCGCTCCATGTTTCTGTTTTTGCATCATAAGTTCCTGTTCTTCCTGCCATTACGTTAGAATCCACATAAACAGGGTATACAGGGTCGCAAACTGCAATCTTATTATCTAAGCTGAATATTTCCTGAATATTAGATGAGTCACATTTTGCACCGTCTGAAACAAAAATCTCGTCTGCTGAAATATCACATCCTCTTGCCTTGTAATCGTTTTCTACAATTGCATTTCTTAAAAACTCATATCCCAAGTCCGGTGCATATCCATGAAAAGTTTCTGCCTTGCCCATTTCATCTACTGCAGAATGCATTGCTTCGATAATTGCCGGTGCCAAAGGTTGTGTTACATCACCGATACCGAGGCGAATCACCTTTTTGTCCGGATTTGCCTGTTGAAAAGCATTTACTTTTTTTCCAATTGTGGAAAAAAGGTAACTTCCCGGTAATTTAAGATAGTTGTCATTTACTTTTGCCATTTTCTTTCCTCCTAGTGTTTCGTTACTTTATATTTCAATCTCACCCTGAAATACTGTCTCTGCAGGGCCTGTCATATAAACATGATTTGTTTCTTTATCCCAATGGATAAATAAATCCCCACCTAATAATTTAACCTTTACTTTAGAATCTGTCAATCCATTTAATATACTTGCCACTGTAACTGCACATGCGCCAGTACCACAGGCTAACGTTTCGCCTGCTCCACGTTCCCATACACGCATGGAAACCGTATTACGGTCAATAACCTCCACAAACTCTGTATTGATACGTCTTGGAAATCTTTCATGGCATTCAAATTTCGGTCCTAACTTTTCAATTTCCATGTTTGCAATTCCGTCATAATAGACTACTGCATGAGGATTGCCCATAGAAACCGCCGTAATTTGATAAATTTTCCCATCTATGCTAATATCTTCATTTATGACTTTTTCATTTGGAGAAAGAACAGGTATTTTCCCGGCATTTAGTTCCGGCTCTCCCATATCTACTGTAACTTTCTTCACTTTACCGCCTTCTACAGACAAATCCAGATATTTTATGCCACCTAGCGTTTCTATACTGATTTTTGTCTTATTGGTCAAGCCAAAATCATATACATATTTTGCCACGCAACGAATTCCATTTCCACACATTTCTGCTCTTGAGCCATCGCTGTTATACATTTCCATTTCAAAATCCGCAACTTCTGATGGATTAATAAAAATCAAGCCATCAGAACCGATTCCAAAATGGCGGTCGCTTACCTTGACAGCCGCTGCTGCCTTATCTGCAACCTTTTCTTCAAAACCATTTACATAAACATAATCATTTCCAATTCCATGCATTTTTGTAAATTTCATAGATACCGCCCTCCTTATATTTTAGGTATTCATTACACTAAGTATCATCTGTGCAGTTTCTACCATATTCGTTCCACTGTCCATGCTGCACTTTTGTATATAACGATGCGCTTCTTCCTCTGTCATATTATTTCGTTCCATAAGAAGATGTTTGGCATCCAGAATGAGTGCCTGTTCCTCCGGCGTTCTTATTTTTCCCTTCTGTTTTGCCTTTTTCTTCCTTCTTTCCTGCGTCTGAACCATCATCTCAAGTGTATTCACAAGTTCATGCACTTTGATAGGCATTGCCAGACACACAAGGTTACTATTAGAACATTCACTCCATAGGTTTTGCGAAGCAACTAACAGCATTTCAAATTGTGGTGGCATATAATCCCGTAACTGAGAATATATCATATCCGCCATCTTATAACCGCAAACTACAATGCCCCCATCTAGCTGATCCATCTGCTGCAGTGCCTGTGCCCCTGTATTGCACGCCATAAGCACATGAAATCCGCTTCTGGTCAACAGATTTTTGATGTTTTTGGCATCTTCTATCTTCGGAAATACTACAATTATGCTAGTCAACTTCACACCTCCTTACCCTAATGTAGATTTTGTGTTGTTATAACACTAAATACGGTAAAGATAGGTGTCTGTTTCCCATTCACTGACTTGGCTGATGTATTCTTTCCATTCTACTTTCTTGGATTCAATGTACTTCTTTGATACATGTTCTCCGAGTACTCCCTGAACAAACGTATCTTCTTCCAGCGCTCTTACCGCTTCTATCAGATTTTCCGGCAGTCCTTTAATATTTTCTTTTTCCTTTTCTTCCTCTGTCATATCAAAAATATTTTTATCTACACTTTCCGGTGGCTCAATTTTATTCTTTATTCCTTCCATTCCTGCCGCCAGGCACAGTGCCAATGTCAGATACGGATTACATGCCGGATCCGGACTCCGCAATTCCACTCTTGTGCCTTCACCTCTGGCTGCCGGAATTCTTACCAGCGGACTTCGATTCTTCGCTGACCATGCAATATACACTGGTGCCTCGTACCCCGGAACCAGACGTTTATAAGAATTTACCAACGGATTGGCTATTGCTGTAATCGCATTGATGTGTTTCATAATTCCACCAATAAAATAATAAGCTTCTTTACTTAAACCATTTTTATCCTCTGGATTAAAAAAGGCATTCTTACCGTCTTTAAACAGCGACATATTGGTGTGCATTCCGGAACCATTAATTCCAGTCTTCGGTTTTGGCATAAAAGTGGCATGCAGACCATGACGTTTTGCAATTGTTTTTACGGTAAGCTTAAAGGTCATAATATTATCTGCCGTATTCAATGCTTCACCGTATTTAAAATCTATTTCGTGCTGTGCCGGTGCCACCTCATGATGCGAAGCTTCGATTTCAAATCCCATATCCTCCAAGGTCAAAACCATATCTCGTCTTGCATTTTCACCATAGTCCACCGGGCTTAAATCAAAGTATCCTGCTTTTTCATGTGTAATCGTGGTTGGCTGTGAATTATCATCTGTATGATATAAGAAAAACTCACATTCCGGACCAACATTAAATTCATACCCTAATTCTTTCGCTTGCGCAATCTCTTTTTTCAATATATATCTAGGATCCCCTTCAAACGGTTTTCCGTCCGGGCGATACACATCACAAATCAAACGTGCTACCTTTCCCTGCTGTGGACGCCACGGAAAAATCGCCAGGGTATCTAAATCCGGGTACAAATACATATCACTTTCTTCAATTCTTACAAATCCTTCAATGGAGGAACCATCAAACATACACTTATTGTCCAACGCTTTCTCTAACTGACTTGAAGTTATTGCAATATTCTTCAGTGTTCCAAACATATCCGTAAACTGCAATCTGATAAATTCTACATCTTCATCTTCTACAAGTTTCATTACATCTTCCTTGGTGTATTTACTCATTTCACTCTCTCCTTTACTAAATATGCAATTTGGGACAAACAGCGTTCCAAAACACCCCACTTATCATATCAATTCATGGTGTTTCTGTCAATTCTTGTTCCCACCTGCGGCGGGTTACACCAGCAGCATACTTCCATGCCGCAAAAAAAGACAGAGAACGTCCTTTTTTGAACCTCTCTGTCCATATCTTATTCTATCAACGAATCTGTGCATTGTCAAGAAATCCCCGCTTGTCATTGCATGCACTAACGTAATCTTACTCTAAATTCAGTTTCCTGTTCATAATATAATTGGTTATCAACGCAAATGCCACTGCAAACACTACTTGCTCTATCATACCCGCATTTAATAAACTATTATATAAATCTAACCCTACACTAACGTTTTCAGCTTCGGCATTTGCATATAGTGGTTTTATCATAAAGGTTGTGCTGATTATCGTAGAAAGCACCTGACTGACGTTAGTCACAATGAAAAATACCACGACAGACGCCAACATTTTATGGGTGTTAAACAATTGTCCAATGGAAATAGAAAAATAATAAGTTAATGGTACTGAAATTATAGCTACTACTGTCATTACAATCATCTGAATTATGGTCCACACACCATGAATTCCATATATTCCCACCTCTGACATGAACTCATTCCAGCCCTTCAAAAATTCAGTTCCCATTCCTCGATACATCACAAGAATGATAATAGATGCTACAATAACCACTACATCAATTACAATCCAGATAGAAGCTACCAGCGTTTTTGAAAAAATATGTTCCCACGGTTTTACCGGAAGTGTAAAGGATAAATAGCCCTCATCTGTATACATATTTTTATAAAATCTCATTGCCAGATAAATCTGAGTTCCCACCCCGACTGCTATCACCGAAAGCACATATACAAATAATAATGCTGACCACATTGGCCATGCTTCTTCTAATGCATCTATGCTAAGCATAATTTTTCCTACCATTGCCATTAGAATCAGTGCAATATGTATAATTGCCAGTACTTTTGCTACTGCCTTCCATTCATGTTTTATCAATTTTCCTAACATTTATATACCTCCCTAAATAACTGATCTACACTCTTTCCTTCTTTACTTCTGATTTCATCTACAGAAGCATGGAAGCGAATCTGTCCATATTGCAAAAATATAACTTCGTCCAAAATATTTTCAATATCAGAAATAAGATGTGTAGATAAAAGCACTGTAGCATTCTCATTATAGTTTCCTATGATAGTGCGCAATATATAATCTCGCGCTGCCGGGTCCACGCCCCCAATAGGTTCATCCAAAATATATAATTCTGCATCTCTGCTCATCACAAGAATTAACTGTACCTTTTCCTTGGTTCCCTTTGACATAGTTTTTAACTTATCTTCCATATCGATGTTAAGGTTTTTCAGCATAACCTCCGCTCTGTCCCTTTGAAAATCCTCATAAAAATCTTGAAAATAATCCAATAATTCCCTTACCTTCATCCATTCATTCAGATAGGTGCGTTCTGGTAAATATGAAACAATTTTCTTTGTTTCAACACCCGGTTTCTTTCCATCAATAAAAACTTCGCCTTCTGTAGGCATCATCAAGCCATTTATCATCTTAATCATTGTACTTTTTCCACTGCCGTTAGGACCTAGCAATCCAATAATTCTTCCTCGTTCAATCCTAAGATTGATATCTGTCAATGCCTGTTTATTTCCAAATTTTTTGCAAAGATGATTCGACTCTATCAAATAACTCATTTCTTTTCTTCCCCTTTCATCTCTTCAATCACCTGAATGGTCTGATTTACATCATATCCTAATTGCTTCATATTTTCTAAAAATATCTGTATTTGCTTTGAAGCCATTTCTTCTTTTACTTTATTAATCATACCTTCATCCTCCGTAACAAATCTTCCACTGGTTCTTTGCGTATACAAAAGCCCTATTCTTTCTAGTTCTACCAACGCCTTTTGCATTGTATTTGGATTTACCGCAGCCTCAGTGGCTAATTCTCTAACCGACGGTATCTTTTCTCCTGCCTGATAGATACCCGATACAATATCTCGCTGAATCTTGTCTACTAACTGTGTATAAATTGGTCTATCTGCCTCTAGTATCCACGCCATTTTGTTTCTCCTTTCTTGTATCATTGTCTTATTCGACTAATACAATAGTATAGCATTTTTTTATAAATGTCAATCACTTTTGTTATATTTTTTCTTTTCTGCTCATAGTATATAGAAAAAGCTTCTGGAGGAACTTATGAGCGGAAAAACAAAAATTGTAGTACTTCGCACCAAAGAAATCATCTATACTGCCCTTTTTGCGATTCTGGGAATCGTCTTAATCATACTCCTTATTTATATGTTTTTACCCAAAGATTCAGGGGCAAAAGAAAACAGTGCTTATATCCCCGGCATATATCATGCCCCAATGGAGTTAGGCGAAAATACGGTAGATATCGAAGTAGTTGTAGATGACAACCGGATTCGTTCCATTACCATGTACCATACCTCTGACTCAATAGCTACTATGTATCCATTAATGGAACCTGCCTTAGAAACTCTTGCAGTACAGATCTATGAAAAGCAGTCTTTAGACGATATTACATATTCCGAAGAAAACCGCTATACTTCTATGCTCCTTCTTAACACAATCGAACAGGCACTAGAAAAAGCAAAAGTACCTGAAGCAGAAGATTCCTCCTCTAATTCAGGCACAATTCCGGAAATCATCTATTAACTTTAATTACAGGGCCGCTTTGAAAAGGTCCTGTAATTTTTCTACGGGCACATGATACTTCTTATTACAAAAATGACAGTTTACTTCTATTGTTTCCCCATCATCAATCATAGACTGCAGCTCTTCTTTTCCAAGACTAATTAACATTTTTTCTATTTTTTCTTCTGTACAGTTGCAGGCAAATGCCGTATCTGTCCTGTCAACTACAACCGGTTCTAATCCCTCTAAAATGGTTTCTAAAATATTTTCCGGTGTCAATCCTGCCTCTAACATGTTGGTTACTGAAGTTACATTTTTTAAATTCTCTTCTAACTTATCAATAACACTATCCTCTGTAAAAGGCATAAGCTGAATAATAAATCCACCGGCACGCTTCACTGTGTTATTTTTCTCCATTAAGACACCCAGGCCCACAGAAGATGGTACTTGCTCTGAAGTAGCAAAGTAATACGTTAAGTCTTCTGCGATTTCGCTCGTAGTTAAAATTGTTTGTCCCACATATGGCTCTTTTAGTCCCATGTCTTTTATTACCTGGAGCATGCCAACTCCTACTGCGGAAGCAACATCTAATTTTCCTTTGCTGTTTGGAGGAAGCATAACCTCTGGATGATCCACATATCCTTTCACGTTCGCTTTCGCATCAGCAGTTACGGTAATCCCTCCTAACGGGCCTGCGCCTCTCACTTTTAAAGTCAAGATATCTTTTTCATTTTTCTGCATCCAGCCCATCATAGCACCGGCTGTCAGCAAACGCCCTAATGCTGCTGTTGCCACAGGACTTGTGTTATGAGCACTTCTTGCAGCTTCAACCATTTCCCTTGTAGTTGCCGCAAATGCCCTAATCTGATTGTTTGCTGCTGTTGCTCTTACTATATAATCTTTCATTTCTTCTATACCGCCTTTCCTTTTTCCCTTGCAATAAAATATACCCGTTCACTGTCCTCTTTTGGTTTTTCCTTTGTAAATGCATCATAAACAGTAACAAATTCCAGACCGGACTCTTGAATCATCTGAATCATTTCCTCGATTTCATATGCTCTCTGGTAATGTTCTTCTTCAAATCTTTTATAAGTCCCTGTTTCCTTATCTTCAATAAACAATGTCAGTGCATACTCATTGATTTTTTCCTCTTCATCATAGTAGTTTTCCCAAATAAAACTGCTCTCTTCCCTTGTTTCTGCAAATGTATTGTCCGCTAAAATTTCTCTATATTTATAGGACGTATTCATATCGAAAATAAAGATTCCCTGCGGATCTAAATAATTATTCACCAGTCGGAAAGTCTGTATAATATCCTGCTTTTCTATTATATAATTAATGCAGTCACAAATGCTGACCACCGCTCTTACGGTGCTATACAATTCAAATTCCTGCATTTCCTGACACAGATATAAAATATCATGCCCAGATTCTTCTCTCTTTTTCACTGCAATGTTAAGCATATCTTCTGACATGTCAATTCCTATCATATCATAACCGGCCATTGCAAGTTGCTCTGTTACATTTCCTGTACCACAGCCTAAATCCAATACAAGTCCGTCTTTAAGATTATATTCTTTCAGCAGACTACACACATATTCTGTCCACTGTTTATAATCAATATTATCCATAAAGGTATCATACACCTCTGCAAATCCTGTATACGCTTCCATTTTCTTTCCTTTCATGCTTCCTTAGTTCTGTTGCATACCTATGTTATAGTAACATATTTTATAGAAAACGCAAGCTTGATTATTTTTGCTATGAAAGTTATACTTATATTAATTTTTATTAAGGGGAAACTTATATATGAATTTTATTAACTCTACTATTAGAAAGCAGACACTTCTTTCTAGCATAATTCCTGTTTTATTTCTATGCTTTTTATTGTTCACAACATGGAATTACCCATTTAAAGATATTTTCTTTCCGAAGCATATGACATGTTTGTCTGATTTAGAGGGCGAATACACTTCCAGACATGATTATGTAAATCTTACAGACATCACATTATATTACACCGGCTATGATTCTATGACAAACAGTAAATTAAAAGGGCGCTACTATTACGCCTTTGAAAATGACCAGTGCTTTTTCTTTCTGTTAGAGCCTCAGACAGTGGCGGATGCTCCTGACTCTATAAGCTTTGATTCTCTGAATTTAAGATTAAGTACTGTAAATCAGGAGTTTTCCTCCTTTTTGGCTAATTTAAGTACAGATATTGACTGGAGTACCGCTCATTTAGAGGAAGCTTCTAAAACTTTTCTTGCATCACAATATCAAAGTACACTTGTATTTTCTTATGTTTTTGCGGTAATTTTAATTACAATGTGTCTTTACACCCTCATTGTGATATTTACCAATATCACCATACTGATATATCCTTTTCTTAAGAAAGGTATGCTTCCCTGTTCCGGATTTCAGGCAAAGAAAAAGCTTTTTCTTTATATGATGACAAAAATTAAAAAAGAACAGGATGAACTGATTCATATTCACTTTTCTTCCCGTGGAAAAAAAGATTTTTTTGTTACTCCTTCTTTTTTATTTTATTTTTCCACCTATGAAACGCACATCATTCCTGTGAAAGATATTATATGGATTTACACACATGCTCCTAAACCTGCACATGGTATTTCAGAAGCCTGCAGCCTTTACACCATACACTTCATTCTTAATAACCAAAGACATGTTCAATTCAAGGGCTGTCCTGAAAAAAATTCTAATGCCCTAATTGCATTGGTAGCAGGAAAAAATCCGGATATCCTGATAGGTTATTCCGAGGAACATAAAACCCTGGCAAAGCAATATCTCGCAATGCATACGCTTACTGTAAAATAATCGAGTAGGAGAGGATTTTAAATAAATCCCTGTCAATCACGCTTAAATTTTGTACATTTTTCACGCTGAAAAAATGTACATATATTACTGTCTTTTTTTAGAGATTAATTTATCCCTTTCTTTTAATCGATAACTGTCACCAACTATTTTTACTACTTTTGAATGATACAAAATTCGGTTCGGGATGGCTTCTGAGATGGTATTATCCTGAAAAATATCCAATTTCATCAATGATTAAACCCTTATATTTCGCATACTGTTTTAGGCGTTCATCAAGTCGATTTTCATGGTTTTCCTTTAACATGTTTTGAATTAATTGATGACAACTTATAAAGTATGTCGAATACTTATTCTCAATGGAACTTATTTCCAAGTCAATAGCCAAATGTGTTTTTCCTCCCCCGGGAGTTCCAAAAAAAATAACATTTTCATTATTTCCTAATAAAACGTAGTGTTCTAAGGCCGTCTATGATTTCTGTATCAAGATTTAGTTGAAAATCCAAATCATATAGTTCAAATGTAAAAGTAAATCCAAAAATTCTGTTATGGAAATTCTACTGACAATTCATCAATATACGGAACATATGTATTCCTCCAATAAACTTATAACAAGTTTATCGGAGGTTGATTGTACATTTTTTGAGCGTGATTTTTGCACACTTTATCACCATAATTAACACTAGTATCCATGATACTGGAGCAGGGCTTTTTTACAGCCTTTTTCCATTTGAAAACAAGATTAACTTAAAAATTCCGGAAACAAATATTGATTTCCAGTTTCTTCCAAAATCTGGCTAAACCACTCCTGTTGTTCCTCTTTTGGTAGCATTTTTGTTTCAAAAATGCATTTTAACAGTGACAATACTTCCTTTTTGATCCCCTGATCCAGTTCAATGGTGTTTGCCGTATACTGATCCTGGATTTCCTGAATTCTGCCATATGGTTTTACAACACCTTTTTCATAAGCTTCATTGTCCCAGTTTTTATTTGGAGTCGAAACAGCTGCCACTAAGCACTTGGTGATGATTGTAGGAATATGTTTGCTATAGATTTCTGTATTCTGATACAGATCGAAAATTTCCTCTCGCTCCATTTTGTTGCACAGACAGATTGCTTTCATATCTTCATGATCACTTTTTACAATGTTGGTCAGAAGATTCTTAGGTGACATTTCGATTATCAGTGAAATTCCCTTTTCATCCAAATAATCCATGGTATCTGTCCACAAAACAGTCTGTGAAAAATGCTTTGCAAGACTTTCTGGAAGCTCATCCACGCTCTTATATGGTCTTCCTGTTACATTGGAAATAACAGGATAACGGAAAGGATTTGTCTTGATCTGTCTGATTGCATCCTTTAATTCTTCTACATATGGACTCATTAGCTTGGAATGATATGGAGCACTTCCGAACAAAGGCGTAATATTAGCACCTAACTGGAATAACTGCTCTTCACATTCTCTCATATCATCTGCATTCCCTGAAATAGCAGTCTGGTTTCTGGTTGTATAGCTGGAAATGTACACCTTTTTTCCCTGTGCAGCTAATTCATTCACCACTCTGGCCACTTCTTCATTTGACACATTTTCAACGATACTCATGCCACCGTCACTCTCTTTTGCTGCACGATCTGCGATTTCTGCACGCAGTGAGATCAGTTTCACCGCATCCTCCAATGACCAAACACCTGCTGCTGTCAATGCAATATACTCACCAAGACTATGTCCAGCAAGAAACTGTGGAACATATCCTACTTCCTGCATAAACACACGAAAAGCAGAAAGAGCACAAGCCAATGTACAGATATGTGCATTTCTTGTACGGGATAATTCTGCTAATCTGCCCTCAAAGCAAAGTTTTTTCACATCAATCTGTGATACTCTCTCTATTTCATCAAAAGTATCTCTTACGATCTGATACTGATCGTAGATACCTTTTCCCATTCCCACAAAGTGGGCCCCCTGGCCCGGGAATAAAAATGCCAACTTATACATTATAATAAATCTCCTTCCACAATCGTCAGATATTCCGGAATCTTTCCGATATTCTCCCTGTTCAACTTTAGACGCTCAATTCCATCCTGTTCTCCATCCTTCTGATATCCGGCAAATTTATAGGTTATATACATGACTCTGTTTCGATTTGTTGGAATAAACTCCGCATACAGGTCAACGTTTGCCTTTACAGCCAATCCGGAAATATAGTTTAATAACACGGTTCCTACGCCACGAGACATCACTCGACAAGACATCAGCAACAGCTTTAAGGTCCACTTTTTCTCTTCTTTTTCGATCAGTGCAAGACCGATTTTTCCATAATCACCATACTTATCCTCTAACTGTGCAATCAATACCAGGTAATTATCATCTGTACTGAATTTTTCTAACTCTTCATAGGAATAGGTTACACCGGTAGCATTTAACTGATGAGTACGAACAGTCAGCTCTTCTGCTCTTGCCAGGTCATCCTTTCCTACCTTTGAAATCGTAAATTTCATATCCAGCATCTGCAGGAATTCACTTTCCGTTCCTTTGAATTCCTCTTTCAACTGATTTCGTTTGATATCATTCTGATACAATTGTCTTCTGTTTTTTGAATCCTCTGTCATATGCTTTGGATTAAACTCGTCCATGACAAGAATTTGATCTACCGCAGCCGCATCTACACACAATACCTCTGGATACTTAAACTTTACTTCTTCTCGCTCAAACTCCTGATCATCTATAAATGCGATTGTATCAATACCAATGTTAATGGATTCCTGAATTGTCTTTATGCCATCTGATTTTGGATTCCAGGAAATCTGTGGATAAATAAACAAATAATCCAGGTTCAATTCTTTTAATTTATCCATTGCTAAATCAAAATCATTCTTACTGCAGACAGACTGAAGAATTCCACGTCTGTCTAACTCCAACATAACAGAATGTACTTCTTCTCTTAAAGTCACATCTTGGTCTTCAGATAAAATGCCTTCCCACAAGGTATTATCCAAATCCCATACAACTGCTTTTATCTTCTGGCTCATAAATATCTCCTCCTTATCCCGGGGTATTTTTCTTGAATTTCACACATCTAAAACACTATTCCGTTTTGCTTTCAATATAGTTCGTGATTGCATTAATGGAATTGAAGTTAGCAAGATCGATTTCATCATTGTCTACTTCAATATCAAATTCCTTTTCAACAAAAAGAACCAACTGCATAGCAAATAAGGAATTCACTGAGTTATCAAAAATGTTATCATCATCTCCAAAGTTCTCACTTCTAAAAAATCTTTCTACGAAATTTCTAATTTTTGTCTTTGTTTCCATAATTCTTATTTCTCCTATTCTTCTTTTTCTTTTTTATTTTTGTAATTTTGGGTTTTCCAAATCCCATTGTCTACAGGTTATTCAAATACTATAAATACTGATAAAAACCTTCTCCGCTCTTTCTTCCCAGCAGATTTGCATCTACCATCTTTCTCATGATCGGTGCTACTCTAAACTTTGGATCATGATAGCTTTCATACAATACATCCAAAGAATCTACAACTGTGTCGATTCCAATGAGATCTGCTGTTTCCAAAGGTCCCATCTTATGCTCAAAGCACATTTTGAAAATGTTATCCACATCTTCAGGGGTTGCAACGCCATCCTGTACCACCATTGCTGCCTCATTCATCAGCAAATGTGAAATACGGTTAGATACAAAGCCCGGAAGATCTTTTACGATAATTGGTTTAATCTCAACAGTAGCCAATACTTCCTTCAACTTCTGAATGGTTTCTTCAGATGTATAATGACCAACGATTACTTCACAGGCGCGTTTCATTGGAACTGGATTCATAAAGTGTGTTCCAATAACCTTGTCTGCACGGCTTGTATAACTTCCAATCTTCGTAATGGAAATACATGAGGTATTTACCAGATAAATACAATCTTCTTTACATACTTTTTCCAGCTCAATATATACGTCTTTCTTCACCTCTAACTTTTCAACAACGTTTTCAATGATGATATCACAATCAGAAAAGATACTGTAATCTGTGGAGAAAGTAATTTTTCCCATAATCTCTTTGAAATCTAATTTTGTTTCCTGCTTATTCAGGAAATTCATCATACGTACGCTATTTTTGATATTCTGCCTACATGTATCAAATGCTTCCTCACGAATATCTAACATACAAATCTCATGTCCATACTGTGCAAATCTCTGAGCCACTCCGCTTCCCATTACGCCGGCTCCTACTATACCTATTTTCATCTACTTTTTTCCTTTCTCATATTTTTATTTGTTTTTCGTTTATTTTGGATATAGTTCCTTCACTTGTTTTTGTAAGGGTTCCCCCCTCCTTTCGTGCTTTCTTTTCTATTATCTATTGCTGCATAAATCCGCAGGCAATACAATAATCCAACATTTTTCTTACAAGCTCTACATTCAGACTATTAAAATGATAGTCTAGAGCTTCCAGCATCTTCTTTGATTTATCATCTAATACATGGATGTTCGTCACCTGATTCTGCTGGTTTAAGATTCCTGTACCACTGATAATGTTTCGAATAATCTTGCCATAATGTGCATCCCGATACTGATCCTTCAGGAAATCGAAGAAGGCGGTTGGCTCCATAATATCGATGGTATAAAGCCCTGTTTCATTGATCATTCTGACCAAATCTACCATTTCCACTGGATGTTCATTATAAATATGCCAATTTTCACCTTTTAGTTCTTCTTTGTCATAAATAGAAAGAATTGCATTTGCTGTATCATTGATACATGAAAAATCCAATGTGGTATTGGAAACATCTGGAATTCTTCCAAGCTCTAATACAGAACGAACCAGTCCATAGAAAGCACTGCCCTCTATGTTCTTCTGGAATTTACCATTTCGACTGTCAAATACAAGGTTACCAACTCGATATACAGTGATTCGGGCACCATTTTCGCGCTCCTTCTCAATATATCTTTCTGCCTCAATCTTACTATTGACATAATTGTTGTCACCAATCTGTCCAATATCTACACTTTCTTCTGTAAATACTTCATATTTTTTACCTTCTATGTATCCCGAACCAACACTTACTGTAGACACATGGTGAAGATCGATTCGATTCGATGCATGAACCATTTCCATACAGTTTTTCACAGTATCTACATTAACCCGAACAAAATCCTCATATCTTCCAAAATGTTTTACCAACGCCGCTGAGTTGATGATGCAGTCTAACGTTGACACTAATTCATTATAGACCTCTGTTTTTAAGCCAAATGCTTTCTTTCCTGTATCTCCACATAAAATATGTACATGCTCCTTCTGTTCTTCCAGAGCCTCATCCTCGAAGTAGTATCTGTATTGATCCTGCACTCTCTGAAATCCCTCTTCATCATCAGAAGCTCTCACAATACAGTAAATATTCTCTATCTTCTGTTCCAATAAACCATGTAACAGATACGCACCTAAATATCCGGTAGCACCTAATAACAGAACATTTTGATACTTTCTGGTCGTAAGGTCAGTAACCTGCAGCTCTTCCACTTCCTTGAAATAACACACTCTCTTTTCTGTCATTTCTTCGTCTGCTAGGTACTGTTCCTCTGTTTTTCTGGCTTCCTCAATAACATGCTCACTATACTCGCTTAATTTCTGGAAAATAATATTTTCATCCAGATTGATGATTTCTTTTGCAAGTGTTTCAATATCCTGATACTGAAAAATCATATTAATATCCACCATGTAACCAAGTTTCTGCAATTCTGAAAGGATCTCAATGGCTTTGATGGAATTACCACCCACATCAAAGAAATTATCTTCCATACCCATTTGTTCCAGTCCTAATACCTTACAATAAACGTTCGCAATCTGACGCTCCATCTCATTTCTAGGAGCTACATATACAGTTTGTGTGCTGTCTTCACGTTTTGGCTTTGGCAGCGCAAACACATCGATCTTATCGTTTTTGTTATATGGCAGCGCATCCATCTTTACAAAATACTGCGGAATCATATAGCTTGGAAGATGGCGCATCAGGTTTTTCTTCAGTTCCTTGATATCTACTTCTTGCGTAGTAGCCAGATAACAGCAAAGCTCTTTGTGCTGTTCCATGATTTCCACTGCACATACATACAGATCATCCACCTCCACATACTGCTTCACATATCGTTCTACCTCAGATACTTCAATTCGAAATCCTCGGATTTTGATCTGACGATCTTTTCTTCCTAGGAAATCAATGGTTCCATCTTCATTCAAACGACCAATATCCCCTGTACAATAAACCATTTTTCCAAGCTTCTGATGAAAAATAAAATTCTTTTCTGTCAGCTCCGGCTGATTCAAATATCCTCTTGCTACACCATTTCCACTGATACAGATTTCCCCTGGTACTCCAATTGGGTTGATCCGAAAATATGAATCCATAATCGTAATACCATAGTTCGCCAGATTCTTTCCAATGGAAATCATCTCTTTTCGCTCTCGATCCACAAGATAATAGGTTGCACAACAGGAAGTCTCTGTCGGTCCATAACTGTTATATAAATCGACGGAAACTGGATACTCTTCCACATAGTCCGGTTTCATCACATCTCCGCCGGAAATCACCGTTTTTAAGTACGGATTTTTTATATATTTTCCCACCTGCGCAAACAACACTGCTGAAACACTGATGGTATCAATCTGGTATTCTGTAATAATTGCATCCAGCTTTTTCATATCCAGCACCTCTTCTTTATCCGCCAGCACCAACGTTGATCCAGAACACAATGTAGTATAGACCTCTTCATTGTAGCCGTCAAATGCATAAGAATACTGCTGTAGCATAATGCGTTCTGCCGAAAAACCAAATTCCTGATAAAATCCAACGATAAACGCTACTAGATTTTTATGTTCCAGCATAACACCCTTTGGCATTCCTGTGGTTCCAGAGGTATACATGATATACGCCAAATCCTCCGGCATTGGATTGCCTGGCAGATCCTTTTCATACGCATTCAAATCTAACTCTGTGATATCTATGCAGGTCATATCCGCTGGAATTTCTTCAAGACGCTTGTGATTGACGATCACAGCTTTTGCTTCAGAATCTCCTAAAATGTAGGAAATTCTGCTGGCCGGTGCCATGACATCAATCGGTACAAAAGTCGCACCGCACTTCCATATTGCAAAAATGGTAATGATCGTATCTACCGTTCTATCCTGATAGATTGCAATCCTGTCGTGACGGTTCATTCCCACCTTCTTTAAATAATCTGCAAATTGATGGATTCTTTCACGAAGTTCCTGATAAGTATAATGTTGTTCGTGATAGATCAGGGCATCCTTTGTTCCATGTTCTGCAACAGCTCGCTCAAACCAATCCAACATTGTCAGGTTCACATCATAGTCCACTGCTTCCGTTGGCAGCTTCTCTAAAATAAGCTGTTTCTGGGAAGCAGACAACATTTCCATCTCCTGTAAAGCAATAGATGGCGAAACAAGTACCTCACTTGCAATTGCAAGATAATCCTCCATAATTCGATCAATCATGGAATCCGTATACAAATATGTGCTGTACTCTACATCGAATACAATTCTGTTCTCTTCTTCTACCGCACTGAAAGAAATATCAAATTTCGATGATTTATTGAAAACATTCTGCTCATTACTTTCCGTTTTTCCAAAAACGTCACCCTTTGACCTGTCAATTCCATAATTCTGCAAAACGAACATAATATCAAAGATTGGATTTCGATCCAAATCTCTTCTTCCTTCCAGTTTTTCCACCAGATAACTAAATGGATAATCCTGATTCTGGAAGCTTTCCAAAACACTTTCTCTGATTTCAGACAGATATGCTCCGAATGAAAGAGACATATCGATCTGGGTTCTCATTACGACTGTATTTACAAACATTCCTACTACATTGGAATATTTTTCTTTTCTGCCAAGCGTTGGTGTCCCAATAATGATATCCGTTTGTCCGGAATATCTGCTCAATACCAGATTGAGTACGGCATATAACATCATATACAAGGTTACACCATGCTCTACGCAGCTTTCTTTCAACCGTTTTACCATGGTTTCCGGTATTTCAAAGTGTTTGTGTGCACCCTCATGATTCTGCTGATTATTTCTTCCACTCTTCGTTGGAAGATCGATAATCGGAAGTGTTCCACTTAATTTATTCAACCAGAACTGTTCCTGCTCCTTGTAAAGAGACGTTTCCATCTTTGCATAAAAGTCTTCCACATAATCAATGTAGCTATACTGCAATGGTTCCATTCCCTTTTCCATATAAAGATCCAGGAAATCTCTGATCAGAATTTCATTGGAAATGCCATCGGTGATGATGTGATGAATATCGTAGAGCACCACACTCTGACCAGAATCTGTATTGATCAGTTTGATCCTCATCAGCACTGGCTTACTTAGGTCAAATGGCTGAACAAATTCATCGTAAATCTGCGTAAACTGTTTTTTGACTTCCTCTTCATTTCTGTAAGAATAATCAATTGCAACCGCAGGATGCTCATGAATCATCTGATACAGTTCTCCATCTTCGTCATGGAAGGATACACGCAGCATTTCATGCCGTTGTACCAGTTGCTCAAAGGCTTTCTGCGCCTTTTCCTGATCGATCTGTTTTTTCAGGATCACAACATTAGTTACGTTATAATTGGTACTCTTATCCTGGATCTTATCTAACAGATACAAACCTCTTTGAGAAAACGAAAGCGGATATTTCTGATTAAATCTGAAAACTGCTTTCTTTTCTTCTGTTTCCTTTTGTATCTCCTGGCTTTCCTTAGCCAACGTATCTAAGAACTTCGCATACTCATACACACAGTTGTTTTTCAGAAGATCAACAACATTTAACTCTGCATGGAATTTTTCTGACAGAGCTTGTGCAATCTTGATTCCAGAGATAGAATCCATGCCGATTTCAAAAAAGTTATCATATATATCAAGGGTATCCAGTTCTAACACGCTGGCAAGAACCTCTCCCACCGCTTTTTCAGTCTTGGTATAATCCTGATACACTCTGCCTTCCAGTCTACAATCAGCTACACTTGAATGCTCTGCTGACTTTGTTCTATCCTTCTGTTTTTCCTCACCAAAATGCACCAAACGCTCCTTCATTTTACCATATACAGAAACATTTGATTTCTGTAGTAATCTGATACCACCCTTTTCATTAAAGTATCCTACATGAATTCTCGGATAATCTGTTCTCATAGCATGGTAAAAGCCTTTCATCGCATCTTCGCATGACATTGCACGGAAAATCGTATCCACCGTAAATCCAGCATCATGGGCCATTCCTTTATCTTTCCATGTACACCAGTTGATAGTCAGAGCTGGTAATCCCTGCGCTTTTCGATACCATGCAAATTCATCTAAAAAGGTATTTCCAATAATATAATCGCTCTGTCCATAGGAACTAAAAACAGTTGCAATAGATGAGCACATTACAAAGAATTGCAAATGATCCTGCAATGTTGCCAGATGCAGGTTAATGGTTCCATCCACCTTTGGTGCCAGAATATCCTGAAACAAAAGCTGATCGGTTCTATCGGTAATCCTAACATCTCTTGAAACACCTGCTGTATGAACAATACCATCAATGGCTCCATACTTTTCTCTGATGCCATGAAGCGTTTTCTGCAGTGCAGCCTGATCTGCCACATCACAGGAAATGACCTCAACAACGCTTGCTTTACTCTGAATGCGGATCAGATCCTGCAATTTCTCCTTTTTCGTTTCAGATACAGACGAATTATTTACCGCCTGTTTCCATTTTGCCGGATCCATATCCTTTCTTCTTGTCAGCAGTACAAGATTCACATGTGCCTGTTCACACAAGGACTCTGCAATCGTCAAGGCAATACCACCAATACCACCAGTAAATACATAAACTCCATTTTCTTTTACAGAAAACTCTTTTTTAGCCTCTAACTCACTTTCTCCAAATACCTGATGATACAGTCTTCCGTTTCGGATTACATAATATCTTTCTGTAGAATCTGTGGTCAAAAGCATCGATACCTTTTCCAAGGACTCTTCACTCTGATCTGTATCCAAACTACAGATACTTAACCCAGGGCAATCCTTACTGATGGATTTTGATAAAGAAAGGATCGCACTCTGAAACGGATTCGGACAATCCCCTTCTGCCACATGGAATACTTCTGAACCTAGCAGACGAATCTGCAGTTTTTCCTTTTCATCTGCTGTCTTACAAAGGATGTATAACACACGATATACTGTGCTGCAGGCATCATGAAATACCGACAGATCCTTTTCACAGTTCTCATAAGTCAGTGCTGACAGATCCAGAATCAGATTGTGTCCTGTTAATCCACTCATATGTTGATCTGAAAGTGTTTCCGCTTCATAACAGGTAAGTTCACCCACTGCCTTTTGTACTTTGGAAACCAAAGACTCCTGCAACACAGATTTTCCAAAAGAAAGATAATTCCACATTCCTGATTTTTCCGTGGTATCTTCTGAAGCTTCGTCGCAGATTTCCCATTTCACCAGGTAATTGTTTTTCTTTGCCACTGGCAACCACATCTGTTCTTTTTCAAACGCATATTTAGGAAGCACGGTAGCATACGGCACTTCTGCATACATATCTCTGAAACGAACATTCGCTCCTGCCACATATTTTTTTGCGATTTCAATCAGCACCTGTTCCTTTTTCTCTCCGGACAGTTTGTTAAAGATCATCATATATTTCTGGGCAACAGCACTTTCCTGCTGTATTTCTTCATAGGTATATTCATTTTCCAAACGCTCTTTTTTATTGGCCGTAACAATCTTATGCACGCCATAATATACATAAGCACTCTCCGCATGATTTCTCCAAGCCAGCAATCCTTCTTTGAAATCATTACGATTTTTTCCAAGGATTGCAATTCTATAATTGTAATGTGCCCTACCCACCTGTGAAGAATAACAGATTCTTTCTGCCTCTCCTTCAATGGTATCAAAATGTGCAATATACAAATCCACTGTCTCTAACAAAGATTTCTCACTCTTGGCTGAAATCGTCAGGATATTAGACACAGCTTGCTTCTTCTCTTCTTCCAACCGAGGTGCTTCTTCCAGCACCATATGACAGTTGGTTCCACTTAATCCAAATGAGCTGATACCGCACATCATCTTTTGATCAGATGGCAGATTTCTTAGCTTTGTATTCAGATAAACCGGTGAATCGATGAAATCAATCTGCTGATTCGGCTGTTCAATATTGATGGTTGGCAAAATGACTCTGTTCTCAATCGCCAAAACAGATGCAATGATACTTGCCATACCAGATGCTTCAAACAAATGTCCCATATTGGATTTTACATTGCTAATGGCACAGATATGGTTTTTATCTGTATATTTTCGAAAAGCGTTTCGAATGCCCTGCATCTCCAGGGTATCTCCCAGTCTGGTTCCAGTTCCATGTGTCTGCAAAAAGACCAGCTCTTCCGGATCGATTCCTGCCTTTTCCCAAGCTTTTGTGATCACATCAGTTTGTGCTTCTGCATTTGGGGCCGTAATTCCGATGGAAGTTCCATCATGATTTGTAGCAATACCCTTGACCACTGCATGAATATGATCCTTATCTGCAATTGCCTTGGATAATTTTTTAATCACCAGACATCCAATACCTTCCCCAACACCAGTACCATCTGAAGTCTGGTCAAATGCTCTGGTCACAAAATCAGAGGATTGCACACCAATGCTCAAATATTCATTCTCTACTGGAAGCAGATTCACTCGAACCCCTGCAACCAATGCCATTTCACAATCCCGATTGCGAATTCCTTCACATGCCTGATATAGCGCTGTTAGGGAAGAAGAACATGCTGTATCCAAAAGAATATTTGGACCCTTCAGATCCAGAAAATACGAGATTCTTGCTGGCATCAGTGCTGAAATATTTCCCACCATACCATCTGCCATCAAGGACTTATCCACAGAGTATGCCATGAGACCATAATTACTTTGCACAAACGTTGCATACCCAACATATACACCGGTTCTGCTTCCCTTTAAACGTTCTGGAGAGCAGCCTGCATCCTCAAATGCATGGTAGGCTACCTCTAACAGCTTACGCTGGGCAGGATCCATCAGTTTTGCTTCTTTTGGTGTGATTTTAAAAAATTTATAATCAAACTGATCGATATCCTGCAGGAAGGAACCCTTCGAAAAAGTGACAGTTTCAGGATTATCAATGCATTCATAATAATCCCGAATCTGCTCTTTACGATGGTGATCTAACTCTCTGGAAAAGTTTATTTTATTTTTCAAGTTATCAAATAATTCATATTCATCTGTATTTGGAAAATCATACGCGATTCCAACAATTGCATATTCATCACGATTGATTTCCTTCTCATGCATTTGCAGCAGATTTGCAGACGTTTCTTTATCTATTTTACCATCTTGCACTTTCGTTAAGACGTATCTATAAAAATCACGTTCCATTCTTTTTCTCCTCAAGTTCTCACATTATTTCGCCAAGCATTTCGTCAATGGAAATCTCACCTCTTTCAAAACGCTCTACCAGATCATCAATTTGCTCGCTGGACTCTGTCATATCCTTCTGCTCTGCACTGACATCTTCAGATACATCAGATGCATCTCCATTTGTCAAAAATTCCGCAATCTTTTTTACAGAACTATAAGCAAATAGGTCTAAAAGTTTCATCTTGCCAGGATATTTCTGATCAATCATGCCATGTAGTCTTCCTAACAGAATGGAATCTCCACCCAATTCAAAAAAGCTATCATAAATATGGATTGTATCCACTCCTAATACTTTGCTGATCATTGCTGCAATCTCCTTTTCTGTTTCTGAGTAGCTGGCTGTTTTCTCATCATTTCCCTCTAAAATAGTCTGCACTTCTCTTATGTTTGATTTTGTTTTTGAAGGCACAAAGTCAATTTTGTTTGCTCCACCCTGAATTGCCAATGCATCCTCGATTTCTGGAGAAACATCAAACGGAAGACTGCTTAGATCGATTGCCTGATCTCTGCAGAAGGAAGCATTGATCCTACCCACAAAACATCTCTCATTCTTAGAACAGATCACATCGAACAATGCTTTTTTGGCATCTGCATTATCCAATGCCTTAAAGAATGAATCCACATTGATCTCGTAACGAACAGACATACCCTCACTCTTCCATGAGCTGAAATTGATACAATGTGTTTTTACATTCTGTTCATTTGCATAATAAGTAAAGGCATCCAGATAACTATTGGCAGCAACATAATCCGCCTGTGATGCTTCACCGGTAAGTGTACATCCGGATGAACACAGTACAAAAAAGTCCACGTTTTCCTTTCGGATCTGCTGGAATACATTCCAAGTGCCTTCATATTTTGGTCGCATTACCTTCAGAAACTCTTCTTCCTCACGAAGTGCCATAATTTGCGCACTTGCATTTCCTGCTGCATGGATCACACCATTGATTCTTCCATATTTACTGCGGATAGACTTAAATATCTCATTTACTTTTTCTCCATCACTTACATCACCAATGATGGTTTCAATACCCGTCCCCATTGCAGAAAGCTTTTTGATCTTATCCATGGCTTCCTGATTCTGTTTAAATCGATCACTCCTTGCCACCAACACAATGTGAACATTGGGATTGACTTCTGCAAAACATTTTGCATAATACAATCCGATTCCGCCGGTTCCGCCTGTAATCACATATACCCCCTGCGTCTTCACTTCATATGCAGTTGAAGCTGTTGTAATGTACTCTGGCGTCATTTCCTGTACATAACGCTCATTTTTTCTATAGGCCACATAGAAATGATCCTGTTTTTCACATAAAATTTCATCTGCCAGATACTGACTGTCTGTTTCTAAGTCTATATCAATGGCAACCGTAGAAACATTTGGCACTTCCAAATGAATGACACGGTTGATACCATGACCAATGGCCCCCAGTGGCTGGAATCCTTTTTTTTCCTGATTTACCCGGAAAGCCTGATACGAAATCGTAACAATCTTAAAATCTGAAGTCAGATTATTCTGTACAATGGCTTTTGTGGTTCTAAATAACTGCAGGCACAACTGATAAGACTGCTCCTGATACACACTATCCTTTGTTGGCATAAGCTGTATCATTCCTTCTGCTCCATCAGCGCATTCTTTTGCAAGCAATTCCTGCATTTTCTCCACTGTTGCATATTGTGCAAGGAACTCATGAATGCCGTAAATCGCTAAACGGATCCCTCCCTTTGCCTCAAGCGCCTGGATCAGTTCTTGATGTTTTTGATCCTTTTCATCCACGATTGCAATATATTTGCATCCCTGATGAACTGTCATTGAAAGTTTTTTTGCTGCTTTCTTTTTCCAATCCAATGTGTAATATAGCTGTTCATCCACATCATAAACATCTGGAATACGGATCCAACAGCTTTTTTTTGTAAAGCAATAGGTAGGAATACTGATTCTGTACAAAACCTCTCCTGCATAAAATCTCTCAAATGCAACTTTAGCTCCCTTACAGTAGAATTCTGCCACCTGTTCTTCTTTTTCCATAGTCCTCACCTGTTCGGTCAACTGCATCTGTTCACTCAAATGCATTTCATTGGAAGCCAGTTGTACCCTATCATCACTTACGACCTTCTTTCCTCCTGCAAATGCGTTGTGTCCAAGCACTCCTGCTTCTAAGTATTGCTGTATGGCTGCCTGCAATTCCTGCATGCTTTCGCATACGACTGCAAATCGATTCTCATAATGGTTTCTGCCCACAGCCAATGTGTAGCTTAAGTTATGAAAATCAACCTCCCTTGTTGTAATGTAAGCATATAATTTCTGTATTTCCTGAAAAAGTCCCTCTTTCGTTCTATTTGAAATGGCAAAAATACGTTTTTTTCGTAAAATAGATGGCGCACAGGCTCTTTTTACCTCCTGCACTACAAGATGCGTATTGGTACCACTCATTCCAAAATTACTCAATGCAAAGGTTCTCTTTTTTCCCTCTGCCTTCCACTCTATATTCTGTGTATTGTAATAAATAGCAGAGTCGATCATATCAATGGAACTATTTGGCCGATCAAATAAAATATTCTTTGGAATCACACCATACTGTAAAACCTGCAATCCCTTGATCAACCCGAACAATCCTGCCCCCTCTGACATGTGTCCATAATTCGGTTTGACTGTATTTACTGCACAAATATGTTTCTTCTTCGTGTATCTCTTAAATGCTTCATTCAAGCTCTTATATTCAATAGTATCTCCTAATCTGGTAGCTGTACCATGTACTTCCACATATCCAATATCTTCTGGATTAATTTTTGCCCCTTTCCATGCCTCCAGAATCACTTCCTGCTGGGAAATCGGATTTGGTGCTGTAACACTCGCAGAATTTCCATCCTGATTGATGGCAATGGACTTGATCACACCATAAATATGATCTCCATCCTCTACTGCCTTCTGATATGATTTGATTAAGATCATCTGCGCACTTTCTCCAAAAGCAGTTCCTGTGGCTGTCTGATCAAATGTACGTGTATAGCCATCTCCTGATTCCATACCAATCGTATATAGATCTGCATCCTCTACCGGACATAAGAGTAATTTGATTCCACCTACCAACGCTGATTCAATCTGCTTGCTCTTGATATACGAAACTGCTGTATTCAAGGCAACTATGGAGGACGAACAAGCCGTATCGATTACCATACTTGCCCCCTTCAGATTCAGATCATGGGAAATCCTTCCAGCCAAAATAGCCTGTGCATTTCCAACAATGGCGTCTGCGACATCCTCGCGCTGGACATCTGATAGGATTCTCATATACATATCCTTAATGTTGGTTCCAAATCCCAAAAAGACACCTGTTTTTGTCTGACTCATGGAATCCAGACTATGTCCGGCATCCTCGATTGCCTCCAGAGCAAGCTCTAAAAACAATCTTTGATGCGGATCCATCAGGCTAGCTTCTCTAGGCGATAGTTGAAAGAATTCATAATCAAACTGATCGATATCATCTAAATAAGCACTTTGAGCAAAAGCATTTTCCTTTAGTTCCTGTTTGGTATAATGATAATATTTTGTCAGAAATTCTTTTCTCCATGCTGGCAAATCATTTACAAAACATTCTCCACGGAGCAAGCTATCATAGAATTCTTTCAGATCATTTACACCCGGTATTTTTGCTGCAATACCAACGATTGCAATATCATCCAAATGCTCACCTTCTGTTTCCACAATGTTTTCTGCTGTTATGCGCTGCTCTACCTGCCTCTCCTGCTGTCCTGCATTTTCTTCCATCTCTTCTGTAAGCAGTGACTCATTCCCTTCATCAAACAGATAGTTTGCCAGTTTATATACATTGGAATAGGAGAACATATCTGTTATTTCCAGTTTTCCAGGAAATTCTTTTTCAATCTGCTTATGCAGGTTCATAATCTGCAAAGAATCTGCTCCCATTTCAAAAAAGTTTTCATAGATATTGATGGAGGTGTATCCCAATACTTCACGACAGATTTGAGAGATTCGTTTCTCCATCAGCGTATAATTATCCTTGTTTCTTCCTGTCAGCTCTATTTTGGATTTCTGAACCTTCTTCACCGTCTTTTTCTGCTCCGATGGCATCACATTTTTTGCAAGCAACACCTTAGAGTTTTCAATGAGTTTTCTTCCCATTGCAGATTCATTGAATTTACCAATGATCGTTGTTCCTCTGATTCCCTTTTTCAAGATTTCATCCAAATAGGACAATGCTATTTTGGTCGGCATTGCTTCAAAGATCAGATCATACGCAAGGTTATTTCTGGCTGCCATGCCGATTTCCTTCCAGGTGGACCATTGTAATGCAACTGCCTTTTTCCCTTCCAGACACTTCTCTCGGCAGAAGCCATCCAGATAGGCATTGGCAGCAATATATCCACTTTGCATTGGTGCCATAAAGGTTGTTGCCATGGAAGAAAACAGCACATATCCCTGCAGATGCTGTCCTACCAGGCTCTCAATATAATCCAAGGCTTTAATCTTTGGATCCAATACAAAATCCAGTTTTTCGCTGTCTGTCTCTGTATATGCAAAAGACATATCTCCCGCAGCACTATGTACCAGATATTTTGGGATAATCTGCTCCTTTTCTAATTCTCTCAGCACCGTTTTTAGATTCTCTGCATTACAGATATCTGCTTTTTTCACAAGAATTCTGCAATTCTGTTCCTGGATACCTCGATAATATTCTGCTAATTTGCTGTCATAAGACTGCAATCCATCCTCATTCCATTTGCTGTCATAATTCTGCAGTTTTCGAGCCAGAAATATGAATGTAGATTCTGGATAAAGCTTTGCAATCTGACTGCATACCTCCAATGTCACATAACTGGTACCGGCAGTTACCAGATAAGTACCCTTTCCAATAACACTTTCTTTTTCTTCCTTTGTATCCTTTTTCGCTACAACAGGAATATAAGAAATCCCTTTTCGGCAGGCAAGATAACATGCTTCTTCCTTCATGACCTTGCTTATGATATCTTCGAAACAAATACTGTCATCTGTCTCCATGATGTGCATTTTCAGATTCTCATTTTCCTTTTGGATGGCTCTTACGTATGCAGTTAAAACCGCATCTAACCGATCCACAGCTTCAGTTCCCTCAATCACATGTACTGGTTTTGACAGAAAAGTCAAATGTTTTACAGACGGATTTTTACACAGATCTGCAAGGAACAACATCAAACCCTTGATTTTCTCTACCTGCAGATTTTCCTCCTGGTACCCTTCTGTAGTGAACAACACATGGGGATATGCTTCTATACAATCTGCTGCTTTCTCCTGCAAGCAGATACCTTCCGCCTTTATATGATTTTTCACAAAATAAGAAACATAGGCTTCCACTCGTTCCCTCTGCAAACCGATTACAGTTATTTCTTTGACATCCAAAGATGGACCAATCAAATCCTTTTTCTCCCAGACAACATCATATAAATGACTCTCTGTTTTTTCCTCATATTCCTGCTCTGCGTCATAATCAATCCAGCAACGATTTCTTTCAAACGGATACACTGGCAGATGAATAATCTTACGTGGTTCCTCAAAATAGGCTTCCCAGTCCACATCTTCGCCTTCACAATATCTCTGTTTGATGGCTTCGTATTCCAGATTGCTTCCTGTCTTTGCCCGACTATTCTCTGTAAAAACAACCGCCTTTGACTCATCTTTCGCATAAGAAGATAATAATTGGATCAGGCCTTTTTTTGTTTCAAACTCGAAAAAAGCTCTTTTCTTATGATGCCATCTTCCAACTGCTGCTGTATAACACAGATCATCCAAATTCACATCATTTTTGCTCAAATACGCCTGATAGGAATCTGCCAGTCTTTGCAAGGATTCCTCACTGACAGCGGACAATACAAGAAACCTCTGTTCTATTGGTGTCGATTCTTCATAGTTATTGTCATACTCTTCCACCAACATACAGCAGTTCGCACCGTTCAATCCAAGAGAGTTCACCAATGCACTTCTCTTTCCATTTTCACACTGCCATTCTCTTGCCTTCGTGTTGATGTAAAATGGGGACTTGGCAAAATGAATTTCTTTATTCGGTTCTGTCAGATTGATGGTTGGTGGTATGGTTTTATGCTTCATAGCCAGGACTGTTTTTACCAGTCCCATAATACCAGAGGCCTCATACAAATGCCCCATATTACTCTTAACCGAACCAATGGCACAAAATGCATTTTTTTCTGTAAAAA
Source organism: Lachnospiraceae bacterium (assembly GCA_050874665.1). GTDB lineage: Bacteria > Bacillota > Clostridia > Lachnospirales > Lachnospiraceae > RUG11237. The sequence continues at coordinate 330,351 of JBNMLC010000001.1, read as the reverse complement.
GTCGAAATGCCTCTTCCATTCCCTGCATCTCAATAGGATCTCCCAGATTCGTGGCAGTTCCATGCAATTCATACATACCGATGGTATCAATATCATGATTTGTTTCCATAATGACATTGGCAATGGTATCTTTCAAAGCCGTCGGATTGGTAACGGTAAGTCCCATGGATTCTCCACCCTGACTAACAGCACTGCCTTTAATCACAGCATGAATATGATCCTGATCCTCCACTGCCTGCTGATAGGATTTTAGGATCAAGGTAACAACTCCATCCCCTTCCCCAAATCCTGATGCATTTTCATCAAAAGTTCTCGTCTGATAATCCTTCGATTCCACACCAATTCTTGCCATATCTGATTCGATCGGCATCAGATTGAGTCTCATACTTCCAACGATTGCAAGATTGCTTTGGCCGGAAATGATACTTTCACAGCCTTCATGTACGGCAATCAGGGAAGAGGCACACGTAGCGTCAATGATTTCTGCTACGCCACGTGTATTCAACATATGAGACAATCTGCCGCTGATCATTCCTGTCATATTGTTCACAATCGACATCGACAGATCCTTGGAATTGGTATTCCAGATCATATTCAGATAGCTATCTTTGATATTCCCGGCATACCCTACAAATATCCTTGTATTGGTATTTTCCAGCCTATGGTTACCATATCCTGCGTCTTCAATGGCATGAACGGTATTTTGTAAGAATAACCTATGACTTGGATCCATTAATTGTGCTTCCTTCGGGGTCATATTGAAATATTTGTAATCAAACGTATCAATATCCTGAATGAAGGAACCTTCTGCATACGCATACTCTTTTCGCTGAATTGTATGATACGCTTCGATATCCTCTTTTCTCGTACCACGAAACGCAGAAATCAGATTACATCCATTTTTAATATCTTCCCAAAAAGCACTTGTATTTCCAGAACTTGTATGGATAGACATTCCAATAATCGCCACGCGATGATCTATTTTTTCTTCTTCAAAATCAAGCGAAATATCATCTAACGATATCTCACTGTCCATAAACTTGTCCATGTTCCTCTCACTTTCCCAGCTTTTCATATTGTTCGTATAATGCTTCCGTCTTACTGATGATATATTCCACTGCAGATTTGTTGATTCTTCTGTTATTCGAAGCAATCTGTACATGCATTGTTCCATTCACCACCTTCATCTGAATAATCACATCAAATGTGTTAATCCAGACCTCTTCCTTTACCTTCTGGTTCATGGCAAATAAGACCTTCATATGTTTTTTTTGAATCTTATTGATAAATTTGGACATATTTGTACCAGGTTCTGTCAATGCATCCATCATTGCCTTTTCATTTTCTGCACAATCCAGATCTGTGGTAAGCAGATTTATTGCCATACATTTTTCCGCTTCTGTACTAATATTGATACCAATTGTATCTTTTTTATTTAATAGGGATACAATCTTCACAAAAAGCTTTATATATGCTTTATAAGCATCTGTTTCCGAACCTGATGTTGCACATTTGATATGCATTCCATGCAAGCCGCTTCGTTTGTTCTGCGTAAAGAAATTCTCCGGCACCTCAATTCCCTGATAAAACAGCTCTTGTTTCACTTCTAGTCTGTCAATTTCTTCTGCAATTTTTCGAATGGTCTGTAATTTAAACAAATCTCCTGCTGTCAAAGTAATATCAAAGGTTTCTCTGATCATCTTAAGCATTTTGATTAATAACAAGGAGTTACCGCCAATTTCAAAGAATTTCTGATCACAAGAAATCTGGGTCTGATTCAATACCGTAGACCAAATCTCTAAAAGTTCTTCTTCCGTCTTATTTTCAGGGACTGTCATCCCATGCTCTGTTGCGGTATCTTCCAGTTCATATTTCTGTAATGCTTTTCGATCTATCTTTCCATTATTGGTAAAAGGAATACCCTCCACAAAGGAAATTCCTTTTGGAATCATATAGAATGGAAGCTTCGTTTCAATATATTTCTTCAGTTCATTGCCGTCTTCTAGTGGATAGTCCGGGTTTAATTCAATAAATGTGTAAAGCTCATTTACCCCATCCATATTTTTGGCAATGGTTACAGCGCGAGTGATGATCTCGCATTTCTTCTTCTCGTTATAGGAAAGAATAACGGAATCGATTTCATCTAACTCTACGCGATATCCTCGGATTTTCACCTGATGATCAATTCTGCCCAGACAAACCAGATTACCTGCATCATCCCATCTAGCTAAATCTCCCGTCTTATAAATTCGTCCTTCTGCAAAATCGGTATAGATAAATCTTTCATCTGTCAATTCCTGGTTGTTGTAATATCCGTTCGCAACGCCCATTCCACCGATTGCCAACTCTCCTATGCCATTTCTAAACAGCAACTGGTCATGTTTGTCCAAAATATAAACATCTGTATTATCTAAAGGTCTTCCTATGGTGACCACATCAGCCTTCGTAACATCCCTGTAAGTAGACCACACGGTGGTTTCCGTTGGACCATATACATTGATGAGTCTTGCATTTGTACATCCTCTCAAACGATTCAGTGTATCGACCGGCAAAGCCTCTCCACCTACAAATACCGTTTTTACCTGCTGTAAACATGCAGCATATTCCGGAATTTCCAGAATCATCATGATACGGGATGGTGTAAACTGAATACGATTGACTCCTGCATCCCGGATCAATTTTGCCAACTCCCCAACATCACTTACTTCTGTGTCGTTTGCCAAAATCAATTTTCCACCATAACAGAGTGTTACATAGCATTCTAAGACAAATATATCAAAAGAAATGGTCGTAACACCTAACATCGAACTTGTTTCATCAAACGGCTCTATTCTATGAATCGACTGCACAAAATTGCTCATTGCTCTCTGCCCTATTACAACACCCTTTGGTTTTCCGGTAGACCCGGAAGTATAGATGGTATATGCTACACAGTCAAAGTTACATCTGTTAAGTGCTGTCTCATTTTCATAGGTTGAAACCACCTCATCTACATCCAGTTTTTCCTTTCCCTCAATCTGAAAGTCTGTAGATTTGGTTCTCAGATAAGCTGCTGCATCCACATTTTCTAAAATATATTGGATTCTATCCTCCGGATAGCTCACATCAATCGGAATATAACTTCCTCCTGCTTTCAGAATACCCAATAACGTAGCAATCAGCAGGTATTCTCTCTTGATTAGTACCCCAAATACCATATTAGTATCCTTATAATTGTCATACAGATAATTCGCAATCCGGTTTGAAGTACGCTCTAACTCGCCGTAAGTATAGCTGATACCGCTATTAACGATTGCAATATGCTGACTGTTTTCGGCCTTTGCACGAAGATGCTGATACCAAAGATCTACTACAGTCTCTGTTACTGGATATTTTTCACCTTTTCCAAGCTGAATGATCTGCTGCTTCTGCTCTCTATCATCTATTGCAAGCTCCTTCACGGTCTGTTCTACATTAGACAGGATTTCTTTCAGAATTTGCAGATACTGACCTACAAATTCTTCCATATACCTCTCGGAATACAGATTTGCATCATATTCTAAAACGCAGTCAATCTTGTTTCCATCTGGTATCATTTCAAATGATATTTCATACTTCGGTACAATGTCCTTGATTCGATACTTTCTCAGTTTCGCTCCCTCCAAGCAGACTTCCTTTTCACCAAATATCTGATATACAAACATGATATCAAATAAAGGATTTTGCTCTAAATCTCGCACAACACTAACCTGTTGTACTAAATCTTCAAAGCCATAATCTGCATTGTTAAAAGCTCCTAAGCTCATTTTTTTTGTAGCATCCAATACCTCTTTTACAGACATCTGCTCATCCATCATACTTCTCAAAACAAGTGTATTGATAAATACTCCCAGCATCTCCTTTTCTTCTCTGGTATTTCTGCCTGATACAGGAGTTCCAATGGTAATATCATTAGATCCTGTATATTTATGAATCAAAATATTCAATGTTGCAACTAAGATCATGAACACGGTATAATCATTGGCTTTTGCAAAGTTTTCCATTCTTTGATAAATATCTGCTTCAATCTCAAAGAAATAGTTTTTACCCAGATTACCCGTAGATCCATTGCCCGATCCAAAGGTTGGTAGCTTCACTTTTTTATACTCTGTTTCAAATACTTCTTTCCAGTATGCTTCCTGCTTCTGATATGCTACACTCTGCACACGCTCCTTTGCGACCAGACTAAATTCCTTGTACTGATGAGCAACCGGCTGTAAAGACACACCATTGTACACTCTTTCTACCTCATCTATGAACAACTGGGCAGAAGTTCCATCTGTTACCAAATGGTGCATATCAAATAAAAATAACATATGTGATTCATCGATTATTCCGATCAACGCATGGATCAATGGTGGACACTCTAAATCAAATTCACGTACAAACGCTCTGATTTCTGCATCAACGTCCTGTATCTTTTCCTTTCTTTCAATCACAAGATGAACCTCATCATGAATCTTTTGCATTGGTGTCTGATCTATGATCTCAAAGGAGGTTCGAAGAATCTCATGACGACTGATTACCGTATTTAATGCATTCTCCAATCGCTCTGCATCCAAGTTTCCTTCCACAATAAATGCACTCGGAATATTATATTTACATCGCACAGGATCCATCTGTTCCAGCAAATAAAGTCTTAACTGCGCACCTGATAATTCACAACATTTTAGCTCAGATACATCTTTGTCAAATGCAAAATCTGATTGCTCGATCATACTATGGCTATCCTGCTTCTCTTGAATCAGCTTTCCGATTGCCTCTATCGTTTTCGCTTCATACAAATCCGCTACAGAGATATCAACTGGATATTTCTTTTTGACCTCATTTAACATCAGAATCAGTAATAAAGAATTTCCTCCCACATAGAAGAAAGGCTGCTGACATCCAAAATCATCCTTCTCTAAAATCTGTTTCCAGATACCATACAATGCTTCTTCCACTTCATTTTGCGGAGGTACGATTTCCTGCTGTTCTTCTACTGCCTGTACCGCAATCTCTTTCGCACGTAAAACTTTTCGATCCAGTTTTCCATTTGGCGTCATCGGGAATTCTTCTATCTGAATAAATGCATATGGAATCATATAATGTGGTAAATGTTCTGTTGCAAAATCCATTAACACTCCGGTTTCCACTGGCTTATAATCCTGTGTTTGTACAAAGGCCAATAACACATTATTTCCAGCAATCATCTTATCCACAACTGCTACCTTCTGCACAGTTTCATGTTTGCTGATCAGTTCCTCTACTTCACCCAGTTCAACACGATATCCTCGGATTTTTACCTGATAATCGTTTCTTCCAAGACAATGCAGATTACCATTCTTATCCCATTTTCCCAAATCACCTGTTTTATACACCTTTCCAGATGCTTCAACTAACGAAATGAATTTCTCGTCCGTCAGTTTCTGGTTATTGGCATAGCCTTTGGATACTCCCATTCCTCCGATTGCAATTTCACCAATTCCACCTCTATACTGCAAATGGTCATTTTCCGCCAAAATATAGATATTGGTATTATCAATCGGACGACCAATGGTGATGTAATCATCTTTGGTTACATCTTTATAAGTGGACCATACTGTTGTCTCCGTCGGACCGTACATATTGATGATTCTTGCATCTGTATATTGTCTTAACTGATTTAAAATCTCAAGGTTAAGACTTTCTCCACCCAAAAAGATGGTTTTTAACTGCTTCATGGCAGCACGTCCTGCTGCAACAGATAAAATAATCTGCATTCTGGACGGGGTAAACTGAATTATGTCCACGCTATGTTTTTGGATCAGCTCAGCTAAGCGTTCCACATCCACACATTCTGTCTCATCTGCCAATACCATGGTTGCTCCATGACATAATGTACAGAAGCATTCCAGTACAAAAATATCAAAGCAAATGGTTGTAACACATAAAATACGATCTGATACCGCAAATGGCTCTATATGCTGGATTGCCTGCACAAAGTTTGCCATTTCTCTATGTCTGACAGACACACCCTTTGGATTACCTGATGTACCTGAGGTATAAATGGTATAACTTGTTTCCGCAAAATCTGCATGATTGATCTTACCTGTTTCTTTTACCTCACCTGCTTCTGACTGTGCCTGTAAAAGATCTTCTATATACAACTTTTCTATATCATCATTTTCATATTGACATGCGTGCTCCGTCAGTATCGTCCGTACCCGACTGTTTTTTACAATATAATCGATTCTGCTCTGTGGATACTCTGGATCCAATGGAATATAACTATATCCAGCCTTCAAAATACCCAAAAGTGCTGCGATCAATTTTTCATTACGATGCATCAATACTGGGATGGTTTTCTCTTCTCCATACATATGTTTTTCGATATACATGGCAATCTGATTCGAAAGATTCTCTAATTTCTGATAGGAAATCTGCTGATCATGGAACTTAATTGCAACCGGATTCTTCATTTCCAATGCTTCATACCACAGATCGATGACATTTTTGGTTATTTCTTCTTCCTTTCCTTTTCCCAATGCCAGCAGTTCTTCTGTTTGTTCTCCATTCAACAATGAAATCTCTTTTACACTGCGAGCATCATTTTCCATGATGCAGGATAGTACATTCTCCAGATGTGTGATCAATTCTGCCACATATTCTTCACTCATCAAGGACGCATTGTATTCCACATTTCCTTCGATTTGATCGTTCACCGGGAACATTTCTATGGTCATATCATATTTGGCTTCTACTTCATGTAATGGGTACTCTTCACCTACCAGATTATGGAGAAACAGATTTCTTTCACCCATATTCTGATAAATAAACATCACCTGAAATGGTTCTCCTCCAACCTTTTGTGTCAATTCCTCATAACCATACTCCGCATTTTGAAAAGCATGGATACACTGCTCTTTCACAGCATCTATCACTTGTGAAACCGCCTCTTCTCCACAAATTTGGGTACGGATTGCCAATGTGTTGATAAATACACCTAGCATTTTCTCTACCAACACATGATTTCGTCCTGCATATGGAATACCCACACAAATATCCGAATCCTCTGAATACTTATGTAAAAGGATTACCAGGGAAGCATAAATTTCCATGAAAACGGTAATTCCCTTATTTTTGGCAAAATCCGTCAAACGCGCAGTAAATTCCTTTGAAAATGAAAAATAATATTTTCTACCTGATGCATCCTTTGCACTTTCTGCAATATCATAAGTTTTCGGTAAATTTGATACCACAAGACCATCTGCATACTGTTCTTCCCAATATGCTCTCTGTTTCTGATATATCTCCGTCTTCACATATTCCTTCATGCTTTCAGAATAATCAATGTAATTGTATTCTTTCTGCTCAAAGGTATTTCCAGAATAGTATGCATTCAATTCATCCAGGAATAAAAGAATCGATGTACCATCAAAAACCGAATGGTGTGCACAGAACAAAAATGCATCCTGTCCCTCTTCCATTTCCAGCACTTTGATTCTCATAAATGGAGGCTTCGTTAAATCAAACTTGGAAACAAATATCCGCATTTCTTCATCTATACTTGCAGATTGTTTTCCTGTTTCAACTACAAACTGCCAATCTTTCTTCACAACCTGTTGTGGTATTCCATCCATATCCACCAATGCCGTATGAAGTACCTCATTGTTCTCGATAATCTTATGAATAGCTTTTTCCAGCTTTTCCACATCTATTTTGCCATTCATAACATAGGCACCCTGCAGCAGTGTTTTTTCATTATTCTTTTGGATCATATCCTGCAGATAGATACGCTTCTGCGCACTAGAAAGATCATAGCTATCCTTTACCTGTGCTCTGAAAAGCTGAAAACCCGTGGTTTTCTTTGATTCGCTCATACTTGCTGCAAGTTTTCGAATGGTATCAAATTCAAATAGGTTAACAACAGATAATTCCACACCATATTTTTCATGAACTCTGTTTAAAAGCTTCATTCCCTGGATGGAGTTTAATCCAAATCCAAACAAATTATCATCTACATCTACTTTTTCAATCTGCATAAATTCGCAGAAAATCTGACCCAATTCTTTTTCTACAGCAGTTACTTCCCCCGAAGAAGTCACCTCAATCGATTTTACCTTCTTCTTACCTTCATTCTGTTTTTCATCAATAGCCCGCAGACTTTCTTCATTGATCCAGATACGGTGCTGGTCAAATACATAGGCTGGCAAAGAAACATAGGTATATCCATCCCCATAAAGACTTTCCCAGGCAATCTCTTGTCCCTGCAAATAGCAATCTCCAAGCTCCCGAAGTGCACATTCATCCTTCCCTTTACAATAACGCTGCAACAAATCTTGATGATCCACTTTCTTCTTCACAACACGATTGCTATAAAAAGAAGTTTTCTGATCCACTGCATCCTCCATAGATCCTTCTGTCATTCCTGCAATAACTTCTCTGACTGCATGAAGTAGTTCCTCTCTATTTTCAACAAAAAACAACAGCTTATGCTTAAAATGATTTCTTCTCACCATGGTAGAATAGCTAATATTCGCCAAAGAATCCTCTGTCTGCTCCAGATACTGTTCATATGATGGCAGCATCATTTTTAAGGAGTTTTCACTTTTTGCTGTGATCGCAACAAAGTATTTCCCCTTTTTTTCTTCTGTTTGTTTTTCTTCTTTTTTATATTCTTCCATAACAATATTACAATTCGCCCCACTGATTCCAAAACAGTTCACCATACATCGTTTGGTTTCTGCTTCCCACTTTTTCAATTTGGAATTCACATACAATGGCGAATTGATAAAATTAATCTTTTTATTCGGATTGGAAAAATGTGTTGTGGGTGGAATATATCCTTTGTTCATGGCAAGCATACATTTGATGATAGAAATCACCCCTGATGCCCCATAGGTATGCCCTAAATTGCTTTTGACAGAACCTACTCCACAAAATCCAATTTTCTCTGTATCCTTTCTGAATGCCTTATCAATACTTAGGATTTCCAGGTAATCTCCAACATAGGTCCCTGTTCCATGCGCCTCACAATATTGAATATCTTCACTTGATAGTCCTGCATTTTTGATTCCTTGTTCAATAACATTCATTTGAGACTCATAGTTTGGTACACCCATTCTCAGCGTTTTTCCGGATTGGTTTGCTGCATATCCCTTGATTACACCATAAATACGATCATTATCCTTGAGCGCCTGACTGTATTTCTTGATTACAATTGCAGCAACACCTTCTCCACTTGCCGTACCATTAGCACTTTCATCAAAGGCTCTTGTTCGCATATCATCAGATTCAATTCCGATGAATTCATCTATATCATGCTCCGGATTATAGATAAATCTTCCTCCCGCTACAACTGCCGCTTTGCAACGGTCATCCTTTAATGCACCAGCTGCCTGTATCAACGCTGTACTTGAAGAAGAACATGTCGTGTCCACAACTGCTGTTACACCTTTCAGATTCAGGTAATAAGCCAATGTACCAGGAATCATAGGCAATAAATGTCCATACATTGCAACTGGCAATAACGACTTTCTATATTCCTTGATCACTTCTCTGTATTCATAAATCTGCGCATCTGTTACAATTCCGGTATAAACATCAACCTTTTCATTACTCAGATCCTTTTCTTTGTACCCTGCATCCTCTAATGCGTGCCACATAACCTGCAGGTGATATCTCATACACGGGCTTGCACATAATGCATCCAATTCCTTCATATGAAAGAACTCATTATCAAACAAATCAATTTCTTTTAATAATCCCCCTTCAAAAAAGCCAAGATCCAGAGAATGATTTTTCCTGTTATAATAGGAAATCAAATCCTCCTTTCTGGTTCCTCGAACTCCATAAATACAATCTTCACTATTTTTTATGCTTTCCCAAAACTCTTCCAGACTGTCCCCCGCAGACGTACTCAGAGCCATTCCCACAACTACAATATCATCATCGTGATATGTATCACCAATGTTTCCCATCTTTTTTTCCTCTCTTGCCGTCATTTATGCCACCGTTCATTCCTATCTCGTAACAGTAACTCCTTTACTCTATTTCTAGATAGTTCTCCATGACACTCGCCATTTTCTCCCATTGGGTATTCATATAAAAATGCCCACCATTAAAACTGTTATATGAAATACTACCTTCAACCAGCTCCTGCCATTTCGTCAGTTTGGAATAAGAAAGCCCTCTTTCTTTACTCCCTGCCATTACAACAACCTTGCATCTGATCTTTTCATGGCTTTCCTGATACTCATAATCATTCAAAATTTTGAAATCCGATTTGATTGTTTCATAAAACATACTTTTAATCTCTTCATTCACACGTTCCAAATCTTCCGCACCACCTAACTCACGAATGCGAAACTCTAATTCTTCGCTTGACATCGTATCAAAATCTACTTTTTCCATCAGCTCATTGGGAGCTTCTCTGCTTGAAAAAAACATACATTTTGGAAGAGATTTATGATTCTCAAGCAGTTTATGATATAACTCATAAGCCAGCCAACTTCCCATGCTATGTCCAAAGATCGCATAGTCACCGTCACACTTATCTTTGATCTGCTCAAATACATCATCTACCGCTTCCTCAAAGGACTGATACAGGCCTTCGCTGAATCGTCTTCCTCTTCCCTTCAATTCCACAAATTCAAATTCTACATCCGGCATACATTTTTTTAGTGGTACATAATAGTATGCAGAAGCTCCCGCATGCGGAATGCAAAAAAGTTTCATTTTTCCCATAACGCTACTTCCTCACTTTTCCCATATCCATATGGATGACCTGATCTGCTACATCAAAATATCGGTCATCATGTGTGATAGCGATCACTGTTTTTCCTTCTGCTTTCATTCTAGGCAATAATTCTTTATAGAAAAATTCTCGGAATACCACATCCTGATCCGCAGCCCATTCATCAAATACGTAAATATCCTTATCATCCAGATAGCAAAGCAGCAATGCAACTCTTTTTCGCTGTCCGCTGGATAATTCAACTGTTGATAACTCTCGATCCTGTATGGTGACCTTCTTCTGAATTCTCAATTGCTCCAAATAATACTGAATTTCTTTCTCTTTGCCTTCTGTGCTGATTCCATATAGCTTCTTAAACAAGTAATAATCACTATAAACGGACGAAAACAATTCACATCTTTTATTGGCTGTGGTTTTTTCGCCATTAATCAGCAGATTTCCTGATGTTTCTTCATATAAACCTGTCAAAATCTTTACTAATGTGGATTTTCCACTACCATTGCTTCCTACGATAAAATGGATTTTGTTGGCTTCTAACTTAAAGTTGATTGGTCCAATTTCAAACCCTTCTTCCTCTGGCTGATCTGACTGGTACTGATAGCAAACATCTTTTAACTCAATAGAATCAACATGAGTGATTGTTTCTACTTCATCCATTTCCTCCACATTGACCTCTAATTCATTAATCAACTGCTTGATTCTTCCATAACTTACATTGGTTTCAATCGCTCTTGGAAGCAAATCAACCAGATAACTCACCGGACTAAGAATAAACAAAAAGACCAGTGCATAAGACTGCAATACTGCAAATGGTACATGCTTGAATAACACTGGATACAAGAAAATCACACATCCGATCACTACATATAACAAGCTCTGTCCAAGAATAAACATATTGGTTTTCTTTTTTTCTGCATAAATTCTGGTATCTGTATACTGCTTGTTTACAAGAGAAAAATCCTCTTTGAATTCATCTTTTTTTCGACGATTGACTACCAGTTCTTTATGCCCCTTCGCTAGAGAATCCAGTGCATTATAAACATTCTGCTGAAACATCATCAGCTTGATAAAAATCTTTTCCTGCTGATTCACATAAATCATCTGCAAAGATACAGCCACAACAAAAATAATCAACGAAACAATGAAACATTTGAAATTTAAAAACGCCAAATATCCAAAACATGCAATAATGGTCAATGCATTGGTCAAAACGGTAATGATGTCTCGAATGTTATTTCCCAGCATCTCCATATCATTATTAATACACGTATAAATCCGTCCCAGATCTATCTTTTCATACTTTTCCTGTCTTGTATCCAAAACAATATAAAACAATTTTTTTCTTAATTTCACAACTTTTCCATTTGCAAACTCAACCATATCATTTCGGGTGATTTTTTGTGCATACACATATGTTGCCATTGCTAATACAAAAAACGCAAAATATACAAGATTATTTTTTCCTTTAATCACCATATCAATTACCAACATGATAACAGCATATCCAAGTGCTCCAGCCAATCCGATCAGACTGACTGTTACAACTCTTAGCTTTTCATTGGTAAACCAACTGGTAAGTAAAAAATAACATAGAAAAATTCCAAAGCTGACCATCCCAATCAAGATACTGGTGTGATATTGTTCTATGATGTTTGTCCACTCTGTGTTACAAATCTGTAACACAATCACTACCATTGCCACATATACAAGGCAAAAAAACAAAGTACCTACTTTATTCACAATGCCCTTTTGGTAAGTTCTTTTTTTCAGGATGATTTCTACAAATGCTTTGATCAGCATAATGCTAAATATTGTGCCAAAAACGATACAGCCTATACTTATCATGTTTTCCATACTATTTATTCTACCTTTATCTTTACTGTATAACCTAATGGCAGCATTTCATCCTGCTCATCCATTTCAACGTCCACTTTCACAACAGTATCACCATTCTTATTCTCATAAGCCATTGGATAAATTCTGGTAATCTTGCCTGTATATGTTTTTGTTCTATCAGAATTAGGAATGATGGTTACTTCACGATCAACTGCAATATCTGCAATAAAGTTCTCAAGTACTTCTGCAGAAATGTAATACGCATCATTGTTTGTTAATGTGAAAAGAGGGGTCCCTTCCATGACATGCTGTCCTTCTACAACTTCAAGAGAAGTAACAAGTGCACTTTCTAACTTGCATTTTACTTTCTTTGTTTTCACGTTTTTCTCTTTTGACTCTTCTGTTTCCTCGTCTTCTCCTGGTAATGTATATTCAATCATGATGTCATCTTTTGAAACTTCATCGCCTTCTTCTACTTCGATTGCTTTGATTTCTCCTGCTTCTTTCGCAAAAACCGTCTGTTCTTCACGAGCTGCAACCGTTCCGTCCAATACAACAGATGTATCTACTTTCTCCACTACAACTGACTCCGTTTCCTGTACATTGGCACTTTCATCACCACATGCAGTTAACAGACACATTCCTAAACAAATACCACCTAAAATAATTTTCTTATTCTTCATATTTCTTTTTTGGATGCATTGAAAAATACACCCTACCTCCTTTTTATTGTCTTTTTTCCGTTTTACTATTTTTAAATATCTACAATTTTTCCATCCTTCAGAAAAATGTGTTCATTCGCATAGGTAGAAGATTCTTGTGAATGGGTTACCATTAAAATGGTTTTGTTATACTCTTCATTAATCTTCTTAAATAATTCCATCACTTCCATACCCGTTTTAGAATCCAGATTTCCAATTGGTTCATCCGCTAAAATGATCTTTGGATCATTAATCAGAGATCTAGCAATTGCAACTCGCTGCTGCTGCCCTCCTGATAACTCAGATGGTTTATGCTTCATGTACTCTTTTAATCCGACTGCTTCCAACCACTTTTCTGCCTCATCCTTATGTTTCTTTACCTTTTTATTGTCCAAGGCCAAAGTCAACAACACATTTTCGCGAACTGTCAATGTTGGTACCAGATTGTAAAACTGAAATACGAACCCTAACTCCTGTCGTCTGATCCTGCTTTTTTCTGCATCCTTTAAATTTTTCAGTTCTTTTCCCAGGATGCATACCTTTCCACCATCGATTTCTTCTAATCCACCGAGTAAATAGAGTAGAGTACTTTTTCCTGAACCAGATGGTCCCATGATGGATACAAATTTGCCTTCTTCAATCTGAAGATCGATTCCCTTTAAAATAGGGACACGATTGTTTTTATTTCCATATTCTTTATATAATCCTTCTGTCTCAACAACATACTTCATAATTTCCTCCTATTCCTGTTTTATTCCAGCAACAATATTCATTTTCGTTCTTTTTACTACTAATACGAATGAAGACATTACAGAGATAAAAACACCTAAGATGATAACAGTTACTGACAAGCCCAGAGAGCAATTAACTGAAACAGTCTGTCCGGCTGCCTTCATGAAATACGGCAATATTCCAACCAGCATATTACCTAATACCATGGCCAATACACCACCCACGAGTCCACTGACAATCGCTTCACAGGTAATGATTCTGGTCAATTGTGCCTGACTCATACCAATGGATCTTTGTACACAAAAAATTCTCTCTCTTTGAATAAAATTCACAATTCGGTTATTTACAATTCCCACCAGACACAGTCCTAAAATGATGAATGTAAGCACTCTGAGCATTACATAGATACCTTTGTAGCTGTCATAATTACTTCTTTCCAACTCATCCAAAGATAAAATCGTTACATCCTTTTCGGACAACGCATCATTCAGTTCTTCCATTGCTTCCTCCAACTGCCCCTGAATAAAAATAGATGTTTCCTGGTAATAGGTTCCTTCCACATCCAGCTTGAAATATTTGTCTGCGATAAAACCGTTATTACCATTTGTATTTAAGGAATCTATGGTTCCAACGATTTGATATGGAATCGCTTTTTCACCAAACCAAATCTGGATGGTATCTCCAATCTGCTTATCCAAACGCTCTAGCATGATTTCCGTGAGCACAATATTTCTGCCATTGTTCAAACGTTCCAATACCTGTTCAACGTCCTGTCCCTTCGAAACATTAAAATACCAAAAATCCAGATACTGAACACTATCAATGCCCTGTATTTTCTCCAGAGAATACTCCGTTCCATCAATTGGATGTCCATAGGAGAATAATGATGTATAAAGGGATAAAACACATTTTTCTTTTTTCACCAAATGTTCAATATCCTCGATTGATTGCTCTGAATCATACCAGACCATTGCCTCAAATTTGGAATTATCCCTGTAAAGATCCACTGTATTCTCCTGTACACTGTTCAGGGTTGAAAACGCTAGCAAAAAACAAGCCAAGCTTACAACCAAAACCTTAATATCCGTTAAGAAATTCGAATCCTTTTTGATGTTTTGTACTGAGAAAAATGCCAGATCAAGGGATAAGCTCTGAAACAAAAATCCCAATATTCTAAAACAGATCTGTACAACAAAGGATGTTACTAACATAAATCCAACAATCAGACATATGATAAACAATATTTCAAATACCACTTTATTGGATTTGATCAGGTTTCGATCCATAAACAGCGAAACTGCAATCAGAAGGAATCCGATCGGTACCTGCACAATGGAACTATGCATTTTTTTCGGTTCAATATTTTTAAACAACAGGCTTCTGATAGACTGTTTTGTAATATCTCTGATTGGAAATAAACTGGACAACAACGAAACCAACACCGTAATTGCACTGGCAATCACAAACTGACTGACTGTGAATCGAACCTCTACCTTTAAGTTACTCAACTGCTCCGGCATGGTTAATCCAACGACCTTATATAACAGAAACACTCCCAGAAAACATCCGATTACACAGGCAATTACTGCATAAAATAAACTTTCCATTGCCAACAGACTATTACATTTTCCCTTACCACTACCTAAACTTCTTAAGGTTGCAACATCTGACATTCGTTCATAAGATACCACCTTAAAAATGGACATGATAATGATTACACTTAAGATAACAACTATGACACTTAGAATTTTATAGGTACTTGTCTGCGTGTTGATCTGCGTATCAATATCACTCTGTAAAATGGCATATCCAACTTCCTGATTTTTATAATCTGTTTTTTTCAGATCATCAATCACAGTTTGGATATTCTGCGTATCTTTTAATTTGATCAAACCATAATTGACTCGTTTCCCTAATGATAACCTGTTCTGCATAAAATCCTTTGGCACCATTAAAAACTCTGTTTCACCGTCATCGATAAACAATCCAACCGGATTCAATGCCGCAATGATACGAACTTCCACATTGTATTTGTTTACACTTAGTTTAATGTAATCACCTACTGCAAGATTATATTTGTTTAGAAAATCTGTACTGACAACTACCACATTCCCAACAAATAACTCCTGCATTTCTTCTTGAAGATTTGAAATGCCCCAAACCTCCTCAACATCGGCTAAATCAGAACCGATCAGTGTCAGTACATGATTTCTCTGATAGGTACATTCCTGCATCACAAAACCATGGATGGATTCATACGACTCCCGATCATAAAGTTGAAAAGAAGAATAAAAACTATTCTTTTTCGTTGTGACCTTGATATCAGAATTCCCTACATATTTTTGACTGGTTTTGATTACAACATCTTTTGTAACGTTTTGTGCTCCAATTGTTAAAAAAGGAATACACGTTGTAAAAATGAGAATTAAAATGATTACAATCATTTGTAATTTCTTTTTTGTTATATTTCTCCAAACTATCTTTGATAACACCTTGTTCCTCCTTTCCTACGCATATCGTCTTTCTATTTCTTGTAATACTTTCGCTGCGTCTTCATGAATAATATAATCCGCATAATCAAAAATAGGTGCATTCTCACCCGTATTGACTGCAATAATCAATTTCGCATTTTTGATACCAACCATATGCTGACTAGCCCCAGATATTCCAAAAGCTATATATACCTCCGGTGCAATACTGATTCCTGATTGACCTACCTGACGGAACTGTTCGATCATATGGTCTTCCACAACTGCACGCGTTCCTACTACCTCTGCGCCAATCTTTTTGGCAACTTTAAATAAGCGCTGCACCGTCTCTTCATCCTTGATTCCACGACCCATTCCAAAAATGACCTTTGCTGCGTTCACATCAAAATGCTCTGTTATCTTTTCTTCCCGTTTTAATACAGTTGCTACTTCAACAACATCCTGAAAAATCTGATCACTATATGAAAATGTTTGAATCACAACCGGCATCTGCTCAGACAGTCTGTTCGGCATAAAAACATTTTCTTTGATGGTACATAACTCCAACTCACAATTCACACACTGAATGGTAGCAATCGCAGAGGAATTGATAGCCGCTCTTCTATACTCAAATGCATTTTCTGTATTCACATCAATTTCAATACATTCTGCTGTCAGACCCGCTTCAAAAGTGACGGATGTATATGCTGCCATACGTCTTCCTGCCTCTGAAGCTGAAAACATGATCATCTTTGGTCCTTTTTCTTTGATCGCTTCTTCCAGCATTCTTCCATATCCTTCTATACTTACATTTTCACGATTCATATGTACAATATGGTCAATTCCATAGAAAAACAAATCTTCCATATTCTCTTTGGTCTGTGCACCAAAACATACAGCAGCAACAGAATAACCCACTTGTTTACCAAGCTCCACCGCTTTTGTTATCATGCCAAGACTCATATCCGTATTGCATTTGCTGGTATCATCACAAATTACCCATATTTCCTGACTCATCTTATTTCCCTTCTATCCTATATTTGTCTACTAGCTCAAAAACAACATCCAGTTCCTCAATTCCATTGATCACAACCTGTTTTTCCGCTTTTCTGGTTAGATTGGATGCAATTCCATTTACTTTTGTCTTGGAGCCTTTGATTCCACATTTTTCTTCCGATGCCTCAATGGCATCCAGATCCAATATCTCAATTTCTTTTCGTTTGGCCTGTTTGAGTTTCAATAAGCTGAATGCGGATTGCTTGATGGTAAATTCTTTATAGGAAATCACCGCAGGCAAAGAGACCTTTACTTCTTCACTTGTATGATTGTCTGAAACATTCAAAACAGCATATTCTTCTGTAATTTCCACAATATTTTTTACTCCTACTACACATGGAATCTGAAGACGCCTTGCCAATCCGTATACAACCTGTCCTGTTTCACCATCAATAGATTTCTGCCCACATACGATCAAGGAAGGTATTCCTGTTTTCTGGAAATACTGCTGCATTGCATAGGTGGTAGCAACCGTATCTGCGCCACCAAATCTTTTATCCGATAATAATACAGAACGATCTGCACCATATGCATAACATTTTGTCAAAACATCCTGGCTGGCCATAGTTCCCATGGTAAGACACACTATTTCACAATCCTCTTTTTTTTCAAAGCATTGTTCTTTCACCCGGATTGCATCCTTCAATGCAAAATTATCATAGGGATTTAGTGTTAATAGCTCATCACTTGAACTGGATAAATCAGCTAACTCCGATTTCACAGCCTTTACGCACGTTACAATTCTCATTTTTTCTCTCCCACCCATTAAAAAACTTCCATATTTGCAATAGAATAAATGGTATTTTTCTGCATTTCATTTGTTCCAGAGTAAATACTACATGCAATGGCATCTCTCAGTTCTCTTTCCAGTTCATACTCTTTGCAGTAACCATATCCACCAAAGATCTGAATCGCATCACGACATGTTTTGATGTAATTCTCACTTACAAATAATTTGAACATAGAGGTTTCTACATACGCTGTTTTCTTTGCGTCTTTTAAACATGCAATCTTATACATAAGCAATTTAGACATTTCAATGGCTGTTTTCATTTCCGCAATTTTATGGGAAATTGCCTGATACTCACCAATATTTTTTCCAAACTGTTTTCTTCCTCTGGCCTGTTCAATACAACGTTCCATAATTCTCTGCATAACACCAATATGAGGAACAAATTCATATAATCTTTCCCATTCCAATGCCTGTGTCATAATAATAGAAGCATTGTTAAAGCTTCCTAACACATTTTCCTTTGGAACCTTACAATTATTGAATACAATTTCGCAAGTTGGGCATGCTCCAAGTCCCATCTTTTCGATGTCTGGACCAGCTGAGAAACCTTCAAATGTTTTTTCAACTACAAATGCTGTATATTTTTTCTGTGGCTCAGTTTCTGTGACTGCATAAACTACAAATACATCAGCAATAGGACCATTCGAGATAAACATTTTACTTCCATTTAAAACATAATAATCGCCTTCTTCTCTGGCTACTGTTCTCATTGACATGGCATCTGAGCCGGATTCTGCTTCTGTTATAGCGATAGCACCGATTTTTTTACCCTCAACCATATCATATAAATACTTGTCCTTCAGCTCTTTACTACCGTATAAGCTAATCAGATTCTGACAAACCCAAATATGATTATTGACAACAAAAATAAATCCATTGTTTTTACAAGCATATCCCAAAGCTTCAAAAGCAATTGCAGCCGTCAGATAGCTTTCATTTAATCCGCCATATTCTTCATCGATAGTAATACCAAGTAATCCAAAATCTGCAACCTTCTGAAACATTTCAGGCGAATACTTTTCCAAATATTCTGGATCATTTAAATTTTCCTTTGCAAAAGAAATAATCTCTCTTCTCAATTGTTTTTGTTCCTTTGAAATATCAAAATTCATTTTTTTGTTTTTATAGTGATTCCGAAACAGTTTCACTATAATCTCCTTTCTTCCTGCTTTTTTATATTCACTCATGCACATGAATTTCATCTTTTTTATCTACTGATGATTGATCACTTTTTCTGACATCCAGCAGTCCTTCTGTTCAAATGCATATCCTGGAAGTGGAACTGTATGAAATGCATCTGTATATAGATCATTCCAAGGTATTTTCCCACCTTCCCGGTACCTTTTTTTCAGAGCAAGACCTATCTGCCAGTCTCCATATCCTCCCTTACGATATGTTGCAATCATATGACTTAATTCTGAATCACTATCCACATCGCTTTGTTTTATTTCCATGCTTTTCCATGTTATTTCTTCCTCTTGTTTTTCTAAAATCTGATGCATCTGTTCTAGAAGATCTTCTCTGTCGTGATATACGAAAAGTAACCTGTATGGATAGTCCTCTCTTCTTGTATTCCATGTATATGTAATCTGTGCTAATTGCTCATTCTGCTTCACAATCTCAAGATAGGTTTTGAGGGTTAAATACAAGGATTCATTTGATTTTGCTGATATTTTCAGTATATGAGGATATGCTACCCCATCTGCTAATTCCTCTACTTGATCGCCCTCTTCCAATACCATATGGCAATTCACTCCACTGAGTCCAAAAGCAGACATTCCGCACAACATACGCTTGTTCCTGACTTCCCGATTACTGCCGATATACATAGCTGAATCAATCAGATTCAATTGATGATTTGGACAAACAATATTGGGGGATGTAAATATCTTGTGATGTTTCATCATCACTAAAATTTTGATCAAGCCTGCAAGCCCGGCACACTCAAACATATGACCAAAATTGCTTTTTATGGTACCAATACCACAATAATTTTTACGACCTGTATATGTCGCAAATGCATTTTTTAATGCATTGATTTCGATTACATCTCCTATTTGTGTTCCAGTTCCATGCAATTCGATATAATCCAGACTTTCCGGATTAATGTGCGCCTTCTCCCATGCTTCCCTGATCACTTCTTCCTCCATGGACTGATTAGGAACTGTAATACCGGAAGAATAACCATTACTGTTCATGGCACTAGACCGGATGATCCCATGTATAAAATCTCCATCTTTTCGCGCCTGTTTATAATCCTTTAAAATCACCGTTGCTACGCCTTCCGCCGCTCCTGTCCCATATGAATGGTCATCTAAGGCTCTCGTAATGCCTTCTCGCGATTCATAACCAACATTTCTGGTTTCATCCTCTGCGATATTGACATCCGTATATATTCCGGAAATAACAGCCATTTTATCTGTATTTTTAATTCGATCTGCAGCAATATGAATTGCAGACAAGGCAGAGGAACAAGCGGTATCAATTACCATCGCTTCTTCTCGAAAACCATACCGATTAGCAATATCTCCACACATGTAAGATGCCTGATTCTTATATATTTTCGGTTGATCTTCGAATTTTACCTTCTTCAATACTTCGCTATAATCGCTAAATGCCGAATATGCTAAATAAAACAACTTCTTCTTACTTTTAAAATCTTTGTATAGATAACCAGCATTCTCCATGGCATGGTATACATCTTCCAACAACAAGCGTTCTACTGGTTCCAGCACATCAGCTTCCGCTTTGGAAATTCCAAAAAAATCATGGTCAAATTCTGATATATTTGATAAATACGACATATTTTTATATCGTAACTGCTCATTCTCTTTGCTCTTTCCATGCTCTAGTTGTGATAACATATCCTGATATAAGTGCTTCCTCTTCCTAGATGCCTTCTTTACCGTACATGCGCCATTTTCCAGTACCTGTAATAATGCTTCATCTGTTTCACATTCTGGAAATTGAAAACTATATCCAATGATTGCTGTATAGGCTTGCTCTGGTTCTGTTTCTTTTGAATTTTCCTCTTTCCGAAGTTCTTCTTCCTGTTTCTCCAAATGTCCCTTTTTCTTTAGGAGCAATTGCTCTTCAATATATTTAGACAATGTATGAATCGTTCCATATGCATATAAATCCGTTAATGAAATGCATTCTGGGTAAAGCTCATTAATCAACAAATGCAAGCGCGTCATTAAAATAGAATCCCCACCCAATTCAAAAAAGGAACTATGAATATCAATTTCATCATATCCTAAGACCATGGAATAACATTTTCCCACTTGCTTCTGGACATAATCAAAACTGTCCGCACCTCGCAATGTCACATGGTCGATTCTATTTCCCTGCACCAGTCGCAATCTCGATTTTTCTGGGATATCACCTAATAGCTCGTAATCCTTTTTCCCAGATTGGATTTCCTGAAAATAGGTTTTCAGAGCAGGTTCTACGATAAAAGCAACCTTTTTCAGCTTATCTGCCAGTTGGGGCAGCATTTCTCTGTTCAATTCACCAATGATCACATTCTGATCACTTAATTGTATGCTCTGTAGAAGTTTGCTAATGGCTTGTTGATTATTCATGGCCTTAAATATCAGATCAACATTTGTGTGATTTCTGACTCCCATTCCAACTTCCTTCCAGGTTGTAAATAAAAAGCTTTTCACATTCCTGTTCTTTCTCACATGGGCATTTGCAAGCTCATTTAAAAAAGTATTACCTGCTGTATACACCCCCATGCCAGCTTCCCCATTGGTGCATATTTCCGATGAAAAATGAATCAAAAAATCAAGCTGCATTCCTTCCGTCATTTTTTGTAATAACCAGCTGCCATATACTTTAGACGAAAATACATTTTCATATTGTCCATCCGTAGAATGAATAATCAAACCTGCATCCACACGACCAGCACAGTGAAAAATGCCTGTCAGTTGTATTCCCTCCTGACTGACTTCCTCAAACACCATTTTCAATGATTGCTCATTTCCAACATCGATATAAAAATCTTTGCAGATTTCACACCTTTGCCTGATTCTCTCTATCACCAGATTATCCGTTCCTCGCTCCTTTTCACTACTCCTACGCTCGGAACCGATTAAAATCAGCTTGTGTACACCCTCCTGCACCAGATATTCTGCAATACAGGCTCCGATACCACCTGTTGCACCTGTAATCATATAGGTACCATTTGGATTGACTTTATATGTCTGATTTCCTGGACGAAACTCTTTTTCACAGATTGTTCTAACATAAATTTGATTCTTTCGAACTGCAATCACCGTATTCACCGTTTCATTTACGATTTCAAGAAAATAGTTTGCCAAAACCTGTAAAGAGTCCACATCACATATATTGCAATGAATATTCGGGTATTCGTGGGAAATACATATTCCCATTCCAACGATCGTACTGTTGATGTAATTCTGCTCCTGTTCATGAACAGAAACTGCATTCTCCGTAACAATGGTAAATTGCGCTTTTTTGCCCTTTAAAAAGTGACAGATTAATCGGACAGCCTCACCCAATCCCATAACACCACTTTTTTGATACGCTTTCAGTTCCTCCAGATTTTTTGGTTCTTCCACAGAAGGAACAACATATACAAAATGCAATTCTCGATTAACTTCCAGCTGCTGCAATTCCTCCAGCAATGCAAGTTGCTTTTTCCCAGCCATCATGATCATAGAATAGGAAATATCATGAGCCAGCTCATCCTGCAAAAGCCAATCCACCTGACGCTCCTCCCCACACAGAATGACATATTCCTTCGTTCTGCTCTTATGAGGAATTGGCATCTCCTCCATTCGTCCCCATTCATTCCATTCCAGGTTGTAATAGCACTTCTTCCGAATAGGTATCCAATGTCTTCTCTCTTGAAAAGGATATAAGGGCAATGAAACAATGGTTGTCTGACTATCCCATGTGATATTCTGGTCCCGTTCGCCCGAATAAACATACGAAATGCACCGTTTCTCTTCTTGATTTCCTTCCGCATTTCCTTCAGGTTCTTCTCGAAGCCTGCCCTCTTGATCAAAATTGACATAGCATGGACTCTTTTCAAATCCTAGCGTACAAATCCGCTCTAGCACATTGCATAACTCATCTTGTGATCCGTACAAAAAGGCCATTCTATAAGTAAATACTTCTTTTCCTTCATATAGCGTATAAGCTATACTTTCCAAATCCACCTGCTTTTGAGAACAAAACAGATAAAACTGCCTGCAATACTCCCTTAAAGCCGGTATGGATTTTGCAGATAACACAAATGCATACCATTTCTCATTTTGTATTGATTTCTTTGCACTCTCATGAGACTGCAAGACCAATTGCACATTCGTTCCATTGATTCCAAGGCAATTAATCAAGGCTGTTTTTTTTTCCTTGTTCCATTTCCGCAGCTTGGAATTTGTATAGAATGGAGAATCTATCATATTTAATGCAGTATGGGGGATTCCCATATCGATATTAGGCAACATAATCTGATTTTGAAACATCAACAACATCTTATAAATGGATAACATCCCTGATGCTTCCGATAAGTGCCCGATGGAAGCCTTTAAGGTTCCGATTGCACAGGATCCTTTTTCTACCTGCGAAAAAACTTGTTTCAATGCTTCAAATTCGATATTGTCTCCTAAAATGGTTGCTGTACCATGTGTTTCTACATAATCAATCGCTTTTGGCTGCACCCCGCTATTCTGTAAAACCTGTTGCAATAATGCCACCTGCTTTGTTTTATTTGGTGCTGCAATTGATTTCGTATGCCCATTATGATTGATCGCACTGCCCTTTAGAACAGCATAAATTTGATCTCGATTCTCTAAAGCATCCGATTTTCTTTTTAAAATCAGGGTTATGATTCCTTCCCCTGTTCCATATCCTTCTGCATATGCATCAAACACTCTTGTCTTTTTATCCGCAGATAAGGTTCCGATGGACATCTGATCTTTGATTTCTACTGGAAGAAGATCGAGCTTAATACCTTGAACAATTGCATAATCATATTCCCCATGTTTTAGCCCATTCATCGCCATATGGATTGCAGTCATAGAGGAGGAACACGCAGTATCAAGATTCATGGCTGGTCCCTGCAGATCAAAAAAGTGACTGATCCTTCCTGCTATAACAGAAGTCGTATTTCCAAATTCTGCATAGGCCATTTCTTCCGGGCAACATTCCAAAATCATTGCACCATAACTACTTTTTGGATTGAGAGAATATGCTGTAAACACAGCTGTATTTGTATCCCTGATCCTGGTCGCATATCCTGCATCTTCTAGCGCATGATATGCACTTTCTAGTCCCATTCTTTGTTCTGGCGCCATATAATCCGCTTCTTTGGGTGAAATATGAAAAAACGCTGCATCAAACAGATCAATTCGATCCAACATGCTCCCACGAGAAAGATTAATCCGACTTCGATCAATCTTTTTGGCATACAGATAATCTTCCACATCATTTCGCCTAATGCCTTTTATATCTGCATCAAACTCACTCTTATTACACAACATTTCCAAAACAGCCTCTGTTGTTTGACATCGTGGTAACCGAGCTGAACAACCAATGATTGCAATCTCTGTTTCTTCCTGTATAGGTTCGCTTACCCGTTCCCATTCTGAATCTCGTTTTTGGGAAACAACTCTCTGTTCTTCCTTGCGCTTTTTCTCAATAAACTCTTCCAAAGCCAAAACTGTACAGTTTTCAACCAGCTCAGCAATACTAAGTTCTACCTGAAATCTTTCCACAAGATCCTTTTGGATCTTAACAAAAGAAACAGAATCAACACCTAATTCAAATAACGATTCTTCATAATCAAAATGATTATATCCTAAATACTGATTCACAACAGAATAAATTATTTCTTTTGTTGTTTGACCTGTAAAAACATTTTGATTTTTCTGGTCAACGTGCCCAAAATTTGATTTTCTCTTTTGCAAAAACGGTTGTCCGTTCAATTTCCATTCCACTTTTAAACTCGAATCGATCTTCACGCCACTATTTTGCAAAAGTATTTTTCCTAACCTTTCATGAAGAATTCCTGCCATGGTTTCATTCTCTTCTGAATCCAAAAACCGCTCAAAAATCGAAATTCCCTGCTGGTTCGTCAACCTTTTGAATATAGTGTCAAACGATAATCCCCTTCGATATGCCATACCTGTTTCACCCCAGGTATTCCACAATATGCACCTTACAGGAATTCCTTTTTGACGATAATAAGAAGTCATCACTTCACTGTACATATTGGCAGCAACATAATCACTTTGTCCAATCATTGGGAAAATCGTTGCAATAGATGAAAATAAAATCATTTCTCCGATTTCATATTTTTGAACCATCTGCATCAGATTTTCATTTCCAACCACCTTCACATCCAGAATATCCTGAAAAATGGAATGTTCTTTCTCTCGTTGGAATAATAAAGTGTCTCGCTCCGCTCCAGCTGAATTTACAATACCTCCTATTTTTCCATATTTTTTTTGTATCTCATAAAAAATAGAATCTAATTTTGCAACATCACAGATATCTGCCTGATAATATTCCACCTTCTGCAATGCTTGAAAGACATTCTGTACCTCTTCCGGTCTTCTTCTGTTGATCACTGCAACCAAAGGTACCTTCTTTGTTTCTCGTAAATACTTCACACATTCCAAACCAATTCCACTGGCTCCACCAATCACGACCCATGGCTTTTCGTAAGAACTGTTTCTTTGTTTTGGAACATCCTTTTCCCTGCAAAATACCCTTTCATATATTTCCCTGCTGCGAACACCCAGATATCTTTCTTTTCCCAATAGCAATACCTTTGTACTGATTTCCACGTCCTGTAAATCCGTATCCACAGATACAAACCGATCTATTTTTAACTCTTTCGCAAGAACAGACAAGTACCCTAGGTAAATACTATTTTGATATTGCTCATTTGCACTTTGACTGATTTGAAAAACATCATTGCAGATAACACGAATTTCTTTATTCGGCTGTTCTTCCTTCTCCACCTCCCTAAAAATCGCAAAGAATTGATTTAAGATTTCTTCTGAATATTGACCACGTTGGTTAACGTCCTGCTTTTCCTGAGATATAAGGCTAAACAAAATGGGTCCTCTTAGACTATCCCTAAAATCTTCTTGCGTATACTCAAGAATTGAAACAGCTTGTACATCTACTGTTTTTTTCAATTCCTCCAAGATTCTCTCATTTGCCTCGTTAGGTTCTATATAAAAATATGTGTACTTTTCTTTTGTGGCGAAATGATTTTCCAATCTATAAACATCTTCACTCTTTTTCCACATATATTGATACGTTGGTATTTCTTTCTGCTCCATATAATCCGTATACCAACATCGTTTTTCATGAAATAGACGAATGCTGTCACTTAAATTCCACATTGCAGACTGAGCTTGATTTCCACAAAACTCTTCCAATACCAAATGGCAATTCGTTCCACTCAATCCAAAAGAATTGATTCCGATCACTCTTCGCTTTTTTGTGTCCCATTTTTTACTTTTTGAACTAACATACAATGCTGAGTCCACCAATCCCATTGTGGTGTTTGGCAATGTAAAATGAAGGCTTTGTGGAATCATTTTCTGGTTCAACATGAAAATGCATTTGATAAAGGATAAAACGCCTGCTGCTTCATGCAAATGCCCAAAATTGCTTTTTACTGATCCTACAGCGCAAAAACCAACTTTGTCTGTTTTCTCATGAAATGCTTCCTGCAAAGCTGTATATTCAATTCCATCTCCCAAACGTGTTCCTGTACCATGTAATTCAACGTATCCAATATCTTCAGGCATTATATTTGCATTTGCCCATGCATCCAGAATTACCTTTTTCTGCCCCTGTACCGTAGGCGCCGTCAGACTCG
Organism: Lachnospiraceae bacterium; assembly: GCA_050874665.1. Taxonomy (GTDB): domain Bacteria; phylum Bacillota; class Clostridia; order Lachnospirales; family Lachnospiraceae; genus RUG11237. Next base: position 303,161 of record JBNMLC010000001.1, on the reverse strand, counting down.
AGCCCTGACTTTCTGTATTAATGGCATATCCATCAATCACTGCATAAATATGATCCTTATCCCGTATCGCATCCTCTAGCCTTTTCAGCATCAGAAACCCAACACCTTCTCCAATACCTGCTCCATCTGCATGATCATCAAACGTTCGAGTAAAATGATCAGATGATTCCACACCGATATTGGTTTCATGAAAAGCAATTGGCAAATTATTGATTCGAATTCCGCCAGCAATCGCCATATCTATTTTTCCATTCAGCAATGCATCACAAGCTTCTATGATTGCTACCATAGATGATGAACAAGCCGTGTCGATCAACATAGATGGTCCTTCTATTCCTAAAAACTTATAAAGTCTCTTTAGCATCATAGATGCAACACTGCCAAGTTTGTCTGAATTCAAAAGTGCATTCGCATGTTGGTGAATCATCATTCCATAGTTTTCATATAAATACTCTGCATATCCTACATAAGTTCCGATTGTTCCTTGGGATACCAGATTTTCATAATATCCAGAATCATATATGCATTCTATTACAACTTCTAAAAATATTCTTTGAACAGGATTCATCAACGCAGCCTCAATCGGTGAAATCCTGAAAAATTCATTATCAAATAAATCTATTCTATCTAAAAAACTTCCAACAAGAAAATCTCTTTCTTCTGTATCTGTATCATGAATATAACACTGTATATCCTCTTTTCGGACGGTTGATACTTCATCTACAGTACAAACTCCATTTTGAATCAGTTCCCAAAAATCTTCATTGTTCTCGCATTTTGGTAACCGATATCCCATTCCTATAACAGCTACTTTTTCCTTACCCTTCCATTCACCGGGTTTCTTCATTTGTTTGATGAGATCATATCCAAAATCTACATCAATCTTCTTGTCCTTAATTCCCTGCAATACCAACTTTAGTGCCTTACTCATGAATACTTCCCTCAGATAAACCTACAATATTTCTAGTACTTCCATTTTTTCCTCTACCATATTTTTACTACATACGGAAATATGAAAATCATCGATGATAAATTCTGCAAAATGAAATCTTGCATCCGAATTCACATAAGACTCATTTGCAATTGTAGAAATAAACTTTTCATTTGAATAATCTATTTTACGAATCATACTCGGGCAAATCCGAAATGAATCTAACCGAATACCCAAACCTTTTCCTTCAGCCTTAATATAACTCTCTTTTAAAGACCAAAGACGTACAAACATCTTTTCCCCATATTCTTTCACTAATTGAGCCTCATGTTGTTCAAAAAAACGTTCTGCTATTTCCAAATCTGCACTTTGGTAGCATTCAACATCAATTCCACTTTCTCCATTTCCATACGAACATACCGCATAGTTACCACTATGAGAAAGATTGAATTGAAAATCACTATTACAAACAAATGGTTTCCCATAAGCATTGCATTCAATCGTACCACATTCTATTCCATTCTTTTGTAATACATGCAATAGCAAAAGACCTGCCCCTAAACTACGGATTTTATCTTCTTGAAAACGAAATTTGCTCATTTTATCCTTTCGAACTCTCCAATACCCATAATCAGGCAGTCTTGACAAACATGCCTTGTAAAGTTCTTCATTATAAAGCGGTTCCAAATTGAGAACACAACATTTGATGCTCATCCCGCATAACACCCCTTTTGTTTTGATAAATGCTGCCGTTCTACTTTTATATAGGGCATTCTAAATTACCCGATTACCGTAACCTCTACACATTCTTACGGGTTGGCAGTGAATGCTTCACCCGATGCTGAACAGTTACATAAAGGCTTTAAATTCGCAATAGAAATATAACTTATTCGCAAAATAAGTTATGTCTTCCTTTTTTTTCAAAATCATAGATATCATTATATGATATTTCCTCAACTATGTCCACCTAAATTTATGGAAAATTTTAACTTTTTTTTAATATCGTATAATCCGCAATCATTCCGCATAGATAAAACGACACCAATCTTTTACAAAGCGAAAGATTTCCTCCTATATTTTGATTATTCAAAAAACAGGCATTTTCACAAATAAAAAATAAAAATACCTGTAGCTTATCATCAACCATATCAAATAATCCCGTAACCGTTTCCTATCCTTTTCGAACACTGCCATTCAGTTTTAAAACCTTATCCATATATGGTTTTCGACTATCACTATCTAACTGTGTAAATTGATACGTAGTAAATAAACCAAACATAATTTCTTTGGCACTTTTTGCTTCTAAACAAGGCTGATACATAAATAGGATATTTAAGCAAAGGTAGAACAAGTGTACTTGCAGAAATTTAGAAAATCAAAAATCAAATTTGAAGAAACCTTTTAAAATTTATTAAAGTACGTCTAATTTTCGAAAATATATCCACGAAACAAATATACATCAACAAAAAAACACCCATAGACATAAAATGAGGCCTCGCCCCAACAATTTACAATTGTTAAGGCGACAGCCCCTTTCCTATTATGCTTCCTTATTACATATGATATTATGCAGCTTCTTTTTTTTCTTCTGTGTTATCTCCGCCAAGCTTATTTCCGACAAATGCACCAATTGCAAGTGCTATAACGCCTGTAATAACGCTTATTACAGTAACACCTTCCAACCCTGCTGAAATAAAAATAGCAAACGGTGATGCTACAATTAATCCGATAATTGACCAATAAGCAATTAAAGGAAATTTGTTGAAAATAAATTCTACAAACTTAGCAATGAGGAATACACCAGCTACCACGCCAAGACCAAACGGAATAAAAATCAACAATCCTTCTATAATACCCTCTACATTCCAGGTAATCACATTTTCAATAAATAAACTGATATTTGAAACAATTGCATCATAATATCCCAAAATCATAAGAACCATAGAGCCACTAACGCCAGGTATAATCATTGTAGCAGATGCAACAACTCCCACTGCAAATAATTTAACCATCGGAATTACTCCACCTGTCAGTGTAGCTTCGCTACCGCTTCCATCGCCCATCAATGCCGAACCCAGCACCAGACCAAAGAACAACAGACACGCAATGACATGAGAAATTCGAACGGAATGCCCTTTCACATTTTTCACAATAAAAGGAAAACTTCCAACAATCAATCCGATAAACAGGCAATTTGTCTGAAATGGTATCACATCAAACATCACTGTAATTACTTTAGATAACACTATAATTCCCAATGCCATTCCTATCGCAATGGGAAACAAAAACTGAACACTTTTCTTAAAATTTTTAAACAGTCCGGTAATAGATGAAATCAACTTATCATAAATTCCCATAGCAACCATCATGGTTCCACCGCTGACTCCCGGTATAATATTGGCTACGCCAATAACTACACCACTTAATATTTGTTTTAACATACAATCCTCCTAAATTAACTTTTTCTATTTTTTATATATGTTTCTAATACCTGAATTAAAGTTTCCATTTCTTTTTGGGTTCCTACTGTAATTCTTAAATAATTATCGATTCTTGGCTTTTTAAAATATCTTACTACAATCTTTTCTTTCCGCAGCGCCTGTTGCAATTCTTCTGCCGGAATGCAGGCATGCGATGCAAAAATAAAATTGGATTTAGAATCAGGGAAAGTAAATCCCAGTCTTGTAAGTTCTCCCTTCGTCCATTCCCTCGTAGCAATAATTTTCTCTACCGTTTCTTCGAAATACTCCTGATCCTCTATAGCTGCAATCCCGAATCGAATAGCTGTCTCATTCATAGTATAGGAGTTAAAGGAATATTTGACATCGTTTAAATATTTGATTAGCTGCCTGTTTCCTATTGCAAACCCAATTCGCATGCCCGCCATAGAACGGGATTTAGAATACGTCTGTACTACCAGCAGATTATCATACTTTTCTACTAAAGAGACTGCACTTTCACCACCAAAATCCACATATGCTTCATCTATAATAACTACACTGTCTGAATTTTTTGCTATAATCTCTTCTATAACAGACAAGTCCTCTAAAACACCGGTAGGAGCATTCGGATTTGGAAAAATGATTCCTCCATTCTCTTTCATATAATCTGCTTTTACTATATGAAAATTGTCATCAAGGGCTTGTGTTTCATATGGTATTTTTAACATATCAGCCCAAACATCATAAAAAGAATATGTAATATCCGGAAATAGAATCGGTTTATCACTGTTAAAAAAGGTCATAAAAGACATGGCAATTACATCATCTGAGCCAACACCCACAAACACATTTTCTTTTTCTATGCCATAATATTTTGCAATGGCAGCTACTAATGCATCTATGGTAGGATCCGGATAAAGTCTAAACCTTTCTATATCTGTGGCTTCTAATGCCTCCTTTACCTTTTTTGATGGCGGATATGGATTTTCGTTTGTATTCAGTTTGATAATTCCTTCTTCTTTTGGCTGTTCCCCCGGTACGTATGGAACAACTTTTCGTACATTATCTTCCCATTTTTTCATTTTTCACACTTCCATCACTTTCTGCTGTAATATTTAACATATGCTTGTAAAACAATTTTTGACCATTACCTATGTTAGCAAAAAAGCTTTGCAAAAGCAAGATAATATTTTGTTGCAAAAGGCTTTCCTATTGTTTAATATAGTAAATGTATGTAATTTTTTTATATTTTATGTAGAATTTTAGCGAATTTTATTAAAACACGAATGGAGGGAGTTCATGAAAAAGAATTACTTATTTAAAAAGTGCAAAAAGTACAAAAGAACCGGCGGAATATTTTATTTACTTACAATTGTGTTTTGCTCTTTTTGGCTTTGGAGTAGCAACGCAGAAGCTATTGCTGCTGCACAACCTACACAAGATACCATAATTTCACCGAAACCTTCGGAAAAAATCACACAAATACCGACGGATTTGCCGAAACCTTCGGAAGAAATTACACAAATACCGACGGAGCGGCCGAAACCTTCGGAAGAAATTACACAAATACCGACGGATTTGCCGAAACCTTCAGGGGAACCTGCCATTACCACTACCCCAAAACCAACTCCGACACCGAAAATCTGCACCTTAACCTTTGACAGCAATGGTGGAAATTATATCGCACCAATCCAGAGAGAAAAGGGGCAGTCCTGGGGACCTCTTCCTACACCAGAAAAGACAGGTTATACCTTTCGTTACTGGTATAATACAGAAACAGGTGCAAATTATACATCAAAATCCAGAAACGCCAGTAAAGACGTTACCATTACTGCAAAGTGGGCTTTAGATACCTATGATATCACTTATGCTTTAAACGGAGGTACCTTTGATTCTGTTTCCCCAAATGCTACTTATACCATTCTTTCCCCAGAGATAACGCTTCCTGAACCTATAAGGAAAAAATATCTTTTTAAAGGCTGGTATACTACAAATAATTTTTCAGGAAAACAGATGACTTCCATTTCCACCGGGAGTTGTGGTAATGTGACCTTTTATGCGAAATGGGAAAATGCATCTCCAGCCCCTGTAAGTGTCACTTCTCTGAAAAACAGTTCTAATAAACTAACTATAAAATTAGGAAAAATACCGAAAGCAAAAGGCTATGAGATTAAGGTAGCCACCAACAAAAATTTCAAACAGAACGTAGTCACTTATACCCTTGGCACAAAAACTTCTTACAGTTTTACAAATCCTGCCAAGAAAACATACTATATAAAAGCAAGAGCTTATACTTATGATTCCTATGGAAACAAAGTCTATGGTTCCTATGGAAAAACAGCAAAAATCACTGTAACAAAAACCGGAAAGGAATATGCAGCGACCTCAACTTCCGCTAAATTCACCTCCGCTAAAGCTTTATCCAGCGAAGAAATCCGTATAAAAGCTACTGTGAAAAAGCGTGTTAAAAGCAGCGATGACTATTATTATCTGGTAAAACTAAACCCATCTAATAATAAAGTCGAAAAATCTGTAAAGAAATTTTTAAAAGAAAATTATTTAGATGTAACACTTCCCATTGATGGAAAAAATGTAGGAAATCTATTAACAAAATATGCCATTGCAATTAAACAACATGGAAAATATGTACTGATTAGTGCACCAACCTACATAACAAATCCGGAAGCCAGTGCAACAAATACCATGAAATATGTTGTACCTGCTTCGAAAAAGGGAATTCAGGGGGCTACCATAGATGATTTAGGAAGCAAAAATACACTTTTAAATATGGATTTAAAAAATTTAATATCAACAAACGGAAGCGGCACCCCTTATGTCTACAACGGGAAAACATATTATTTCACAGATTATTATGTGGGACTGGTTCGGCACTACAACGCCAAAGGCATCACTGTATCCATGGTAGTCCTTTTAAGTTGGGATGATAACCTGACTTACTTAATTCACCCTTCTGCAAGAGTTCGAGGCAAAAATTACTATGCCTTAAATACAGAAAACAAAACAGCAAGAGAAACTTTAGAGGCAGCTTTCTCTTACCTGGGTGAAACTTTCGGTCAAAAAGACTGCTATGTTTCTAACTGGATTTTAGGAAATGAAGCGAATGCCCATGCAGCATGGAATTATGCAGGAAATCTTTCTTTAAATACCTATGCTAAATCTTATGCGCAGGCCTTCCGTATGCTTTACTATGGTGTAAAACATGGTTTCAAAAATTCCAGAGTATTTATTTCTTTAGATAATGAATGGACTAAGGCAAGCAATGGATTTAGTGGAAAATCTTTCCTAAACACCTTTGCTTCCTCCATTAAAAAAGAAAGCCCTAAAGTCCAATGGAATATAGCCTACCATGCATATCCTACTCCATTGACAGCTACTGCTTTCTGGAAAAATACAGGAATTACCAATAATGAGCATACACCTTGTATTACTCCACAAAATATTGAAGTGCTTACAAAATATGTGAAAAAGCATTACGGCTCTAAGACCAGAATTATTCTCTCCGAACAGGGATTTTCTTCCACTGCCGGAGACAGTACGCAGGCAGCCGCCCTTGCATATGCTTATTATAAATGTGAATTTAATTCTATGATTGATGCGTTTATTATTCGAAGCGAATATGATGTAGATGTAGAAGTAAAACAGGGACTGTCTATGGGGTTGATTCGAACCTCACCCTGGGGTTATAAGGAAGCTTACAATGTATACAAATACATGGATACACCTAACTCAGAAGCTTACACGAAAAAATATCTGTCGGTGATTGGTGCAAAGAAGTGGAGTTCTATTGTACCGGGATATAAAGCAAGTAAATTTAAGAAAATGAAAAGCAATTAAGCTGTGATTGTCTGAAGAAGGCACACAAAAACAGAGAAGCTTTCAGAGCTGTTTCAATTCTGCTCTGAAAGCTTCTCTGCTTTTATGGATTGTCTGTCTGAGAGACTTGAATTGTTGTCATTGTTCTTCGTTGTTATGCTGCAACTAAAGCATACACAATTAATACAATTCCTAACACAATTCGATAATAACCAAATACTTTAAAATCTTTTTTCTTAATGTAGGACATAAAGGTTTTGATTGCTATGACTGATACGATAAAGGCTGTTACCATACCTACAATTAATATTGTCAGTTCTCCCGGCTGGAATGCCAAACCAAATTTTACAAGCTTTAAAAGGCTTGCACCAAGCATGATTGGAATGGCAAGGAAGAAACTAAATTCTGCTGCCACATATCTTGAGGTTCCGATTAATATTGCACCTATAATTGTCGCACCAGAACGTGAAGTTCCCGGAATCAAGGCAAGAATCTGAAAAATTCCAATCAAAACCGCATGCTTATAAGTCAACTGTTCAAAATCTCTGACTGCCGGCTTCTTATTCTTATTTCTGTTTTCCACAATAATAAAAATAACACCGTATACAATTAGGGTAATGGAAACTGTCTGAAAGTTATAAAACAACTCATCCAGCTTATCATCAAAAGGAAGACCTATGATAGCTGCCGGCAATGCTGCCACCAGCACTTTAAACCACATCTGCATGGTATCCCATTTTACATATTTATTCAGGAAATTCACAAATCCATTATTTCCCTGATAGTTTGGTGCATATTTTACATTTTCTTTATTTTTTGCCGATACAAAAGGCCATAGCTTATGCCAGTACAACACTACTACTGCCATGATAGCTCCCAACTGAATTACAACAAAAAACATTTCTTTGAATTCCGGTGTAACATTGAGTTGTACAAATTCGTCAATAATAATCATATGCCCCGTACTACTAATAGGAAGCCATTCCGTAATTCCCTCCACAATACCCAGAAGAATTACTTTTAAAATCTCAATTATATTTTCCATTTCTTCCTCCATATATCTTTTTATTCAATAACGGTATCTTCTTTTGCGTCTTCCCTAACGATGCAAACCCATGTTTTTCCTTCGTTTAATGTGATTTCATTACCATTTTTGTCAAAATATCTTGTCTTATCCCAATCTACATATTTATTCCATGTAATTTCAATTGCTTTTCCATTCGTAATGTAATATCCTGTTTTATTTTCATCTACTACATGAAAAAGCTTATAATCCTTAGCATCTCTGGATTCACCAATCGTGTTCTGAATAATAATATTCTTTACCGCTAACTGCTCGCCATCTAAATCATCAATATGTTTTCCACCATACTGGAATCTATAATACAGCCCATCTTCTTCATTATATTCAAACCACGGTTTATTTACTACATATCCACCCGGTGTTACTTTCTTCGCATCGATTGCTCCATCTGCCAACTGTACCTGTTCAGAAGCCGGCTTAAAGTTATAATGTGGTGTCAGACTGCTAAATCTTTCTGTATGCTCTAAAGAGTATTTATATTTTTCCACACCTTTTAAAATACCTTCTCCACTAGCATAAGCATTGTGTGGTGCTTTTCTGTCAGAGGTACGGTAATATACTGTTCCATCTAAAATAGTACCATCTAAATTATCTACATCATCTCGTGATAATACTTCTGTCACATAAGCAGCCGGGCCCCCAAAGTGACAATAAATACTATCCCATTCCATTGCCCAATAGACATAATAGTCACGACAGCTTCGCACAGAACCAATTTTTTCTAATCCCTTCCAGTCCTCCATAATTCCCATAAGTCTGGTTAAATTTCCTTCTACATTACATTCATAGATTACGCCCGCTTTCGAAATGCTTGTCTGTGGGCACGCTACCTGTATATTATTAAACATAACTGCTATTGGTCTTGTATTCGCCACCGCTTCGTCTACCCATTCATAAGTCAGATTACTTCTTACTTTTCCTTCCGGTGCTTCATCTACTGCCTGCTGTGTAGGTTCCGTTGTTGCTTCCTCTGTTCCCTGCGTTACTTCCTCCTGTGCAGACTCCTTACCTTTCCCGCAGCCTGTTAACACTGTGGCTGCCACCATAAGCAGTAACATGCTTACCTTTAATTTTTTCACTCTCTAATCCTCTCTTTCCTTTTCTTTGAATAACTTTTCATTATCTTTATGTATTTTAGCATATTCCACTTATCTTGTGAACAACTTTGTGCATTTTCTGTCTTGTATAATTCTTAAGATTTACATATAATTATTATATAGAAATATTTAAATTCATTTTGTCAAACAAGGAGGTGAGTTATATGACAACATTTTATGGTTTAAATTCATTCGGTGCTTCCACGTTATTTTCTTCCTTTGGAAATAACAGCAGTAGCACATCATCCATCTTATCAAATTATGCTTCTATCAAAAGCGGCAGTTATTATAAGCTTTTAAAAGCTTATTATTCTCAGAGTTCTAACTCTGAAAAAACTACTTCTACTGCCCCTAAAAAGTTAGACACTGATAACAAAGCCTGGAAAGAGGCTGCCCTTGATATTTCTTCATTAAAATCAAGTGCCAGTACACTGATAAAAGAAACTTATAATGAAGAAAATCGTTCCAAATTAGAAAAGGAAATTTCTTCGTTTGTAAAGAATTATAACGCTGTGTTAGATTCTTCTGCTGACGTAAACTCAAGTTCCCTTTCTAAAAAAGCAGAGTGGATGGAAAGAATCACCGCCAACAACTCTGCCGCTCTAAAAAATATAGGAATCACTGTAAAATCAGATCATACACTGGCCTTAGACAGCGATACACTGTCAAAAGCCTCTTTAGATGATTTAAAAGCTGTATTTTCAGGCTCCTATTCTTATGCAGGACAGATAAATTCAACCTCTACCCTGATGGCACAGGTAGCTTCCTCCAAAGGAACTTCCACTGCCGCATCTCTTTACACAAGTTCAGGAACTTACAATAATTTATCTGCTTCCTCTATGTATGATATTTTATTCTAAACACAACATAACTCTAGTGGCGGGTTGCATTAGCGACACACTTACATACCGTCGCAGTGCACTCCCCCAGAGCGTTTTTTAGCTGTATAGGAACACAGTTTCCTATACAGCCAAAAACAAGCCATAATTCCATTATGGCTTGTTTGCTTTCTTTACCAAACCGGGAGGAGCTTTATGAGCAAAAAACATCAAAGACCAAAGCATACTTTATTATTCGTTTTTATCTTAGCGATTATTTTTTCATGTATTTACTGCATATATATCAGAAAAGAGACTACAATCCATACATTAAATCCGGAGGTACCCACTACTATGGCTACAATCGTTCCAACCAAGACTATTTGTTCTCCTGTTCCAACAGCTTCACCAACACCTGTAGAATACCTTTCTTCTCTAACAGATGTTCAGGCAGGAGAAATCATTGCTAAAAATCAGTTAGATTTTCAGCACCCTGACACCTACTTTACTGCTTCCGTCATTGATGATGCATTGAAAGCACGCATTTACGATAAATCCTATTGCGATAATAATGACATCTCATTAGATGATTTACGTTATTTGAAAATTTTACATTATAATTTTGACCAGCAAATTCAAGTAGGGGAATGTATCGTTAACAAAGAAATTGTCGACGATTGTCTTGAGATCTTCACTGAACTTTTCAGAAATAAATACGAAATACAATCTATGTATTTAATTGACAACTTTTGGACCGGAGATGGAAGTTCTACTGACACTGCTTCCATGAATGCCAATAATTCTTCCGCATTTTGTTATCGTGTCATTGCAGGTACTACAAAGCTCTCCAATCATGCACTGGGCTTAGCCATTGATATCAATCCATATCAAAATCCTTACATTACTTATCGCGATGGCGTTCCTGTATATTATCACACGGATGCAGAAAACTATGCAGATAGAACCGCGGCAAAGCCTCACATGATTACCCATGATGATTTGTATTATCAATTATTTATAGAACACGGCTTCACCTGGGGTGGCGACTGGAAAAATTCAAAGGACTATCAACATTTCGAGAAGGCTCATGAAAGATAAAGATTTCTGTTAATCCTTTTTTTGAAACACCAAAAGAAGGAAGGTTCCAATCATGATAAAAAAATCTGATAGATTAAATACTATCCTTCTTAGCTGCTTGCATTTCACGCCAAATCGAAGATAATCTATCACGTAATGGCTGCGAAAACGGTCATAAATATTACTGATGGCTCCACCAATTATCATGGCGAGAGCCATTTTTAAGCCTCTGTTTCCCTTTTGCCGCAATAATCGGCAAAACTTTACAACTAACAAGCTGCACACAAAGCTGGAACCATACGCCACCAGCTTTGGATGCTTTTCGAATTTATCCAGTGCAAATCCTCTATTATAATACTTTTCCAGTATAATTTTATTGTCTAAATATGCTTTCTCTTCTCCCAATTCCAGCCTTTTATCTACTATTCTTTTTATGACAAAATCTACCATAAAGATGGCAACAATGATACCCAAATAGAACATTTCCCTCTCCTATCCATTGTTACAATTCTTATTTTTGCAAAATAGCACCCTTTTCTGTGGAACGCATCTCTATACGTGGTGCCCCCTTATGCTCAATATATGCTCTAGTAATCGTCACAGTACCAATATTATCATCCTTTGGAATCTCATACATAATATCCAGCATAAATTCTTCAATGATAGCACGAAGTGCTCTGGCTCCTGTTTTTTTCTCCAATGCTCTTTCTGCAATTGCTTCTAACGCATCATCATCAAAGTTAAGCTTTACTTCATCTAATTCCAATAGCTTCTGATACTGCTTCAAAATCGCATTTTTTGGTTCCTTCAGTACCTTAACCAGCATGTCTTTTGTCAATGCATCCAAAGTAAACACGATGGGCAGACGTCCTAAAAACTCCGGTATCATACCAAATTTACGGATATCCTCCACAGTAACTTTACTCAACAAATCCGGGTCATTATCGTACTTATCCTTCAAGTCCGCTTTGAATCCAATAGATGCCGTCTTGTTCAAACGTTCTTTAATGATATTTTCTAAGTCAGGGAACGCACCGCCACAAATAAAAAGAATATTTTTTGTATTTACAGTGGTCAATGGTACCATTGCATTCTTACTATTAGCTCCCACCGGCACCTCCACTTCACTGCCTTCTAATAATTTTAACATTCCCTGCTGTACAGATTCTCCACTGACATCTCTTTGATTTGTATTCTTCTTCTTTGCTATCTTATCAATTTCATCGATAAAAATGATTCCACGTTCTGCACGTTCCACATCATTATCCGCTGCAGCTAAAAGCTTTGAAACAACACTCTCAATATCATCTCCTATATATCCTGCTTCTGTTAAGGAGGTTGCATCTGTAATAGCAAGTGGTACATCTAATAAGCGTGCCAGCGTTTTCACCAGAAATGTCTTACCACTTCCTGTAGGTCCAATCATAAGCATATTTGACTTTTCAATTTCAATTTCGTCCATAGAATCCGATGCCACACGCTTATAATGATTATATACAGCAACGGAAATCACCTTTTTTGCCTGCTCCTGTCCTACCACATATTCGTCCAGACTTGCTTTGATTTTATGGGGTGCCGGAATTGCTTTAATATCTAACACCGGTTTTTCCTTCTCTTTTTGCTTTTTCTTTTTGATTTTTTGAGAATTCGGTTTTATATTTGGATTCATATTGTTTAAATCAGATAAGTTAATCATACTGATATTTGGCATATAAGGCATATTCTTCATTATGCTTTCATAATCCACATTCCCACTATTCATAGTGTCAAACGTTCTCTGCATACAATCTGCGCAAACACAAATATTATTTGGCAGATGAACCATTTTTCCTGCTGTACTTTCTGTTCTGCGACAGATGTAACAAATATCTTCGTATCCATCATCCTGGGATTTTGAATCCTTTTTATTTTCTATTTCATCATTATTTTCTATATAGTCAGACATATTTTCCCTCCGATTTTTTTGATTAGTTATATTATAGCAAAAGAACAGCATCCTTCCAAGAAAAAAGGATGCTGTTTATATTATTTTTATATTTTACTGACTTATCTCACTACGACTGCCTAATGTAATGGTTATTTTCTGGTTTTCATAAGTTCCATTTGCCGGGCGCTGTACCTGTAATTCCACAGTTTCACCTGAAGAATAATATTGGAGCTGTTGTTGCAATTCCTCATAAGTGCTAATCTTGGTACCATCGAATTTTACGATAATATCTCCTGTAAGTAAGCCTGCTTTTTCTGCCGCACTTCCCTCTACCACTTCACTTACATATATTCCATAAGGCATATTGTAAACTTCATGCATTTCATCGCCAATCGTTGCTCCCTTGATTCCTAAATATCCCATATTATTCTCATCAACTTTATCTCTGGTCACTTTATTCATCAATTCATCAATAATAGGTCTTGCTGCTGAAATAGGAATCGCATATCCCATACCTTCCACAGAAGCTTCTGAATAACTGCCACTGGATATTTTCATAGAGTTAATTCCAATTACCTCTCCTTTGGTATTTAATAATGCTCCACCACTGTTTCCAGGATTGATTGCAGCATCTGTCTGGATAAATCCGGTACTATCTTCATCCTGACTTTTGCTTGTTTTATTTTCACTCTCTGAACTAATCTGTCTGTTTAATGCACTAATCACTCCCGTAGTAACAGATTGTCCGTACCCCAATGCATTTCCTATGGCAATTGCAGGTTCTCCTACCTGTAATGCATCCGAATCTCCTAACGTTGCCACAGAAATTTCTCCTAAGGTTTCACTGCTCATAGAAGATAAATCTACTGCAATCACCGCCAAATCCATCTCGGAATCTGTTCCTTTAATTTTTGCCGATGCCGTATCATTATTAATAAAATATACGGTTAGTTCATCCGAACCTTCCACCACATGATTATTCGTAGCTATCAGCAATTCTGTGTCACTTTGTCCCACGATAATTCCGGAACCGCTGCCTTCCGTTTCATACTGGTATGCCTGTCCAAAGAAGTTCTGGGTAACCTCTGTCGCTTTGCTTGTTATGGATACTACAGAAGGCATCACATTTTTTACAACATTCGTTACGTCTGTGACTGTAGTACTTGTATTAGCAGACGTAGTAGTTGCAACCACTTTCTTTTCCTCCGTCTGCGCTGTATTCGTTGTGGTTTCTTTGACTTCATCAGAAAATGCATAACCGCCAAGTTTATTTACCCCAATAAATGCTCCGCCTGCTACACAGCCGAATACTGCTGCACTTGCTACTAAAGCTGCCGCTTTTTTCATAATTTTTTTACTCTTTGGTGATAACTTCTTTTTTTCTCTCTTCTTTGCTTCTTTTTCCTTTATATAATTAGCATTGCTGTAACTTCTCTCCGGTTCGTGATTAATTTGATACGAAGAATAACTTCTTTCTTTCACCTCTTCTGGCTGTACATTTGACTGATTCTGTTGTGTTGTTTCCTGCTGTTGTGTTGTTTCCTGTTGTTGTGCCTTTTCTTCACTGTTTCTCATTACAAATCCTTCCCCATTGATGTAATCATTATGATCCATATTCTTTCATCCTTTCCTCTATCGTCTATTTCCTTTTGATTTGCTTCTCTTTTCTTTTTACATTGTACAGTCTACCAGTCATTTGTGTTCAAATTGTGATAAAAGCTTTAAGAAACTTTGAAACGAAAAAATGCCGGATAGTTTCCTACCCGACATTGATATCTTTTATACGATTATTCTACTGTAACTGATTTTGCAAGATTTCTTGGTTTATCCACGTCACAGCCTCTTCCTATCGAAATATAATAAGCAAATAACTGTAGCGGTACCACTGCAAGTGAGTTTGTAAAGTACTTATTTGTTTTTGGTATATAAATCACAAAGTCACTGTTTTTTTCAATTTCTGTATTTCCTGCATTCGTAATACTAAGTACAAAAGCACCTCTGGTCTTTACCTCAACCACATTGCTAATGGTCTTTTTGTATAATTCTTCCTGCGTTACTAATGCAACCACCAAAGTTCCATCTTCAATTAGGGAAATAGTTCCATGTTTTAATTCTCCTGCAGCATATGCCTCTGAATGAATATAGGAAATTTCCTTTAATTTCAAGGAACCTTCTAAGGAAATAGCATAATCAATGCCACGACCAATAAAGAACACATCCTTTGCCGCCAAATATCTGTTGGCAAACTTCTGAATCTTTTCCCTGTTTCCAAGAAGCATTTCAATCTGTTCCGGAATACGCTTTAAGTCCTCAATCAATTCGCCCATTTCCTCTGCTGACACAGTTTCTCTTACCTCTGCAAACTTTAAGGCAAGCAGATAATGTGCAATTAACTGTGCACTGTAAGCTTTTGTAGTAGCTACAGCGATTTCCGGTCCTGCCCAGGTATATAATACACTGTCCGCTTCTCTGGCAATAGAACTTCCTACCACATTGACAATTGCAAGAACCTTAGCCCCTCTCTCTTTTGCCATACGAAGTGCTGCTAAGGAATCTGCTGTTTCCCCTGACTGACTGATAATAATTACCAAAGTACCCTCTTCTAAAATTGGATTACGATAACGGAACTCGCTCGCTACATCTACTTCTACCGGAATTCTTGCAAGTCCCTCTAAAATGTATTTTGCTGTTACCCCTGTATGATAAGCAGAACCGCATGCAACAATCATAATCTTTTTGATTGCCTTGATTTCCTCATTCGTCATATTTAATTCTTCGATTACTATTTTTCCATCTTTGAGTCTTGGATTTAAAGTATCTGCTACTGCCTTTGGCTGTTCATACATTTCCTTTAACATAAAATGTTCGTATCCGCCTTTTTCAGCAGCTTCCACATCCCATTCAATTTTTACAGATTCTTTTTTCAATTCTTCCTCATATACATTGTAGAATTTCAAATTATCTTTTTTAATGACAGCAATTTCTTCATTTTCAATAAAGTATACATCTCTGGTGTATTTCAATACTGCCGGAACATCTGAGGCAATTAAATTTCCGGTTTCACTTTTTCCAACAATTAACGGACTATCCTTACGCACTGCATATAACGTATCCGGTTCCTCAGCAAACAAAATTCCCAAAGCATAAGAACCTTCTACTCGATGCATTACCTTTGTAATAGCTTCTAAAGCATTTCCCTTATAGTAATAATCCAAAAGATGAGCCACAACCTCCGTATCTGTATCAGACACAAATTTATAACCCTTTGCCTCTAACATTTTCTTGATTTTCATATAATTTTCAATGATTCCATTATGTACTACAGCAATACTCTGGGATTCATTGAAATGCGGATGGGAATTAATATCTGATGGTGCTCCGTGCGTTGCCCATCTAGTATGCCCAATTCCAATCGAGCCCGGCAAGGTTGCACCGTCATGTGTTAATTCGTTTAATACCTTTAAACGTCCCTTTGCCTTAGACATATTAATTTTCTTTCCATCAAAAACAGCGATTCCTGCTGAATCATATCCCCTGTACTCTAGCTTTGAAAGTCCATCAAGTAAAATAGGTGCTGCCTGATTTTCTCCTATATACCCTACAATTCCACACATAATTTATTCCTCCTTATTCCAATATGCCTTGTTTGAAGTAAGACACATAATCTGTTTTTTAGTTAATTTCTTATAATTTTTTCCCAGCTTATAACCAATCAACTTAAAGCCACTTTGCAGTACCAATTCAAATACAGTAACAATATTCCCCCGCTTTAAAAAATATCCTGCGGTATTCTTTACCATACGGATTCCTTCATTTTCAGAAGAAACACCCTCAAAAATTTCCGGATGATCGGCCTGCGAAACCCCTAAATCAAAATTTCTTTTCAGTTGCTCTAACGGTGTATAATTATGAGAATGATATACTTTCGCATCTGCTGCATATGCCACATAAAATCCTTTTTGAATCACCCCAGCACAGTATATCATATCTTCGTTAAAAATGGTTCTTGAAATAAATCCCTTTTGCTGCACAAAGATATTACGCTTATATGCCGCACATACATTCGAGCAAAAATACGTTTTGATTCCCAGTTGGTCAATATCTTTTTTAGACTTTACCCTGGACTTTTCGCCATAGTTAAATTGCCTGACATAGCGCTCTAAATCACTACAGTTTTCATATGGAAGCTGCCTTGCATATACTGCAACTGTTTTTTCTTTTTGCAAATAATTCACCAAATGCTCTATCATATATTCATCGGCTGGAATGGCATCTTGTGTCATAAACAAAAGCACATCAGCTCTAGAATCCGCAGCACCTAAATTTCTGCTCGCACCATGATCAAACTCACTCTTTTTAATATGAGTTACCACAATTTTGGTACTAAGTTCTTCGATTTCTTTTTTCCAGAAACATTCCCCGGTATTTACAATTCGTATTGTTTCCGGCAGCATTGTCTGCTTCAGCAGCATTTCAATGCTTTTTTGAAACTTTTCATCCGGATGATAGGTTGGAATAATTACATCTACCTTCATTATATTTCTCCATTTTCAAAAGATTCCATACAACTTTGTTTTCTCTTAAAACCAACTATGCCGAGAGGCTCCTGCAAACACAGGAGCCTCTTCGCCCTTATTGTTGTTGTTCTTCTTGTTGCGCTTCTTCCTGAGTATCTTCTGTTGTTTTTTCCGGCGGCTGCACACCTGTATCACTCAAAATCTTATCACTGATTGCTTTCAGAGTTGTAGACGGTACGTAATTTTCCTCTGTGCCGAACAAGTATTCATGTAACTGCACAACATTTTGTTCTAATCCCATTGGAATTACACAATCACCCTTAGAGCCAAGTTTATCTGTTTTCTTGTCGAATGGGAAACCTGTGGTATCCACAATTTTATAACTTGAAACATCCTTTGCTAATGAGAGAAGTTCGTTTAACTCTATATTGGTTGCACATTTTGGGAATGCTTCTTCTACAATTTTGGTCAATGCTGTCGGTGACATTGCTTTTGCTTTATCAATAATTAAACCAATGACCTGACGCTGACGTTCAGAACGTTTGTAATCATTTCCTGCAGTATAACGGATACGGCAATACGAAACGGTCTGAATACCATTTAACAAATGCTCACCGGCACCAGATATATTTTCTATTTTTCCATTCGTTACTTTAGATGTTTCTACCTGATAATTATTTAAATGGAAAATTTCTTCTTCTGTCAAATCAATGGTAACACCACCAATAGCATCTACTACGCTTACTAAAGCAGAAAAGTCTACTGTAGCATAATTTGTAATGTCCAAATCAAGATTTGAATTTAACATCTTAATTGCCTGCTCCGGACCACCTTTGCTGTACGCATTGTTTGCCTTATTGTATGTATCGTTACCGATATTTAAATAAGTGTCACGGTATACGGATACAAGTTTTGCTTCTTTTGTAGTTTTGTTAATACTGCATACGATAATACAATCACTCAAAGTACCTTTTCCAAGAACACCTGTTCTGGAATCTACACCAAACAATGCAATATTCCAATAATTATCATTACTTAATTCTTCGTTTACAGAAAGATTTTCTTTATTTACATCTGCAGAAATCAAATTGCTTCCTGCCCCTTTATTTCCACCCATATTATCCATTGCCCAGATTCCAATTGCAGCTATCGCAGCAATCAGAATTACAATTGCTTCAATCGCTATAATGATTTTGCGGTTTCTTTTCTGTTTTGTTCTTTTTGTGTTTCTTCCTTTTGTTGTCGCCACCCTTTTAGAGGTGTTTTTTTTATTTTCTGCCATTTAGTTATCCTTCCTCTCTTTATCTAATACGCATTTTTATTAATAAATCCCTTGAATATTGTCAGGAATAGAATTTTTATATCAAATGTCAATGTCCAGTTTTCAATATAATATAAATCATATTCTATGCGCTTCTTTATAGATGTATTACCTCTATATCCATTAATCTGTGCCCAGCCGGTCATTCCCGGTCTTACCTGATGTTTTACCATATATCTTGGAATCTGTTCTTTAAACTTTTCTACAAAAAAGGGACGCTCCGGTCTTGGTCCTACAAGACTCATATCTCCCTTTAATACATTAAACAACTGCGGTAATTCATCAATGCTTGTCCTGCGAATGATTTTACCAATCGGACTGACTCGTGGATCATCCTGTACAGTCCATGCTCCTCGTTCTTCTTTTGGCTGTTGTACTTCCATAGAACGAAATTTATACATTTTAAATTGTTTATTGTGCAGTCCTACTCTATCCTGTGTAAACAAAACCGGACCTTCTGAGGTAAGTTTAATCAATGCCGCCGTAAGCAGCATAACCGGCGAAAAAATAATGATTGCTGCAATAGAACCTGCAATATCGATACCTCTCTTCACTGTACTGTTAAAGAAATTTGTCAATGGCACATTTCTAATATTAATTACCGGCAGTCCCAGCAAGTCTTCGGTATATGGTTTTGTTGGAATAATATTGTTATAATCAGGAATAAACTTTGTATGAACTCCCGATTTTTCACACATATTTACAATTTTTTCAAGTTTTCCGTACTTATCAAGTCCTAATGTAATCGCAATCTCGTCTAACTTGTTTTCCGGCAGAATAATGGGAAGATTTTCAATGGTTCCAATTACCTTTACCCCTTTGTATATGGTTCCTCGCTCAGCTTCATCATCTAAAATGCCCCGTACCATATAACCCCATTGAGGATTTGCCTTGATTCTGTCAATATACTGCTCTGCTGCCCGGCTATAGCCAACCAGTAAAACATGCTTTAAATTAAACCCATTCTTTCGGACACTGGTAAGCATATATCTGACCGTATTCCGAAAAAAGACTTCCAGCACAATATTTATCACATAAAAGATAAACATCATGCTTCGCGAAAAATTAGGTTCGTTAATTACATACAAACCGACAATAAAAGCTAATAGCCCAACGGTATTGGCTTTTATAATATTGCTGAACTCACTCCTTCTTGCCTGTATTCTTTTTGACATATAAAGATTAAATAACGAATACAGCATCAGATATTCCGGAATAAGTACAATCAAAGCAGACAAATATGTCCGAAAAGACAACGCTGCGCCTTCATTGTCGAATATTCCCATTTTAAATTTTAATAAGTAAGCTAAAACATACGAAAATATAATAACAGTCGCATCTAACACTACATGCAGCCTATTAAAATACTTCTGATTGTCTTTTATCAAATTCTATCACCTTTTTCCAGCAATTCACAAAGTTTATATTACAATATTTGACTATAAGTTGCAACAAAAAACTTCCCTTATTTTTTAACATTTCCTTAATTTTTCCCCAAAAACACCTGTTTTCAAGGAAACAAAAACGCCGAAAATGCCTTCCTGTTACGCGTTTACAAGAACCTTTTTATTACATTTACCCATAACTCCACCTGCAATTTTACATAATTCTTCCAGTGTTTTGCCTGAAAATATACCTTTTTTCCTTGTAGCGGAAGGCACATTCCCTTCCAAAGACCTGCAAAGTAAGTCCTTCCTAATCCCTTCTTTGCAAAGAAGAGTGATTTCACCAAAAATCCCACCATGAAAAAAGGCAAATTAATCACTTGCTGAGGTATTGGCATATTTTTCCGTATCAAATAAATGCTGTTTCTGGACGAATGGCGTACTTTAAATTCATTATACCGTGAACCACTGGCACCACTCCCCACATGATATACCTTTGCCTTCGGCTCATACATATTCTGATAGCCATATAATCTTGCACGATAACCCACATCAATATCCTCTAAATATGCAAAATGTACTTCATCAAAATATCCTATTTGCTCAAATATCTGTTTACGGTAAATCGCTGCACCGGCACAGGCTGCTGTAATCTCACATGGAATATCATACTCTGCTGCCTGTTTATCCTTCCCTCTTGCAAATGCCCAGCCCAGCGCACAATAATAATCTCCGGCATCATCAATGAGTGTTGGATTTTTTGCCTGAAGCATCATAGACGATACGGAAAATATACTGCTTTTTTGACGTATCCTGTCATACAATGCTGCCACAAATCCCGGCTGTACCTGTGTATCATTGTTTAACAAAATTACATACGGAGTTTTTGCAGCCTTAATTCCCACATTGACCGCCTTGCAAAAACCATAATTGTCATCTAATGGTATCAGACATATTTCTTTATAATGTTCTAATACAAATTCTTTACTTCCATCTGTAGAGTGATTATCTACTACTATAATATCAAAGACCGGCACCCCTTGCTGCGCCTGTAACGCTTTGATACATTCTTCTATATAAGCTATCCCGTTGTAGTTTGGAATCACAACTGTTACTTCTCTCATACATTTCTCCTAAGTCCATACTCATATTTCAGTACTTCGCAGTTTTCATTGTAATAAGGATCCTCTCTTTCCAGAGTGTTCCTATGGTATTTATAAATTTCATTACAATCTTCAACAGAAATTTTACCCATCAAGGAATCCTTTTCTAAGAAAACCTGAACTAACGGCGTATATATATTTTTATAACCGTTATCCTGCAAACGAAGACACAATTCTATCTGTGCAGCTCTCGCCGAAAGATTTGGCAAAAATCCCTCCATGCTCCGCAACAAATCCTTTTTAATTACAAACACCGTACTGACTGCGCTTACTGTTCTGGATAAATTTATTCTATGAAGAAAACCCGTTCTTCCTTTTTTGTAATTTCCAAAGTACGTCACTGCCAGCTTATCCTTATCTAACACAAGTCCTGCCTCTCTAACTCGTTTTCCCCGAAACTGCAAACAGCCTACAGCACCAACACCATGCTGCAAACATTTTGCAGCTAATATGGTTTCATAATCCTTCTGTGCAATATTTACATGTTCTGGTAAAAACACCAGCACTTCCCCTTTTGCCGCTTCTGCCAGTTTATTTAATGTATCTGCGTTATCCTCCCTGTGATATTTTATCACTTTTATTTTTTCTCTGCTGATTACTTCCGGTTGATAATGAAAAAATCCATAATTATCCGTTGTCTGTACCTCCGCCTTGATTCCCTGACGCTTCAAGTGGCTTTCTACTGCCCGCTTTGCTGCCTCGTAAGCATACATCTTACTTTCCGGCGATGCCGCAGTCGAATTAGCATGTGTGCGCCAATGGTACAATACTTTTCTTATATGGTAAACTTCCATCGTTGCTTCTACGCAGCGAAAAATAAAGTCATAATCCTGAGCACCATCAAATTCACTGCGAAAACCGCCGACTCGTTCAATAATATTGCGGCGCACCACAAAGAAATGGCAAATATAATTATTACTTCTAAGAAGTTCTAAATCATAATCCGGCTTGAAATTTGGTCCAAAAAAAGTTCCACTTTCTCCATCGATTTTATCCTCATCTGTATAAAGAATATCTATGGCAGGCCGTTGTTCCAAAGCTTTCATTACCTGAAACAAAACATCCGGTTCTAATAAATCATCATGGTCAAACAACGCAATAAATTCACCGGATGCCATATTCAAAGCCTCGTTTGTATTTTCAGAAATCCCTTTATTTTCCTTTAATTTCTTATATTTAATGCGTGAATCCTTTTCCTGATACTCTTTTATGATTTCACCCGGTTCTTCTTTTGTGCTGCCATCGGCAATGCATAATTCCAATTGGCCATAAGACTGATTCAGCACACTTTCTATCATTTCCCTTAAATACTGTTTCGGAGTATTGTATACCGGAACAATAATGCTGAATGTGACCTCTTTTGAAAATTTATATTCTCTTTGCTTTTGCAATTCCTGTGCCGATACCTGACGTTTTCTTGCCCATTCATCATAGTCATGCTCCACTCTGTCTCGGTACAAACGCTCACTCATTTTTACATAAAGACTTCCCAGACTATGATGCTGTAAATATTTGATTCCTCTTGTAACATAATTCTTCTTCATACGATTCCTCTAAATCCGTTCTGTCTTTTTGGTCATACAATAAAGGATGCCATATACAAGTACCACTGTTCCAATCAAATAAGTTCCATAGTAATACATAAATAAAAGTGAAGGTGCCGTTATAAATATCAACGGAACTTTTCCAAGCAGCCCTAAAAGAACGCAAAGACTGCTCCAGCTTTTTCGTATCAGACAAATGACTGCCACCACAACCAATACCAAAAGCTGTGGCAGGAAACTATAGACTACCTTATATAAAGCAAGCTTTTCATTATAATCCGTAATATTTCTCAATTCTAATACCGATAGAATCCATTTTCTGACATTGGTAAAAATCCCCTTGCCGCCTATATATGTTTCCCTAAACTCAACATAATTTGCAACTTCATCTGTTTCATACAATTCTGTGGTATTCATTAATATTCCATTAGAATTTACAAATGTTTCAAAACGTTCCTTCAAAAAAACAGTCGGATATTTTCCTATAAGATTATAATATGCACTTTTAAATTCCTTATACTCCTGTCTGGTGTAATTTCCCTTAATCAGCTCTGGTTCACTCCAGAAAACCGAAATTCCACTCTTTCCACTTTCATAGCCATGTATCATAATGTCTACGTCAATAACTTGATTGATAACCCTTACCTCATCCTGTTGCTCTTCGTATGCCTCGCATAACAAAGGCGCCAGAGGAAGCACCATCGACGTAATTTCATACTGATCCCCTGAAACCAGCTTATTTCCCAGATTCTGCGGTATCATTACTACAATTGTAACAAGGATTGTAGCAGCAATAAATCCCAGCTTATTTCTTTTATTCTTCTGTTTCCAGAAGGTAACAACATATACCACCGGAATCCAGACAATGTAATAAATCCCCTCTGTACGCCATACTGCCACAATTGCCGTAAGAACAATTGCAAATAAGGTTTCCTTTTTCGTAAACACCCTTTTTTCTAAAATCGCCGACAAAAAAAGTCCCGCCAGAGAAGCTTCCAAAAATACATACACAGACATACGCATTGGATACATATTAGAATCCAACACCGGAAATGCAAAAAACGGCAGTAACAACCACATCTTATGCTTTAAATGCAAAATTCTCTGTGCTCTCTCACACAAAAAGCCAATACACATGGAAATTACCACATTTTGCATTACCACAACTCCTGCCGGAACCGGAAGCAGCATGAGAGAAAATATATAAAAATAAGAAGTTAAATATCCCTGCCAGAATGTGGGCATCAAGGTTTTCGCATCTCTTAAAATTCCAAATTCATCCATTCTCCATGCTCCGGGATATACCAACAGTAACAGAAGCATCATAAAGAAAAAATAGGTGCCTGCATAAAGCAAACGCTCTTTTGTTATTTTTTCATTGTTTTTACATTTTTTTACTACCTGTCCCAACACCTGATATCCGAGAATAAGCAATATCAGAAATGCTGCTTTCAAAGCCCATGCATAAATGGAAAATATGCATTTTTCGCGTGTCTCAAAAGAGTTTAAGCTATACTCAAAAAAAATACGGTCCGTAGCAAAGGTTAGAAGCCAATGCACGAGGGCAGTCCAAAGTAGCGGTTTTGAATATTTGATTTTCATTTTAGTATTCCCTCTTGAAAATTTCTAATTCCTCCGGTGTTCCAAGCACATGAACTTTTCCGAAGTCAATCATAGAAATGCGCACATCTAAGCCTTTTTGAATCATATAATTATAAAGAGGTGCCACGTATTTCTCACCCTTTTCCAAGTTGCCTTCATCAGAATAATATTCCCGATATAACTCTTCATATAACTGACATGATTTAAAATAATATGCCCCCAAAGTACAATTATCTGAAATACGCACCTTCTCTCTGACTTCCACTGCCCTTTGATTCGCATCTAACTTTACGAAGCTCCAGTGATCACCCGGAGCATGAAAGCATGGAATATATCCATCTCCCGCAATATCCTCGCGTTTTAATTCATAGCTTTCTACAAAGGTATCAATATTATAAATCATTAACTCGGATTCTTTTTTCCAGTAAGGTGCTGCTAACATGGCGGTGGTTGCCTGCCCATCTGTCAATTGGTCTATTTCCACAACTTTTATATTGGGAATCCCTGCTATCTTACCATGTGAAACAATAAAATCTTTGGCTTTATCTTCTTTACGGACGAGAAAAATATACTCTGTATCTGCTGCATTATATCCCTTCAGGCTGTCCATAGACCAGTCAAACAATGTTTTTCCATGAGCTTCAATCATATATTTTGGCACGGTATATCCTGCTTTTGCAAAACGTGAACCTAAGCCTGCCATAGTAATTACTATCGTTATCACAAATTATCCCTCCAGCCGTCACAAATCTGCTTTAATTCTTCTTCCGAATATTTTAAAAATTCATCCGGACGCACTGCTCTGTCATCTACATAAAAGCCACGTTTCCCAGGCCACGGCTTTCCATATATAATTTCATCATAAGGAATTTCCCATTTTTCCAGCCACTGAAGCAGTATTTTAGCAGTGTTTGCATTAATTAACCCAATATTTCCTCCATAACTGTTCATATTCCTTGATGTATGCAGTACAATCCTTGCACCATTTTTCTTATACTCTTTTAGCTTTTCTACAATATCTGCATAAGGAACTAAATCAATATATTCTTCTTCCTTCTTCTTAATTGGGCAAATCGTTCCATCGATATCAAACACAAAAGTCAATCCTTCAAACATTCTTCTACCTCATCTAATATATTCATTCCATTTAACAAAAAGCCAAATGTTTTCTGTACATTATCCATATGAAGCGGTAACATAGATAAAAATAAAGATGCCTCATACAACCTTACCGTTACATAGTCAAACTCATTTTCCTCTAAAAATTTTTTAAAAATCTTTACATATTCTGAATTATCAAAATCCAGTTCCAATTCTAACTGCATATCATGAACCAGTTTAATCTCATACAAGCCATTATTAAAGAAATCATATCTTCCGCAAATAGAATGAGAAAGTTTGGCTAAGTCATAGTATGGATGAGCATATAATTCTGCCTCTTCTAATGCCCCTTTAGGGTCAATCAGTTTAATTAAGGAAGTTTCCTTATGATACAGAATATTAGAAAAACATAAATCTCCATGCCCCACCGCAAGAAAATGCTTTGACTGGTCACGCAGCTTTACTTTTTCATATAATGTTCTGTATTTTTCTACAATTTCATCAATACTTTGATATTTGGTACCATTTTTGATATTATTATCAAACACCTGATAATACGGATTTTCTTTCAGCATTTTCATGCGGTCTAGAACTTTTCCGACATATAGTTTGTCTGCTTCTTTTTCGTACTGTTCTTTTGTCACTTCTTTCGTTGCACGAGTTTTTACAAAGTAAAAAAGACGTTTCAAAATATCTTCAAATTCTTCCAGACCTACTGCACCATGCACAAAACGAATTGCAATATCCGTAGTATGCACACGTTCCATAGTATAACTTGCCTTTTCTTTTTCCTCTCTATAGTCAAAAGGCATAACAAACCACATTTTCATGGCTTCCGGAAGTAAATAGTAGAATTCGTATTCACTTTTAATCTTTTTCTTATTTGTAGAACTTTTTGTTACGGTAAAATCATCACTTTCTAAGGCATTGAAGAAGCGTGCATCAAATCCGCTGGTAATATACTGTAGAAAATTATTTACTTCTCCTAAATCTACCAGACAACTTGTCTGAATCACATCGGCATTGTGTAAGCCCGCCATATCTACAATACCTTCCTTATTGTATTCCATTACATATTCTAAGTAATCACTGATACTTTTACAAAGAAACATTGCCTTTTTATCATTTTCCTGCACACACATAGTCTGCTGGGCAAACTGTACCTTTTCTAATAAGATTTTAAAGGCTTCACTATTTCGAATACCAAAAGAAGAACGCATATGTATCACTGAAAATTCCTTTGGAAAACTTTTGAGCTGTTTTAGCACCTCAGCCTGTTCTTCTCTTGAATTGTAAGAATACACAGCCGCCACAAAACTTTCTCCCTCTACTTCCTCTAACACACGCGCCTTCAAGGTTTTTCTTTTCAAAATTGTTTCGCCAAAAGTTTTGTTTCCCGTAATTTCTTTTATCTTTTGATTTGGTCTCTCACTGTCTTCATATATGAAAACTATCTTTTTAAACATTTTCTGACCTCCCGTTTTTTAAGCCGCCATTACGACAAAAATAATATCCATAAGAAATTATCATAGCTGCTAACAATCCCAGTACACTGACAAGAATATAATCATTCTTTAAAATCCCTGTATCCGGAGAAAAAATTCCACTAATATATTCTGCAAACTGAGCCATTCCAAAAACAATTTTGAATGCTCCCGCCATAATCTTCAAAAATAAAAATTCAAATATCCAGCCAATGCAGGAAAACATCAGAATAAGAAAAAATCTCCCTTTTAATAATGTTGCCATATAATCATAGCACATTTTGAAGTTTTCCAACATTTGCAGCAAATAGATTGTCCGCTTACTATTGCCATGTATCATCAGAAAGTGATTCAGATAATGATAACCAGAATACAAAAAAACACAACCTAATAACACCAGTAACACAATCAGCGACAAAATGATTGTAACTGCTGAAATTCTTCCTGCTACACAAAAATCATATGGCAGCAGGAACAACAGTAATACACAGGTATCAAAGATACGGTCTACAATTACGCTGATAAATCCCATTCGTACATCTCTCGTTTCATGAGCAAAACAGTAAATGCGGAATAATTCTCCGCTTTTAAAAGGAAGCAGAAAATTTACAAAGGTAGTTTTAATGTATACTTTAACAAAACGCCCAAACTCAATCCTTTGTTCCATCAAAACAAGATAAAACCTCATCAGCTTGGCAGCATGAAGAACAAGGAAGCACAAGAAACACAAAAAGACAGACAAAATGGGACTCTTAAAGTCCCCTGCTGTCTGCCGGCCATCTGCCACGGTGTCTTTTGCAATTCCTATCAGGAAAAGCAATGCTGCCACAATAAAAGCTATATTCGTCATTTTATATAATGTATTTTCACTCTTTTTCACTTACAATCCCACTTTCTGCCACGATGGTTGAAGTATAATTTAAAATCTTCTTTTCCCTGCATTCAGATGTGATAAATTCTTGCGGTGATACTGCATAGGAGAACAACATTTTCAACACAGTCACTGCCTGATGAAACATTTTTACATTAGATACCTGATCATCTTCACGCCATGTAATTGGGAAAAAGCAAATCTTGTGCTTATAATAATCTGCTGCTAATATCATACAATAATTAAACATCAAATTATCCGGAAATTTTTTATAAAACTCCTGTTGTAACATATCAACATGATATATATTAAGTCCCGAGCCTAAATCCAGCACTCTCTGATGTGTAACCATAGAAAAGAGCACATTGTAAACCACATTTCCAAAGCTTCTGAATTTGGAATACCCTTTTAATTTTGAACCATTCATGAAGCGTGCCCCAAGACAGCAGTCATATTTTTTATAAATTCCTTTTTTTAATATTGGCAGCAGATTGTGAATATCTCCCTGATCATCTCCATGAAGCACAACAACATAATCAAAATTATGTTCTTTTGCATAAGCAAATGCACTCTTATGAGAGCCGCCTAATCCGTAATTTTCGTTATTTCGAAGAAGCTTTACAGGAATATCCTGATGCTTATCAATGAAACGTTTTACTGCCTCTTCTGTATTATCTGTACTAATATTATTAATTACCACCACCTGGGTAATATATTTCATTACTGCTTCATCTAACTGGCCAAGCACTCTTACAATCTGTTTTTCGCAATTGTAAGCTGGAATAAACAAAAGAATTCTGTCTTTCATACACTGCTCCTTTTTATTTTTTCTCTAAAAATAATTTTCTTGAAATAAAATTATATACCATTACAATACCGGTTGCCAGAATTTTACCAATCATTTTCATCATATTATGTGAGAACACCTCTGCAACAGCAGCAATGTTTTCATATGAAAAGTCCACGAATAACCATACCAGAAATTCGTTTAAGCCAAGTCCAATCAAGCTTAAAATCACAAATATCACAAATTCTGCCCTTCTGTCCATATCTTCTTTTCGCTCAAACACATACTTCATGCTCATAACGTAATTAAAAATTACTGATATGGTAAAGCCGAAGAAATTGGCAATCAGCAACGGAACCGGTGTAAAATACACTAAAATAGAATAAATTCCAAAATCAATGGCAAAAGACAAAACACCCACAATGCCAAATTTCATAATTTGTTCAAATAAGTTTTTCATATTGTACCTCATTTTCTTTTTCCTGCAGACCCCATTATAGCACAGGGCTTTATCATTTGGCAATGGGAAGGCTTTATCCCTCTTTTCTAACGCAGGGAGTAATCAGAATAATCCAGAGAAAAATTCGGATTATAATACGGATCTCCCGTTTCTAATTCCTTGTGCCACTTCTGTTTAAAGTGCTCACATTCCTCCGTATAACGTTCCTTTTTTGCCTTAGAATCTTCAAATCCCCTGGATTTTGATTCAAAATGAAAGGCCTCCGCAAAAGGAGTGAAAATATTTAGATATCCCTTTTTGCGTAATTTCAGGCAAAAATCCACATCATTTAACGCCACTTTAAATTCCTCATCAAGCCCTCCCACTTCTTCGTAAAGGCTTTTCTTTACCATCATGCAGGCACCGGTAACAGCAGTTACATTTTGTGTATAACACAATCTTCCCATATATCCTAAGTTTTCCTTTGGCATGCCATAATGGGTATGACCTGCACTGCGGTGAGCCCCAAGTCCAATTACAATTCCTGCATGCTGAATCGTATTATCCGGGTAAAATAATTTTGCTCCAACAGCCCCCACCTCTTTTCTCTGGGCATGCATCAGCAGCTCTTCTATCCAGTCTGGCGAAATAATCTTAATATCATTATTTAGCAAAAGCAAATATTCTCCCTTAGCTTCCTTAACTCCTAAATTATTGATTTTTGAATAATTAAACTCGCCTTGATAAGTAATCACACGGATATTTTTCTGCTGTTCTAATTCTTTATAATACGCAAAAATGCTCTCTTCTGTACTATTGTTTTCTACAATAATAATTTCGTAATTAGAATAAGTTGATTTTAAGCGAATTGATTCGATACATTTTTCCAAATCTTCCCTGTGATTTTTATTTGGAATCACAATGGATACCAACGGATTTCCCGAAATCTCATAAGACAGTTGGAAAATGGTAGGGAATGCCCTGGTACTCTCCACCGATTTTACAGGAATTCCTCTGTCCTTACAATAATCCCGTACTGCCCGCTTTGCTGCATCGATGGCATAGGTTTTAGCGTCAATATTATCTGCCACAGAGCCGGCATGAGATCTCCAATAATACAATACCTTTGGAATATGCTTTACATTTTTTGCAACTCCGGTAAGACGTAAAATCATATCATGATCCTGACTTCCATCGTAAGCACTGCGGAACAATTCTGTCTGCTCTAATAATTTTCTGTCAAACACAGAAAAATGACAAATATAATTATTTGCTAACAGATTATCCGGTGAAAAATCCGGTTTAAAATGCATGGTTGCCATATTATCAATGCTGTCTCCATGAAAAGTCACTTCGTCTGTATAGATATAATCTGCATTTTCTTCGCAAATCACCCTCATGTTTTCGTACAAAGCACAAGGATGGAGCAAGTCATCATGATCAAAAAGTGCAATATATTCACCTGTTGCCATGTTCAGACACTCATTGGTATTTTCTGAGATTCCAAGATTTTTCTCCAGTTTTCTATACTTAATTCTGGAATCCTTATCTGAGAGTTCCTGACAGATTTTTTCTACATACTTATGCTCATCATCGCTTCCGTCTGCCAGACATAATTCCCATTTTTGATAAGTCTGCATTTGTACAGAGGCAATCATTTCTCTTAAAAATTTTTCAGGTGTATTATACAATGGAACTAAAATACTAAATGTAATATTCTTGGAAAAAACCTCTGCTTCCTGCCTCTTTCTTTCTTCCTCGGACGGAAAGCTTCTTGTTCCATAGTCCTTCTGCACCTTCTTCTGGTGAAGTTTATGAGCAAGCTTTTTCATCACACCAATGACTCCGCCATACATCACATATGCTGTTTTCATTCTTTTAAAGAAAAAATATACTACACGCAAAGGTTTTGTCATTTTCCATACGGGGCTGTTTTTAATCTTTGCTAAATTTGCCTTAGCAAGTTCTGCCTCCGATAAGGCATTTTCGTATTTGATGTCTATTTCCTCATACCTTTTCATTAAATCTTCGTATTTTTTTTGTTCCTGCTCATAGAGTTCTTTATAATCCATTGTACTATTACCTTTCCTTCTGCCCTTGCCATGTTTCTTATTTCTTCACTCCAAGAAATGGAATTCTCTTTGCAAGCTTGTAGGCCGGAGACGCATATATTTTTTGCAGCGTATCGTTAGCTTCAACTAACTGCTTTGTCAAATCTGCCACCTTATCCTCTAACTTCTCCACTACTTGTTCCGGATCTTTTATTTTAATCTCACTTGCGTCCTTTTCTCCTGCCATCAGCCACCTCTTCGTCTCTTCATTCGCTGTTACGGTGCTTTCATATGTATAAGCATCATAACACTGCTTGTATTCTTTTGCCATTTCTTTTAAGCTTTTCAGTTTCATATTGGTAATATTTCTCTTTTTTCTCTGATACTCTTCCTTTTTCTCATTTCGGACACTTAAAATTTCCTTCATGATTTTTTCCGGTCTTTCTTTCACATCTACTAAAAAACCAATATCTTCTGTTTTAATGCGCTCACTGATTGCACCAATATCTGTTGCCAGTACAGGAATCCCACTAATGGCGGCTTCTGACAAGGTATAGCTAAACGTTTCTGCCCACAATGGCAGCAGACACACCAGATCAATCTCATACCCTTCTAAAAGCCCCTGTACCATTTCCTGACTGTAGGTTCCAACTTTGACTAAATTTTCCTGCTCTAGAGCGTCCAGTGATTTATCCCCAATCGTACCGATAATATACCACATTACCTGCCATTTATCCGTATTAGACTTTATAATTTCACCAATCAGACGACTTCCTTTTGCCGGAACCATGCCGCCTAAAAAAGCTACCTTCAAGACATTTTCACATTTTTGTGCCACATTTTTTCGCACACGCACTTTGCCATCTGTATAAAACACTCCATCATATTCTAAATATGCCCGAAAAGATAATTCCCCCTCTGCAAACATTCCCGAAAAACCATTAATTAAAAATCCACACATATTATAATTTGAGTTTCCGCAGCGGTCTGCTTTTACATCAAGTCTCAAATGCTTCTCCGGTAAAAAAACGTAGAAATTTTTGTTTTTGTCTACTACTTCTATATAGGTCTTTACTAATAAAGAGGACTTTCCACGAAGCAAAGCCCAGCCCATGCCAAAGGTTTCATCTAAATTCCATTCTACCTTATCGGTTACAATTGCCTGTTCAAGCTTTACAGAGTTTCTTAATTTATACGAGTTAACAATTTCCGAAAGTCCATGATAAATAACTTCCATTTTGTCTAGAAACTCCGGATAATAGTTTTCCATAATTTCTTTTGCACTATAAGATGGAAAAATTAATTTGTCGCAATATCCTAACATTTCTTTTGCCACACTCTGCCATTCGTTGTAAAATCCTGTGGCAAACCCGAATTTTTGTGCAAGGCACTCATCACAATTGCCACAGTTTTCGGGCGAACTGCAAAAATGCATCTTTTCATCTAACAACTTAATATCGGGACAAATATAATAATAATCATGAATGGTACATATCATTGGAATATTTCTTTTTTTCACTTCCCGAAACACATCGAAAGATAAATCTACCGTATGATGAATATGCACTAACTCAATGGGAAAGGCGGACAGTACCTTTGCAATTACCTTTGCAATTTCTTCATCAAAAAGAAGCGGCTTATCCTTTAATTCCCCCACCAAGAATTTATATACCTTCTTCTCAGCAGAATAATCTGTCAGACGAATGTATTCTTCATCTCTTGCCAGCACATAAAGATGATAATCTTCCCGAAGCTGCTCCACCAAATTCTTTACATGAAGCTGGGTACCTCCACGATTGTTGGTAGCATCTTCTGAAAAATCACCATGAAGCACATATAATATATGTTTCTTTTTCGTCTGTATATTTTGTTCTGACTTCATAGCAAATCCCTCATTTTTAACTATAATGTTACTTTTCATCATGTGAAAAAGGATTCATAACCTTTTTTAATGCACATGCAAGGCGGAAACGTTTTGAATGGTAGATATTATCTAATTCTTCTTTTCTAATTTTATCTTCACTCTGTAAAGTCTTATATTCTTTTTCTAAAGCACGAAGGCAGTTTCCGTAAATTCCATCTTCTGTGTCGACATTTGCCAGATATTTTTTTTCTGCGGTCAAGTATGCTCTTAAAATTCTTTTACTGTCAAACAATTTTCCCGGATTTTTTATTTCCTTCTGAAGTGTATGAATCGTCTGGATTGCAAAATCACTCCGCTTCCTCTCCTCAACTTCCGTAATATGAAATGCACGTATGAAATCTACGAGTACCTCTTCCTCTGTTTCTTGCGCAAGACTCCTTTGTATGCTCCTCTGTGGCATTGCATATAGAAACTCTGCTTCCTTTGCACCCCACATTGCTTTTACCACAAGACACTGTTCCATTCGGACAGCATAAAAAATTCTTTTCTCTTCCCTTTCCTTTGGGAATTCATTCACCAAACACAGTTTTCCACCCGTTGTATCATCAAAATTCAAATATAACTTTATATTTTCCTGCAAATCTGCATTTGGGTTTTCCACACAATATTGTTGATTTTCCTTAATGTATTCCGGATAACGTTCCCATAGAATGCGTTCATGTTCCTGAAGCAGCTTTTTCTTTTCTTCGCTTTCAAAAGAAGCCGTCCCCTTATGATAAATGAACGTATCGTCACACATTAGATGCATATAGCCCAGCTTTTCTGCCCGGTGACAAAAGTCATTTTCTTCACCATAACCTTTTCCAAAGGTTTCCGCATCAAAATAGCCAATCTGATTCAGCACTTCCCGTTTAATGTACATACAAAATCCGACTGCCACCGTTATTTTAGGATATCTTCGAATACTGCAACGCTCTATCAGTTCTCCCATTTTCTCTACGCTATATCCTTCCGGCAGAGGGTTATCCCTAAGAAATTCCGGCACTGAACACAACGTTGCTGCATTTGATAATGGAGTCACCGTCGCTGCCGCCCTTCTAGAATAAGCACAGGTGATTAACTTTTCTACCCAGCCCTCTGTTACCACCGTATCCGAATTCAGCAAAATTACATCACGGTCAGAATATTTCATTCCTTTATTTACGCTGGCAGAAAATCCCTCATTTACAGTACTTTCTATGATATGAATTGCTTTGGATTCTATACTTTTTAGAAAAGGTAACACCTCACAATCGGGACTTTTGTCATCCACAAGAATCAGACGATGCCTGTTCAAATCCGTATTTTCTTTTACACTTTTTATACACTTTTTTACATCTTCTAATCCATTGTAGACAGGTACAATAATATCAATCTGGTGATTCACGGCTACTCCTTTCGCTTGTTTTTAATCATTCTGGCTTTTTTCAATATTTTATATTCTTTGCTGTTTTTAATACTTTCTAACTCACTTAACTTTTTCCTATAAAAGCTCATGGTTTCTTCTTCCGGCATCACCTTAATCTTACCTGCAATGCTTAATTTTCCATCGATTGGAAGCTCCGGATTAATATAATACTGCGGATCGCCGCTGATAAAAATCTGACCTCCATTTTTTTCAAATTCTGCATTGTTTCCAAGAAGCTCGCCACCTTCTAACGTTCTTCCGTTGATTTTGGTAATCTGTACTTTGCAGCCTTTGCCTTCTAACGGATCAAAGCGTAGATTTTTAATACTTGCATATTTATCCAGTGTAAAATTCATGCAAAACTCGCCGCCATTAATTTTTAAGTATTCTTTACAGCAGTCTGCCGCACAAAAGCCACTTCCGGTATCATAAAATAGTGCACATTCCATACCTTTCTGACTTTCTGCAATCTGAACGAGTTCCCGCAATTGCAGCTTTCTTACATCTGCACCATATTCCGCCAGCTCGTTACCGCCCACATATTTTTCTGCAAAGTTTTTTGCCCATTTCTCATACACAGCAGCATCTTGTTTAGAGATATTCAGTGCTTCATACATTTCTTCTCTCGTAATCAATTTTTCTAAACTATTGCCATGCTGTGTATACAATTCATTTACCAGACGCCATACAATGAAATCTGCCGGAATAGGCATATCAAAAATCCATTCCCCATCGATAATGACATAACCGTCTTTTTGACAAATTATATTATCACAGATACAGTCAATATTTGCAGGGCAAACGGTAGCTTTTTTCTCTTCTTCCATCTTATCATTGCCAAAGATTTTTTCAAATTCTTCTGTCTGATAATTTACTACTTCTGAATGCTCTAACAAAATACTTTGAATTTCCCGGATCGTATCCACAATTTTTTCCGTATTTTGTTGTTCCATCATTCTGGTAATTCTGGTATCGAGATTTTCATCTTCCAAAAATTCATATCGGATTACACCATCTTTATATTTTCCCGGTAAATTCAACAATTCCTCTATGGCATTCATACGACTCTTGATTGCCACACGCTCAATATGTGCCACAGAACGTTCGTTTAATGGCTTTTTGATGACGTACTTTTCTTTTCCCTGATAGATAATGGTTGCAATTCTAAATTCTTCCTTGCGTCCGCTATTCATTTTCGCATAAACAAGTTCTTCCTCTTCCCTGTCACTTTCCCCCACAACGGCTTCAACGAAAAAGGAATTGGCAAAGCACTGCATTACGCCCTCTTTTACAAGTGCATCAGATACACTCTTTTCATTGTAAAGACTATAACGTGTTGGATAAAGATTCATATACTCTCTTCCATAAGAAGCACTATTGATTGTTTCATCCGTATAAATTTCACTTGGAAACTTATAATCAGGATACGGATAATAAAACTTTAATGTTTCCATACCACAACGACGAAAGATTCCAGTCAGTTCCTGCTTAGAAAAAGTACGAACCTGCGTATTGCCTTCATACTCGTTCAATCCCAGAAAGAACGTATCTGTATGGTCTTCATAGGCACCCGCAAAATACTTTTCACCAAGTCTGTTTTCTATCGCCATCAGAATCTTTCCACCCGGCTTCACGAAACTTTTGATATGATTCAGAAAGGTTTCATAAGGCTTTTCCCCTTTTGTAAAACTCATAGCGTACTCAAACACGCCGATGAGAATCACATAATCAAAATCTCCCTGAAAATCCATATCATTTAAATTGCCCACCATAATTTCTAAATTATTATAATTTTTATGACGTTCATAATTAATCTCCGCACGCCTTTTAGACAAGTCTACGCTGACTACACTCCCGGCATTGCGACACAATGCACCTGTGACAGCACCGCAGCCGGCACCGATTTCTAATACCCGGTCCGTCTTTTTTAACGGGTACCAATTGATGATATTTTCACGCCATGCAGAAAGGTGATACGCACATGCATAGCTTCTCTTATTTTTAGGTATCTGTGTTACATCCAGACCTTCTTTTACAAACTCTAAGAGTTCTATTTCTACATCACCATCGGAATAACTATCTACATTGTTATAATATTTTAAATTAAGCTCAGCCATTCGTCTTCTCCTAACTTATCTTTACTTCTGTGTCCATATCATAATAGCCAACTGTATTTTTGTCTGAAATCACTGTAATATTACATACATCGTACAATCTGTGATATACATTAAATTCACCTTGTTCAAATCCGGTACACCCTAAAGAAAGCAGGTATTCTGCTCCCTGCAGCATCATCCTTTGGTGGAAGGAGACTTCCACCTCTTCACCTGCCCCTTTCGAACCGATATCATTCTTTTCAATCATGGTATTCGTTCCTGTAATCTCAATGCCTTGTACATTTTTAATGGAAAAAGCACAAATTGGCTCTGGTACTTTTTGGTTAAAGTGCAATTTTACACGAATCACAAATTCTGTTCCCTTTTCAATGGTATCTGTCACAATTCCATTTTCATCTTCTATCGTATAAGATACAATTTCCGCTGCCTTATTTCCATACTCTAGCAACTCCGGATTCGACTGAATCGCCTCCGTCTGCTGCTGTTCCTGTTTTTCTTCCGGCAGTTCTACCTCATTAATCTTTTCATCTTCATCATCATCTAAAGGCAATTGTCCCACCAAAAGCTTTTTATACATGTCAATCATTGCTTTTGGTGTTCCCTCATCTAACTTTACACCCTTATTAATCAGAATAGCCCTGTCACAATATTTACTGATGCTTCCTAAATCGTGACTTACAAAAAGTATTGTCTTTCCCTGCTTTTTAAATTCTTCAAACTTACGATAACATTTTGCCTGAAAGAATACATCACCTACCGATAATGCCTCGTCTACAATCAGAATATCCGGATCAATATTTATGGCAACTGCAAAAGCAAGACGGACAAACATACCGCTAGAATAAGATTTCACCGGCTGATTCACAAAATCACCAATATCCGCAAATTCAAGAATAGCCTCCAGCCGTTCATCAATCTCTTTTTCACTGAAACCCAGCATTGTTCCATTTAAGTATACATTTTCAATTCCTGTATATTCCATATTAAATCCTGCACCTAACTCCAGGAGTGCTGAAATACGCCCGTTCACGCTAACCTCACCCTCTGTTGGATTCAATACACCTGTAATAATCTTTAAAACTGTTGATTTTCCGGAACCATTCGTTCCGATAATTCCAACTGTTTCACCTTTTTTTACTTCAAAATCAATATTTTTCAACGCAAAATGTTCTCTGTATTTTTTCTGTCTTGTAAGACCCAAAGATTCCTTCAGACGATCCGATGCTTTATCATACAGTTTATACATTTTTGATACATTTTTAACCTGAATTGCAATTTCTTCCATAAAAACTCCTTACAGCACATCTGCAAAATGTACTTTTAATCTTCCAAATATGTTGGTTCCAAGCAAATACATCGCTATCGTAAATCCGAAGAAATACAACGTATTTAATGGATGTTCAAAAAACCACTGCTTCTGGTAAAAAGCATCGCGGTAACCGTTTACCACATAATATAGTGGATTTAATTTAAATATCCACTGTAGTTTTTCCGGGATCATCTGTAATTTCCACATAATCGGCGTAAGCCAGACTCCCACCTGCAATACAATATTAATAATCTGTGATAAATCTCTAAAGAAGATAACCACAGCACTCGTAGCATATACAATTCCCAACACTAGCATCATCATACAAAAAGTATAGTAAAATATCTGTAATGTATACAAATCAGGATAATATCCATAGCATGCAAACAGTATCACAGTAAACAGGACGAAAAAGGCATGGACAAATAATGCTGATATGATTTTGATTACCGGCAACACACTGATTTTAAATACTACCTTCTTTACCAGATAATTATACTCCAACAATGCATTTGTCCCGCTGTTTAATGCGTCCTGAAAGAAAAACCACGGCACAATTCCCGCTAAAAGATAAAGAATAAATGCCGGATTTTCCGTTCCTGACGTGCGCAATCCAAATACAAACCAGTACACCAGTACGGTTACAACCGGCTGTACGAATGCCCAGATAATTCCAAGATACGAGCCTGCATATCTGGTCTTGAAATCAT
Source organism: Lachnospiraceae bacterium (assembly GCA_050874665.1). Lineage (GTDB taxonomy): Bacteria > Bacillota > Clostridia > Lachnospirales > Lachnospiraceae > RUG11237. The sequence continues at coordinate 264,240 of JBNMLC010000001.1, read as the reverse complement.
TTTTCGCTAATTTCGAGACAAGGTGTCTGTTTTCATATACGTCTTTTACCAGACTTGTCCTTGTTTTTGTTTGTTCTGACATATTCCTCTCCTAAATGGATTATTTCTTCAAAGAAGCAATTCCCGGCCATTTTTGATCTTTTTCTGAAATAGTTAATTCCATTCCTTCCGGAATTGGCCATGCAACACCGATTTCTTTGTCATTCCATGCAAGACCTCCTTCATCATTTGGATGATAAAAGTCTGTACATTTATATGAAAACTCAGCCACATCAGATAATACTAAAAATCCATGTGCAAAATTTTTCGGTATAAAAAATTGCTTTTTGTTTTCTTCTGAAAGAAGTACTCCAAACCATTTTCCATATGTTTCAGAACCCGGACGTAAATCTACAGCAACATCAAATACTTCACCTTTTGTGACACGTACTAACTTATCCTGTGGAAAATTAATCTGAAAATGAAGTCCTCTTAAAACTCCTTTTTTGGACATAGACTGGTTATCCTGTACAAATTCCATATCAATTCCCGCTGCCTTATAATCATTATAATTATAAGTTTCCATGAAATATCCTCTTTCATCGCCGAATACTGTTGGTGTGATTACCTTCAAACCTTCAATTTCACATGTTTCTACTGTAATTTTTCCCATTTTTTCGTCCTCTTTTCTCTCTATTTAACTTAACCTTCAATTTATAATCCATTCGCAATTTCTACTAAATAACGACCATATGCTGTTTTTAGCAATGGCTGCGCAAGCTTTAACAATTGTTCTTTATCAATAAATCCGCTTCGATAAGCAATTTCTTCAATGCATGAAATGTATAAGCCCTGACGTTTTTGGAACGTTGCAACAAAATTAGCTGCCTCAAGCAACGCATCGTGATTTCCGGTATCTAACCATGCAAATCCTCTTCCTAACGGTTCTACCTGTAAAGTTCCCCTACGCAGATATTCATTATTAATACTTGTAATTTCAATTTCACCTCTTGCAGAAGGGGTCACATTTTTTGCAATTTCTACTACATCATTATCATAGAAATATAAGCCCGGAACAGCATAATTTGACTTTGGATGTTCCGGTTTTTCTTCGATGGAAAGTGCCTTCCCACTTTCATCAAATTCTACCACTCCATACTCTCTAGGATCACGGACATAGTATCCAAATATAGTAGCTCCTTTTTCCTGCTGTGCCACTCTTCGCAATACCTTTGAAAAGCTCTGTCCATAAAATATATTATCTCCAAGCACCAGTGCAACCGAGTCTTTTCCAATAAAATCTGCTCCAATAATAAATGCATCTGCCAAGCCTCTTGGCTGATCCTGCACCGCATACTGAATATCCAGTCCCAATTGGCTTCCATCTCCTAAAAGTTCACAAAAAACAGGCAAATCCCTGGGTGTTGAAATAATTAGAATTTCTCGAATCCCCGCCAGCATAAGTGTAGACAATGGGTAATAAATCATAGGTTTATCATACACCGGCATAATCTGCTTTGAAATCGCCTTGGTTAACGGATACAGTCTGGTTCCCGAACCACCTGCTAATATAATCCCTTTCATCTTATCTTCTCCTTTGATAACATTCTTATTTCCATTTCATGCACAAAGCGAGGGTACCCTGCTATTTTTGCAAAACACCCTCACGTTTCTTTTTATTTCTTACTTGTACATTTCCTGATAGTACTTCTGGTAATCTCCACTGGTTACATTCTTCATCCATTCTTCGTTTTCTAAGAACCATTTTATTGTAAGCTTAATTCCATCTTTAAACATGGTTTCCGGATACCAGCCAATATCTGCTTTAATCTTATCCGGTGCAATTGCATATCTTCTGTCATGTCCCTTGCGGTCTTCCACATAAGTAATCAACTGTTTTCCGATATTTGCACGTCTTTCATCACTCTCCGGCAGAATTTCCAATAAAGTTTCAAGAATAATCTCAATAATTTCGATATTCTGTTTTTCGTTGTGTCCGCCAATGTTATAGCGCTCACCTAATTTTCCCTGTTCCTGAACCATATCAATTGCCTTTGCATGATCGTCTACATATAACCAGTCACGTACATTTTTACCGTCGCCATATACTGGAAGACTCTTTCCCTGCAGTGCATTATTAATCATTAACGGAATCAGTTTTTCCGGGAACTGGTATGGTCCGTAATTGTTAGAGCAGTTAGTAATATTGGCAGGAAACTTATAAGTATCCATATAAGCTTTCACCAACATATCAGAAGATGCCTTACTTGCTGAATACGGGCTGTGTGGATCTAACGGTGTTGTCTCATAGAAATAAGTATCACCGTCTTCTAAAGAACCATATACCTCGTCCGTAGAAACATGAAGGAATTTTTTATCTTCCTTATATGTGCCATCTTCCTTTTCCCATGCATTTTTTGCTGCATTCAGCATAACTAAGGTACCTAATACATTTGTCTGCACAAACACTTCCGGGTTTCGAATACTTCTGTCCACATGGCTTTCTGCCGCAAAATGCACTACTCTGTCGATATCGTTTTCTGCGAAAATCTTTTCAATGGCATCTTTATCGCAAATATTAGCCTTGATAAACGTATAATTATCTCTATTTTCAATATCCTTTAAATTTTCTAAATTTCCTGCATAGGTTAAACAGTCCACATTAATAATTCTGATTTCATCACCGTATTTACGAAACATGTAATGAATATAATTAGAGCCAATAAATCCTGCTCCTCCGGTAACTAAATATGTTCTCATATCATTTCCTCCGCTGCTGGTTTCTTTCACATTTATTTTCTGACATTTCTTGCCTATCATATAATATCATAATCTCTCATAGAATTCAACGAATAATTCCCTATTTGCCTAATAATATCTCTTATAGCCTATATTACGGTCTACATACCCTGTAATGCCGTCAACAGTTCCGGTACTGCTATACTGCCATATTGTAAATGGTCCTGTATATTCCGGTGCAGCCGCATAACGCGCAAGCCATACATCATACTGGTTTAAATATCCCATCACCAGATTATTTTCCAACCAGCTCTTGCTGGCATAAATCATCGGTGTGTATCCTGCATTTTTCACTTCTGTACAGAATGCATTCATTACATTAGTCCTTTGCATTGCCCCCATAGAGTTTGCACGTCCTCCCGCCACATACTCTGTATCAATAACCACCGGATATGTAATCTTATATGGTGCAATTTTCTGCAAAGTCCATTGTGCTTCTTCCCTTGCCTCCTGTTCTGTAATTGCCTGACTAAAGAAATACACTCCCACATCAATTCCGGCTGCCAATGCCCCTTTTATATTTGTTTCAAAATACGGATCTTCCACAACGGAGCCATATTGGTAGCCACGATACCCTGCACGAATAATAACAAAATCAATTCCGGCTGCTTTTACCCGATTCCAGTCAATATTTCCCTGGAATTTTGAAACATCAATTCCGGCAAACGTAGTTTTGTCCTTATATGCCTGCGAACATTTCAATTCAATGGTTCTGGTGTTTAACTGTTTTACGATACCTCTTGCATCTGTAATATATACCTGGATTTTATATTTTCCATTTTCATATTTGTGATCAGCAACGCTGATTGTCTTTCTATATATACCATTGACATTTACTGCTTCACTCTTTACTAAATCGTCTGCCCCATTTTTACTTGTATGCGCTCTAATCTCTACTTTTTTAATTTCAGCCGGAGAACTGACACCTAAAACATTCACCTGAACAGACCCCTTTTCGTCATCTTGATAGGAAAATGTAATATTTTGTGCTGTAATTCCCTTTACATTAAAAGTCTTCTTTTGCACTAATTTTTTTGAGCTTCCTTCTAATGTTACATATGTATATGCGTAATAAGTTCCACTATCTTTGTGTTTACTGATTGGTACCGTTGCGGTATAAGTTCCCTCACCTTTATCCACTGCTGTATAGACCTTTTTATCGTCTGTTCCGTTATTTTCGCTCCACACCGCCACCTGAACTCTTTCCACAGGCTTACTATATCTTACATTCTGAACGGTAATTGTATATTTGCTCTGCGTACTGTTCGCTTTTATTTTCATAGATACATTCGTATTTACATGAATGGTTTTGCTTTTATCCGGAAGATAGGCAATCACTCCTCTTTCGTCCCATACTTTCACACGAAACTTATATTTCCCTGACTGATATCCATGATTCATTGCACTGAAATCAAACGTCCAATAACTGCCCTTCTTCTTTGCTGTATACCACTTTGCACTATCTTTTCCTTTCTCGTTGTTCCACACCCATACTCTGACTTTTTTAATCGCTGCAGGTGAGACAAGATTGCTGATTCGTACTGTACAACTGCCGGCATCATGATCTATATTTTTAAAGGAAACCCTTCCCTTGCTGATTCCTTCAATCGTCGTGCTTTTCTTTCCTATAAACATCTCTTCTCCGGCATCATTTTGCAAATATGCTTCCACATTGTACCTTCCTGTTGCATTGCCATATTTTGAAATACTTATTGTTTTCTGATATGTCCCCATATTTTCCGTTAAGGCATACCACCTTCCATTCTCCCTGCCCATCTTAGTATTCCATACAAAAACATGCAGGCTTTCTGTTTCCTCTAAATCCCGCAGTTCACTTACCGTAACACTAATTTTTGACTGGCTGCTATTTTTCTTTAACTTAACAGATGCCTGAATTTCCTGCGCCTGTGTCTGTGCAGCACTACATACCAACGGCTGCACTGTGTTTCTTACAATTCCCACAGTGCACATTACTGTGAGAAACGTCCACAAGAATCTTTGTACTCTCTTCATGTTCCTTTGTTTCATTTTATGATTACTCCTTATCTTTATTTATATATTGATAAATTATATAATTATCGCTTTCTCCCACCGGTGTTAAACCCACTTTTTTTAAGTAAGCATCCATATCGTATTCTTTTTTTATTGCCATAAACTCTACATTTTTCTTTTTTAAAGCTTTCCGCAGCTTTTTCTTTTTTACCTGCATTCCACTGTCTGCCACTTTCAGTAACGTTTCCGAATGGCGGTATCTTTTACTTCCATTATCATAACCATACTGTTGAAAATATAAATAAGATTCCCTGCTCACTGCCCACACAATCGAGGGATTTTCTGTCCTCACCATAAGCTGTGCTGCCTGATCAAATACACATACCGGATTTTCTACTGTTTTATGTTCATCAATCACTGCACAAATCGTTTTGATATCCTGAGGAATCTTTTCCATACTTCCCGGATACTGCAGGCGTTCTATATTCACATAACTGTTTTCCATTAAAGCAAACATCAAAACAACGATACCTGCCACGGCAAGCTTTGCAGTAATATTTTTTGCCTTCGTAAAAATATTCACTGCACAAAATGCAATCACAAAAATAACGGGAACCGCCCATAAAAAGCGATAAAATGTGGCATGGTCTGTAAGCTTTCCAAGAATTTTCATGGATACATCATTATATAATCCCAACAAACTTAACAGAATAATCCAAAGAAATACCTTTTGATTCTTACTGTTCTCTTTTCCTTGAAAATGATATCCTAAGATCACTAACAGAGAAATCAAGAACAGAAGGCCAAACCCTGACTGCCCCATATAATGTTTTACTGTTTCTAACATCGAATTTGTTCCATACATAGTCTACACCTTTATCACAAAAATATCCAACGTATACAAAAGATACACTACAAGATACACTACATTAGGCAACATACAAAGAATACCACGAAACAGCACTTTATAGCTTCTATGAACAATACTTTCCGCTGCCACGAATATCCCCACCATAGCAGGTGCAATCAAAATTGCAGACATTGATATAGGCACACTTGCCAAAACAGTCAAAAACAAAGCCCGCCAATTTTCTTTGTTCTCTAAATCCTTATGCAGAAGAAACAACAGCCAGAAAATAACCGGAAGCACCACATTGGCACAATAAGCCTTTGCCTCATAGGCTCTTAAAAGTAAAAACTGGGAGGTCGTATACTCCGACACAAAAAATAAATTTAAAATTGCAGCTCCCACCAAAAATCCTGTTGTTTTCATCATATTTTTTTCAAACAATGCCTGTCCTATCAAATATAACACGCAAAAATAAAGTATCACACATAAAGTACCCATCACATATTTTTGAAAATACACCGCAGTGATTCCTGTTATTTTGCAAAATACTGCACTATTCATATAAAAACAAGACATCGCATAACGCAGTGGCAATGTTGTTTCCATAATACCACTTTCACCATTTATAAGGTACATGGTATCCGTATCTACGGTGGTACTGACTGTACCTATATAAAAGGCAGTATCCCACCCCCAATAATTTCCGATTGCCGTAAAATAGCAAAAAAATGCAACAATCACAGCCATGACACACCAACACGCTACATTGCTTTTTTCTATTCTCTTATGTTCCTTTGTCTGTTTTCCTCTTATTTCCTTATATAATATAAGCAAAGCTATGATAAACACAATGGCAATCGTTACCAGCCAGAGCCAAGTCAGAATACTAAGATGCTGCTTTAACAAAATCAGCGGGAATGCCAGAATCTGAAAAAATGAAAAATAAAGAAAAAAACCAAGCACAAGATTTTCTATCCAGGTATTTTTTCTTTTTATCATTCGGCTTCCTACAACGCCAAATACAGTAAACAGCACCAGAAATACTGCTATCATACCTATGCATTTTAAAAATCCAATCATATTTTACCCTTTCCCAAAACAAGCTTGACGCAATTTTGAAATCTATTTAGTATATCATATTACATCTGTTTTCTGCAAGTATTTGACATTTTATTGTATCTCTGCTAGAATGTGGCTGATGTAATCTACATCGTTTTTGAGAGGAACTAAATATTATGAGAAAAAAAGAACGTTACAAGAGGCTGCTATCTATTGTACTGGCCTCCATTATCATGGTCATTCAGACCCTGATTTATGCTTACACGTGGTTTACTTATTATGATGGTACACTGCCAAAAAACTTTTTTTACAATGGTCATCTCGTATTGATTGCCTTGTATGCACTGTTGCTTTTATTCTTTTCTAATGTTTACAGTGCTTATAAAGTGGGATATCTGCGGATTATGGACGTTTTATATTCGCAATTTTTGTCTACCATCTGCTTAAATATTGTCACATGGCTTCAGCTTTGTCTTCTTGGTTACCGCATTATGCCTTATGTGCCTATTATAAAAATGACCATTATGGATGGAATTGCCATTATTGCATGGACATTGTTTGCACACTGGCTTTATAAAAAGCTGTATCCGCCAAGACAATTATTATTAATTTACGGTGATCGCAATCCAAAGTATCTGATTCGTAAATTAAAATCAAGAAGTGATAAATACGCGATTCATAGTTCTGTCCATGTAAACGAGGGAGAAGAACGTATCAAAGAGTTAATTAACGAGCACCAGGCTGTTCTGGTATGTGATATTAATTCAGAGATGAGAAACAACATTGTGAAGTATTGTTTCGGAAAATCTATCCGTTGTTATATTATGCCAAAGCTTTCTGATATTATCATTATGGGATCTGACAGTATCCATCTATTTGATACCCCATTGCAGTTATCCCGTAACTTTGGTCTGGCACCGGAAGAAAAAATGGCAAAACGTGCTTTAGATATTGTTATTTCATTGATTTTATTAATTGTCACTTCACCGCTTATGATACTCTTTTCTCTTTGTATCAAATTATACGACGGAGGTCCTGTTTTCTATAAGCAGGAGCGTCTTACACAAGATGGAAAGACCTTCATGATATACAAATTTCGAAGCATGCGTGTAGATTCCGAAAAAGAAGGGGCCAGACTTGCCATGAAAAATGACAACCGCATTACCCCTATCGGAAATATTCTCCGTAAACTTCATTTGGACGAGCTTCCTCAGATACTAAATATTCTGAAAGGGGAAATGTCCGTAGTAGGCCCAAGACCGGAACGAAAAGAAATTGCTGATCAATATGCAAAAGAAATTGAAGAATTTCCTTTCCGTCTGAAGGTAAAAGCCGGTTTAACCGGATATGCTCAAGTATATGGAAAATATAATACTACACCATATGACAAATTGAAATTGGATTTATACTATATTCAGAACTATTCTTTCTTTTTGGATATCAAATTAATCTTACTTACTGTAAAGATACTGTTTCAAAAGGAAAATACAGAAGGTGTAGAATCATGGCAGACCACCGCCTCTAAGACAGAGGAGGATTCCTCAAAATAAAATATTTTGATTAAATCTTAGGTGCAAAATGCCCCCCAGAGAAACCAAATGCTGCCCCGGAAGGCAGGACGAAAACAGCCTTCCGGGGCAGCATTTGGTTTCTCTGGGGGGTATGCTTTTGACAAGGCAAGTGTAACTAGAACGACTCTGCTTTGGAAAAAGAAGCTACAACACTGACTGTATAAGCTGCTCCCACAAGAAATCCGAGAAGAATGGAATAATGATATCGTTCCTGAACTTCTATCAGCATATGTCCCATTGTAAGTCCAATGGTGTATAAAAAGATAAAAGAAATATCTCCTTCCTTCTCTCGAAAGAATAAAAATCCTGCAAATATACTGAGCAACACAAGCATATAATAAAAACTATTTGTTAAAAATTCTATTTGCTCACACGTTTTTTCTTTCAAGGAAACATCACTATATTTTAAATGAATAATAATTCCGCTGCTGTCATTACCCAGCAGTATCTTCATTTTGGTTCTAAGAAGCTCCAGTGGTTTTGACAAATTGCGCACCTTACGTTCTGCCTCTTTTCTTTCCACTTTTTGTGCCTCTGCTGCCGGTTTTTTATATCCATTTTGTTGAAAATAATTTACATTACCAAGCACACGGTTCCAGTCCTCTTCATTCCACTTTCCTCCGGTACTTTCCTCCATTCCTACACACACATGATACCAGCTAAAGCCTCCGGTAGCAGTTCCTATTCTGCTCTCTACATGGTATTCTGCCAGTCTGTTTCCCACCAGAAACACAACTACCGTCAGGAACACAAGCACTGCCTTTTTTGTATTCATGGAAGCAATTTTCACTAGAAACGTTGTAAGAAACATTGCTATTATTACAATCGCTCCTACCGTCCTAGACATCTGAAAAAGGACAAGCATAAGACCTGCCGCCACTGCCAAAGAAACCGCCTTCTTTTTGTTGCTCTGATGTTTTTCCATCGTCAAAATCAGACACCAAAACATCAGTAATTCTGTAGTATATAACGGTTCTGATAATACAAAACTATTCCAGAAAGACTGCGAAGGGAAGAAAATCCAAAGAATGCTGCAAACAACTGCCATAGGAAATCCTCTAAGAACTTTACCAATCTGATAAAGACATGCCATAGATAACACAGATAATACTACATTTAGATTAACTGCTACTCCCACTGCCGCCCCAAACATTCTAAAAAAAGCACTCAAAACTTCCGAATATCCAAACACATGAGGAAAGAGTGCAATATACAAGGGATTTACTGTGTAATAATAACTTTCCGACAGACTTTGGGCTGTATCATAAAAGGTTTTATAATCAGCCACCGGTGTCGGGTGAAAGATGTTTGCTGCCATAATTTTTATGACAAAGCAAAGTGCCAGTAATATGATAAATACTACTTGTTCCTTTGTTTTTGAGATAGTCTCCGGCAAAAAGCATGTACACCCTAACAACAATGCCGCAAATCCGATTGCATAAAGAACATATGTTGTTTTATCCTGTATGCCAAAAGCCATGATTGTCATACAAATAAATTCAAAGCTGATTAAAATAATCAGCTTTGAAAACATAGTGATGGACTTTTTATTTATAAAGCTTTTCGCCATATACTCCATCCTCGATTAACTTTTTGAAAGAATTTACAACAGACTCTTTATCTTCCTTATATGTAACACCAAACCACTTATCTCTGGTTTCTAATACTTTTACCTCTGCTTTTCCTTCTTTGATTAACTGGTCAATGATAATTGGTAATAAAAATTCTTTCTTTAAGGCTCTATCCCCAAGATGGCTTAAGAATCTCACAAATCCATTTTCCAGAATGTCTAAAAATTTTGGTGTAAGCCCCCACATATTCATAGATGCATAACTTTTAGGGTCAATTTCTTTTTCATTTCCGTCATCATCTACTGCAACGACTCTATCACCCTTCCGTTCAATTCCGCTCGTTTCGTCCACATCAAGAAGAATATGATTTTCGTCAATTTTAGCCACGCCTCTCGTCACCGCACCATTGTCGCTGAGCGTATTTCCTAAAATAAATCCTGCCATACACATTGGTAATTTTTCCTGATTTTCATCTACATTTACCAAATAATCGTGTACCTTTACAAAAGCTTCTTTCCCGTAATAATCATCTGCATTGATTACTACAAAAGGATCTTTTAAAATGCCCTTGCAGCTTAATACTGCCTGACCGGTTCCCCACGGTTTCTTTCTTCCTTCCGGTACTTCAAATCCTTCCGGAAGATTATCAATCTCCTGAAATGCATATTCACATTTTGCGATTTTCTCCATACGGTTTCCTATTACTTCTTTGAAGTCTTTTTCTAAATCTTTACGAATGATAAAAATTATTTTATTAAAACCTGCTTCCAACGCATCATGAATGGAATAATCCATAATAATTTCACCATTTGGACCTACTGGCTCTAACTGCTTGATTCCTCCGCCAAATCTGCTTCCGATTCCAGCCGCCATAATCACCAATACTGTTTCTCTCATCTTTTTCCTCCTGCTAAATTGGATCCTCTATCTTTTCCACGTATCATTACAACTCCGAAATACGCACGTCTAAGTTCTATTATAAGGTACTCCCTATTTTAAAGCAACTATTATTTCATATTTGTAATACTTTTTTCGAAAATTTGTCGAATTTGTTGTTCCATACATGGATTGACATCTCTGCCCGACAAATATTCTTTGCTAAATTCCACTGTCAGCGAGACAGCCTCATCTACATGAAACACTGGTTTCCAGCCAAATACTGTTTTTAATTTACTGCAATCCAATTTAAGAAAATTCGCCTCGTGTACCGCATTCTTCTCCGACATACTTTTCCATGAAAGTGATTCCTGCCATTTATCGCAGAAAAGCTCTACCAATTCTCCCGTAGTCACACAGTCACATTCATCTGGTCCCACATTATAATACCCTGCGTATTTTATATCCTTCGCCTGCATCATAGCAAGATACAAATAAACATAAACAGGATCTAACACATGCTGATACGGTCTGGTAGAATGCGGATTTCTCACAATAACTTCCCTTTTTTCCTCCGCTGCCCGAATACAATCCGGGATAATCCTATCTACAGCAAAATCGCCGCCGCCAATCACATTCCCTGCTCTTGCTGTCGAAATTGCTACAGAGCCATCTGCAAAAAAGCTGTTTTTGTAACTGTGCGTTACCAATTCAGAACAGCTTTTACTATTAGAATAAGGGTCAAAGCCATCTAAAGGCTCATTTTCCCGATAGCCCCATTGCCATTCCTTATTTTCATACACTTTATCTGTGGTAACATTCAGAAAGCTTTTTACACTTTTTGTTGTTCTGACACACTCTAATATATTTACAGTACCCATCACATTTGTCTCATATGTATACACAGGATTTTTGTAACTTTCCCGTACAATAGGCTGTGCGGCTAAATGAAGCACAATCTCCGGCTGTACTTTATCCAAAAATGCTTTTAAATGTGTGAAATCCCTGATATCACCGATTTCTGAAGTAATATACTTTTCTATACCACAAATCTCATAAAGACTTGGATTTGTTGGGGGCTCTAAAGAATACCCATACACTTGTGCACCTAATTGAAGCAACATTTTACACAACCAGGTTCCTTTAAATCCCGTATGTCCTGTAACTAGAACTTTTTTCCCTTGATAAAATTTCTGCATTTTCATCGCCTTTTCTACACTTAATATTAATGTTTCCACGGTGCCTGTCCGCTATTCCATAAATCTTCCAACATTTTTTTGTCACGCATCGTATCCATACACTGCCAAAATCCTTCATGACGATATGCCATAAGTTCTCCCTGTGCTGCACAACGCTCTAAAGGTTCCTTTTCAAACACAGTCGTATCATCTTTGATATAATCAAAAATCTTTGGATTTAATACCATAAATCCGGCATTAATCCAGCCCCCATCCTCCTTCTTTTTTTCTGCAAATCCATGAATTTTGTCCGTTCCATCAATATCCAGTGCTCCAAAACGTCCTCCCGGCTGCACTGCTGTAATGGTCGCTATTTTTCCACTTTTTTTATGAAATTCTGCAAGCTTATCCACAGGAACATCACTAAGTCCGTCTCCATACGTCATCATAAACGGTTCTTCACCCACATACTTTTGAATCCGCTTAATCCGCCCTCCGGTCATAGTCGCATATCCGGTATCCACAATCGTCACCTTCCACGGTTCTGCTGCATTATCATGAATCTGCATGCTGTTTTGATTAGAAAAATCAAACGTTACATCACTTTTGTATAAATAATAATCCGCAAAATATTGCTTAATGATATGCTGCTTATAGCCGCCGCAAATAATAAATTCATGGAATCCATAAGCAGAATAATGTTTCATAATATGCCATAAGATAGGCTGTTCACCAATCTCTATCATTGGCTTCGGCTTTAAGTGACTTTCCTCACTGATTCGGGTTCCGAAACCACCCGCCAGAATTACAACTTTCATTGCTTCCTCCACTTCTATTATTGTATTTTCTTTTTTTTGAAAACCAATAATTTACTGAAAATATAATTTAATATAATTACTGCTACACCAATTACAATTTTTGCCAGCATACCTTCAATTCCAAAAATGGACTGGTTCATTCCCAGCCATACCAAAACAGGAAATAACCCTATTTCAAAGACCCCGGAAAAAATCCTTGCTCCCAAAAACATTCCAAGTTCTTTCCATACAACTTTAGGATTCCAGCTTTTGCTCTCAAACACCCATAATTTATTTGTAATATAAGCAAATGCAACCGCACCAATCCAGGCGATTACATTGGCAACCGTCAGACTTCTTTCCTTTCCCAATACTACAATCATAGTATAAATAATCCAATTTACCGCTGTCGTTCCAACGCCAAAAATAAGATACATGATAATTTCTTTATATTCTTTTAGTAACTCTTGTATTTTCTTCATCATAGTAACTCCATTATTTTCTCAAAAACTTTTTATAAAACTTGGTGCGTAAACTATTTGGAATCAGGCAAACCAACACTTGTCCTCCTGCAGATATCATAAAATCACTCAAACGTGATATCCCCATTTTATGGAGTTTCCATCGAAAGGCAACCGCAAGTCTTGCATAATGGATTCCTCCTCTGCGCTGATACATATCTTCCCCGGCTCTCATATACAAAAGGCTTTCCTGTATATTATATCCTTCATATCCTGCCTTTAGGATACGTCCCCACAGATAGTAATCCTCAAAAAATGGACAATCCAGATAACCACCAACCGCCTCTACCACATCTTTTCGGTACATGATACTCGGATGATTAAATGGATTTCTTCTGGCCGCAAATTTTCTGATATCCTCACTTGTTTCCGGCATCTTGCGAACTGCCATAATCTGCTTCGTAGTCTTTGAAAATTCTTCCACCGCACTTCCTACCATTGCTACCTTCTGCTCTTGCAAAATTTTAAGCTGCTTTTGCATACGTTCCGGCTTACTGATATCGTCGCTATCCATACGTGCCACAATATTATGTTTACAATACTTTATTCCCTGATTGAGTGCCTTGCCAAGTCCTGACCTTTCCGGAAGTATGACAACATTCAGCCTTTCTTTATGCTCCTTTTTTTGTTGTGTAATCACCTGCTGTAGTTCCTTCGTCAGTTCACCATCACAAACCAATACAAAATCATCCGTAGGTAATGACTGCTTCCATATGCTTTCCATACTTTGTTCTAAATATTCAGCCTTTTCTTTATCATAAACGGACATTAAAACGGAATATTGTTCTTCCATAGTCTTTCCTCTCCTGAGTTTACCATATAAGTTTCAAACAGACATTTTACTAAAAACATCATTCTCTGTCAAGAATCCCAAGCCTTTGATACACTGTTCTCATTCCTAGAATGGCCAGTACTATATAAATAGATGCATTGCACATTAAATAACGTGCCCTTGCCTCAAATATTGTTGCAAAAAGGATAGTCCCTATCACAGTCAGTAAAGCCACATTGACTGCATCTTTTTCCTTTTCTTCTTTGAATGCAACTGCCGCTGCCATCCAGAACAAAACCTGAAGCCATACTCCCTGAACAAAAGTTTCTCTTAACTTTCCCGGCCAGCTTTTTCCATAATAAAATAAGTCTTTTAACTTTCCCGAAACCTTAGAATTAATGTCCGGAAATAAGGTATGAAAAAAGTTTCCCTCACATCTCCATGCAAATACTCCGTCTGCATAGTTAATCAATGTTTTCTCTTTCAGATGATCCGCCATACCACGAACGCCATACGCCTTCATTCTTCCCTTTATCACTTCCCAATCTGCTTTTTTCATTTCGTCTGTTGATTCAAAGGATTGTGTATACAACACATCATCTTTATTATAAGCACCATGCCCCTCAGGGTTTAATCCCATCATAGCCCAATGTATCATAGGCATCTTTATGTCTTTATTTATCTGTATACTTGATTTCATGCTTATTTGAGTTCCCAAAAGCTGTACCCCCGCAAATAGAAAAATTCCGGCACTAATACAGATTATTTGAAGAAATCTTTCTTTTTTCTCCCTACCTATCCGCAGTAAAGTAATAACAACACAGGCAATCAGCACTATAACATTCTGAGGTTTGATTAAATAGCCGATACTTGCCAGACCTGCCATGAACGCCCATTTTATTACTTCCCTCCAGCCGCCGTAGGATTTTAAATAAAGATAAAAGCATGCAATAGAGAAAAACAAAGACATAGAATCACTGTATACAATTACCAGCCACGGGTTAAATCCAAGTAACGCCACATAAAAAATCCAGGCTGCCATTGCCCATTTTTCATTAATTAACATTTGAACTGATTTATATATAAGAGCTCCCGTGATACAGGAAATCAGGCACTGTATCACTATCATAGGGAAAAAATATTGCTGTCTGGTCACATCTCCAAAACAAGTGATTGCTTTACAAGCAAACGAAATGAGGGTAGTCAAAAACAAGTTATTCGGATAATAGGAAAAATAAGTGTCAAACTCTCCCTGATAGATTCCATTTCCCATCTGTCTTGCTGCAGTTACCATAACTCTTGCATCCCACGCCGTTTCAAAATATATATTCTTGCATATATAAATTTGGGAAATAAACAAAAGTGCTGTTCCTGCCAACACACAGTAATTTAAATGAATGGTAATCTTTCGCAACATACTTGCACAAAGAATGCCCCCTCCTATAAGCAAAATAAAACCTATGACAAGAAGTGTAACGTTATTTAGCAAAAATTTTCTCTTATATGCGTATTTCGTGCTTTGAGCAAAAAACAAGACACAGACATTAATTCCAATCAAAAATAGCACATATAAAAGTTTTATAACATCTTCCGACATTTTACTGAATTTCATGATTCATGCCTGCCATTTCTTTTTTGTGATTTTCTTCGATTCCCAGCGTTTCTCTCGTTATATAAATAGGACGTTTCTTTTCCTGTATATACATTTTTGAAATGTACTCTCCTAAGATTCCTAAGAAAAACAATTGCACACCGCCGATAAATAAGATTAATGTCACCACCGTCGCATGTCCCGGAACATCTATCCCAAAAAAGATTTTCTGAAGAAAAATAATTACCATATATAACAACGCTAATTCTGCACAAATAGTACCTGCCCATGTAGCGAGTCGCAAAGGCGCTACTGAAAATGAAATAATACCATCTAATCCGTATTTAAACAATTTTTTAAAAGACCATTTTGAGGTACCGGCATTCCGCTTTTCCGCTACATAAGGGATAAATTTTGTTTCAAACCCGACCCACGAAAAAATTCCTTTGGAAAATCTGTGATATTCACTCATGCTTAAAATTGCCGTCCGCATATTAGAACGAAAAGTTCTAAAATCACTGGCACCGGAAATAAATTCCGTATCTGCTAATTGGTTGATAATTTTATAGAATACATTTTTAAAAAAAGTTAACACTCTTCCTTCATTTCTTTTTTCCTGAAAAGCAGCCACACAATCATATTCTTCATTTTCCTCTAAAATCTGTACCATCTGCAAAACTACTTCCGGGCGTTGTTGTAAATCGGCATCGATTACTGTCGTGTATTCGCCCTCTGCCTGAAGCATACCTGCATAAATGGCTGCCTCCTTTCCAAAATTTCTCGAAAAGCCAATGATTTTTATCTTCTCTCCAGCTCTGTTTTGATAAATTTCCTTCAGCTTCTTCATTGTTTTATCTTTGCTTCCGTCATTGACAAAAATAAATTCATAACTTTCTATCTTTCCCTGAAAACATCTTTTTACTTCTTCATAGAACAGTTCTACATTTTCTTCCTCGTTATAGCATGGTATTACTAAAGATAACTTCATACGCCCTTCCTCACCTTTTTTCTTCTGCTTCCCTTAATAACTGCTTTTTCTGCTCTAACACTCTGCACAATTCAAATTCGAAATCCTGACGATTCTTTTGCACCATAGTTTGTAAGATAAGTCCGGAAAAAAAAGCCTGAATCGCCGTTAACATAATAAATCCACAGGCAATTAACGTAGGAAATCTAGGTACTAATCCTGTATGTACATAAGCTGTTGCCACAGGAATAAAAAATACCACTGCAATCAGTGAAAGAATTGCCGCAATGATTCCAAAAAAGCCCAGTGGTTTGTATGTCCGGTAAAGTCTTGCAATCGTCTTTAAAACCTTCATTCCATCTGAGTAAGTGTTTAATTTTGATTCACTTCCCTCCGGTCTGTCCCGGTAGTCCACCACCACATTTTCCACAAACATATTTTTATCCACAGCATGGATACTCATTTCCGTCTCAATTTCGAATCCTTTCGAAAGCACCGGAAACGTTTTCACAAATTCATAGCTGAACGCCCGGTAGCCTGTCATTATATCTTTAATATCATTGTGAAACAATACATTTAT
The DNA here is from genome assembly GCA_050874665.1 of Lachnospiraceae bacterium. GTDB lineage: Bacteria > Bacillota > Clostridia > Lachnospirales > Lachnospiraceae > RUG11237. The sequence goes on along the minus strand of JBNMLC010000001.1, from coordinate 247,137 downwards.
GCATTTTCTCACCAAGCTGTTTCCAAAATTATGAAATGGTCTTTTGTTTTGCTGAAAATACGTAGAAGACAAGCGGTCCCCCACCACCATATCTGCATTTCTGTTTAATACCTTTTCTACCATTTCTACTGCATATTCTGCCGGATATGTGTCATCGCCATCTGTCATCACATAACATTCTGCGTCAATCTCTCGAAACATTCTACGAATTACATTTCCTTTTCCCTGCATATATTCATGTCGAACTACTGCCCCTGCTTTCTCTGCAATTTTTGCAGTATCATCAGATGAATTGTTATCATATACATAAATCACAGCTTCAGGAAGTGCCTTTTTAAAATCTGTAACTACCTTTTCAATTGTCCTGCTTTCATTATAGCAAGGTATTAATACTGCTATTTTATCCATAATTTTCTCCTGTCCTACATCCATTGTTCCTTCATCACTTTCTACTATACGATAACTTTTTTATTTTTTCAACATTCCCTGCTTTGTCTTAATTCGTTTCATTGCAAACAGAACTTATTGTTAATTCTCGAAATCTCCTTATTGTAAACCATAAATATAATATAAAATTAATGATTCCCAAATAAGGAAGAAGCTGCCCGGAAGAGCCCAGTAAAAACATTGTATAGGTATAAAAAATAATAACCTGAACCATCAGTGCTGTTGCTATCTCTTTTTGGTAAAGCAACACATTGACAATTAGTAAACTCTCCAGCAAAAATCCATATCTCTCATGCATCGCAGGTAAAAACATAACACAAGTCCAGACACTCCAAATAGATAACCCTATTATATTCTGATAATTTATTTTTATTTTTTTATATAATACAAGGAATGCGCCAATCCCCAAAATAATAACGGTAAATATAATCGCAAGGGTGTGTAATTGTTCATAATAATCCCCAATAACTGCATACAAATTCGGATAATTCATTGTCATATGAGGATATGTAGCTGTCTGATTCATATAAATCGAAATAACGTCTGCCACAGGTCTTCCCGCAATCATTGCCGGCAGACAAAGGACTAAGTTTGTAACCGGTATAAGCAAGAAATATAATATCGAAAAGCTTTTCTTTCGAAAATATATCACGCAAAAGACCGGAAGTATAAATATAAATTGCAGTTTAAAAGCAAACGCACAACCTAAAAGGATAAAAGATAACACCTCTTTGTCTTTCATAATACAAATAATTGCCAAGATAATAAATGTACTATAAAGGGCATCACACTGTCCCCAAAAAGCACTGTTAAACACTACAATTGGACTAAATAGTATCAACGTATATCCTAAGACTGCCTTATATTTCTTTTTTCCACTTTCATAATAAATTAATATGCCGACACTTAGTGCCAACAAAAAATCAAATATAATTGACACAATTTTAATTGCATACATCGGTGGAATCGGAAGATAAGTTAAACAGGCCAGAATGAAAACATAAGGTACATTATAATCGCCCAATTGCAAAGCCAATGCCCTAAAACCACCATTTTCCTTTAATTTTTCATACCAGGGAAGCAAAAAATTTGCCATATCACCAGACATTTCATTGATGCATAATCCCCTGATTACTACTGCTAATGCCGTAACAACAATAAAAAAAATTACAACAATATTTTTTTCCAGCCAGCCAATCATTTCTTTTTCTTTTTTTGCAATCATAGTATCCTTCCCTAATTAATCCCTGTCACAAGTAGTTTCTTCTGTTCTTTCACTAATAATGTATCTCGGTCTTGCCTTTACTTCCATATATATTTTTCCGATATATTCTCCCAAAATTCCCATACATACCATCTGGATTCCGCTGACCATACATAAAATACATACAAGACTTGCCCAGCCGTCCACAGTATAGCCAAAAAACTTGTCCAACAAAAATTTAATTGCTCCGATGAAACTAAGAACAGCTACAATAAATCCCAAACCTGTAATAATTCTTAATGGTTTGATGCTAAGACTTGTGATACCGTCAAAGGCAAGCGCTAACATTTTTCCAAGTGGATAATGACTTTCTCCGGCAATTCGCTCTGCACGTTCATAATATACACATGTGCTTTTAAATCCCACCAATGGAAACATTCCTCTCAAAAAGAGATTTACTTCCTTATAATTAGCAAATTCTTTCAGCACTCTGCTGCTTACCAAACGATAGTCTGCATGATTATATACGACTTCTGCCCCCATACTATTTAACAATTTGTAAAAGGATTCTGCCGTAAAACGCTTAAAAAAGGTATCTGTATCACGTTTAGAACGAACTCCATAAACAATTTCTGCACCGTTTAGATATTCTTCTACCATTTTATTCATGGCATTAATATCATCCTGTCCATCACAGTCGATAGAAATTGTAAGATCACACTTATCCTTCGCCTCCATCAGTCCGGCTAACACAGCATTTTGGTGACCTCTGTTCCTGCTTTGACAGATACCGATAACATATGTTTCTTTTTGGGATAACTCCTTAATAATTTCCCAGGTTCTGTCATGGCTTCCATCATTCACAAATAAAATCCTGCTGTCTGCATTAACCTTTCCTGCCGCCACCAGTTCCTTCATCTTATTTACAAAAATTTCACTTGTAATCGGCAATACCTTTTCTTCATTGTAGCAAGGAATCACCATATATAAACACGGACACATATTATAACCTCCTTAGCTTCTTCCTGCACAGACTTTTCACCCATTCCACCAGCATAGAGCAGCACAGACAAATACACACCAATACTATGTACTTAAAAACACTGCACTCTATGGTATCTAAGAACTGCTTTGTACCTGTGAAATAGTAATATATCATGGAATGTATCAAAAATATGTTCATAGAGTGTTTTCCCAGAAATTCCAATGCCTTCTGCACGCTGCCTTCGAATGATGCAATGCCAATACCCAGAACAATAATGCAAAAAGCATACAAAGTATCTGCAATCAAGGATACCTGCGTTCGCATCACACAGACAATCCCAAACAGCACTATGGCATACGCCGTAAATTCTTTTTGATTTCTTCTGCAATAAGTTACCAGCCGATTTAAAATGCCCCTCCGTGACAGTTCCATACCGACTACAAAATCAAACAAATAAAACAGTTCTCTGTCTGTTGTAATAAATCCTGACCAGAAGATATTTACACTGGCTAAAAGTACCGGCAAAGAACTTATCCCCAATAATAATGCAGGAAATTTGTTTAATCCCTTATAAAGCAATGGAAATAACATATAAAAAATAAGTGCCGCTTCCATATACCACCAGGTATTATTTAAGGTTGCTGAATATATCATGGCACGAAGACCAAACGCATCCAAAAAGAAATTTTGTAATCCTTTGATTCCTGTCCCATAAATCTGAATCGGGGTTCCCTGACGATGAAAGCAGAAACTCAATAGAAAAACAGGAATATAAATCCACCAATAATTAATCAAGAGTTTCTTCACATGCAAAAATGTGAATTTTCCATAAGATGATTTTCCCCGTTGAAAACTTTCGCAAATTCCATAACCGCTTAGCATGGTAAACAAAGCTACACACACTTTGGTTATTGGCACTAAAATATCCATGAATGGTGTCGATTTTAAATCTACCGGCACTGTTACATTATGCCAGAATAAATGGTGCCAGCACAGAATCAGAATTGCGATTCCCTTTATAATATTGGTATTTCTTTTCGAAAACATGTTATCTTTCTGCATATCTGTTCCTTTATTCCTATAGATTAAAAACCAAAATTCCCACCAAAATGAATGCTAATCCTATGATTTTCTTCTTTCCAACCTTTTCCTTTAATATAAGCATTCCAAATACGGTTACAAAGATGTACCCACTTGCCTCTAATACAGCTCCCATAGATAATGAAACATATTTATAAGCAAATACGGTAATCAAAGTAGAAAGGAAAAACAAACCATAGGCTCCGATAGTTCTTAAATTCAAATATTCCTGCCATATATTAGAATGTTCTTTTTCTGCACTGATTTTCAACAATACTTGTGACAATGAGGATATCAATACCGAAACTAAAAATACTAAGATATATTTCATACTTCTTCCTTTTCCTCCGTTGCAATCATTGCTACTCCAAACATAATAATAATGGCCCCTAACACATTATTGAGAGATACCTTTTCTTTCCACAGTAAAATTCCCCATACCATTCCCCAAATAACGGTTACTGCCTTATTAGCATACGCTGTTACCAAGGGAAGGTGTTTTAAATTTTGCTGCCACAACACAGCATATAACATCAAAATAAATAATACCATTCCATAAAAGCAAAGAAATCTCAAGCTGAATACTTCCTCTGAACCCGCTTTTTTAGAAAAAACAGATGCCAGCGAATAGATAACAAAAGTAATATGCAAAAACAGCATAGACCCTATTTTAGATTTTGGTTTGTTTTCTTTATTCATCTTTGCCACCAGTTTCTTCCTTCACAACGTACTGCGGTGCATTATTCAGGCTAATATAAACCCTGCCTAAATATTCCCCAATCATGCCTAACACAAACAAAATCATGCCGCCCAGCAATAATAGGATTGCGGTGGTCGAACTCCAGCCCAAAGGAACGGATGGATTAATAAACTTATTTACAATCACATAAATCAAATAAATAAATCCTATGACTGCAGAGCCCATTCCCATAACCATAGAAATCCTAAGCGGGGTAACAGAAAAAGCTGTAAAACCATTTACCCATAATGCCACTAATTTAGCAAAGCTGTAACCAGAGCTTCCTATTTCTCTTTCCCTGTGGCAAACCGGCACAGATCCAATATTTTTTGTAGTTCTAAGCACCAGTCCCGGCACATAAGTATAGGAATTTTCATATTTCACAATTTCATCTATCACATACTTCCTTGCAACAAAAAAGCTGGTAATCATTAGCTTTTTAGGTTTTCCCAATAAAACCTCACACATAAAATTATTCAGCTTTGTGCCAAGGTTTCTTGCCGCACTATGCTTTTTATGAGCATAAGATGCATACACCACATCATATCCTTCCTCCATTTTATCTATCAGAGAATAGACTTCATCTGCCGGTGTCTGCCCGTCATCATCTAAAGAGACAATCATATCCCCTGTTGCTTTGCGATATCCTGCCATTAATGCAGCATGCTGACCAAAATTTTTGGAAAAGCAAATTCCTTTGACTTTAGGATTTTTCTTCGCTATTTCCTGGATTTTCTCCCACACATGATCTTTCGAACAGTCGTTTACCAACACAATCTCATAATCATCTCTTCCTTTTCCTTCGATTGTGGATTCAATTTCTTTTATAACATCTTCTATGGTTTTTTCTGAATTATAACATGGTATTACAAATGATATCTTTCTCATCTTTATAACCTTTCTATCATCTATGGTAAATCATTATATTTCTTCATAAATATCAAATCACGATATACACCGTCATGCTCTACTGCATTCTTCTGGTATTGCGTTTCTTTAAATCCCGCTGATTCATAGCTGTGAATTGCCGCAATATTGTCCGCAAACACTCGCAAAAAAACGCTCTCTAGCTTTAATTCTGAAAACGCATATTCCAGAGCAAGTTTGGCAGCTTCTGAGCCATACCCTTTTCCTCTTTCCTCATCTTCTCCGATAAAAATTCCATATTCCGCTTCTTTTTTTTCATAATCGATATCACGAAAATACACAGAGCCGATAGCCTTTCCACTTTCTTTGATACGAATAATAAACTGCACCACATCACCAGCCGCAACCTTCGTATCCATCCAATGATTGTGCATTTCTTCCGTAAATATTTCCTGAAAGATAAAGTTTTTACGGACTTTTTGATTATTTCTCCATTTTACAATCATCGGTGTATCTGATTTTTTTATAGGTTCTAATACAATACTTTCCTTTTTTTCTATCATCTTACTACCCTATTTCCCATAAAATTCTTTTACCATGTCGCAAATATACAGAACTTTTTCCTCTTCTAATCCATAATACAGTGGCAAACGCACCAAACGTTCGCTTTCTTTCGTTGTATATCTGTCCTCTCCATGAAATCTTCCAAACTTCACTCCTGCAGGCGCAGTATGTAACGGAATATAATGAAATACTGCCAGAATATTTTTGCTTTTTAAAAATTCAATCAGTTGTGTACGTTCTTCTAAATCTTTCGCTTTTATATAGAACATATGAGCATTGTGAACACACTCTTTTGGAATATATGGAAGCTCTATGATGCCTTTTTCCTCTAGCTCCTTTAACTTTTCATAGTAACGATTCCACGTACACATTCTATCATCATAAATCTCCTGCGATTTTTCTAACTGTGCCCACAAATATGCTGCATTTAATTCGCTTGGAAGATAAGAGGAACCGGCATTCACCCAGGTATATTTATCTATCTGTCCACGGAAAAATTTACTTCGATTGGTTCCCTTTTCTCTAATAATCTCTGCTTCCTCTGCCATATCCGGGTTTTTAATTAGTAAAGCACCGCCTTCTCCCATAGAATAATTCTTTGTTTCATGAAAACTAAAGCAGCCATAATCACCGATTGTTCCTAATGGTTTTCCTTTATAACTGCTCATAATTCCCTGAGCGGCATCCTCAATCACTGCAAGCTTATGGCGTTTTGCTATCTCCATAATTTTATCCATTTCGCATGCAACACCTGCGTAATGTACCGGAACAATTGCCTTTGTTTTTTCCGTAATTGCCGCTTCAATTAAATTTTCATCTATATTCATGGTTTCTTTCTTAATATCTACAAAAACTGCTGTTGCCCCTCTTAATACAAAAGCATCTGCTGTGGAAACAAACGTATAAGATGGCATAATCACTTCATCACCCGGGGCAATCTGCGAAAGCAGTGCTGCCATTTCTGTTGCATGAGTGCAGGAAGTCGTAAGTAGCGCCTTACTGGTTCCTGTTTTTTCCTCTATCCACTTGGTGCAGCGTTTTGTAAATTCACCATCACCACATATTTTATGATGTTTAATTGCTTCTTCTATATACTTCATTTCCGTTCCAACATAAGGTGGTACATTAAAATTAATCACAATTTTCCCTCTTTCCTCTAACTGCTTTTCTACTGACTTTCTGTTTTATGAAATCACGTTAAAATAACACATTAACAACATTCCCATCATTCCATACAGTACTGCTGTATTTAACCAGTACAACCATCTTTCACACTTTTCTATCGGCTGCAGTATCTTTTTACTGACTGCCGGAATATTAATGAACAGAAAAATGCCTGCCGCAGTAATAAATACCGCGGATGCTATATTCTGAATCATAAGAATATTTTCTATTTTTGAATTGAGTAAATCGTATAAACTATTATAGCTGCATTCTTTTACATTTCTTGACACACCCAAAGTATTCATGAAATTATGATTGAAATACTCTACCGCTGCTGTCCATTTATAATAAATCATTAAAAAGACGCCTACAATGGAAATGATAACTTCTAAAATTACATTCAGCCGGTACATATTTTGATTTATGGTTATAAGAATCATAAAAAATGGTGCAAGATAAATCATACGGTAAAACTCGTAATGTGAAAAGCAAAAATACACCATCATTGGTGCTACCATCATATAAATAACGTAATATTTCTTTTCTATTGAGCTGTCATAATGAATACAATATGCTGCAAAATAAAGAATTACAAGAAAAATAATAACCAACGGCGCTTTATAAATAATATTGGCATCAATTCCACTGGTTACCGTTTTTTCAATAATAGAATTTCCGGTTCCTGCAGCATAAGATTCTAAATACATTGGTGCGTTCTTATATACTACCTGAAACAAAAGCATGAGCACTACACTGGAGGCTAATTTTAACCCTATTTTTATAATATCTTTTTCAATTAATAATATAACTGCAATATATGCAAATATATAAAATGGCTTTGCAGCAATGGATACCGCCATCAAAATCAAAAAGATACTCTGTTTATCTTTTAACAAATAATAAATTGCCGCAACCGTAATGGCAATTGCTATGATATCCGTCTGTCCTGCCAATACAATGCCTAAAAACATAAAAGGAAACGTAAAAATCAAATAAGTATTCCAAGCCTGTTTTGTTTTATCCTCCACAAACATCTCTACAATCTTTTTTGTAAATAGCAGTGTAATCAAAAATACAACAATTAAAAACAGATGTGACCATGCCAACATCCATGTATTGCTTAATATCTCTATATGTCCCAGACGTTGTATCAGCCAGATTGGAATATTCCATACGGCCCACGGAATTAAAATAATATAATTATAGCAAAAATAATCATGAGGTACCCCATGAATATTTTCATGCACTATTTCATAATAATCATATAAATTTCCATCGACCAGACAGTCTAATAATGTGGTTGACCATATGGTCAGACTTCGAAAATCTATATAGGAATACAAGAAAATCCAGACCAGCCAAAGCAATGCCGGAAAGAAATATTCCAACCAGTTTGGTGTGGCTGTGTTTAATTTGAATTGATCCAAAATACGTTTCATTTTATCCTGCTCCATCTTCTTTATAACACCATTCGTACGGTATTAGATTATATCATCGTTTCTTACTCATTGCAATCTTCGTCTTATGCACACTTTTCACACAGACAATCCTCCACATTTACAAATCCCCAGATTAGAACAGCAAAAATGAAAATCGCCAATTCTCTGTATGTAAACCAAAAATGCATATAAGAATGATTCCCTGTAACTACATACCACGCAATCGGCATACATGCAATCACAAGATAATGATAATTTTTAAAATAATTTTTCTTGTTCTGAATACCCTTGCATAACAAAATAACCACTAAAACAGCTAACGTACCTAAAAACAATAATTTCATTGGTTTAGAAAACATAGCCTCTGCATTCCTTTGAATCACGCTAAGATGTGTAAAGTTTACCTCATCTGTTTCTGAGGAAGTCCTGTTCAGCAATGCTTCTATGGCATCGGTAATAATATTCCTTCTAAGAAGGATACTTCCCATAATCCATTTACCTGCCCACATACCTATATATCCTACAGCCCAGATGATACTGTATTTTATTATATCAAAAACATTTTCTAAAAAGTGCTGCTTTTTCGTCAGTAAAGAATACACCGCCAGCGGAATTCCCAAAGTCACCAGCGGATAAGTAAGAAAATCCATAAAGCTGGTTAACATTCCTATGCTCAAAAAGAAGAAAATGATGGTATCCTTTTCCTCCAGCTTTTCTAAACGGCATAAAAGAATCAAAGTTGCAATGTTTGTAATATAATACACACTCGAAAACTGTAAGGAAAGTCCAATGCTCACCGGCATCAAACTAAAAAGCATAATCAGGTATGGAAAAATAAAACGGTTCAGCTTCCGTTTCCCCATCGCCACCACAATTGCCATGATTAAAAGGGTCTGTGCAAACATATTGATGTAACGTATCTCCTGATAATTAAAAAACAATAATAATGGTTTTAATATCAGTTGATATCCATGCCAGTATCTAGAATACGGACTAACCGTATAGCCCTTCTCACCCATTCCATAAGAAACCAGCGTTTCTGAAGGTGTTTTATCTGTATATCGCACACGATATACATTCATAGAGCAGTCAATGAGATTCGTTTGTTCTTTATGTGCACTGCTAAGTAACATAATAGAATCTGTAAAATTATCCAGACGGCTTGAAATTACTCCCGGCAATGTTTCATGATAATCGCCTTCCTGCTCCATCACCTGAACGGATTCTTTTATATGCTTTTGCATATTTTGTGTGGGAAGCAGGTAAACCAGCAACATGAGTACCGTTGCCAAAAGTACACTTATTAATAGTACAACCGTTAATTTACATATCTTTTTCATTATCTTTTCATTTCCTTATATTCTTTGTAAGAAGCCGGATTATAGAAATAATCTTCCGATTTATCCTCAATTCCAAAATAGGAAAATCCTTCTTTTCTCAACGTCCTCTTAATTAGTAATCTTGCTTCCTCTGTCTGCGTTGTTCTCACATTAAACATACAGTCATCTAAAACAACATTAACAAAGCTCTGCTCCAAAGCATCATATACCTTTTCTTCTAAAAGCTTGTCCTTTAATGCCTTATATGCCTTATAAAATTCTAACGGTGCTTTATGTTTCGAAGATTGTGTATTCGTTCCTGCTGCGAAACGGTAGGTTACCAGAGATTCATTGATATAAGTCATATTTTCTGCCAATGCCATAGCAGTACGCACAAAATACAAATCGTTGGCATTTTGAAGATTCATAAACTGAAGCTTATGCTCTAATACAAACTCTCTGCGAAACAGTTTCGACCACGGACAGCCGGAAGTCATCTGGAATAATTTATTTCCCAAATCTTCTTTTTTAAATGGTGTCGTCTTTGGCAATAATTCTTTGCGAAGTACCCAATTCATAGGCTCCATCTTTTTATTTTCCATATTAAATCTGGTTGCTCCGAAAAAGCAAATATCCGCATGATCTGTTTTTGCCTTAAAATAAGCTTTGTCGCACAGTTGTGCATCGAACTTATCATCTGCATCAAGAAATAGTACATATTCTCCTTTTGCTGCCTTGAGTCCAATATTTCTGCAATCACCGGCACCGGTATTCTCCTTGTCAATCACATGGAAACGGCTGTCTTTTTGCTCAAATTCCCTTAAAATGCTCAAAGAAGTATCTTCCGACCCATCATTCACACAAATCACCTCGATATTCTTTAAGGTCTGATTTGCAACAGTTTCCAGGCAGGCTCTTAAAAACTGATTTGCATTGTAAACAGGAATTATAATGCTTACATAAACAGATTTTTTATCAAATCTGTTTTTAAGAGACCAAAGTGCGTATTTTTTTCCTCTGGTTTTGATATCCTGCTTTAATGTACTGACGGCACAGGGTGCAGCCATAACCTTTTTTCCCACTTTATAACTGGTAGAATTTTTCAAATCTTCAATTTCTTTTTCCTTTGCTTTGACTTTACCCTTAATGCCTTCCACATTGTACTGCATTCGCTCAACACGTTTTTCACAACGCACTTTCCACTCGTACTCCCGGTTGCCTCGCTGCCGTTCTTCTGCCATACGCTGTACCATCATTTTATACATTATGCGACTGTACAATGGCAATGTTCCCATAAACTCTTCTAGTTCTTCTTCCGGAATCTCCATAATTTTCCCCAATGCATTCGATTGAATATTACACAGACGGTTTAGAATTGCTTCTTCTAACTCTTTAGAGTATGCTCTTCCTTTTAATCTTTCTAACATTCCTTCCAGACACATGTAATAGCCAAACGAGCTTTTGAATTCCTTGGTGGCGGTCATAATGGATTCTGCACGTACACGTCGCATATAAAACTGCTTTGGAATATGTTTTACGCGCTGTGCCTCTAACAAACATTCCAGCGAAAACAAATTATCCTCATGAATAATTCCACAGCAAAATTCAATTTGATGATTTTTAAGAAATTCTCTCTTTGGCATCTGCAGACACGCAGAAGGACGAAACTCATTGTTTTCGTCCATTTTCCTCAATAATTCCAAACCATTTACCACTTTAGAGTAATCTGCTTTTCGTACATAATAATCAACATAAACAGCCATTTCTTCCTTCAAATCCTCTGACTCAAAAAAAGATTCCGCATCGAAATAAATGTTATCCAGACACTCCTTGCTTGCCTCTTGATAAAGCACTTCCAACGTATTTTCTAAGATATAATCATCACTGTCCAGGAAATATACATATTCACCTTTTGCTACCTCTAAACCTGCGTTTCTGGCAGAAGAAAGTCCTCCGTTTTCCTTTTCTACAATTACAATTCGCTCATCAGCTTTCGCATACTTCTCTACAATATCCATGGAATGATCCGGCGTCCCATCATTCACACAGATAATTTCAATGTCCTTTAGCGTCTGTTTCAATGCTGAAGTCAAACATTCCTCTAAATATTCTTCCACATTATAAATAGGTATAATAATCGAAACCTTTATCTGATTCATTTTACAGCCTCACCTTTTCTTCTAACTTTACCCTACTTCGTTTTTATGGCATCTTTAATTTTACAAGGAACTGCCATAATGCTCTTTCCTAGCCGATAACTGGTAGAACCCGCAATATCTTCATATTTTGCTTTCATCTTATTATACTGTTCTCTTTTCTCATCAAACTTCATAAAATATTTAAATGCAAGTGTATCTTCCAGTAATACCTGAATTCCTTCCCATTCATATTCTGTAAAGTTTTCCTGCCTCAATTCCCCTGCTTCATACGCTTCTTTAAATTCTTTCTGAAAACGCTGTAAATACATATCCTTGTATTCTTCTCCCACCCGATGATAGGAATTGATATAGTTATGATATCTGCGGAAAGAGTACTGATCCATAAAACGTTCCAAAAACTTTGGATTATCTTCCATAAATTTATGAATATAAGCATATTCATCGTTCATACAAAATACTTTTTCTTTATTGTGTACAGAAGAATTCGGATTATCTCTTCTGTTTAAGTAAAATGGTTTATTTACAAAATATGCTCTTTTTGCATAGCAAAACGTCTTAAACCAGAATCCGTTATCCTGAAAAGAAGCTCCCGGTGTTTCATGATGTCTGATATTGTGATCTAGCAAAAAGCTTTTTTTATAAATTCCACTCCAGGTATTCATAATCAGACGAAATACTTCCGGTTCGTCATATGGATTAATTACTCGATTATATAAATCCAAATTTTGTGATAACTGATGATAATGAAGAATCAGTCTTCCGTTTTCATCATGAACAAAACGATAAAAGTCTGCTTTGATAAAATCCAAATCTTCCTTCTTTGCAATGTTATATAAAGTTTCATACATATCCAACTTTACATAATCATCCGGCTCTAAAATTCCAATATATTCTCCGGTTGCCGCGTCCAATCCCATATTCATGGCGATTCCATAGCCGCCATTCTCTTTATCTATTATCTTGATTCTGGTATCTTTCGCAGCATATCCTTTCAAAATTTCCAATGAATTATCCGTAGAGCCATCATTGATACAGATAATCTCGATATCCTTTAATGTCTGACGAATCAGGCTTTTCATACATTCATCTAAATACTGTGAAACATTATATGTTGGTACTAATATGGATACTTTCGGCATTATCTTTCTCCTTTTATCATTTTCTTGAGTTTAATTGGTATTTTCATAATCTTTTTTCCCACTTGAAAGGTGGTGGAAGTCTTAACCCAGTTTAATTCCTCTTTTACTTCTTTTAATTCCTTCATTTTCGCCCGATATTCAAGCATATGAAACAAAAGAAAATCTTCAAACTCGGTATCTAGCACTTCATGCATCCGCTCATAATAACGGGGTTTCAAATAAAACTCTTTCGGCTTTTCATTCATTTTCAGTTCCCTGAAAAGTTTATCTTTCATAAGCATATATACATTTTTATATGCCTTCCCCGTAATGGTATCTAAATTCCAAAAAGCAAAGTGTACCACCCAGTTTAAGAAACCGCGCTCCACTTCCTCATAGATTCCCATTACTACCAGCTCTTCCTTCAAAGCGGTCAGCGCTTTATAAAAACAATCCCATGATTTTTCCCTCGTAACAGAAAGAGAAGTACTTCTATTCACACGGTGATAAATCAGAGGTTCGTCCAGAATATAAATACCATTTGCCTTTACCAGACTAGAGAATACAAAATACAAATCATTGGAGGTTCTAAGCTCCTGGAATTTCAATCCACACTCTGCAATGAACGTTCTTTTGTATAACTTATCCCATGCCCAGCCTACCACAAACGTAAAAATGTAGTCCGGTATATCATGAAATGTAAATGGATTTTTATCGGGTAATTCCTCTCTTTTGATGGAATATTCCATCGGATTGTAATTTTTCTTTATGGTATCGTATTCCTTGCATCTAAAAATTACAATGTCTGTATTTTGCTGTTTCGCACATTCATAGGATTTTTTTAACATATCCTTGTGGAAAAAATCATCGGAATCCAAAAACAAAACATATTCTCCGGTTGCATAGGTAAATCCAAGATTTCTCGCTACTGCAGCTCCAGAATTTTTCTGTGTAATAACACGAATTCTTTTATCTTTTTTTGCTTTTTCTTCCAGAATTCTGAAAGAACCATCCGTAGAACCATCGTCCACACATATTATTTCAATCTCTTTTAAAGACTGGTCCATCAGAGTGTCTAAACACTCTGACAGACAGCTTTCCACATTATATACAGGCATAATTACCGATACTTTTATATTCTGGCTCACCTTATGTCACCTCAAATTAATCTCTAAAATACAAATCTCTTGTGTATACTTTGTTTAACACATCTTCTAATTCTTCACTGTAACGGTTTGCAACAATTACATCACTCATTTTCTTAAATTCTTCCATAGAAGAAATTACCTTGCTGTTGAAGAAAGTATCATCTTTTAATGTTGGTTCATAAATTACTACTTCTACACCTTTTGCCTTGATACGCTTCATAACTCCCTGGATAGAAGACTGGCGGAAGTTATCTGAATTTGCTTTCATTGTAAGACGATAAATACCTACCACAGCATCTTTCTTTTCCGGGAAACCGGCATGAGCTAAAATCTGTTCTGCAATAAAGTCCTTACGTGTTGTATTCGCTGCTACAATTGCTCCAATAATCTCGTTTGGTACATTGTCATAATTTGCAAGCAACTGTTTTGTATCTTTTGGAAGGCAATATCCGCCGTATCCAAAGGACGGATTGTTATAATGTGTTCCGATACGTGGATCTAAACCGATTCCTTCGATAATCTGCTTTGTATTTAATCCTCTCACTTCTGCGTAAGTATCTAATTCATTAAAGAAAGATACACGAAGTGCAAGATATGTGTTTGCAAATAATTTTACTGCCTCTGCTTCTGTTAAATCAGTAAACAGCATTGGAATTTCTTCCTTAATTGCTCCCTGTGCTAAAAGACCTGCAAAAACTTTTGCTGCTGCACAAAGTCTTTCGTCTGTAGTTGGTGCTCCTACAATAATTCTGCTTGGATATAAATTATCGTATAAAGCTCGTCCTTCTCTTAAAAATTCCGGTGAAAAGATAATGTTTTCACAATGATATTTTTCACGGATTGATTTTGTATATCCTACCGGAATTGTGGATTTAATTACCATAATTGCGTTTGGATTTACTTTCATTACTAACTCGATTACTGCTTCTACGGAAGAGGTATCAAAGTAATTCTTCTTTGGATCATAGTTTGTCGGAGTTGATATAATTACGAAATCTGCATTTTTATATGCTTCTTCTCCATTAATGGTAGCTGTCAGATTCAATTCCTTATTTGCTAAATAATCTTCAATTTCCTTATCTACAATTGGAGATTTCTTATGATTAATCATTTCAACTTTTTCCGGTACAATATCCACCGCAAACACTTCATTATTCTGTGCCAGTAAGATAGCGTTGGAAAGTCCAACATATCCTGTTCCTGCTACTGCAATTTTGTATTCCTTACCATTTAACATTTTTTTATCCTCCTTAAAAATCATCTTCTACTTGCTGTTAACATTTTCTATGTGAAGCAAATAAATATCTCTGTTATTAAATGTATATACATTAATTTGTCCTAACAAAACCTCTGCATATTTCTCAGGTTCTATCGTTAATACATAATAATCGTCTGCTGAAATTTTAGCAGCATCCTCTGTCATCATAAAATTTGTAAGCCTCGCAAACTTTGGCAGCCACTCTACAATATCAGTTCTTCTTACGCCTGCCTCCATATATACTATCTCGTATCTTCCACAATCTATAGACTTTAAATCTTCCATGATAGCTCTTTCGTATTTTATCACACCATCTTCCACTGCAGTAATGTTTGCGCTTCTTACTTTTTGATAGTACTCTAAAGCCCCTACCATTTCCGTCAGTGCAATGCCGACAACAAAAATTAACGTTAAATAGGATTTTAACCTTTCTTTTCCGAAATCGTAAACTGCCTGAATCCCAATCATACTGATCACTGCAACAGCAAAGAAGATTTTTCCACCATAATAAATTCTTCTTCCATCGATACTATCATACATATCTATCAGAGAACCAACCGAAATCGATGTTTTTCCTGCAATCTCTACCATGTAGGCGCACAATAAAATTCCCACCGGAATCACATAACATAATAAAATATTGCACCACGGATGCTTGAATTTTGGTTTTTTATAAAATAGGGTGACTGTAGATAAAATAGCTGCCAGTACTGCAACATAAAGGACATAACGCCCTTTCATTTTTGTAAATTCCGGATAATTATAATATGCTCTCCAAGAATGACGTGTTGCAGCAATAAGTAACATTGCCATCATTCCCATCATCATAACCCATAACTGATTATAAGAACTGCATCTTTCTTTCTTTTTTATGTCAATTGCTCTGAAAGACTTTACCAGTACCCCTAAGAACGGGGCAGCCATCAATGCCGCATAAAAGAAATAATACGCAAACGAAAGTACAAATCTTGACATTGTAAGTTGTTCCGGATTTGTCTTAGATGCAATTCCAAACCCTAAAATACTTTTCAGAGTACACCCCTGCACAAGCTTTGTAACAAGCCACGGCGAATATACAATGATAATTCCTGCACAAATAGCTAAGCCTCTTAAAATAATCCTGGAAAACTTCTCTTTTTTCCCAATCTGCTTTATCAGCCATAAAAGTGCAAATACAGGCAGCAATGATATGGTAATATGTCTTGTCAGCATAAGCATTCCTACGGACACCGCTGCTGCAATATCTTCATACAGGTTCTTTTTATATGGTTTTAAATAAAGATAGATTGCAAGTAAAAACAGAGAAAAATAAACATTTTCGCTCATCAGGCACATAGGTATGATATACTGATACGGTATTAACATGGTGAAAACAGCACATGCAAGACTCGGCTTTTCTCCCACATACAGGCGGCATATTTTATACGCAATCACCGGTACAAAAGAAGAATACACTGCATTTAATATTTTCATAACAATATACGAATTATCACCGAATAAATGTGCCGGTGTCAGTAACAGTGGATATAGCAACGGATAATGTGTTGATTCATACATTCCCCGTTCTGTCAACTGCCAACTCATGAATTCATAGTTAAATTCATCTGAAATAATAGGAAAGCTGCGATTTCCGATCACAAAAATAAGCTTAAACGTCAAAAGCACCACATACATGATTCCCATGTACAATATTTCTTTATTTTTTATCTTATTCTGCTCCATCTCTTCCCTTATCATCCTTTCTCTATTAAAAAACTCTTATCTTCCATTATAATGCATTTTTATCCCTTATTCAATGTTTTTATGGAAAACAATGCATTTCTTAACCATTTCATGGATTCTTCCTTATCCTTGTGAATAATTTCATACACATTTCCATAGTCCACAGGCGCTTCTAATTTGTCTGTGTTAACTACCTCTTCCTCTGATTCCACCAGACGCTCCATAATGCCAAAACGCCCTAACAGGGACGTAAATCGAAGACCTCCCCGTTTATTGTTCCGAATTACAATAAATTTTTTCTTAAATATAATCGAAAAGCACGCACCATGAAAAGAATCTGTTACAACATATTCCGCATTCTTAAAAAACCATAACCATTCCTGCACCGGCACATTCCTTCTAAACTCAATTCCCTTCTGATCTGCCAATTCAAACTTTTCCCGGTTCATTTTATAATCCCACGGCGGCTCATCTAATACAACGTCTAGTTTTGTCTGATACTTCTTATATAAATCTGCAAGCATTTTCCCCTTTTGCGGTGTCGGATCTAAAATATAAGCGAAAATAAACTTTTCCTTTTCCGGCGGCTGTACATCCTGCAGCACTTTTTCATATTCCTGTGCTTCACACACAAACACCGGATCTAGCACCTGAACACTCTCGATTCCAAACGTATCTCTGCAAATATCCACTGCATAATCCTCACGCACGGAAATTGCATCAAATCTCTTTAAATTCGTTTGAATCAAATGTTTTACACCGCTTGGTCCATTGTACTTTGCCGCACCAAAGGACGTCGCATAAGCAATTTTTTTCTTATCATCCGCAACAAAATCCAAATAATACATTTGATCGTATTTTTTGCTTAAATGATAATTCCATAATTGATCAGAACCAAGAATGAAAGCATCACACTTTTCATTTAGTTGATACAGCTCCGACACCGGATATGGCTTACTGATATGATAATATTTTTGAGCAAACCTTTTCGGATGTGTTTTCCCATTTACGTTTTCATACAAATCCATGTCAGGATTTTCAATCATCAGTACGGACAGTCCCATATCCTGCAGGATACGGTTCAATGCATAATACGTCATCATACTTCCATAATTTCTTCCATACCAAAGTCCCAGTAATGCTACATCATACTTGTCATTCAAGATGTAATTAACTGTTTTCTTCATAGAAGCATGGGGAATCATTTCAAAGAATCTTGCTCTTAATGGATTCTCCTTTTCTCCCAGATAGATTGCCTTGTTATACTTTTTTGCCACCCTCAGAGGAATCTTTTCACTTATCAGAAGTTTTTCTGCAATCATAGCATATAAGTTTTTCCCTTTAGGCGTATTTACTAAGCACAGAGAAGTTCCCTTGCCATCATCTAATCTTTCTTTATATTTTCCTATCCGGAAAAAATCCCCAAGTGAAATATCTCCCTGTCTTGGCAAGGTGGCATATTTACAATCATCACAGGAAGGTCGTGTAATCAGCCTGTGGTGATAGGCCTTGAGATACGGATTATTCTCCATACTTTCTGCGAAAACAGACCCATCTTTACAATCTGCTTTCAGCCCCGGCTTCCAGCCAAACACCCACTTACTTCGAAAATCCACATTGCGAATCTCTCCAATTTGCTTTGCCAGCTCCCATAAATATCTCCGAAACATTTTCAACGACGGTACGCCTTTACAAATGATATCTACGGTATACAGATTATTATAACTTTTTCCCAGATAATTTTTCAATGCCGCTACCTGACATGGTGTACCGGAAAACAACACTTTTTTATTATCATCTAATATTTTTTTCACTTCCGGATAAATAAAATAGGCTCTGCTTTGCACATATTTGGCTTTTCGCATTCTCCCTAAATCTTTCAAGTCACTTATTATCTCATGTTCTACGCAAGTAAGACTTTTTCCCGCTGCGCCACACACATAGCCGCCTTGAGCCAACACCTCTCGCGCAAGCACTTCAAAAATACCACCAGAAGAGCCCTTTTCTCTGATTTCATCAGGTGCCATAGCTGCATAACATTTAGGATGGCTGCTTCCCGAATACTCCACATGAATTGCCGGACAGATTTCGCTGCATCTGCCGCATTGTGTACATTGATCACCATTGACTCTTGCTACCCAGAATCCATCCTGCCCTTCTGCTATTTCTATGGCAGCATTGGGACATACCGAAACACAGGCGCCACAACCGGTGCATGCCGTTTCTTTTAAAAAAGCAACACTCTTTCCTTCTTTATCCTCCAGATTTTGCATGGATATTTTTTTATTTTTTCTATTTTTTGCGGTGCAATTCATTCTGTAAAGCTTTTGGGCACCATACTCTTTTATATTCTCCCCGATACCGCTTCCGACAGTTTTCATACCACCAATTGCACCCTTCAGCCTGTCGATTAACCTATATTTATTTTCTAGTAATTTTGCCATGCTTCCTCCTACTGACCTAAAGCACTATATTCTTGTAACCCTTTTTCTTCTATATATTCTATCAGCTCTTTCATATTAGTTGCAACAAACTCATTATCATCTAAGCTATAGATTTTAAATTTCTTTTTACTAAGCTTTCTTACTCCTGCCTGATTACATAGTAACACCACATTTTCGGTAGAAGAATCCGGTACTTCAGGAATCAATTTATAGTCCCTCAACAGCATCTGATATACATAGGAAGGATCCTGCCCCATAGGTGCCGTAGCTTTTACATAAATCTTCTCTGGAATGTCCATTCCTTCCTGTTCTAATTCTTTCACAAAGGCATACCCGGCATTTGTCTGTGCTTCGTAAGTTTCCATATAATTTCCGTCCCAATAATAGGCATTCCAGCCGTATTGAAACATAAGAAGTGCCAGAAATACTCCAAGATACAATTCAAGCTTTTTCTTGTGAATTAAATACAAAGAAAGTAAAAATATAAGTGTAGATACCAAAACTCCCAACAGATACACATAAAACCTCACATCTTCTCCACGGAGTTTATTCCACAAAGCAAACGGCCAATACACTTCAGATGCCACATTACTGTTTTTAATATAAGGAAATACCAGAAGCAAAAACAAAAATTCTATCCATACAAAGATTCGAATACACCACTTTATTTTAACATTCCATTCCTCTATATGAAAGTAGATATACATAAGAATTGCATAAAAAAACGGTCCCAGATAGATGCCATAATATCGAATATAGGTATATGCCTTAAAGCCATAACTTTTTTTTGCATTTAAAGCATCTAGTACCTGACCGGACCATGATAAACTCTGGGCAAAGATAGTCCCTGCAATACATACCCCAAAAAAGATAATAGAAACCATAATATAATTCATATATGGCTTTTGTTCTATCCATAGGTTTTCTTTTGTTTTCCTATCTTTTACATATGCAAAGAAAACACTGCAGGCTATCACAAGTGCAAGAGCTGTCAGTCCACAGGTAAATGTAACACTTGTATGCACCTGTCCTACTATGGTAGAGAAAAATCCTTGATAAAACTCCGGTTGGTGCAACATCTCCCTTGTAATCTGAATATTTACTTCTGTGTTTTTTAACGGTTCACCTTCCTGCCAGAGCCAAACGCTTTTCTTAACCCAGTCAACAAACTTTCCGGCGCCATAATACCCTATAGCCCCCGAAATCACCGCTGGAACTTTAGCAATCAGCCATTTTTTTCGAAATAAATAATAACAAATTGTTGTCACAACAACAGCAATCCAAAACATTTTTGTCCTTGCATGTATTGTCAAAGCATATGACATGGTCAAAAATAACATTACTGTATAAAACGTCTTTTTTGCATAACATTCTTCCCAGGCAACAAGTTTACATAACAAAAACCACAAAATCCATGTGATTGCAATTAATGCGTGCTCATTTAAAGTTGTCTGTGCACGCGCTACTACCAAGTATGAACTTACCAGGGAGATTAAATATAAATACTCTCTTTTTATTACCTTAAAATGTTTTTTCGAAATATAGCAGGCGATAGGTGCCGATATACTTTGCAGCACTGCATCTACACTCAAAATCATGGCAAAAACATGAAAAGAATCCCACCTGCTTTTTAGCAGCGGACTAAAAAGAATGGTAAATCCACCACCGTAATAATGTTCTGCGCTGACTACAAGTGCTGACCAGTCATACCCTGCCCCAAATGCTGCGGTCGATAATGTGACCATCTCATCCATAGGTGTACGAAATGGTTGGTGATGCAATGCAATAAAAAACAATCTTGGTAGTAATGCCAGTAAAAATATCACAAAATATTCGATTGTTCTAAATTCCTTTTTTTCTCGTTTCATCTTTTTTCTACTTTAAATACTGTTTTGCTGCTTCTAAAAATCCACTTTCAGCCACTTTTTGTAAAAATTCAGTTCTTACCTTCGGCACCGGTACATATGGCCCAAAACGATTTTTTCTCTTTGCAGCCTCTATGGGTGTCTCTTGGATTCGTTTTGCCTGTGGACGAATTTCTTCTAGTATTTTCTCTGCCTTTTTATTGTTGGTTAAAACTACAGAAGTACCTTTTTTATCATTTAACTTTTCATCATAAAGACTAATTCCCCAATAATCCCCAATCGTAACATCTCCCTGTCTTGGAAATTCTGCAAATTTGCAGTTAATACAAGAGGTTCTCAGTGCATAAGAGCCATGAAACGCTTTTTCATAAGGGTCTTTATCCTTTAGGCTTGGGTATAGAATCTTTCCATCCTTTAACTTTACCTCGAGTACAGTACAGCTATATCCTTTTTCTTTGGTTCGAAAAGAAAAGTCTGCTATGTTGTCTTTTCCATAGACCTCTTCTAAATATTTGCGATATACCATACGTGAAGGCACACCATGGCACACTAAATCTGCCGTCAATAAATGTTCATATTCCTTACCAAGATAACTTTTCAAAGCAGAAACCTGACATGGACAGCCTGAAAAGAGTACGGTTCTTCCTGCGGTTAAAGCTTCTTTCACCTGTCGGTAAATCAATCCTGTATCACTTTGCACGTATTTTGCGCCACGAAGCTTAGAAAGCTCTTCTTCCTTCTCGATTCCTATATGAGCCACATCCCATTGGTCTGTAAAGGCTGCCCCAAAAACAACACCATTTTGCTGTAGTATCCACTGTGCCAGCAGAGTAAACATACCACCGGAGGAACTCTTTTTTCTCACTTCGTCCTGTGCCCATACCGCGTATGCTTTTGGAGGCAGTTCGGAATTTCTAACTGTCTTTTTCACACCCGGACAATGCTTTAAACACAATCCACAATGAATACATTTATCCTGTTCTACCTTTGGTATCAAATAGCCAAACTCATCTTCCACCATTTCTATAGCATCTGTCGGACAAATATTCTTACACCCACCACAGCCACTGCACCGATGTCTGTAAACTGCTTCTACCGTCTTCTTTTTCTTCTGTTGTTGACAAAGCACTGCTGTTTCTAATTTGTATTTTCCCTCTGCCTTCAGACGAGATAAAAGATGCATGATCTTCATTTTACAATTCCTTCCACAATTTAAATTCCAAGATATGTTTCCCAAAATTCCAGCGAAGTAAGCTCTTTTGCAGCATTTTTGTACTGTGTCTGCAATTCTTTATTTCTACTGCGACATTCTCTAAATACTTTTCGAGCACGTTTTCGTAATTTTCTGCCCCGCTTTTTATCCATAATGCGTAAGTTTCCCTCCAAAGTATGGGGATTCACCGCTAACAATCTGGTATGTCTATATTGTTTCCCAAGTGCAAGAAACCAGTCATACGGAATGACAGCAATCTCATTCCGAAGCATTCTCTTTGGTAGATAAAGCCCATTATAAGTCAAGCGGTGCAGCAGCATGGTAACTTTTGAATATGGTTCATCCTGATACAGCTTCTTGATATCTACGGTTATTTCCGGAAACTCTGACAATGGTTTTAATTTTTCATTCTTTTTAGATTTTTCCTTGATAATTTCTGCCCCTACAGCCTTTTTCAAAAAATCCGGTCCTTTACAAAAGTCTTCTACAGCCTCAATTAAAAGCTCTGCACTATCGTAGCGAAAACGCATCAGTTCTATCCGCACAAAATATTCCATACGGTTCAAAAAATTACATTCCATGCATACCTGACTGATGGCCTGGTACATCAGGCTGTTTCGGTGAACCTGATATAATTCCATAGCTGCGTTAAACTTCTGGGTAAATCCCATATGCCATACGCAAATTCCATTCATGGTAAGAAACTCAGCTTTGTTGCGAAGACTGTATTCTACGTCATCTCCACGCACAAAAAGCGGCAAGGGAAGATTGTCTTTCCTTACATATTCCATAGGAATGCAGCAATACCACCAACCTGCATATTGATTTTTTTTATCTGGCTGAAGCACTTCATTATAACAACAGTCTTCTATTTTATAAAAATCCATTGCAGGCTTCACCGGACCATAACCGCCATTTTCTTCCTCAATTACATAACCTACATCTTCATGTTGAACATGCATGTTTTCATAAAACAACATCGCACCGCTCAAAAAATGTTTTTCATACTCTTTCTTTTGTATTTTAAGCAGAACATAGGTACGTTTGATACTCTCCGTCTGAATCAGCACATCATCATCCATCAACAAAATATGTGTGGCTTTTACCGGTTGTTTCATAGTTTCTATCATACCTCTGGCAAAACCACCACTGCCACCGGCATTTATATTTTTATGAATTTCAATATGGCTGTGTTTTCCTGCCGTCTGATCTAAAGTTTGTCCATTATCCACTACGTGCACATAAAGGTTATTTGCAATTTCTTCTTTGGATTCTAAAATTTCTTTGCGTAAAAGTTCTATATTTCGCAAAATAAATTCTTCCTTATGAAAAGTTGTGATTGCCATAGATAATGTAACAGGACGAATTTTATCTTCTTCTATTTCACCTTCATAGCACCCGTCTAGAAACTCACAATCACTATGAGCTACAATGAAAAAAGCTACCAACCCTTTCAAATGTTCTGCATTTGGAAATTCAAGAACTACCTCCTCTAACTCTTCGAAGAAGAAGTCACGGCTGCAAAGTATTTCTTCTGTGGTTTCCAAAGAAAACTTTGCATTTTCTTCTATTGGCGTAGTTTCCTTTACGGTATAATGCGTGAGTTTTAATGTAAAGTCGCCTTTTGCCTTGATTTTTAACTGCAATCCGGTGATATTCGTATACTGAAACCATTTTCCAGCAGAACAGGAATTAAAATACGTGCCTGCATCAAATATTTCTCCCTTTTTCATAAAAAATCTGCCGTCTTTATTTATTTTTTTCTTTTCTCCCCGATCGTACATTTGATACAGAGAGCTATATGGTTCTCCCATTGGCAGTAAAATATTCTGCAGTTTAATTATTTCCTTGCCCATGAAATTCTCCTTTATCCATCTTTAAATACTTCTTCCAGAATGCTTCTTGTGTAAGCTCCGTATAGCGTTTTGCATATTCATTGCGGCTTTGTTCAAAATTCCTGTCAATCAATTTCTTTATCCGGCGTAACCTTTTATAACATTGTATTGCCTCATTTAAGCTTCGTTTTACCAACACAGCCTTGCCGTTAGAATCTATATAAAGAATTTCTTTGTACCGGTACATATCATATATATTGTCATGCGGCATAGCTACTAAAACTTTCCCCCTCTTTCCCGGCAGGAAATATCCATTCATCGTTATCTGTCGGAAAATTTTCTCTAGTTTTCCTATGTTTTTTGCCGTCACTTTTTCAATATTTTCCCAGCGTATGTCCTCTTCCTTAATTCCCCGATACCCGATAAAATCTTCTGCCGGAACCGCCTGATAATTCATGGCCAGAATACTTTTATGAAGTGCCTGTGCATCCTGTTCTTTTAACCAGTCAATTCCCTTTAGAAAATCTTCAATTCCTCTAAGATTCATATCAACATACCTGTATCGGTAACGAATCACATTCGCCGTTACCCATTTCACCAGAAAACGGAACAATTCTTTGGAGGTAAAATCTGTATAATGAATGGAATTCACAATAGCAAGGTTGCGCCAGTCATAATATTCTGTTGCCCCCGGCATCTTATTCTCAAATGCCTCATGCCATACTCCGATTCCATTCATGAAAATGAAATGCTCCCGTCCGGTGCGCAATCCATACTCAATGTCATCTCTATGAATAAATATAGGAAGTGGCAGACCGTATGTTCGAATCTGTTCTACAGGAATACAGCTATACCACCAGCCTGCATATTCTATTTTCTCTTCCTGTTCATTTTTCAGAAGTTCTTTGAAATCACTCATATCCAAATGATGCTTTCTGGCCTCAATTCTTCCACGATTCCACACAGCACCAGATTCGTATTGTATACACGGAGTATTTTCTCTAAGAAGTCCTCCTCCTATCGTATCACCCCAGTACTCTTCTTTTAAAACGGTAAGAAATGTGTACGTTTTCTCAATGGCAGAAGGCTCAATTACCGCATCATCATCCATAATAAGAATGTGGGTAAATTTCTCTTCCTTGATTGCCTCTAGCATACCTCTCGTAAATCCGCCTACGCCGCCTACATTTTCATTCGGTATTACCCTTACCTTTGAAAACTGTGACAAACTGTTTCCTAAGGTACGACCATTGTCAGAAATAAATACCTCTGCCTTACCATATAGGGAAGAAGCATGATTTTCTAATATACAATTGCTCAATTTCTCCATATTCCGCTTCACATAAGGCTCACGTTTAAAGGTACAGATATCCAATGCGAGAAAAATATTTTCACGCACCTTTCCCTGGCACTGCCCCTCATAGCTCATCTGCTCCAGCACTGCTGTTTCCGATAATACTTCTACTACCGGATAGCAAATGCCCTTAACAACAAAATCAGGAATGGCAATAGAGCTTTCCCGTTCCATAGAAAGCTCTACCTGTGTTTGCTGCAATACCTTAACCTTCACTTCACCATTCTCTAAAAAGCTGTGATACAGTGTCACTTTCACCGTACCACTGCCCAACAAGGTTATTTTATATTCTCCGGTTTTTGTGTATTTGCGCCATTTTTCTATCGAAAAGCTGTTAAAATACGTTCCAAAGGATATTTCTGCACCTTGCTGTAAATGAAGGCTCTTGCTCTTATTTTTTCT
This sequence comes from Lachnospiraceae bacterium, assembly GCA_050874665.1. Classification (GTDB taxonomy): domain Bacteria; phylum Bacillota; class Clostridia; order Lachnospirales; family Lachnospiraceae; genus RUG11237. The sequence goes on along the minus strand of JBNMLC010000001.1, from coordinate 220,811 downwards.
TTCTTCTGTTACAATTGCTGAAGTTATTGAAGTGCTGCACTCATAGTACAATGACTGTTTTCCTTCATCTTCTTGGTAATTGGTCAAAATATTCTGCAGCTTCATTCTACTATCTCCCGATGTTTATTCTTATATATTTAAGCTCTTTGTGTAGGCATCACAAACTTCGTTTACCTCACCTGCCTGAATTAAATGCCCTTTTTCAATCCATGCTGCATGATCGCACAGCTCTTTCACCTGATTGATATTATGTGAGACAAAGATTAACGTAGTTCCACCAGAAAGCATTTCTTTCATACGGTTTTCACATTTTTTACGAAACTTAGCATCACCTACAGATAAAACCTCATCACAAATCAAAATATCCGGGTTCACCATAGTTGCCACAGAAAATCCAAGTCTTGCTTTCATTCCGGAAGAAAAGTTCTTAATCGGTGAATCTAAAAATTTCTCAATCTCCGCAAATTCCACGATTTGGTCAAAATGCTCTTCCATAAACTTTTTAGAATGTCCGAGAATCATTCCATTTAAATAGATATTTTCCCTCGCAGTCAGATTTGCATCAAATCCTGCCCCTAATTCAATCATTGGGGCAATATTGCCATGTACCTTAATACTACCTCTGTATGGCTTCATAATCCCACTAATTGCTTTCAACAGCGTAGATTTTCCAGAACCATTCACTCCAATCAAAGCCCATGCTTCTCCTTTTTTTATATTCAGTGAAAAATCATCAATTGCCAAGAATTCCTGAAACATCAGTTGTCTTTTTACTAATTTCACAAAATATTCCTTTAAGTTATCAATTTTTTCGCTGGCCAGGTTAAAACGAATGGTCAAATCATTTATTTCAATAATATTATCTGCCATGTTTCCTCCTTAAATATACAGGATAAATTTATCCTGTGAACGTTTAAAGGTAATTATTCCAAAAAGCATCATTATCACTGCCCATGCACACCCAGAAAGTATAAGCCACGGTTGTGGAAGTGTTCTGTCTAACACCAGTATTCTAAACTGGGTAACATAAGAATAGAGAGGGTTTACATGAATCACCAGCCACTGTAAGCTCTCCGGTAATTGTTCCACCGGGTAAAAAATAGGTGTCAGATACATCCATGCTGTGGTTACTGCTTTGTAAATATACTGCAGGTCACGGAAGAATACGACTCCCTGTGCCAAAAAGAAACCAAGACCACAACTAAAAATATATACCTGCAAAATAACAAATGGGAACAGCAGGAAATATGGACTAAGCGGCGTTCTTGTAAAAATCATAACAATTAAAAGTGCTCCCAACGAAAATACACAATCCACCATTCCACTCGTAACCTTCGCCAACGGAAATACATATTTTGGAATATATACTTTCTTAATCAAAGCATAATTCGTCCGAATCGATACCATTGCCTGAGATGTCGCATTTATGACAAAATCAAACAGGGTACGTCCAATCAACAGATATACTGCATAATTTTCAATGCTACGGTTAAACATTCTTGAAAATACCATCGTCATAATAATCATAATCAGCAATGGGTTTAAGATGCTCCACAAATATCCAAGAAAACTTCTGCGGTATTTTAATTTCAAATCCCTAGATACCAGCTCCTTAATCAAATCCGTATAATGAAAAAATGTGTCAATTCTTAATTTCCAAATATTCATTTTGATTTTATCCTTTCTGATAGCTTATAACTAAACTGTGCTGCAAAGTATAAATGAAATCCGCTTTTTCTTAAAAGCAAGACTGCCTTTTCTCTCACTGCAGAGTAGATTTCAGGGTAATTCATTTTGATATTTTCATCAAAAGCCTTCATGTCTTTTTTTACCTTGCTGCTATATGGAAAACTCAAAAATATCTTAAATCTGCTAGCTACCACTCTTCCAAGATATTGATTTAAGTAATGTATCTTTTCTTTTTCTAGTTTGTGCATGTACTCTTTATAAAAGTTTAACATTCGTTCTAAAACCCTGTCAAAATTTTCCTGGTTTCGCTGCATTTTATGGATATTCATACTCTGCCCCGACAAACCAATGCGATACATATAAACAAAATCCGGAATGCAGGTTACTGTTTCTATCCACGGGATAGGAAACAAAACATACTCCACATCAACATAAAAGCAATGTTCATCTATCTTTGGAATCTTTCGCAAAATCTCTGTCTTAACCGTCATGCCATGCATTTTTACATACATATTTTCACACACTTCCAAAAAGCGGTACTCTCTTCCATATGCAACCCCGGCAAATGGTTCTGCGATTTCTACACTTCTTTTTCCATTCTTGTTATGATACCAATAAAAATTAGATACCACAAGGTCGGAGTCGCATTGTTCTAACGTTTTCATCAGATGTACAAATCCTTGCTCTAATACCCAGTCATCTGCATCCACCACTTTAAAATACTTACCTCTTGCCTCTTTTATGCCACAGTTGATGGTAGAACCATGTCCTCCATTTTTTTTATTAATAATTCGAAACGTATCCGGATAACGTTTTGCATAAGCTTCCGCAATAGAAACGGAGGCATCTGTAGAGCCATCATTGATGATAAGAACTTCCAATTCCTGCAACACTTTTTCTATCACAAACGAGTTTAAATTCTGCGCTATATATTTTTCTACGTTATAGGTCGGTACTACTACCGTCAATAATTTTTCCATACTGTATCACCTGCGGCTCTGTTCTGATTGAATGAATATTCTGACCAGATAAGCCATAAAATCGCCTACAATAGTAATTAATCGATGTGTCACTGACAAAGTGACCACAAGGCTTTCTCCTACCACACTGCTTAAAAGTAAGGTAATAACTAATTCTCTAACCCCGATACCTCCCGGTGCCCCAGGAACAATAAATCCAAGCACCCAGGCGATAATATAGCCAGAGATAATCAGTTTTGCACCTTCCAGAGTAAATTGTCCGCCCATATAGCAGTAAAGAACCACCATAATAGCTCCCAACGTGCCCAACACCAATGCATACCAAAACATGTTTTTCAAAAATGTCTTTATAAATTCACCCACACTGTATCCCTTTAATATTTCTGCTATTTTATTTCTAAAGAGAACTGCTACCGCTGCCACAACCAAAATACCCACAAAAACAACAGCCAATATCATGACACCATAATTTTTTCCAAGAACATGATATAATGCCTGTTCTAACTGATTGAATGAAAATACCAAAGCAATCACAAGTGCCACGGTTACCAGACTAAATACTTCCATTACTGTACTAATTGCCAGCTTTTTCTGGCTGATTCCCATTTTATCCGCAAACAGATTACGTTCTACATAATGCATCACGTTTCCAGGGAGATACTTTCCAATATTCGCTTTCGCATAAACACAGATTGCTTCTTTTCTCTTCCCTTTTTCTCCCGAAAAGAAACTAAGCCACCCATACCATACATTTCCTGACATATATACCGTAATACACTTTGCAACTGTGCAAAGCAGGGCAACGCCGAGGAATATTCCCCAGTTTTCTATGGCGGAAAAATCAAATCCTAATACATATACAGCACGGACAATAAATATAATCGATAATACGGATACCAGTTTTCCCAGTACTTTGATTCCTTTTTTTATCAGCTTTTTCTGTTCTGAATTCATCTAAATTCCTCTCTTTAAACGTCTTTTAAAAGCTTAACAGCACGCGAATAAAACACATATAATAATAAATTACTTTCGATGGAATTTTTGCAAGAGCATCATAATGCTTTTCTGAAAATTCTTTATTTCTTCTTGCAAGAGCAAACGCAAGTTTGTGATTCCACTTACATTTTTCTTCTGTATTTAAGCTTATCTTACTTCCTTTTTTTCTATAGTATTTTTCTTTTGCTTTTGCACAATTAAATTTAAAGTTTAAAGCACGTTTCTGGCTTCTTAAAATATCTTTTCCACTGATGTAAGATGCCACAATTCCCCCCGACTCTACTGCCTCCTGAAACCATTGCATGGCTTTTGGATTTCGTATCACGCAAGAAGTATGCTTAATAGGATTTCCCTTCATTTCTTTCAGCCAGATATCACCGAAGCTGATATCTGCTGCATTCGCATAATGATCCTGACATAACATACAACTGCTCTTTTCAAAGAAATATGCATTCTTATAGGCACATATGGTTTTGGTGTAAGAAAAATATTTCTCTTCTCCATTCTCATATACAACTGCTGATTGTCCTCTCCAATGGCCACGCCTATAATACAAACGCTTAGCACCCTCTAAAGAAACTTTGGATTTTTCCAAAGAAAGCAGGGTCGCCTGATCCGAATGATTTCCACTACAGTATAATCCTAACTTCAATACAATCTTGTCAGCTAACTCCTTATCCTTTTCCATCATTGCTGTCAATGCACGCATAAGACAAGGTACAAGAACTACTGCAACTTTTCCATCAAAATTACGTACTACATCTATATGCTTTAATAAAGGCATATCCATATAAATGCTAGAAGACGCATCTTTGATTTCTTCCTGTGTCGTTGCAATGTATGTTTTATAGCCTAACCTTCCATCTTTGATTTCTGTCTTTGTTACCCACGCACCATCAATTTTTCCTGTTTCTAACAAATAACATAAAAAAGCAGTAATCATACCGCCAGAGGCAGCATTTTCCCGGATTTCTTCTTTCGAAGAATAACCTTTTCTACAGGCAATATATTCTCCTGTATACTTTTCCGGTGCATTAAAATCTACAAAGCCTTTTGCCCTCTTACCGGTTTTTTTTTTGATAATTTCATCTATCACTTCTGAAATATATATTATATTTTGTGCAGAGCTTTTCATAACTGCACTATAGTTTTCTTCCATTTTCTTTCTGATAACGTTCTCTTCTGCTACAAATTTTTCAAACTCTTTCTGAATTAACGCCAAATCAAGCTTTGAAAAGTCAATCGCATACTGTCCAAGTTCAAACATATCCAAAACTTCCTGATATTTATGGCTCCAGCCAATCAGCAATACAGGAACCTTCTGCTCTAACGCCCCTATCATAGCATGAAATCTGGAGGCAATTAAATATCTGCATTTTCCAATGTAAGCTCTGATTTCTTCTGCGTCCATTTCCTTGTGATACCAGCGAACCATGTCTTTATTGGCAACACCCTCGTAAATCTCATCACCAATCATCAAATCGTTATTTCTCGGCTTATCGCTGTGAATTCTGGCCGCATTAGCAATCAACAGCACCGGATATCCCTGACTGTTTAAGTAATCCACCAACTGTATCATAGTATTTTTGTAGTCTATATTCATTTTATTACATTTCTTTTGAACCACAGAACTAATGGAAAGTCCAATCACATTCTCATTGTAAAAACTGTCCTTCCTACAGACCTCATCTACCTTTCGATTCCATTCCTCGCTGTCTTGCATCGTAAATGCACCATCTGCACACAGCTTTACATTTTCTTTCACTCCGATTTCCGCCAAATTATCATACGTTCCCTGCCCTCTGGCAGCGATGAAAGAAAGCTTTGGAAGAATCCATTTCGCCAGAAAACGATTGTATGGGTTCTTAAAGGTTCCCATTGCCTGGGAATATTTTACTACCGGAGTTTTCAGCAGTAATGGAACTGCTGCACATACAAAGGCATAAGTATTCATTACAAATCCCCTGCTGTCTACAAAAGAAATTCCTGCCTCATCTACCACTAAATCTGTTTCTGTATATGCCTTGATTATTTTATTCTTTTTCAGCAGTGCTTTCATACCCGGAATCCAGCCGAGACCTTTGTAAAGAATTGCCAGTGGAAATGCAATAAATAACAGTTGTTCCGGTTTGCAGGATACTATCTTCACAAAGTCATGTGGAAGCTGCTCTTTATCTTCTCCCGGATACACTGACATTAAATTAATTTTTAACTGTTCTCCATATCTTTTATGAAGCTGTACAATTGAGCTTTGCAACATCGCTGCTGCTCCTTTATTTCCACTGTAACTGGCAGCGGTAATAGCTACTACAATCTCTTTCATGATTTATTCTTCCTCTTTTTTCACATTTACTTTATCTGCTTCCCATGCCTTTTCCTGTGCTCTGTCAAAATCTAATCTTCTTACATGATACTGCACATCTTCTAAAATCTTGCGATTAGCAGAGATAATATCTGCTAACAATCCTACAATAAATGTTTGAAAACCTAAAAGCATCAAAGTACTTGCAAGAATCAAGGACTGAATATGTCCTGCTCCGGTTCCCCCGAAATAGAAAACAAGAAAACGGATTCCTACTGCAAGTCCTAATGTAAAAATAATCGCACCAATTACCGTAAACACCATCAACGGACGATACATCATAAATGCACGAAGTATCGTAAGCATCGACTTCTTTACATATCCAAACATACTGTTAAATAGTCTGGACGGTCTTAACTCACCATTGGTTCGAATCGGAACAGATTCCATCGCAATTTTGCTTCTTCCTGCCTGAACGATCGTTTCCAATGTATAGGTATATTCATTCACTACATTCAAACGCATAGCAGCCTCACGACTGTATGCACGAAAGCCACTCGGTGCATCCGGAATATCTGATTTAGATGCTTTTCGCACTACAAAACTTCCAAAATGCTGTAATTTTTTCTTCAAAGGAGAAAAATGCTCTGTCTTATCAATAGGACGTTCTCCAATCACAATATCTGTCTTTCCCTGTAAAATCGGACGAACCAGTTTTTCGATATCATCTGCGTTATACTGATTATCTGCATCTGTATTGACAATAATGTCTGCACCATTTCTAAGGCAGGCATCTAAGCCTGCCATAAATCCTTTGGCAAGTCCTTTATTTCTCTTTAGGTCGACAATATAATTTACACCCCAGTTTCTTGCCACTTCCATAGTGTTATCTTTACTTCCATCATTAATAATCAGATACTCTATGGTGTCAATTCCATCTATATGCTTTGGTAAATCGTTCAACGCAATTTCTAAGGTTTCCGATTCATTGTAACATGGTATTTGAATAATTAATTTCATTTCATTTTCCTCTTTTCATCTGGATATTGTATCAAAGACCGTATCTACTAATATAATTCTTTATGTTCTGTATATTCTGCGAAAGTCTTTAAGGATTCCTCAAAGGTCATATCTCCCTTAAACAAGGAAGACGTACCTGCCACCAGAATATTTCCGCCTAATTTATGCATGAGTCTTGCTCTTTCATAATTGACATTTCCGTCCACCATAATTTTTATATCATACTTTTTCTGTGAATCCAGCCATTTTCGTGTTTCCATAATCTTCTCAATCATGCCATCAACCATTGGCTGTCCCGCAAAACCAGGAGTTATCATCATCAGGTTCACAAATTCTATTTTGTCAATATACGGAAGAAGCAGCTCATAGCTGTCTCCGGTATCTAATACAATTCCTGCATCTGCCCCCAGCTCATGTATTAATTTAATACACTTGCCGATACTTTCTGCCGCATGATAGTGAAAGCTCACCAAATCACCTTTCCCGGCATCCAATAACGGAATAATATCCTCTGGTTTATTTACCAGCAAATGAAAATCACTTCTTATGTTAACTCTCTTTTGAATCTCACAGATCGTTTCCAGACCAAGTGTCATATTCGGCACAAAATGTCCATCCATGATATCATAATGAAAATAATCCACACCTGCCTTTTCTAAGGCTTTGATGTCTTTCTCTAAATTCAATAAATCTGCACACATTATCGATGCTGTAATTTCTGCTCTCATATTTTCCCTACCGTATCACCATTACTTTGTTATAGAATTCCTTGCGTTCTTTCATGATTGCAAGCCCTTTATGAAGTTCATCAAAGGGCAGCTTGTGCGTAATTTGCAGCGCAGGCTTTAATTTTCCACTGTCCAATGCTTTGATTGCTTCTGTCCAGTCGCTGTCTAATGCACCATGATAACCCGAATTCCATGTTCCATAAATTGCAATTTGTTTTCTAAGTATCTGCCAGAAAACTGATTTTTCTATCTGTGCATCTCCATGAGGATTTCCCACCATCAGCAATTCACCGCCAGGCTTTATGACCTGAAGGCAATGAGTTAAGGTTTCATTATTTCCAACCCCCTCAATGGCAATATCCACACCTTGTCCTTTTGTATGTTCCTGTATAAATTCTTCCACATTTTGTGTTTTAACATTGCAAAACTTGGTAATTCCAAGTTCCGCTGCCAACTCAGCCTGCTCCTTTTTCGTACCTGCAAGAAAAATGTCTGCTGCTCCTAAAATCTGCAGCCACTGTGCCATAAGCATTCCTATCGTTCCAGGTCCGAAAATACATACTGACTTTCCCTGTACTTGAGGCAATCGTCCAAGTGCATGCCTTGCAACACAAATCGGTTCTAGCATTGCAGCCTCTTCAAAGCTGATTTCTTCCGAAAGAGGGATAAGATTCCATATCGGTACCGCCACATATTCAGCAAAACCACCATCGCATCTGGAGCCTAAATAATTATAATTTCTGCACAGCTCATAGTTTCCTTCCTGACATGGTGTACATTCTCTACACGGAATCAAGGGAAACACACCAACACGTTCTCCAATCAAATCTTTGTATTCCTCATCTGCCACTTCTCTTACAACTCCTGCAAATTCATGTCCCGGAATTGTCGGGAAATGGTAGGTTCCCGTTTCAAAGATTCTTGGAATATCAGAACCGCAGATGCCTGCTGCTTTTACCTCTACCAACGCATAACCGCTCTTGCACTTTGGAGTGTCCACTTCTTTGTATATCAGTTCATTTACTGCTTCTAGTACATATGCTTTCATTTATACCCCTTCCTTATTCAATTCTGCCTCAAAATTTGTTAAATCTTCCATTGTTGTTATTTTAAAGTTTTTCTCTGCCCCCGGAAAAAGACGTATCTCCATTCCATTTTTATAAGCAATCTCACTACTTCCTCTGGTATTCACCAATTCTTCGTCCGATACTGTATCATGAATTTTTCGATACTTTCCATAGCGAAAACTTTCTGGTGCCTGTCCTGCAAACAACTCGCTGCGCTCTAACAAACTAGTGATACTTTTTCCGTCTTTACTGCGATATACGGTATCTTTTACTGTAATCACAGGCATTGCACCGTCTAATTCTTTAGCTCCTTCAATACACTCACTAATAATTTCCGGTGTCACAAACGGTCTTGCCGCATCATGGATAACTACAATAGAATCCTCCGTCGCACTGTTTTCACACGCAATCAAACCATTATAAATAGAATGCTGCCTCGATTTTCCTGCCGATGCAAACCCGCAAAACTTAGTGATTTTATCTTGATTAATCCATTCTTTTATATAATCCTGCCAACTATCATCTGCCACAATATAAATTTCATCAATTTCTTTGTGTTGTTCAAACGTTTTCAGGCAGTAATTAATAATAGGTCTTCCCTTAACTTCTATATACTGCTTTGGTCGGGAGAGGCTTTTCATCCGGCTTCCTACGCCGCCTGCGAGAATAATTGCTATATTCATTTTCTTTTCCTTTCCTGCCTGTATGACTTCCAGTCAGTTACCTTCGTGGAAATCGCAGTGCATACACTTATTATCAGAATCGTAACAAGAACAGAATATGCAAATCGTCCTATGCTACTGTGCAATTCTTTTGTCACGCCGACTTTCTCTAAACATTTTATGATTGGCACATGTGCGTAATAAATCACCATAAGATTTCTTGCAACCATGATTGCATATGCCTTTTCTCCGGGCAAAATGACAAACAATAATACACCCAAAACGGCTGCGGTCAAATATTGTATTATACGAAAATATACCGTATAACCCTGAAATGCATAAGAGGTATAGCCAAATAATGCCCACGTATTAATCTTAGGGCTAACCAGCGCAATTCCGGCAAACGCAAACAAAAAGATTGCTATACTAAAAACTCTTATCCACTTTTTTCTCTTATAAATTCTGCCCAGCTCTATCCATTTCGAACCAAGCTTCTCCTGTCTGATATAATACCCTGCCAAAAAGAATGGAAAAAACACAAAAATTCTGGAAAGAGAAAATACTTTGCCTATCCATTCCACATATCCTGCAAGCAAACCGGTACACACGCTTACCATCAAAAAGAATAACTGTTTTTTTCTGTTTCCCTTTGTTTTTAATAAAGGTAAGATACTATTCCATACTGCTAATGCCAAAATGTACCATAGTACATAATAGCTTTCTAGAAAATGAAATTTCTCTGCTTTCATAACATACACGTCAAATATTCCATACAATGCTTGAAAAACAACATATGGAATCAGATATTTTTTCACTATTCTTTTTTTATCACACTTTGCAAATGCTCCGGAACAAAAGACAAACACTGGCATATGGAAAAAATATATAAAATTATATATGCCAAGAAACAGCCCATCTTCAAAGCGTATCTGTTCAATTGCATGTCCAAACACTACCAGACAAATAAGCATTACCCGAACATTGTCAAACAAAGGATTTCTTTTCTTCTCCACCATAGTTCTTCCTATTATTTATGGTATTTTCACTCAATATCGTTCCTATGTTATCATATTCGTGTAGAAAAATCAACTTTTTAAGGGAAATTTCGCATTGAAATTTCGCATTGAATCGCATTGAATTGTTACTTGTAAGAATCCTAAAACACACGTAGAGCAGGCTCTCTCGAGCCTGCTCCTTTTATATATAATACCTTCCCCAAAATACTATATTCTTCATCATTTCCTCCCTAAATGATGAATTTCAACTACCTGAATAGGTATCAGGCAATCTTTATGATGTAATATTACCCCATGTATACTAAAATGTCAACATTCTTTTGTGATTTTGCACATATTTCTTTTACTTTTTTCCCAGTTTTTGCACATTTTTAACGGCATTTTCATTTATTTGTAATATTTTCGCATTCTTTCTGTTATATTTGCCCTTTTACTTATAATATGATACCATAAATAACATATATTTTGATATCCGGACCCGATATCATATCTTAGAGAATAGGAGACTTTTTTTGATGAAAACGAACTGGTTTAAAAATACTTCCAAACCCTATAAAGCTGAATTTGTAATTGCTTGTGCAACCCTGGTTGTTTTTTATCTGATGTATTTCTATACAGATGTAGCAATTACTACCCGTTCAGGGATTGATTTTTGGACTTATCTTTTTAATGGGCAAATTACACATTTCTATGAATTAAGCAAAAACATGACCTTCTATAACACTTTACACTGTGATGCACTCTACGATTTCAGTCTTTACATTATATTTGCCATTTGGGATTTTCCGTTATGGCTGGCGGAAAATCTTTTGGGCATTGATGCATTATACTCCACACCTTGTCTTCTTTGGGCAAAGGGCATTATGCTCCCTTTTCTCGCAGGAAGTATTGTGTATCTGAATAAAATTGGTAAGGCATTCAACTTTTCCAAAGAAAAAATCAACTGGTGCCTGTTAATTTACCTTACCTCTGCCTTCATGATGTCCTCTATCTTTGTGCTTTGTCAATATGATATCATCGGCATTTTCTTTTCTTTGATAGCCTTATACCACTATATCAAAGGTGACTTAAAAAAGTTCACCCTGTTTATGGCAATATCCATTACCATGAAAAATTTTGCCCTGTTTATATTTCTTCCGCTACTTCTCCTAAAAGTAAAGAAGGTAAGTAAAATTATTTTATATACCCTCGGCAGTATGTCCGTTTTTCTACTGTCACAGATACTTTTTACCTTACTTGGAACAACTCCGGCAGGCTCATTTTTATTCGCACAAATGAATAAAATGCTGATGGGAACCATTGATTTAGGTCTTGGAAATGCTTCCTTATTTATTATTGTTTATCTTGGAATTCTTTTGTTTTGTTATTTAAAACAAATTGACACCGACTATGAATTACAACGCTTCAGTACCTATATTCCCTTTACTGTATGGGCTGCTTTTTTTGTTTTTTCCGAATCCAGTCCTTACTGGATTATCCTGGTTACACCATATTTTGCCCTATTAGTGTGTCAGAACATCTCTTTATTAAAGGTAAATCTATGGCTGGATACAATCGCTGGCGTTGGTCTTATTTTAGCCCAAAACCTGTTCTTTCCCTGGGTATTCAGTTACAAATGGCTGATGCCTTTGATGCCACTTGCAAAAATACTGCACCCCATTGATACAATGATACAGGAAAATAACCTTTCCATCTTAGGGAATGAAGAAAGCCTTAAGCTATTTACCAATACCTTTGGTCTTCCTCTGACACTGGCACTTTTCGCCTTTTCCATGCTGGCGCTGGTAGTATTAAATTTCCCAAGAAAAAAACAGACAGAAGCGAATCTGTCTGCAGGGATAAACGATTTTTCCCAATCACTACCGGTAGAACGAAGCGTTATCTGGTTTCGCTATGCTGTTTCGGCCGGAGTCTGTATGATACCATTCTTCTTTTACCTTTTCGACTGGATTTTCTAATGTATCATGCCTTTATTGAAAACAAAATGCCCATGAAAGAGCATCTTCTTTCATGGGCTGTTGCATGACAAATCCCAACGTAATGTTTCGATTCCCGCTTACCTCTGCACCCATTCTTCAAATCGCATCGGATAGCAGATTCCTGCTGCTTCATCCAGCTTTTTTGAATCAAACACCGTATCTCCCGATTCTATCTTTAATGCCGTTTCCGGCCATTCCACATAAGTTACAGAAACATTATAATACTTTGCAATTAATTTTGCCATTTCATCTAAACTGTAATCTTCCCCTCCGATATTATATACATCATTGGTTAAAGCTTCTGATTCTGCGCCTTGAATCAAGGCATTGCAAAGATCTTCCATGTAAGTTAATGTTCTTCGCTGGGAACCGTCACCGTACAGACTGATATCTTCCCCTTTTTCTGCTTTGCTTAGGAAAAACTCTGCCGTTCCATAAGATTTTGCACCCGGTATCATGGTTCCATAGGGAATACAGATACGGAAAATACGGTAAGAAATTCCATATACATTTTCATACATCTTTAAATACTGCTCACAGGAATATTTATTCGCCGCATATACTGTTTTAAATTCCTTTTCAGCATCTTCTTTTAGTTTGCCTGCTTTTCCTTTATATACCAGCCTGGTGGAAGGAAAAATTATTTTAGCCCTGGATTTTTGTTCTCTACAGGCATTTAATACATTGAGCAATGCCCGTTCATTTACATCTATAAAATTATCATATTCCTCAAATCCCTGTATACTTCCCGTTCTGCCCACAAACATATATACAATATCGCAGGAAAAATCAAGAGCATTTACCGCCTGTGCATCTAATATATCTAATGACTGGTATCCCGCCACACCATCTTTTTGTTCTTCTTCTCTGTCATATAAGCTTAACTCATATTTTTTCGGATTTCTAAGAAGTACCTGAATTACATTTCTGGCAATGTAACTGTTGGCACCTAACATCATTACTTTCATATCTTCCTTCTTTCTAAACACGCAGCTACTGTGCGTGTTATTACTCTGACAATTGCATAAACTGTTCTAAAAGCTCTGCCTGTCTTTGTATCACCTGATAATTTGCTTCTCTTTCTTCCTTCTGTTCTATACAACTTTGAAATTTCAAAATAGACTTCTTGAAGGTATCATCTGCCGGAAGCTCCTTTACCTGTTCTCCGTCCGCATTCTTGATAACCATAGTAGGTACAAAGCCTGCCGGTGCTGTCAATACTCTTCCGGTAAACAGACTTCCTTTGCTTCCCCACACTTCTAAATCACACTTATATCCATTATCCATACCGAACGAAATCTGAACCGTATCACCCTTATCATTTTCCATAACAGCACTTCCAAATAAATCTACATCAAATTCTTTTGTATAATTTCTTCTGGCATGAACCACCTTTGCGGTATCCCCCAGCAATAAATTTCCAAATTTCAATGTATAACCACCGCAGTCCAGGATTGCACCACCACCCAGTGCCTTATTGTAACGGAAATCCCCTGCTGCCCTTCTTGGAAATCCAAAGGATACCCGGTACAAACGGACATCTCCTATACTTCCACTCCTTATTTCTTCTTTTATGGCAGATAACTGGTCATGAAATACAAACATATAATTTTCATGAAGTGCAAGCGCTTTTTCTTTTGCACTTTGAATCAGCTCCTCTGTCTCCCTCCGGCAGGTGGCAAACGGCTTTTCTAAAAATACGTGCTTTCCATACTCTAATGCTTTTTTTGCCCATTGATAGTGCAATGCCGGTGGCAGCGGAAGATACACTGCATCAACAGAATCAGAAGCAAGCATTTTCTCATAACCCTCGAAAATTTCTCCGCCATAATTCTTTTTAAATTCTTCTGCCTTTTCTCTTTCTTTTTCTAACACGGCAGATGCCTTTTCTTCAGAAACTTCTTCCTGAAACCATTCCTCCTTACTGGCAACTGCAACTCCTGCATAGGAAATTTCTGATATTTCCTTCAGAGCCGGAAGAAATCTTCTGTATGCAATTTCTGACGGACATATTATTCCAATACGAATCATATTATACCTCCAATAATGATAATAAATTTCTAAGCTGAATGTTCAAACAATTATTAATCTGAACGAGATAATTCAAAGAACTATAATTCACCCAGAAGTAGCCTTCCGGCAAGTCACCAATTTTTTCCTGATCCACTTCCATAATGACATTTCTGTTCTGTTCATGGTAAAAACGTCCACCTTCCTCTGAAAGCATGACATCTAGCAATATCCCTTCTCTTGTCTTTAAATGCTTTTCAAAAATCTGCTCCACAAGGTTTCTGTTCTTGACCTTTTCAATCGGCTCCTTTTGTATACTTGGTCCTAACTCTATTTTGTCAAACGAACCAATTTCCGGTCTGGCACATACCAGAAATTTGCGCACACCCTTGTCCACACATGTAATCAGTCCAAACACTGCCTGTCCGATAGCCTTAAATAACGGCTGTGTCCACTCCTGCACTTCTCTTCCTGAGATAGCAATATCGTAGAAACGTACTTTAAAGTTCGCCTCCTTACGGCAGGTAACACCCTGCTCATCTACCTGCCAGTCCACCAGCTCATTCAGCGGTACTGCCTTTGTTTTCACTTCGTGAAACATCTTATAATTATTCATATACTGATACACTCTTGCCAAGTCCTCTATCGTATCCGTACAAAAAATAGAGCGAAATAACGCCTGATCCGAAAAAAACTCCTCTAATTCCTTCAAGTCAGCTTCGCTGTATCTGCTGGTAACAAATGGGATTCCTGACAAAACTGTGCGGGTATCCATATTGACAAGATTATCAATTTTCATCAGTTCCTTAATCTGTCCCAGCGTCATCCATTTATAATTCCCATAGACTTCAATATCATCTTCTATCATCATAATCATATTTCTATTACGCTTTTTATAAAATCTTGCTGATTGTTCTGATTGTATCTGATCATAAATAACACGATATTTTCCTGAATTTTCAAAATATTCAAAATATGTGGGAAGATTCCCGCCATGTGCTCTGGTAAAATTACTTTTTGTAGCTTGAATCGTGGGTGAAACCTGCACACAGTTAACATTTCCGGGTTCAATCTTCGCCTGCATCAGAAAATTCAACTCACCATCTATCATTTTGCAGATAATTCCTAAATATCCGATTTCCGGTTGAAGAATCACCGGCTGCTCGCAGATAAACTTATCATCCACAAAATTTCTCATTCCCTTAATCGAAAAGAAACTGCGTTTACGATTTAAAATTTCCCCATTATAATCATCATAAAACCAAAAAGTGCTGTCCGAGATATTACATTCTTTAATATCAACGTACGTTTCCTTGTTTAACTTCTGAATCCACGCAATAACGTCCTGCGTTAAATTCACATTACCCTCTGTATTATTCCATGACTTTATGATACTTTTTACAATTTCTTTCATAGCATTATTCCTTTTCTTTACCACATACCATATCATTTTCCGTAATATTGAGCTGCTCTCCGATTACAAACTGTGGTGATGCATTAATACAAATGTAAATACGGCCTACATATTCTCCCACTAACCCAATCATGACCATTAGCATTCCACCAATAAACAACAATACGGCCATCAGCGAACTATATCCTGGTACTAATTCCGGATTCATCAGTTTTTTTACAATCGTAAAAATAATAAAAATAACTCCCACAAAAGAAGTGCAGGCTCCTACCCCGGTTGCAATGCGCAATGGTTTTACCGAAAAAGCAGTAAATCCATTCAGCCACAAATTAATCAGTTTTGCAAACGTATAACCCGACTTTCCTTCTTTGCGCTCTTTATGATTAATTTCCACATTGACTATATTTTTGGTAGTACGCAGAACCAGCCCCCAGATATATGGATACGGATTCTGATATTTTGTAATTTCATCAATAATATATCGTTTTGCAACAAAATAACTGGTTAAATGTACATTCTTCGGCTTTTCAATCATTATTTCCAACATTTTGTTATTCATCATCGTACCAAACTTACGGAAAATATTGTCTTTACGCTCTGCATAATATCCATAAGCTACATCATATCCCTCTTTTACCTTATCTAACAATTTAAACACCTCTTCTGCCGGTGTCTGTCCATCATCATCTAAGGTTGCAACGTAATCTCCCGTCACGAAAGTATATCCCGCCATCAGTGCAGAATGTTGTCCAAAATTTTTTGCAAGCTTGACTGCACGAATATGAGAATCCTTCTTACAAAGTCCGGTAATAATCTGCCATACATTATCCGGTGAACAGTCATTAATCAAAAGTATCTCGTAATCAAATTCTGCTCTTTTTTTCATAACCTGCTTAATCTGTTCGGTAACAGTTTCAATTGTATGTTCTGAGCCATAACACGGTATGACAAATGAAAGTTTTTCCATAATTGTTCCTTTCTTACTCTAATTACCCTTATTTCTATTTCCTAATTCAAGTATAAATCTACAACCTTTTACCACAATCACCGGAATTATAATCCCTGCTATTATAATAATAAGCTTAAAAATCCATAAATCTGCCGGAACTTTGAAACCTCCTAACACTGTCTGCATTAAGGCAAACACAAATAAATGCAGACATAAAATATCCATTGTGTTCACTCCTATTATCATAAAAACTTTTGCTAAGAAATGCAAATACTTTTCAATAAAAAAGGAAAGCATAATACACAGAAAGGTTCCCAAAAACGAACTAATTAAGAAAAGCAGCATACTTCTCCCATAATCTCCAACGGATATATTACCTGAACCATTTACCATAGTAATCATAAGAAATGCCAATAACATCATCGGCATAACCCAGACATGTTTTCTTGTGGTGGTAATGTAATCTTTTTCTGCTAATCTTTCTCCGGCATAGAGTAACACAAGCATAGCCATAGCCGTATCAATGCTCCACGGAAGTAAGATGGGCACTGCATAATGACATATCAATGCTATTCCCAAAGCGGCAAATACACCCCACTTTTTTTTCTCTCCAAGCCAGACACTTATCATATAATATACGACTAGGGCTACAAATAAGGCTGGTAAAAACCACATGGGTGCATTCATAATCTCCATAAGATACACCTTATGTTCCCTTGCAGGAAACAGATAGGTTCTTGCATAAATACAACCCGCCAGTTTTTTCCCGAAATCTGAAAGGGCATATGTTCCTGATGTAATGGAACGCAATGTATACCATGCCAGATAAAATGCACTATAAACTGCATATGGCAACAACAGTCTTTTTGCTTTCTTCACTGCAAAACTCCGAAGCGTCTCCCCTGCCTTCCTATGAAAAGTCATTCCGGAAAGCACAAAAAACTCCGAAACAAAAAACACTCCCAAAAACTGGTTTGCCCTTCCTAACGAAAGTTCTATATGATTAATCAAAACAATTATGATACCAATTGCTTTTGCAATATCTAAATATCCCTTTCTGTTTTTATTAATTATCTCCATGATTTTTTTCCTCTGCAAAACATAAATCTGCAACTTTATTTGCCAGTTTAATTCCCCTTGCATCTACAAATTTTGTCAATAACACGGCAAGGAGTGCAATTACTGCCATCGTAATGCAATAGTCCACCAGAATCAGCTTATAATAGGACGACGCTTTACCGGCATATGTTACAACAATATAACTAGACAGACTAATCATGACCGGCCAGTGCACCAGATATAAACCAAAAGAATATTTTCCCAAAAATGCAAACGGCTTCAATTCAAAAAATTTCTGCAATGCCTGACTGTTTAAGATGGCAAAAAACATTAAGGTTGCCCCCAAGAAATGATATACCGTCACGGAGTCCATCCATTGATTTAAGTTAAATATCCGATACATCGTTTGACTTTGATCTGTTCCGGAGGGATAACTCGAAAAAAACAATCCAACCAGAAAGGTTATCCACACCCACACTTTCTTCTGCCGGTATTTCTCCACATATTTCCCACCATGCACCATAATATCACACAGGGCAACGCCTACCATAAACTGAGAATAGTTCGACTCTCGAAACAAAATCAAAAAAATCACATAAAGTGGGTAACGAACCTTTTCTTTTCCAAACAAAGAAAGAAACGCAAACACTAACAGGGAACCATACATTTCATACGTCATAGTCCATAAAGGCGATACATATGTCGCCTGATTTTGAAAGAAATTCCCAAAAAATGCCTCCTTTAACATTCCAAGAAAGCTTGGTTCAAAATCATTAAACACAATCAGCCAGTCATAACTTTTTGATATCATAGCCGCTTCTCTATGATAAGTCAGTCCAAATTTCATCAATAAGTAAGCTGCAATATTTACAAGCACTACGGGTAATATCAGACGAAAATACCTCTTTACTACCCCACGTTTTAAATATGTTTCACTGCCGTTTCGAAAAAATGCATAACTTAGTACAAAGCCACTACTAATAAAAAAAACTCTCACGCCAAAATTTCCATTGTAAAACAGGTTTAACGGTGTTTTTCCTACAAGAAGTTCAAATTTCGACCCGTTCTGAATCCGTTCAGGCAGTGCTGTAATCCATACATTGCAAAAAGCTGCAATAAAATGAGACATCATCACACAAAAACAGGCAAATCCCTTATACCCTTCAATGAATTCTAATCTTTTCTTATTCACCGTTCTCCTCCTTTGCTTGTGCCACAGCATCTAACAATAGTTTCGTATAAGTTCTCCTTCCTTCAGCGGAAAGATGAAATAAATCCTGATAATAAGCGGGATTACTATTATCAAACGAAAGGGCTGATGCCTTAATAATTGTTTCTTCCGCCACTACATCTTCTAATTCTGCCCGTAACCTGATATAATAATCTGCCTGATCCAAAGTATAATACTTTGGCACTTCCACAAAATAAATCTGAATGCCCTGCTCTCTGCAAAGATCAATTATTTCTAATAACGCGGCCTTTTGGGCTTCATGAATCCCCTCTCGCTCTCCCGGAGTTGACAATTCATCTAAAATTTTTCTCGTACTTCCTTGCGTTTCTCTAATGTTTCCACCTTTATAAAATTCCTGTTTCATAACTGCATTAAAAATCGGATACATCATCATATATTGGTTATTCGAGGTAACAAAAAAGTCTACAAACTCCGAAGCTCCTGCTTCACTATACTCCTTCATATCCCGATAGACTTTGCATTTTCCTTGAAAGTCTAAATCCCAGATTAATTTTGTATCACTGATTGCCGGGCGAAGTGCAGAAGAATACACATATAAATCCACGTACAGATTTTCAATTTCCACATGATTTCGCACTAACATGTTCAATTCCTCTAACATCTGTACCGGCTGATTTCCATTATAGGATAGCACAAAGCTGTTTCCATCTAACATATTTTCTGCTGTATAAATATCTATGCCCTGCCGAAACAACGACGAACCCAGGAACAAATGCTGAATGTGTCCCTGATGAATTGCCGCCTGCATGCCATTACTGGAATTTGGAAATCTATATGCTATGAAATTTTTCACACCCAAAAAACAGACTGCTATCAAAAGTCCCACTGCAACCGCATTTCTATATTTTTTCATCTACTTACTCCTAAAAATTAGCATAAATAAAACCCTGGGTTCCAAAATTTCCCAGACATATCGTTGCAAATACGCAAAACGCAGTCCATACCAAAGCTTCTCTTTCCCTTCGCTCCTTCGAAGCAGTTGCAAGTTTTCCATAAGTATAGCGATACTCTCTTATCAGCAATAGTAAGCTTATAACCACGCAGCTCACAAAATAGGCAAGACTCATAATATCTCCTGTAAACACAAGAATTGTCTGAAGGACTGCAGCCATTGTAAAAGAAGTATCAAAGCAAATTTTTCCCAATATTTCAAATGCCTTTTGAAAACTATCTGCCCGGAAGAAAATCCAGCCTACCGTTACAAGGAGAAACGTAACTAAAATTTTTCCAAAACGGCACAAACACTTCACACCGGATATGTTTTTTTGTATCTCTACTTTTTTACAAAAACAATTTAAAACTCCATGATAAATGCCCCAGAATACATAGGTAAATGCAGCCCCATGCCACAAACCGCTGATAAAAAATGTAATAAGGGTATTGCGAATTTTTTTATAGTTTCCTCCCCTGCTTCCGCCACACGGAATATAAACATAGTTACGGAGCCAGGAAGATAAACTGATATGCCATCTTCGCCAGAAATCCTTGATACTAACGGCAAGATACGGGCAATTAAAGTTTCTTTCCACTTGAATGCCAAACATTGCCGATACGCCGATACTAATATCTGAATACCCTGAAAAATCACAATAAATCTGCATGGAATACAAGATTGCACCAAACAGACACGTCAGACCATTCTGGCTTTCTGTGGCAGAATAGACTGTGTCTACATACCCTGCTACCATATTTGCAATTACCAATTTTTTCATATAACCTGTAGCAAGCAGTACAATTGCTTTCCTTGCATTTTCTTCTTTATAAATCAATGGCTGGTTTAACTGATTTAAAAAATGCTGTGGCGCATCAATAGGTCCTGCAATAATCTGAGGAAAAAACAAAAGATAGGTTCCATAAGACACCAGACTTTTTTCCGCTTTGAGATTTCCTCGATATACTTCCACAAGATAACTGACCGCTTTCAGGGAATAGTAAGAAATTCCTACCATAGCAAGCAGTTCAAACACTCTGCTCTCATGCTCTATATGGAACAAATGCAGCACAAGTTCAACTACTTCCGAGCAAAAATTTAAATATTTTGAAAGCCCTAATGCTAATATAACTGCCACAATGGTTCCTGCCAAAATTCCTTTTGCCAACCTTTTGTGTTCTCTTTTATTTTCTATCTGTCTTCCTGCACAAAATGTAACCACTACCGTTACTGCTGCAAGACAAAACACTTTCCAGTCAAGGCTTAAATAAAATACTATACTTCCCAAAAAAAGCAGATATTTCCTGTATTTTACCGGTAAAACATAGAAGATACTCAGCATAACAGCCATAAATATACAAAAACTTATGGTATCAAAAGTC
The DNA here is from genome assembly GCA_050874665.1 of Lachnospiraceae bacterium. Taxonomy (GTDB): domain Bacteria; phylum Bacillota; class Clostridia; order Lachnospirales; family Lachnospiraceae; genus RUG11237. The sequence goes on along the minus strand of JBNMLC010000001.1, from coordinate 199,375 downwards.
ATGTGCTTCCTCCTGTCTTTCTACATTGCTTCCTTCATTTTCTGTGGCTTATGATATTTTTCGTAAAAATCTTTTGCAACTTCATACATGGCAAATAAAAATCCCAACGCTAAAACCACATATGGAATCGGAAATGTACCTGTCACAAAACCGACATAGCCACCCAAAGAACACATAACCGCCAAAAGGGGAACATAAAATTTCTTTACATTATATAAACCATATGCCACTGCCAGCAAGTCTGCTACATAGCCATATCTTTCATGCATATATGGTAAGAAAAAGGTTACAGCCATCATAATCAAAAGTCCGGCATGTATCATGAACTCCACATCCGGAGTGATTTTCTTTGCTGCCATATAAAACATAAAAAGAATTAACAGTCCCAAAGTAAACCATACTCCTGCTCCTCCAATATACTCTTGCAGCATGTCAACCACAGTTAAAAAATAGGCATTGGGACGGTTCATGGATAGTATCTCTGTATATTCCCCATAATGATTAAAGTAAATTAAAAGTAAATCCTTTAGGCTTCTGCCGGCAATCCATGATGGTATTACTGTCACAATATAAGTAAGTGGAATGAGTAAAAAATGCCATAGCTTCATATCCTTCTTTTTCACCCATAGAACAATATATAACGGCAATAAAAATAAAGACTGCAATTTTAAGGCAAATGATATCCCATAAAATAAAAACGATTTGACTGGCTTATCCTTTGCTAAAAAATACAAACTAAGAATTAATGGTGCCGCATAGGAGGAATCCACTTGTGCCCACAAGGCACTGTCAACTGCCACTGTTGGCAGTAACAAGACAATGGAATACATAGCAAGTGCCATATGTTTATTCTGTTTTCCTTCATATACCAATAAAGCACAGGCAAATGCCAGTACATAATCGCACAGACAAAAAAGCGCTTTCACTGAAGTCAGATACGAGCATGGCAAATAAGAAAGCAGAGTAAACGCATACATATAGAGTGGTGGATAATTTCCCACTTCCACTCCTAAAGAGCGAATGCCGCCTAATTCCTGTATTTCTTCCATCCACGGCCCAATGAACAAATTATAATCAGCCCCTGCATACCCCTTCATAGAGTAACGCATCAGGAATGCGGCAAAAGATACCCCTACTAAAAATAAAATGTCCAAAACAGTTAGTCTTGCCTTACCTATATTCACTTCTTTTTTTATCCACTGTCTTATTGCATTATCCATTCGTAAATTTCTCCATTAATTTAATTCTTTTATATATTCCGCAATAGCGTCTTCCCATTGTGCAAATTTATAATCTGTAGTCAACTTTAACATATAATTTTCCAGAACAGAATAAGCAGGTCTTGGAGCCTTTGCATTAAATTCCGCTGATGTAATGCGGTTAACCTTTGTGGAAAGTCCCTTTAATCTGAAAATTTCTTCCGTAAAATCTGCCCAACTGCAGACACCCTCACACGTTCCGTGGAACAAGCCGTAATTATCGGTAGGAATCAGATGTGCAATGGCACCTGCTAATTCCTTTGTACTGGTTGGAGAACCCACCTGGTCATGAACCACACTTACCGCATCATTTGTTTCTGACAAACGAAGCATTGTCTTTACAAAATTCTTTCCATCTCCGTAAAGCCACGCTGTACGAATGATAAAATATCTATTGGCAAATGCTTTTACAAATTCTTCTCCTGCTAACTTTGTCTTTCCATATGCTCCCTGTGGATCAACCGCATCAAATTCTGTATACGGCTTTGTGCTTTTTCCATCAAATACATAGTCTGTGGAAATATGTACTAATTTTGCATTTACTTCATTTGCTGCCAGACTTAAATTACGAGGCCCAATGGCATTGATTCTGTAAGCATTATCCCAATCCGTTTCACAGGCATCTACTGCTGTATGTGCCGCACAGTTTACAATAACATCCGGCTTTTCTGCCCTTACTGCACTTATAACATCATCCACCTTCGTAATATCTAAATCTGCAACATCTGTGTTTACAAACGTTACATTTGATTCATCCTTGTACTGTAAATTCACTGCTCTTCCTAACTGTCCATTGCATCCTGTTACAAAAATTTTCATTTTCTGATTCCTCCACTTTTATATTAAATTATTTTTTATTTATTTTCTGACTTTTCTCTAAATTTTCCTTTAGCTCTTTCAGTTCTTCTCCCTCTTCTTGTCGAAGCTTTTCTTCAATTGCAAGTCTTTGTGTCAACTGTTTTAACTTGTCCTCTAACTGGGAATGTTCAATTGTCTGCATAAACAATTTAATCATCAGCGCAAAGATAACCAGAAGAAATACACAGTTAATCGGTGACTGCATACCAACTGCCCTGGTCAACATAATCATAAGACTTGGAAAAACACTGATTATAAGCAGCATTCCCGCAAACACAAGCCAAAAGATAGCATATTCTATCTGCAGTTTTGCGTGTCTGATTCTTTTTAAAATATAAAGCATGGTACTCAAAGAGGCTGCAACCAGCAGCAAACGTAATACTATTCCCATAAGCTACCTCTTTCTCTTTCTAAAGTTCTGTATAAACAATATAGATATCAGCATTCTAAGCATATAATTGACAGAACGTCCAAACGTCAGGTAACTTTCTCCTTCCATACGCTCTTCCATATCTGCCTGCACCTCGGTAATTGTTGCTCCCTGCTTTAACAAAAAGGAAATCGTATCCGGCTCCGGACCATAATTTAAGCTCAATGCAAATTCCTTAATCATTTTCTTGCTAAACATACGCATACCGGAGGTGGGATCTTTTACCTTACACCCCGTCGTCATACGCATAGCGGTGGAAATCAGAAAGCTGCCTAACATACGAAGACTTTTTGGCTTTTTCTTTTCCACAAAACGTGAACCAATTACAATGTCATATCCTTCTTCTATTTTCTCTATCATGGAAGCAATATATTCGGGACGATGCTGCCCGTCCGCATCAAACTGTATCGCACAATCATATTTCTTAATGTATGCGTATTTTAAACCTGTCTGAAAAGCTCCGGCAAGACCTAGATTCACCGGTAAGTCAATCAGATTGTACCCTTGTTTGCGACATATCTTTCCAGTGTCATCCCCGGAACCATCATTTATAATTACATAATCGTATTGGGGATAATCACGCTGTAATTCTTCCACAACCCTTACAATGTTCTTTTCTTCATTGTAAGCCGGTATGATTATCAAACACTTCATAGTATCCTCCATTTTCTACTTTCCAAGCAATATCCATTGTTCCTTCTGGTATAGCACATCACAATCCGATAGTACCATTTTGTTTTGCTCATACAAATCCATAGAAAGATAAATCACTGCCTTCTCTCCCTGTAAAAACGCCTCTACACCACCATTTTTGCAACGGTAATCTCCCTCAAGTTCTCCTAATAGCTGATTACATTGTGTCCAGTATTCAGGGTATTCCGGCACATTCAATTCTATGTAGGCATCTAAACCGGCATATTTTGAATCCCTTTCCACACTATCTGCCAGAAAATTCTGAAATTCATCACCGGCAAGATCGCGAATACTTGTATAAGTATCTTTTACGCCTCGTGCCAATGAAACCAGACACAAGCATAAACCAATAACCCTTAAAGAATACAGAAGCTTTTCTTCTTTCAGAAATCTGTCCATAAATACAGCGGCACAAATAAACAGCGGAATCAATACCGGATATATATACCAGTTCAATTTTGTAGCCGCAATAGAAAATCCCAAAAACGGCAGCAAAAACCAGCAACTATATCCTGCAATTTCACCGGCATTTTTCTTCACAAACATTCTATTAAAATAAAATACTCCGCAGAAACAGATGATGAGTGCCGGCAAATATATTTTATCATCACAAAAAATAAATTCAAAATAATACGGAAATGGAAAATTGTGATTTTCGATTCCTTCTCCGGTTCGCTTTAGTAAATCATACTCTAACATTCCCTTTAAAAATACAATTCCATCCTGGGAATAACGCACTCCTACCCATATCCCCAACGGAAGCAAAAAGCTTAAGATAAATAAAACCCATTGTTTGAAGGAAATCCTTTTTATCTCACCGGAAATCAGCAAATAAAGTCCACCGATTGCTACAATCATCATCGCATGCCAGCTTTTTGTCAAGAAAGCACAGGCAAAACAGAAGCCGCAAATATATAACATATATTTTTTCTTTGGTATCAGAAACATGGCAAGCATGGCAAATGTAAAAAACATCACATACATACTATCCGCATCGCCAGAACGTATCATGTGGTATTCAAAACACCTGAAATTGGCTGCCAGAAATGCCATGATAAAAAGCGAAGCAAGCTTTCCATATCTTTTTACAAACAAACCGACCACCAGACTCATAATACAGTAGCAAAGTGCAGAATAAAAGCGCATTCCAAACACACTGTATCCAAACAGTTTATATCCGAGCATAACTCCATAAAAACTAAACGGCGGCTTGTAGTTCCAATAGTCTGTTTCATAACCGTATGTATTTACCACATAACTTCCATTCTGCATCATTTCATAGGCATTGACGCCATGTCTTGCTTCGTCCCAGCTATTAACGTACGCTGCATCTAACCGCCAAAAACTAAAAAAGACAAGCAATGCCATCATGACAGCAAACAGAATCCAATAATATTTTTCCACAACCTGTATCATTGTATCGTATATTTTCTTCATAAACAATTCCCTTCATAGAAATTTAAGACTTTTTCACAGGTCTTCGCACAAATTGCAGCAAAACCCTGAGCGTACGCACAATGTCTATCCACCATGCAAAACGAATACCATTTTCCTTCAAGGCCCGATGACCTTCCTTTAGACCTTCTAAATAAGAACCTAAGCTATTTGTACTGGTTCCTCCGTGAGACATCATAATCAACACACGGTTAAGATAGGAAAGTCTTATCTTTTTATCCTTTAAAATTCGTATCATGTATTCGTAATCTGCCGAAATCCGATAATCCGTTTTATACAATCCATAAGTATCATAAACTGACTTTTTTAAATATAAGGTAGGGTGTCCCGGCATCCAGCCCCTTCTAATATCGCCCTGCCCCTGCTTCCAATAACGGACAATTTTTTCACCGTCCATGTAATACAAATCTCCATGCACTCCATCGGTACCTTCCCTCTGGATAATGTCTACCATATCAGAAATAACATGTTCATCTGCAAAACGGTCAAAGCAACACCCGACAATATCGCCGGTTGCCATAGCTATCCCTTTATTCAGTGCGTCGTAAATCCCCTGGTCTTTTTCCGATATATATTTCATTTTTCCCTGAAACAAAGGCTTGTATTCTTCTAAAACTTCTATTGTATGATCACTCGATTTTCCATCTACCACGATATACTCTATATTTTTATAATCCTGCTTAAGGATTTCTTTCATAATTCGTTTTAAATTTTCCGCATCATTATAAGTAGTTGTAATAATAGATACCTTTAATTCTGACATACTATTCTCCTGCATTTTCTTTGATCATTGTTTTGTAAAGTGCAATGTACTCTTTAAATCTTTTATTTTTATCGTATTCTCTGCCTCGTTTTAAACAATCCTGACGATTTAACGGATGTTGCTTGAGGCAAAGAAGTGCATCATAGATTCCCTTTGCACTCTTTTCTTTTGTGATTAAGCCGCAGGATTCATCTAACGCCTCCGGACTTCCTCCCGTGCGAAACGTAATCACCGGTGTCCCACAGGCTAAAGCTTCTATATTGGTTGTCGGAAAGTTATCTTCTAACGTGGCATTAACATATACATCTGCAGCCTGATATGCCGCTGCTAACTCTGCCGCCCCATTGGTACGCTCCAATGCAAGAACGGATTTTGGCAATTTTTTTCTGTTGTTCTTATCTGTTTTGCTAATGCCAATCAATACTATCACTGTATTTTTATCGTTAATCGGACTGTTTTCCCCCGCCTTCTCTAACACCTCTGCTAATTCTGCAAAATATTCTAACCCTTTTCGTTTCTCCCAGACATTGGCAACACCAAGAATCATAAATTTATTCTGTATTCCATATTTTTTTCGAAAAGCTGCCCCATCTGCATTTTCATTGAAGTTTCCAAGCTCAATACCGTTTGGTATCACTTTCACCGGATATTCGCTTAACATGGACTGCCCTACCAGATTCGCAAGCCAGTAGGACGGAGTTACTATCGTTAAATGCTTCACCCCCTGGAAAGCCTTTTTCTTTCTCTCATAGGCCTTTTTGGAATAATCAGGCAGGCTATATGGATATACCTGCCTATGCTGTGAACAGCCACCGCACCCTTCTCTCCATTGATCACATTCTGCATAATCAAAATAAGCACAGTGTCCTGTAAAGCTCCAACAATCATGAAGTGTCCACACCACAGGAATATCCGCCTTTTTCAAATAAGAAAATAACATTTCTACCTGTATATAGAATCCATGAATATTATGAAGATGAATCACATCGGGCTGTTCTTCTCTGATTTTCTCAATTATCTTTTCTGTTATTTTTTTTGAGCCAAAGCCTCCCCTGCCTGTCACTACTCCTAACAGAGCATGGCGGTAAAAGTCTGATTTCTTTCCCACTTTAACAGCATGAACCTGTGCCGGTGCCTCACCCCGTCCGTACAAAATTATGCCGTCTTCGCCTGTTTCTTTTAATGTATGATAGATATCTGCTGTGATTTTTCCTACACTTCCGCTTCCACAGACAGTATTAATAAGCAAAACCTTCATATTTCCTCCACGCCTTTTCCTTTACATCATGCTAAAGTATGGTATAATGCAATAGGAATTATGTTTCCAAATTTATATAGAAAGTTGGACATACTATGATAATAATACAACCTTCCGGCGGTTTATGCAATAGAATGAGAGTAATTAATTCAGCCTATATCCTTGCACAGAAAAAGAATTGCCGGCTTTTAGTTCTCTGGAAAATGTGCGATGAATTGAACTGTCCCTTCGAGGAATTATTTTTACCGCCGTCAGAATTTAAAATTATTAATTTTAAAAGCAATTTTAACATAAAAAAGCTGTTTTACCAATATACGGCAAAGCAGCGTTTTCAAAACGAAGCTATTGAGAAGAACAAAACAGACGGTGTGTTACATAACGATTTCTTTGACCGGCTGTCCTCCTCCTCTTATATCTTTACTTGGGAACACTTTTATCCTGCAAAGGATTATCATCTGTTTGTTCCCACCAAAGATTTAACCAGACGGATTGACCATATTACAAAAAATTTCGGCGAACACGCAGTAGGTGTGCATATCCGCAGAACGGATAACACCTGGGCAATTGCCAACAGTAAAAGTGATGAATTTTCCACTGCAATCCGCAACGAACTGGCAGAATTTCCGAACGCAAAATTCTATATTGCAACCGATGATATTACGGAAGAGGAACGCCTTAGAAATGAATTTGGCAATGCCATTATCTCTAACACTTCCAAAACTCTGGCAAGGGACTCTGTAGAGGGTATGCATGATGCATTGATTGACTTATTCTGTCTGTCAAAAACCAGCAAAATCTTTGGAAGTTTCTACAGTTCTTTTACAGATATTGCTGCGGATATGCAAGGAATTGAAAAGATTGTGGTCGGTCAAACTACTTCAAAGTAAAATAGACTTATTTATTTTTTGCTGCTTTTGTCATCTTTAGAACAATACTGTAATTGCAATGCTCCTTCTGCGCAAGTTATAACTTTTCAATAAACGAAAGCTGTTACTTTTTCATCTCTAAATATGGTAAAATTTCATATCCACACTTTTGATAAACATGAATGGCTCGTTTATTTTCTTCCTCTACTTCTAATCTAATCAGGGCATCCGGATATCTTTTTTCTATATATTCAAAAAATTGTGTCCCTATGCCCAAGCCTCTATATTCCTCTTTCATATATAAATCTTCAATCCATATGCAAGGCTTGCCAAACTCCGTGGAAAAGCTTTTTGCAATCATGGCATAGCCTGACACTTCCAACCCCTCCTGAAAAATGTAGCCCTCTGCATATGGAGAATCTCCTATACAGTAGTCTATATCCTTACAAAAGATATCATCTGAACCGTTGCTTAACACTGCCGGGGAAGCATAAAACACCCGCATCATATTCTGTACACACTCTCTGTCTTCTTCCACCATAAGTCTAATCTGAACACTCATCTTAAAATTTCTCCCTTTTCACCTTTATGCAAATTTACCTTGTTTCACTTACCGAAACACCGCCTTCACCGCCAGATAACACAACCCATACATCTTATGCTTCATCAGAAAAATAAATATTTTTCCGCTAAGCATAAGTTTTGGCATATGATATTCCTCTAACGCTTCTTTCACATACTCATTTTCGCAAATTTCACGAACCCTTTGTATCACCTGTCCTGGCTTGTCTTCTTTATTTTTATGAATTTCTTCTTTGATACACATTAAAACGAGAAACAAAAAATCATTTGTAATCTGTTCACTGTAATCATAAACAGACTTTGCTTCATTAATTTTCATCAACTGATTGCGCAACACAATCAATTTATTCAGATAATTTCTGTCATGCTTACCTGTTAAGGAACTCTCATTAATCCAATAGTGATAAGGATAATAGTCATGAATTGCACAAATGGACTTAGTATCGATAAATGCCGCAAAGGTGATAACCAGATCTTCACCAATACTCACTTCATCATTACAAAATTTAATATTATCCATAATAATTTCTCTGCGATACAGTTTCATGGCTCGTGAAGCAGGAATGGCACGACTGTCAAAGCTTCCATTACAAAAAAATACCGGTACAATTTCCTTTTTTATCTCCTTGTTTCCATAAAAGCTTTTGGTCAGTCGATCTGTCAGGTATGTTTTTTTACGCTGTTCGTTCTCAAACTCTTTTACCAAGCCACACAATACCATGTCTGCATCATAGGATTTTGCTTTTTTATACATACGTTTGTACATATCCATATCTATCCAGTCATCGCTGTCTACAAAACCTAAATAATCTCCGCAAGAAGCCTTTGCCCCGGCAATCCAGGCAGAGGTCAGGCCTCCATTTTCTTTATGTATTACCTTTACTCTGGCATACTTAGTTTCATATTCATCGCAAATCTGTCCCGAGGTGTCCGTAGACCCGTCATCTACCAGAATAATTTCCAAATCACGTTCCGTCTGGGCCAGAATACTTTCCACACATCTTCGTAAATATTTTTCCACGTTATACACTGGAACAATTACACTTAACATATTTTTTCCCCCATTATTTTCTCAATAATTTTTTATATACCATTGGATTGATTAAAAAAATCCGGTAACCTATTTTCGTTTTCAAAGGTATTCCACCATATTTTTTTAATTCTCTATAGGTATCTTTTAGCTTTTTTCTTAATTTTTCTGCTTTTGCTTCATTCTGCAAAATTTCTTGCACTTTATAGTACAAATCTATTGTTCCATCCATATATATTTTATACATAGGAATAAGAAGCTCTGTTTCCTGCCGCTCCTTTAAAAAGGTCAGACGCTCTCTGACCGCCCATTCCCAATCAAGACGTTTTTCGGAAAATTTATCTCTTGTAATACTACTTCCTCCCGTATAGTAACCATACAAAAAACGATACACAAACGCAACTCGTTTCGCATTGTAAAACAGCCTGTGTGTAGTTGCCTCGTCCTCATGAATCCGACCGTCTGGATAGCGGATACCTGTAAATACACTTCTATGATATAACTTATTCCATGCTACTACATTATAGGCACCATCACGCCAGCTCATTCCCTTTATCATTTCTTTTCCCGAGAATACTTCTGTCGGCTCTGTTGCTGGCTGTTTGTCCTTCGTCATGGTATCACCGTCCACATATTCATATCTGCACTGTGCAATCTGACTTTGTGTCTGCTGACACGCCTGATACAATGCCTCGATAAATTCCGTCGAAACAAAATCATCTGAATCAATAAATGCCAGATATTCTCCTTTTGCTTCTTCAATTCCACTGTTTCTTGCTGCCGAAAGACCGCCGTTTTTTCTATGTATTACACGAATCCTCTCGTCCTTTTTTGCCCAGCTATCACAAAGTTCCGGGCATTGATCCTTAGAGCCGTCATCTACCAGAATAATTTCTAAATTTTTATATGTCTGATTTACAATAGAATTTACACATCGGTCCAAATAACGTTCTACCATATAAACCGGAACTATAATTGTGATTAAATCCTGCATTTCTTACCCCTTCGTTCTTGTTAAAATGTTAACAGCCAGTTTCCTTACATAGCATAAATACCACAAAGATTTGATGTTACCTTTCTGAAAAAAGTAATTCAGCACTTTTAAATCCAAGGGCAGATTTGTAATATGATGGTTCACTTTTTTTACGTAAGCATCGTCTGTATATTTCGCAGCTGTTTGATGAAATTTTTCATACGTTATTGTTTTATCGTAAACACTTTCTGCTAAATCGCACAGATATTCCGATATTAGTCGTGAGTATATCCTGCTCTCTCCACCGCTCTGCCCTAAATTATTATGATAAAAATCTTCTGTGACATGACAGATTTTCGTAGCAATTTCCACCTTGTTTTCTCTTTTCTTAGATGAAAGTGTTACGTTTTCCCGCTCTTGTATATAATGATATAGCGGAACTTGTGCAATAAATATGTTGTCTGTATTTTTTAATGTTTTCAAATACGATATATTAAACAGCAAATCCTCTCCCAAACTTAAATTTTCCGGAAACAGTTCTATCATCTTTTCCTTTTTATAGAGTTTATTCCAGGGCATATTAAGGAATCCCTCTTCATACAAATCCAAAAAGCTGCTTTCAAAACAATTTAACTCTGCCAAAGGCTCCTGATGTATGTTTGGAACTTTTACAATATCTCTTCCCATATAATGATGGTGAAATCCTGCAATCACCAAGTCTGCCTGTTTTTCCTGCATACATGCTTTCATGTATCTGCACATATCTTTTGCTAAGTAATCATCACTATCCACAAACTGAATATACTTTCCCTCCGCTGCCTTAATTCCTGTGTTTCTTGCTTTGGAAACGCCTCCATTCTCCTGATGGATGACTCTTACTTTTGCATGTTCTTTTGCATATTTTTCGCATATTTCATACGAGCTGTCCGTAGAACCATCGTTTACCAGAATAATTTCTATCTCTTGTTCTGACTGACTTAGAATACTTTGTACACACCGTTCTAAATTTTTTTCACAATTATACACAGGAACTATTACCGATATCATTACTTTTCCACCATTACCTTCTCACGCCTGTTGAAATACGTTGTATTTGCCCTAATTTCACCATTCACAATACTGCCTGCGCCAATCACTGCACCATCTCCAATCACACTTCCGGGTAAAATCACGCAATTAGCACCAATCCACACCTTTGCGCCAATCGTTACCGGGGCAGTTGTATATCCGGTAAAATCCCTGGTATGATTATGATCCACAATCACTACGTTATTTCCAATCTGACAGCCCGCACCAATCGTAATACGCTCCATAGCAGTCACAGAACAATTTGCATTAAAAAAGCATTTATCCCCTATGCAAATGCTCCCACTTTCTGCCCGCAGTTGAAAGTTATCTCTGCTCACCAGTTCTTTTCCCAGAGTAACCCTTGCCTTTCTTTTAATCACGATATGAGAATGTCTTCCTAATGCATGTATCATTGGTGCACAAAAGCGCTTTCCAAATTTTATTTTATATGCCATGATTTTAGGCAGAGAAATCACTGCCCTTTTTGCCAGCTCCATATCCATATTAGTGTTCCTCCATCCAGTCTGCTACAGACTTTGCACCAATTCCACAATCGCAGCATTTGTCTGCCATAAATTCATGTACCCTGTCAAAATAAGTATCCGGGTTATATTCCATAATAATCTGCTCTAAGCCATCATTTGTATCTGTTTTTGGAAAAGGTACTTCCTGTAATGTAATCAATCCACGTTCCTTCATATACTCTTCTAAATCAGATGCATACAAAAAGCAGGGTTTGTCCATTATGGCAAATTCAAACATTGCAGACGTAAAATCTGTAATCATTACATCGGAAGCAAACAATAATTCCTGCATATCACTGTAAGCACTCACATTCAAAATCCGCTCACTTTTTAAATTCAAGGCATCAAACTTATCAAACAAATTCGGGTGAAGACGTACTAACAGCTTCCACTCACCTCCAAATTTCTCTTTCAATACATTTAACACCCTTTCGTAGTCCATATTATAAGCGGATAAACCATAATCTGCACGAAAGGTAGGTGCGTACAAAACTGTTTTTGTAGTTTCCGGGATTCCCAATTTCGTATAAATTTCCTTTTTTTCCTTTTGCCCTGCTGTGTAAAAAATGTCATTCCTCGGATGACCTTTCTCTAAAAATTCTCCGTCATACCAAAAAATCCGTTTAAAATGATTTGTCATAAATGGTCCGTTCGAAACAATCAAGTCAATTGCCTTAGAATCTTTTTTTGCCATTTCAATGTACTCTTTACTTAATGTATCTTCTATATCCTTCTCAATTCGTTTAAATCCCAGTCCTGCATGCCAGGTCTGAATATAATACTGTCCCGGACGTTTCTTAAAATACTGATTAAAACGCACATTATTAATCCAGAATTTCGACGTTGCCATATGATAAATTTCCCGGAAAGTTCCGGTTTTTACCGAAATAATTCCTTCTGGAAGCTTCTGTGTTTTCGGATTTTGCAATAACCAGATTAGCTTGTACTCCTTCTCCCGCTTCATCAGTTCTTTTGCAATGTATTTTTGATTATCCGCAAATCCTCTTCCGTTAAAATTCGTCAGATAAACCTTATTTTCCTGTATCGGAAATTTCACACAAATCTCCCACACAGCCTTTGCCAACACATCATTTTTAAAATGCTCTTTCTTTCTGGCAATTTTTACCAGAAAGTGATACAGACCTTCATTCTGCTTTATTTTCTCTATCATACGACTCATTTTTCTACCCACGCCTTAATACTTTATCTAATATTATCTTTCTATCCTCTTTTTTCAATACCACGTAGAAATTGATTACCAGTGCAATGATTCCAACGATAATTCCAACACCAATCAAAGACAAGTAGCTGTCAATCGTAAATACAAATCTAGAAGCAAATGCCACAATACTGATTCCTGCAATAGATAAGAGACCTGTTAAAATATCTCCATAAAATGTGCTCCATTTCAATTCCAGACACTTACTTGCATACATCGGTGTAAAAATCAGATTTCGCAAAAGACCCAACACTGTACTAACACCCGCAATGGCATACAAACCAAGGTTGGTTGTTTCTAATAGAATAAATACGATCGTAGTTGACAATACGCCTGATACAATCATCACAATAGAATTTGCCTTCACTCTTTTGGTTATAATAAATACATGATATAGCACCTGTATACTCATACTTACATATAAGACACCCATTCCTAACAATGCCAATGCATGCATCTGGTGAGGATCTCGTGCCGGCAGCCATAGGGAAAAGAAAATATCTCCATAAGCAGTTACGAAAGCAATGGGAATGCTCATCATAAAAATCATAATACGATTAGAACTCTTAATGATATCTACCAGATTTTTCTTATCTCCTTTGGCATAGGCAATTGTAATTTGCGGTGAAAATACACCCACAATCGTTCCCATCAGTCCGGAAATAGCTGTCGGCACATATTTTGCATTGCTCAATGCTGACATTGCCACAGAACCAATTAAAATATTTGCAATAGCAATGTCAAGCTCGTCTAACAACACCTGACTCAATCTGGTAAGTGAATTCCACAGACCCAGTGAAATCAGCTCCCACACCTTCTTCCAGCGGAAATAAGACTTTTTAATGTGTATTTCCGGCAAAAGCCTTTTGGTAAACTGTATATTTGACAGGGTAAGGTATGTGGTATGAAGCAGAGATGCAATTCCAATATACCAGATATACTGTGGGAAAAAGTTATACGATACCACCAAAAACACCACGCGGATAATTTCTGCATGAATTGTACGCACAGAAGTCAAATCAAGCCTGTTCTTACAGTAGGTAGCCACGCCAAACACAGAACCTACAATACTTACAAAGAAATTGGCAAACAGAAAAAACCATAAAATGCGCACATCACTTACATATAATGCAGGCACCTGAAATAGTTTATCCCCAAATATAATCAATGTCAGCATAGGTATCAAGAAGATTCCTGCCATCATCAGATTTCCAAAAAATACAGAGGAAAAATATTCATTTGCCTGTTCTTCATCTTTCTGATGAATATGAATCGTTATAAAACGGCTTGCCATAGTGTTCAAAGCAGAAACCACTATTTGGGCACATGCAATAAAGTTATTAGCAAGTCCCACAAATCCACTTAATTCTGTACTAATCTTATCAATAATCGGGGTGACAATAAAACTCACTCCCATATTTACGGCGAATGCCATAATCTGAGCCGTTAAGTTAATTGCCAGTCTTTTTTTATCGTTCATGCATGTCTCCTATTTTACCGCCGATGCTACAGCACCACATGAATAAAGCAAAATGCTGCAACTACTGTGGCTGCATAGCCTGCAAAGGCAACTGCCCTGTCGGCATTTTTATCAAACATAATTTTAGAATTGCGAAGTACCATAAGTCCTAACAATAGTATTGGAAAGAAATATCGTCCCTGCACACCTTCCACAGATACATAGGTGATTGGTGTCCAGGATACCAGCATACCAAGCAGAACTAATGCTGCGCTGGCACAGGTAATTACCACAATCCACCATTTATTTGCAGTAGTGACATATTGTTGCTCCTCTCTGCCTCGAAATGCAGAAAGCATTAATATAATGCTGAAGGCAATCACTAATACATTTGCAAGCTCTACTTGTATCCAGCCTAAATGTTGTCCTAACATGGATTGAATATAAAAATCAGTTTTATCTGCAATCGTATTATTTACTACATCAAAAAACACAATTGGGTTTTGTAAAATATAATTCAAGCTATAATTTGGAATGGTGATGGCCTCTGCAATTCCCATTACCTTATTTGTTGTTTCCGCAGCAGTATTTACCACCTTAATATTTTTTGCCAGAAATCCCAGGACAAAAGCGCCACTCAAGCTTACCATAAAACTGTAATAAGCTGCTCTGGAAGCAAATTTTTTGGCCGGAATCAATAAAAATGCAAAAACCACCGGTGTATACGCACCGTTTTTACAATAAATAACAGCAATTCCAAGAACACAACAAATGATGATATCCCATGCACGAATTTTATCTTTCGTATATGCCATAGAAATAACATAGCACAAATACAACAACACCGCTGAAAATAAAATGGAATCATAGGAAAACGAATTTACCTGCTGTAACGTAATTGGCAGCATAGCAAGGACATACAACGTGGCTTTTCCAAAAGGAAGCTTTTTCATACCTATAAAAACTGCCAGTGCAAAGATAAGCAAGCCCAAGAAACGTCCCATATATAACATTGGTACATATCCAAGATGTAATATTCTTGCAAGTGCTATGCCCACAGCTCCCGGAAAATGCATAAACAAATATGCCCCCGTATTCGCTGTAGCGTCTGCCTCTACAATCTTAGTATTTTTTGCTGTTTTCCCTATATTTTCATAAACATATCTATAATTTTCCAGTGATGGGTCTGATATAAATTTCTTCTCAGTATCTTCTTGTCTTTTCAGACAATGGAAATCGTCTGTATTTCCTGTGCTCATCAAAATATCCGCATATCGATATGCCATATCAATATGTGTTTCTTCATCTGGAACCATATACGGCGTAATCAAAAAACCATAAATGCCTCCAATTACTAAAATGCTGAAAAATGCACACCATTCCAGGGCGGCTTTTTTGATAAAAATAAGATAATATAAAAAAGCACTGAACAATGTCAAAGCACCACATAAAACCATGAAATATGGCCGTACAAAGTGATTTAACTGTGTATGTGCTGTCAGAAACAAACCATACTTTGCTTCCTTTTCATTGACTACTGCTTTTTTCACATTTTCATTCGTCACTGCCAGCGACACTTTATATTGTGAAATATTTTCGGGAAACTTAATTTCCAGTGTATATGTCTGACTGTCTGCCTCTGTTTCCTTTTCATCAAACATGATTTTCCAACGAAATCCATTGTCAATCTCTGAAAGGTCAATGGTGGCTCTGGCAACTTCTATTTCATGGTTTTTCCAAACAACCGCCTCAATCATACCACTTCTGTCACTTGCAGGATTGTCCATAAAAAATGCAGGAGAGATTCCGATAAATTCCCGTTCTGTCGTTGTAAAGTCTTGCGTAACTGCCTTTACCTTATCTGAAATGCGGATTTTTCCTGTTCCTACAGAAGAAATCACCACATCTTTTGTTGTATTCATCGCTGTGCGGATGTCTGTTCGATAGACATATACGCTACTATACAGTCCCACCAAAAGTACAATCCCAAGACCAATAAAATTACGGTATTGCTTCCATATATTGAAAATCAATGTACTTATCTTTCTTTTCTTTTTCTTCACAAACTCTTTCTTTTCTGCAAAGGTAACAGAATACAAGGCTACACCTGCACAAAGAAAAATCAAGGTATGCAGCACAATCTTCTTTGCGGAAAACAATGCCATATACTGTGCACTCCTTGGTCTTATCATTTGAATCACCAGATACAACAGACATAAAATCACATATCCTGCCACAGTTGCTTTCTTATGCTCTTTTAAAAATTCCCATACTTTTTTCAAAATGGTTTCCTTTCTCTTCTATCTTCTATTAGCAGAAACAATGATGAAACGAGCTACAGCCACGCAATGCGTGGCTGTTCTTTGGCTGATGCTCTTTACATTTCTTCTCCAAGTCCGGTTTTCACTGCCTCAACAAGCCCTTTTAAAGCTTCTTCTTCGTCTTCACCCTGACAAATAAATTCAATCTCATCACCGCATTTTACACAGGCTCCTAATACACTTAACACACTTTTCGCATTTGCTGTGCTTTCGCGAAATGTAAACGTAGTAGATGATTTATATGTCATTGCAATTTTACACAAAACACCTGCCGGACGTAAATGAAGTCCCGAAGGATTTTTTACTACAACTTTCTGGCTTACCATATGGCATTTCCTCCATTCTTATGTATCTTAAGCAATTGTCTTAACTATGAAATCTGCTAATTTTCTTGCTTCTTCTTCAATTACCGCCTGGTCTTTTCCTTCAATCATAACTCTTACCAAAGGTTCTGTTCCGGAAGGTCTGATTAATACTCTTCCTTTGCCGGCAAACTTTTGTTCTAGTTCTTCAATTGCCTTTGCAATTTCCGGATACTCCATATAGCTTTCCTTTTTGTCATTTGGCACTTTTGCATTAATCAGAGCCTGAGGAAGCACTTCCATAATTTTTGCCAGCTCTGACAATGGTTTTTTCGTCTTTACCATAACCTCTAATAAATGAAGTGCGCTTAACAATCCATCACCAGTAGTATTCTCATCTAAGAAAATAATATGCCCGGACTGTTCTCCGCCAATATTTGCACCAATCTCTTTCATATGCTCTAATACATAACGGTCTCCAACCTTTGTTTTCTCAATGGTAATGCCCCTTTCTTCTCCCATCAGGAAGAAACCAAGATTGCTCATAACTGTTGCAACAATCGTATTCTTTTTTAATTTACCCTGTTCTTTCATATAATTGCCGCAAATTGCCATTAATTGGTCACCGTCTACTACATTTCCCAGTTCATCTACCGCAAGCAGACGGTCTGCATCTCCATCAAAGGCAAGCCCTACCTGTGCTTTTTCCTCCACAACCCTGCGCATCAATTCTTCCAGATGGGTTGAACCACATTGATCGTTGATGTTTGTTCCATCCGGATTTGCGTGAATCGGTACTACATCAGCTCCCAGTTCTCTCAATGTTTCCACAGCTGTGTAATAAGAAGCACCTTCTGCACAGTCTACCACCATGCGCATATTGGTCAAATCCACATTGACTGCATTTTTTGCGAATGTAATGTAATCTTCTCCGGCATCCATACGGTATTTTACTTTTCCGATATTTTTACTTGTAGGAAAGGTAATTCCCTTCATGCCGTTATGAATTAATTCTTCTATTTCGTCTTCTAACTCATCAGATAATTTATATCCGTCGCCATTAAAAAATTTAATTCCATTAAATTCTACCGGATTATGCGATGCTGAAATTACAACTCCCGCATCTACTCCGTAAGTTCTGGTTAAATAAGCAACTGCCGGGGTTGGAACAATCCCAACATATACTGCATTTGCTCCCACAGAACATATTCCTGCCATCAAAGCATTTGCAAGCATTCCTCCCGAAATTCTTGTATCACATCCTACAATGATCGTAGGTTTATGTGCATTCTGTCTTGTTAAAATATAGGCACCTGCCTGCCCTAATTCCATAGCAAGCTTTGGTGTCAGTTCCTCATTGGCAACACCTCTTACTCCGTCTGTTCCAAACAATCTTCCCATACTTTCCTCCCTAGGCGTTATTCTTCATTTGACTCGCCTGCGTTATTATTTTCATTCGATGTTATTTCTGAATAATCCAAATTTCCTTCATAAACATGTATCTCAACGGTATACTCCTCAAATACATTATATCCTTCCGGCAACTGAATTGTCACAGGAATGGTATAATTTCCCGAATCTTTCACAGAACTTAAATCTATGCTCACTGACACGTCGGTGTTCTGCAATTCCTGAATTTTTTCTTCCGTTCCCCAGATTTGAAGCTTTAGCGGGTCAAAATTAGTATAAATGCTCTTATAATTATCTGCAAGATTTTCAATACTAATTGAAGTTACCGGAAAGTAAATGTCTTTACTTTCTAATTGTTCAATATTTACAGATGCCAGAATTTCTGCTTCACCGATTAATGTAACTCCATCTCCTAAATATTTGCTAATATCAATTAAGCTTTCAAAGCTCTTATTTAAATCTGTTACATCAATCACCTCATCCGGTATACGAACTTCGCTAATTCCGGATAACACGTTTTCTTTTGCCGCAATCGTAACCGTTTCCGGTGCACATACGACACCGCCTACAACGCGGTAGCCATCTGCCGGAGTGCCACTGGTTCCTGCCTTAATCGGAACTTCTTTGGTTTTCAGCATCTCAACATTGACATTGACA
Organism: Lachnospiraceae bacterium; assembly: GCA_050874665.1. Lineage (GTDB taxonomy): Bacteria > Bacillota > Clostridia > Lachnospirales > Lachnospiraceae > RUG11237. Next base: position 180,248 of record JBNMLC010000001.1, on the reverse strand, counting down.
CTGTCTACGCTCATTTTCAGTCTGGATGTATCGACTGCTTTATCATTTCCATCATATACGGTAAGACTTACCGGTGTGTTAATATCCGATGACATATCTGACACATTTACTTCAGCTACAACCCGGTTAATTGTTGACATGATTGATGCCGGGCCATTAATTTTCACAATATTTTGCGACAGTGATTTGTTTCCTACTGCATAACCGTCTGCCGGATTGCCTGTAACGCTTGCCTTGATAGCAAACTGCTTTACGGATAGTTCTTCTATACTTACCTTTACATTTTTGGTACGACTCTCTACGCTGGTCAGCTTATCCTTATTTCTCAATGCCTGAATTTCTATTGGAACAAATTCAAAGTCTGTCAACTCCCGCAAATCCGCTGTTGCTTTAAAGTCAGAGGCATTCAAGGATTCTACAACACTTCTCGGCCCACGTATTGTAATAGAAATCACGTTACTGTTATCTATAACGGAGCATACTTTTTCTTTATCTGTAATCGCATCTTCATTGGTAAGTTCTACCTGCACATTCGAAATTTCTTTTTTTGTGCTGGGATCATCGATATTCACAACAATCAGCCATAACATAAGTGCAAACACTATGGATACGACCTTTAATCCGGTATTATTTGTTATCCATTTTTTCATGGTTCTTCAGCCGTCCCTTCCACAATTTGAACTTTTTCTCTTCACTTACCTTATCCTGAGCCTTTTGAAGCATTTCCTTTAATTCGTCCGGCTCTAAATTCACATATAATTTTCCCAGATTAGCTACGGATACCCTTCCCGTTTCCTCTGATACAATCACAGTAATCGAATCCGTCACTTCACTAATTCCAACACCTGCTCTGTGTCTTGTTCCCAGTGCCTTGCTCAGTTCCATATTATCCGACAACGGCAGATAACAGGTTGCTGATACAATTCGATTGCCTCGAATAATCACTGCACCATCATGAAGCGGAGTATTGTGCTCAAATATATTAATCAGCAACTGGCTGCTTACCAGTCCGTCTACTCCGATTCCGGTTCTTTCGTATTCTGCCAAAGAAAGTTCCTTTTCAATTACAATCAATGCGCCCGTCTTTACTTTCCCCATGTCATATGAAGCCTTCACTATTTCACTCACTGTCTTATCTGAGAAGCGCTCTTCGCCACTTCTTGAATTGTCAAATGCAAACAATGATGAAATAAATCGTTTTCTGCCTAACTGCTCTAACGCACGGCGCAGTTCCGGTTGAAAGACAATAACTACCGCTATAATTCCTATATTCAATATGCTCTTGAAAATCCACAAAATGGTATTCATTTCAAGTAGAATGGCAATCATTACAAACACAAGAATCACAAAGATTCCTTTCAGCAAAAACCATGCTTTTGAGTTTTTAATCCACAAAAGAATCTGATACACAAAGAACGCAATAATAGCTATCTCTAAAACATCAGTCGGTGTAATGCTTGGCATTGACATCCAATATAAATTATTTTCATAAAATGTAGTTAAAAACTCCACAGTTTCACTTCCTTACACACATATTTTTTCTTTATTTTATTTCTTCTGTGGGTTAATTCTCTGTACCTTTTTCGAAGATGCACTTACCGTCATCTTTGGTACAGCTTTAACATAATAATAGTATTCATCATCTTCAAACTGTACATATTCTGTTCTGGTATAATCCAGACAAAACACAAACAACTGTGCTGCAAACACTATAATACCTGATACTATCATGGAAATCAGCATTCCACCAATCGTATTGGTAAGATTCAACATAAATTCTCCCACAAGTAAAATCAAAAGATTTGTTAAAATTCCCGCAATCGCAGCAGTATTCCATACATGGTCAATATTCAGTCTTCGAATGAGATATACCACCAATACAGTGGCCATAAATGAAATCAGTGTCAATAACAACATTTTATTTGACAACAGACCTTCAAAAACCATACTCATCTTGGAAATCATATCCGTTCCTGCCACAGACAGTACCCCCACATTTTGGCTGACATATACGATATAATAATACATGATAATTCCAAAACACATAGAAACAATAGAAACCGGTGTTGCCATCAATCCAATCAGTACCGGAGCTACATAGGGAATTTTTAACACAAATGCCATTGGTACTAATAACACAACATAGGCATCTTTGGGTGCAAATCGAAAATACAATAAAAACATCAGCACAACTAAAATAAACGCTGCAATTGCTGTTTCCGTTGAAAGTGCATAGCTATCCAATATAATATACACGCAGCTTGCAATCACTGTTGCATTCACCGGCAAAAATGTACAAATTAACGCAATAACAAAAATCAGCACCGGATTTCCTAACGTACTCATATATCCTATGTTCTGCTGAATGGAAAAAAGTATCATAACAGCAAGCACAAATTTCAATACCGGAGTAATATACAATTCATTCTTTCCATAAAATTTTTTGAGTTTTTCTCTCAATTCAAGTAAAGCTGACATCTAGCAATTTCCTCCCACATCACATTGTCCAAATCCTATCCTATTTTTCTCTGTAATAAGAGCTTAATTTCTTTAGCTGATTATAATATCTTTTTACACTTCTTTTTGCGTTAGCATACCTTTTCATGTATACAAGTAATGCAATCGTCAGGTACAATGCCTGTACCAGAATATACCCAAAGATAATGCGGCCTGCCAGTTGTTCTATACTCAGCTTCTGAATGTTTTCCATCAGATACTGACTGCTTAACACAACGCCAATCGCCAAAATCAATCCATATGCTATCGTAATGCTAAGAAATGTTTTTATCACATTGAACACAATATAATCTCCTTGAAAATATTGCATCACAGGAAGCTTTTTCTTTCCTTCTCCCTGTTCATATACTGCAAGCTTTGTCATCAGCTTAATTTTATCCTCATTTACCATAGTTCTCCCCGTTTCCGCATTCTTTTAAAATACTCACGTCTTTTCGTGGAAACCCACTTTCTTAGCATATCATAATTTGAACGATGTGTAAACTTTTTTTGAATAAAGATTATCTTTTCCTATTATGAAAGACGCATCTTAAAATCCTCATAAGAAAATCTTCGGATTTCCTTAATTTTTCCCGTTTCGCTATAGCTATAAATAGAAGGTAAATTAATTCCGTTAAACGTATTGTTTTTCACCATAGTGTAATGTGACATATCGGTAAACACCAGTTTCTGTCCAATTTCTAAGGGTTCATCAAACGAATAGTCTCCGATAATATCGCCTGCAAGACAGGTCGGTCCTCCCAGACGGTAAGTAAAGGCTTTTTCTCCCGGCCCTCCTGCACCAATAATTTCCGGTCTGTAGGGCATTTCCAACACATCTGGCATATGACACGCTGCCGAGGTATCTAATATAGCAAGGTTCATTCCATTTTCAGAAAGTTCCAGCACCTGGGCCACCAGATATCCTGTATTTAGTGCTGTCGCTTCTCCGGGTTCAAGATAGACCTTCACATTGTATTTTTCTTGTACATGATTGACACAACCAATCAGTCGTTCTATGTCATAATCCCTTCTGGTAATATGATGACCACCGCCAAAATTAATCCACTTCATATCTTTCATATATTTTCCGAATTTCTCCTCTACTACCTTCAACGTACGCTCCAGGGTATCTGAGTTTTGTTCGCACATAGTATGAAAGTGAAGTCCATCAATTCCCTCTAAATCTAATTCTTCTTCAAAGGTCTTTAAAGTTGTTCCCAGACGAGAGCCTGTAAAACACGGATTATAAATATCCGTTTCTATTTCTGCATATTCCGGATTCACACGAATCCCGCACTCTATTTTTTTTCCTGCCCCTCGAGCGGCAAGCACTTTATTTTTAAAGCGTTTCCACTGAGCAAAGGAATTAAATACTATATGATCACACAAGCTTATGATGTCATCGATTTCATTTTCTTTGTACGCCGGTGCAAATATATGAGTTTCTCCCCCAAATTCTTCTTTTCCCAGTCTTGCCTCAAACAAAGAGCTTGCTGTGGTTCCTGCTAAATATCTGCTCATCATAGGATACATAGAAAACATAGAAAACGCTTTCTGTGCCAAAAGAATTTTACAGCCGGTTGCATCTGACACAGATTTGAGCACCTCCATATTTTTTTTCAACAATCTTTCATCAATCAGATACGAAGGAGTTGTAATATCTGAAATATCAATATCAAATTCTATCATATTGTGTTCCTCTCTTACAATAAAGTATATAGTAACCATAGCTAAATCATACCATAGGAAAGCTCTGTACTCAATGAAAAAAATCCACTATATGAATGACATATCACCAATATAGCGGATTTTAAGAGATGAGCCGTTACCATTTCCTTACAGGTCGCATAACCGCAACAGCCAATACCAACAGCAGTAAAATCTCTGACATGCCTCCAGTGATAGTCGCTAAAAAAGCAATACGTACCCAGTGTTCACTAGCTTTCATCGAATACTTACACACAGAATATATATCCAAGATTGTATAACTTGCTCCATGATTATCTTCATAGTAAGATACCGGTTTTGCAAAGATAACTAACCCTTCTTTTTCCTGGGGCACTTTATCTATATATACATGACTTTTCTCCACAAGAAGCATCTCGTTATAGTTGCCGTCTAAAGGCATAGAACGAAACGCATGAAAGCAATCAAATTCTATTCCATCTAATGTGACACTATTTTCCCTGCTACAAATACTATATTCTTTCTCATATCCCGCTGCTTTTGCTTTTCCTGCTTCCTTTTGAAGCTTATTCCAATGATACTGATACTGTATCCATACAATGGCATCAAATATTACAATTGCAATTACTATCAATAGCATGATTCTAGGGATATATTTTTTAACCAAAATCATTGATCCTCCAGCTCATTTTTTAACGTTTCCAGGCTCATGGTGCCTTCTATGTATTCATATTCTCCCATATTGTAGGAAGCACCTTCTTCTTGCGTCACCTCGTTATCCCCGATATAACTTACACTGTAATTTCCAATAGAATCTGCTTCTTCCTCATCAGGCATTCCATTTTTATTAACATCATCGAAATTATATGTTTTGATTTCTACAACGGTATCCAGAGCATGCATAGGACTCATTTTCATATAGGTAGTATAAAGAATTGCCCCTGCATAATCCGTATTATAATTTCTAAGACTATTCTTCTTTGCAACATATTCATACCCGGCATTCCCCATTGCACCATATACCCAGTGATCCATAAGTGTATAGACGGTTCCATTGTCATATGTGTATAAGCTCGTGTAGTAACCGTTTTTCCCAGCAACAAATTCCGGTATATCATCCTCATTAAAATAAATTAAATTATATGTATTTTCACCGTTTTCTAGTTCACACAACTGACTCACTGCCAAATACGCTTCTTTATAATTTTCAAAGCTTCCATTCTTTTTCCCATTGGATAACAAATTTCTGATTTCTGGAATCGAGAGTTGCTCTAACCGGCTTGATATGTTTTCTGATAATTGCTCTTGGATATAGAAATTACTTTCCTCTCCTTCAAGCTCCGCACGAGCGCCATAGTAAATTGCCGCAAACGTCGTATCTTCATATGTTGCAATTGTTACAATGTCTGTATTATTATCATAATTTACATCATAAAAGGACACCGCATCCAGACTGGTAAATTTCTTGTCCTGCAATTGTTCTGGAATATATGCCTCTACTTGCGTAAGTACTCTGCCAGCTTGCACAATCTGCATACCAAATTTCTGTGTATCCTGATTAGGTGCTGTTGATACAAAGTAAACCTTTCCTTCATACTCACTAAGTTCGACTTCAAAGGTCTGATCTGCAATACAGTTCTCACCAAACTTTTCTTTTAAATTATCCACTGCTTCTTCTTTTATGTCACTCTCTAGTTTTGTTTCCTCTTCGGATTGTGCCGTATCTTCACCGGAAATATTTTCATACGCTTGTGTTTCCTGTTTATTTGCAACCTGTTCCTGCCCACAGGCCGTCAACATTCCTGCCGTTAATAATAATACACCTAATATCTTTTTTCGATACATAAAATTCCCTCCTCTATTTCACCGCCAATATGCAGAATCACATCACACCACTTCTTTTGCCTTCCCTCTATCCACATACTCTCGCCTTCAAGCCAACACAAAATACAACCTTTTCCGAACTATATCGAAACATTTTCTGTTCTTCACAAGAAAGAATATCAAAATCAGAAAAAAACCTTCTAATATCCTCTTCGTCAAAAAAGCGTTTCAGCATTCCATTTTCTGTCTTATAAAGATGAGGCTCTAGTTCTCTTCCCTGCCCTGCTCCAAAATTGGTATCTTTTATGGAATTAACTCTGACAAAGAGATAACCTCCAGGAATAAGTATTCTACGAATTTCATTTAAAATCATGTAAGTATCTGTTTCCTTGAAATAATGAAGGCTCAAATCAGCACAAACGATTCCAAAAAAATTATCTTCAAACGCAAATCCATTCAGCATATTAAAACATTTTGCTGCTAACACTTCCGGAAAATTTTTTTGAATGTTATTGATTGCATTGATTGACTGATCACAGGCAATCACTTTCTTGCCCTTCTCAATAAAGTATAATGTATCATTTCCTCCTCCACAACCAAGGTCTAACACCGGATGCTTACAATTTGTTATTATGGCATCAAATCTTTCCAACCAATCATCTGTTTTTATATTTTTTCTCACATAATCGGCATGTATACTATTCCAGTAAAGTTCCGAATTCTTTACTTCGTTCATACGTCCTCCCTATCGAATCAAATATTTTCGCCCTGCACCGGCAGGCTGTTCACATTTAAAATCATAAATCCAGCATAGAAAGAATAGAATCTCTATCAGGATAACTATATTTTTTCGAAAAATCATCACTAACAACACATCTAAATCCATTTTTCTCACCAAATTTCAAAGGATTTTATAAATGGCATTCGTCAGTCTCTGCTAACCAATGCCATTTTATCAACATATCTTATTTATGTTGACTGTATAAAGTTAAATATCCGTGCCGTATGCACTCGTACAACCACCATCTGCGGGAATGCCCATTATAAGCATTGCTATAAGTACTTCCCTGAAAGATTTTCTTCTTTCATTTTTAATCTACCAATACCGGATTAAAATCTTCCTGCCACGGAAGTCCCCATTGATTCAATGCTTCCATGAATGGATCTGGATCAAATTCTTCCACATTATATACGCCCGGTTTTTTCCATTTTCCAGTCATTACCATCATGGCACCAATCATCGCCGGTACTCCTGTAGTGTAAGATATTGCCTGAGAACCCACTTCCTTATAGCACTCCTGATGGTCGCATACGTTATACACATAATATGTTTTTTGCTTTCCATCTTTCACACCTCGGAAAATGCATCCAATGTTGGTTTTTCCCACTGTTCTCGGTCCTAAAGATGCCGGATCCGGAAGCACAGCTTTCAAGAACTGTAATGGAACAATCTGTTTTCCTTCAAATTCAATCGGTTCAATCGAAGTCATTCCCACATTTTCCAAGCATTTTAGATGTGTTAAATAGCTCTGTCCAAAGGTCATAAAGAAACGGATTCTCTTAATTCCCTTAATATTAATTCCCAAAGATTCTAATTCTTCATGGTGAAGCAAATACATATCCTTCTCTCCCACCTCCGGGAAATTGTATACACGCTTAATTTCCATTGGCTTAGTTTCTACCCAGCCGCCATTTTCCCAATAGCTTCCATTGGCAGACACTTCACGAATATTAATTTCAGGATTAAAGTTTGTAGCAAATGGATAACCATGATCACCGCCATTACAATCTAAAATATCAATATAATTAATTTCATCAAAGTAATGCTTTGCAGCATATGCTGAAAATACCCCCGTAACACCCGGGTCAAATCCACAGCCAAGCAATGCTGTAATACCTGCTTTTTCGAATTTTTCACGATATGCCCATTGCCAGCTGTATTCAAATTTTGCTGTATCTAACGGTTCATAGTTCGCAGTATCCATATAATCTGTTTTTGTTTCTAAACATGCATCCATAATGGTTAAATCCTGATATGGCAACGCAACATTAATCACAATATCCGGTTGATAATCATTGATTAAGGCAACTAATTCTTCCACTTTATCTGCATCCACCTGCGCTGTAGTAATCTTAGTTTTTCCGCCGTCTAACTTTTCCTTTAAAGCATCGCACTTTGATTTTGTACGACTTGCAATACAGATTTCTTCAAATACTTCACTGTTTTGACAACACTTATGAACCACTACGCCCGCAACTCCGCCTGCTCCTATAATTAACGCTCTTCCCATTGTTCTCTCTCCTTACTTCATTCCTAATAATTTCATTACATAATTCGGAAGATAAAAGCTCCCCTTATGTAAAGCCGTATTGTAATATCTTGTTTCTATTCCAAGTTCATTCCACTTATCTTCTTTTAAATCCCGTATAGGATCATACACTTTCGAAGCAAATCCAAACAGCCAGTGACCTGATGGATAGGATGGTATATGACACTGGTATACCGTACTATACGGAAATACCGCCTGAATATGTGCATGTGCCTTTTGCACCGTTCTAGAATGTTCACTATAATACGGACTTTCATGCTGATTAATCAATATCCCATCTTCGTGCAATGCCTTAAAACAGGTACCATAAAATTCCTTTGTAAATAATCCCTCTGCCGGTCCATAAGGGTCTGCACAGTCCACAATAATCAAATCATATTTGTCATGCTGCTGTCTTACATATCTTAACCCCTCTTCAAAGTACATATGCACTCTGCGGTCCGAAAGTCCACATGCAGTTTCTTCAAAATATTCCATACACATATCTGTTACTTTTTTATCAATTTCTACCATATCGATTCTTTCGATATTATCATACTTAACCAGCTCTCTGATGGTTCCCCCGTCACCAGCACCAACTACAAGCACATTTTTTACCTTTGGATGAACTGCCATAGGCACATGAGTAATCATTTCATGATAAATAAATTCATCCTTCTGGGTAATCATTAATTCACCGTCTAAGACCAGTACTTTTCCAAATTCCTCTGTCTGCAAAATATCAATCCGTTGAAATTCACTCTCGCAGGTAGCAAGCTGTTCCTTTACCTTCATAGAAAATCTTACATTTTTCGTATGCTGGTCCGTATACCAAAGTTCCATTACTCTACCTCCACTATATTAATATTTTCAATCTTCATGTCCTGCGTACCAGTCATAAAACATCCCTTTTCCTTAGCATAAGCAATATAAGCCAAAATATCCTTTGTAATCTTTTCTCCCGGTGCTAAAATCGGAATTCCCGGTGGATAACACATAACAAATTCACCGCAAATTCCACCCTCGCTCTGCTCTATGGGAACCATTTTCTTTTTTCCGTAAAACGCCTGTTGAGGTCCCATCTCAATTGTAGGGTTTATATATTCATGATCAAAAAGACCTGCTCTGTCTTTTTCATATAATCGCTTAATTTCTGAAAGGGCGGAAATCAAACGCTCTATTTCTAAATTCCTATCTCCTGCCGAAATAATAGCAAGAATATTTCCAATATCTCCAAACTCAATCTGTATTCCGTATTCATCTCGCAGTAAATCATAAACCTCAATGCCTGCTAACCCTATATCTCTCGTATGTATGGAAAGTTTCGTGGTGTCAAAAGCATATACGGCATCTCCATCTACTAATTCTTCGCCAAATGCATAATAACCACCCAGTTTATTGATTTCATTTCTTGCATAATCAGCAAACTGCATTGTCTTTTCAAACATCTCTCTGCCGTTTAAAGAAAGATTTTTTCTTGCAATGTCTAAAGAAGACAGGAGCAGATAAGAGCCACTTGTCGTCTGTGTCAAATTAATAATCTGTCTTACATAGTCTGCATTGACAGTATTTTTTGCAAGTAATATGGAGCTCTGAGTCAGTGAACCACCCGTTTTATGCATACTGACTGCCGCCATATCAGCTCCTGCTTGCATCGCAGATATCGGCAAAGCTTCATGAAAATAAAAATGAGTACCGTGGGCTTCGTCCACTAAAACATACATTCCTCTTTCATGCGCCAGCGCAACAATCTTTCGTAAATCAGAACATATACCATAATAAGTAGGATTATTTACTAAAATAGCTTTTGCATCCGGATTTTCATCCATTGCCTTTTTCACATCTGCAATTGCCATTCCCAACGGAATCCCCAGCGAACGATTTACTCCCGGATTGACATACACCGGTTGTGCCCCACAGACTACCAATGCATTAATTGCACTTCTGTGAACGTTTCTAGGCATAATCAATTTATCCCCCGCCTTGCATACAGACATAATCATAGCCTGAACTGCTGCCGTGGTTCCGTTTACAATAAAAAATGACTCGTCTGCACCAAAAGCCTGTGCAGCCAATTCCTGTGCCTCCTTTATTACCGAAACCGGATGACACAGATTATCTAAGGGTTTCATGGAATTCATATCCAACTGTAAACATGTATCTCCCAAAAAACGTTTTAATTCTTTATTACCTCTTCCACCCTTGTGTCCCGGCACATCAAAATGAGCCAGTCTATTAATTCTTTGTTCTTCCAGGGCGCGATGGATAGGTGTATCTTCCTGGGTTAATCCTACTTTTGGTGGGTTTTGTTCCAATTTATATCAGCTCCTTAATATTCTTCGCTCTACTTTTAGGAAATTCCCGAACATTTCTGCCCGGGAATCTGCATATTTATATTTTATATTAGTATTTTTATGCTTCGTCAATCGCTTTTCCAATATCGCTTCTGCAATATTTATTGTCAAAGTCAATCCACTTGGTTGCTTCGTATGCGTTTGCTCTTGCTTCTTTTAAATCTTTGCCTTTTGCAGTTACACCAAGAACTCGTCCGCCGTTTGTTACAATCTGACCATCTTTTTTGGCTGTTCCTGCGTGAAATACATAATATCCTTCTTTATCTTTGAAGTTTTCTAATCCTTGAATCGGAAGTCCCTTTTCGTATTTTACAGGATATCCCTCCGATGCTAATACAACACATACTGCTGCATTGTCTTCAAACTGTAAATCAATGGTATCTAACTTCCCATCAATACACGCTTCCATCACTTCAATGATGTCATTCTTCATTCTCGGAAGCACTACCTGAGCTTCCGGATCTCCAAAACGTGCATTATATTCTAAAACTCTTGGTCCCTTTGAAGTTAACATCAATCCAAAGAAAATAATTCCGGTAAATGGTCTTCCTTCTGCTGCCATAGCATCAACCGTTTTCTGGTATACATATTTTTCACAGAATTCCTCTACCTCTTTTGTGTAAAATGGGCTCGGAGAAAAAGTCCCCATACCCCCGGTATTTAATCCCTGATCTCCGTCTAAGGCACGTTTATGATCTTGTGCAGATGTCATTGTCTTGATCGTTTTTCCATCTACAAAAGAAAGCACAGAAACTTCACGACCTGTCATAAATTCTTCTATTACCAGTCGGTTTCCCGCAGAGCCAAACTGCTTATCTAACATAATAGACTTTACGCCTTCTTTAGCTTCTTCTAATGTATTGCAAATCAGCACACCTTTTCCCAATGCAAGACCGTCTGCCTTTAACACAATCGGAAACTCTGCTGTTTCTAAATAAGCAAGGGCTTCTTCTGCAGAATCAAAGTTTTCATACGCTGCTGTTGGAATATCATATTTCTTCATTAAGTCCTTAGAAAATGCCTTAGAGCCTTCCAGAATAGCTGCATTTTTACGTGGTCCAAATACTCTTAAGCCTTCTGCTTCAAAAACATCTACCACACCGCCAACCAATGGATCATCCATACCAATAATCGTGAGATCAATCTTTTCTTTTTTGGCAAAATCTACCAGTTTGTCAAATTCCATTGCTGCAATCGGAACACATTCCGCAAGTTCAGCAATTCCGGCATTTCCAGGTGCACAATAAATCTTATCTACTTTCGGACTTTTAGCCACTGCTGTAGCAATCGCATGTTCTCTTCCACCGCTTCCTACGATTAAAACTTTCATATTTTTTCTCCTTACTTACTGATTACTTTTCCGCCTTTTACTTCTACCTTTCCATTCGCAATTAAATCGATTGCCATAGGTAGGATAACCCATTCTGCCCGTTCCATAATTCTCTTTTGCAGAATTTGTGGTGTATCACCATCCAGCACTTCCACTGCCTTTTGCAGAATAATAGGACCGGTATCTGTTCCTTCATCTACAAAATGAACTGTAGCACCACTGATTCTTACACCACGCTCCAAAGCTGCTTCATGCACCTTCAAGCCATAATATCCGGTTCCACAGAAGGACGGAATCAGTGACGGATGTACATTAATAATACGATTTCTGTATTTTTCTATCATTTCTTGTGGAATAACTACCAAGAAGCCAGCCAATACAATTAAATCTGCACCGGATTCTTCTATCGCTTCCAATAACGCTTTGTTAAATAACTCTCTGCTTTCATAATCCTTTGGAGAAACACATTTTGCAGGAATTTGTGCCTTGTTAGCCCGTTCTAAGGCATAGGCATTCTTATTGTTACTGATTACAGTTACAATTTCTGCATTGGTAATTTTCCCATTTGCCATGGAGTCAATAATTGCCTGCAGGTTTGTTCCGCCTCCGGATACTAAAACTGCAACTTTTAGCATAATGTTACTCCCTTTTCACCGGCTTCTGTACGACCTACTACATATGGGATTTCTCCTGCTGATTTGATTGCTTTCATAGCAGTATCTACGTCTGCTTCATTCACAGCAATAACCATACCAAGTCCCATATTAAATGTATTGTACATAATTTCTTCCTTAATATCTCCGTCTTTCTTTAACATTTCAAAGATTGGCGGAATATTGTAGCTGTTCTTTTCTACAACGGCACGAATGCCTTCCGGCAGCATACGTGGGATATTCTCATAGAATCCACCACCTGTAATATGGCTGCAGGCTTTAATCTTAACACCGGCATCTTTAATGCTTCTTAAAGTTTTCACATAAATCTTAGTTGGAACAATCAAAGCATTGCCAAGTGTAGTTCCTAAGCAGTCATAGCTTGTATGAAGTGCCTCTTCTGTCATAGTAAACACTTTACGAACCAAAGAAAATCCATTGCTATGTACACCGGAAGATGCAATGCCAATCAACACATCGTTTGGCTTCAAATCTTTTCCTGTGATTAAGTCTTTTTCATCTACAACACCTACCGCAAATCCTGCAAGGTCGTATTCATCTACCGGATAGAATCCAGGCATTTCTGCTGTTTCACCACCAATTAAGGCTGCTCCGGACTGACGACAGCCTTCTGCAACACCGCTTACAATCGTAGCAATTTTTTCCGGCTCATTCTTTCCACACGCAATATAATCCAGGAAAAATAATGGTTCTCCACCTGCACACGCAATATCGTTTACGCACATAGCAACACAGTCTATTCCAACTGTATCATGTTTGTCCATTAAAAATGCAAGTTTTAATTTTGTTCCAACTCCATCCGTACCGGAAACCAAAGTAGGCTTTTCCATGTTTTTAAATGCATTCATAGAAAATGCTCCGGAAAATCCTCCGATATCTGTTAATACTTCCGGACGCATTGTCTTTGCAATGTGCTGCTTCATTAATTTTACGGATTCGTATCCCGCCTCAATATCTACGCCAGCTTTCTTATAATCCATGATTTTATCCTCCTATTTGTTCTTTAAATATTCTTTATATCCAATTTCTTTTAATTTTTTATCTTTATTTTCTACCTGTGTCTTTAACTTGGCAGAATATTCTTTCAATTTTGCAAGTAAATCACTGTCCGAAATTGCAAGCATTTTTGCTGCTAATAATGCTGCATTGGCACCGCCATTAATAGCTACCGTTGCAACCGGGATTCCTGATGGCATCTGTACAATGGAATACAGAGAATCTCTTCCTCCAAGACTTGTGGTATGCATTGGGATACCAATAACCGGCATCGGGAAAATTGCTGCACACATACCCGGTAAATGTGCTGCCATACCTGCTCCTGCAATAATTACCTTAAAGCCTTTCTCCTCTGCTGTCTTTGCATACTCGAAAAACACATCCGGCTCTCTGTGGGCGGAAATAATGGTCATTTCATAATCAATGCCTAATTCCTCCAATACATCTGCTGCCTTTGCCATAATCGGCATGTCTGAGTCACTGCCCATAACAATTCCTACTTTTGCCATAGTAATCTCCTTTCGTTTCTTTACTCTTACGATAAGTTATAATACTTTATATTTTAATAATTGTCAAAAGGTTTGTTCAGTTCTTCACAACCCTCTAAAACAAATCTTCCGTCTTTTATAATACTGATACGTTCTCCTCTTGCTGTAATCACTGCGATTTCTTTTAACTCGTCATATGGAATGGTGATATCTGTGTGACAATTAAAATATGCCTTTGCAATATCCTCTTTTCGAAGAATAGATACTTCATTATCTTTTGCAATAATCTCTCTTCCGTCCGGATTATACACCTTCGTATCTTCCGACCAGCTATAGCAGGTGTCACCTACCGCAAAATGAGGCCCTGTCTTTTCTGCAATGAGAATCGGCAGTTTGTCATTGATATTATATTTTGCGGCTGCCATATAAGCTGTCGTATTCGTACCAATCGCAAATTCTCCCATAGGAAGTGTTTCATGATTATATAATACATTCTCTCTGATGTATTTTTTATTGTCCTCTTCTTTTTCAAAATTAGTGCAATTGTACCCTACAATCATTCCATCTTTGAAGCTGACTTCAATATTGTGATAGCAAAGTTCATTTAAATATACTTTGGTCACATGAAGCAATCCATTGGTTCCTGCAAGCTTTGGCGAAGTGAACACCTCCCCTACCGGAATATTTACGTCCGCAACACAGTTTTCAAACTTTGTTTCTTTTGTAATATCTTTCACCGCATGTAGAGCAACTCTTATATTTGTTCTGTTTTCGCCTTTCCCCAAAATTTCTACAAACTCTCCTAAATCCAGCGTTTCAATAATTTTTTGTTGGATATTCTGGTATAGCTTATAATCCAATGTATTAATTTTAATGACTTCTCTGAAAATTTCTTCAAACCGGGGACCAATCTGTGGAATTGGAAATGCAATGATTGTAAAGCTTCGCTCCTCACCCTTAATATAAGTATTTGTAATTTCTCCTGCTGTATTGTTGTAATGTACGGAAAGCTTTTGCTGCTTTTCATTTAATTGCAAAACACAATCTTTATTTTCCGGTACAAATGGTTCTTCACCAAAGATTTCCATACAGGCCGGTCCTCCATGCACTGCTGCTAAATCCTTGTATTCCTCATACGCAGTTCTTAAGACCCCTAGCTTCCGTTCCACAAAAGCCTTGTCTAAATACAAGGCATCGTCTGCTCTATGATCATAATCATACTGCTTATTTGGTGAAGTGGAGAAATATCCGATTTTCGTATGTTTCCGTTTATTTACCGTGTGTACCGCTGCCCTGTAAATAGCCGGCTGCAGTCCCATCTTTTCAAAGTTTTCAATTGCTTTTTTGATAATTCGTTCAAAGCCAACGCTATAACGGATATTCACTACCTTTTTCTTGGATAAATCCTTATTTCCATTGATAAATCCAATGCGGTATCCTTCCGTATACACTGCTGCTATTTTTTCAATCGTTTCTTCTTCTAAGGTATTTAAAAATCTGGCTGTTTCTAGTTCTGTATCTGTGATATATTCACCATAATAATATAAATATCTCAAGTCAGTTAAATCCGACTTCATGATAATATCTGTTGCAAACGAAAGGGACGGATCTAACAGTTCTCTTATACGGTAGGTAACTGTTATGTCGCTATAATCACTCACAAACCAATAGATGGCGGACTTTACTTCCTTTATGGACAACAATTCTTCCTGTTCAAACAAATTGTAAATCTCAATAAAAAGCTCTGCCACAATGGAAAATTCAAGCATTCTTCCTTCGTAAGCATATACAATCATACCGCGGATTTCTGTGTAAAGGAAACTTAGTACTGCCCCATATTCTTCGCCCAGCTTTTCTGCCGCATAGGAAGGATTGGCATAACTTTTCTCATAAGCCTTCCCTGCAATATCTTCATAAAGGGATTGATTTAACCGTTTCAACTGTTCCAGTGAATAGTTTTTGTCTTTTCCCGATTCTATCACTTCCGAAAGGTCATACATTTTTTCGATAAAATCCGCTGTCTTTACAAAATATTCCAAAAACGGTTCTCTCACACTTTTTTCTGTACTAATATTCCGAATACGCTCACGATATAGCTGCAGACGTTCCTGCACCTCTTCATTTTCCTGTTTAAAAAGTTTATAATAATTCATATTCGTTTTCCTTCCTGCTTAAAATCCTATCATATATATTAAGCCCCAAATTAACAAAACAAATACATTTAAAAAGGAACCTATCTGTGCAAACAGCTTATAGCTGTTCTCACTTTTAAAGCTCATAAGACCTAATATCAGTCCTACTACCCCAAACAGAATAGAAATCAATGCCATAGAACCAATCCACATTTCAGCTTCTCCACCATTCTTAAACGATATATAAACGACAGCCGCAAAAACAAGCAATGCTGCCACCGCCAGAATCGTTGCCACAATCCCTTTTACCGCATGTTTTTTATCTGTGTATATCTTTCTTTTCTTTTTTTTATGCATCTTTTTTCCTCCACCGCTTTAAGACGGCATTTGCAATTACAAATACAATATATCCGATGCTTCCTCCAATCGTATTTAAAAGCAGGTCGTCCACATCAAAACTACCTGCTTTTGTGATTAGCTGCGTCACCTCAATGAGGAGGCTAAACTCTAATGTAAGTAGTGTAACCAGAAAAAAATTTCTCCTTTTTTTACTTAAGAATGGTATCATAATGCCGAAGGGAATAAAACCTGCCACGTTTCCCACAAGATTCAAAACTACACTTTCCGTCCCTAAAATATCCCGATAATTCCAGAATCTTCTTATTTCTTTAAAAAGCTTCAAGTTATAGTTGTAATCACTATGAAGAATGGTTCTTCCATATCGTTCTGAAAAAAACATGAAATAAAATAACATGATAATATACATTGTAAAACTAATCCAGCCCAATGCTTTTACTAATTTTTCAGATTTATTTTTCAACTTCAGACCTCATTTAAAACGTAATTTCTTTTTTGGCTTTTAGCAAGCGTGCTCCATTCACAATCATTATGATTCCGGAAACGATTCCGGTTACAAGTACTACAATTCCTAAGGCAATGCTTCCACTACCTGCTGTTTTCATGGTCTTATATGTTTTTTCGTTACCCATATTATCCGCCTCCATTTTCTTTTCTAACTATTATTATTGTGCTTTTACACCATATATATCATAATATGCATCAATTGCGGCTTTTAATGTATCATCAATAACGATTTTTCCCTTATATTCTTTATTATACAAATGTTCAATGACATCTGCCATACTTACAATTGCCTTTGCCTCAAATCCATATTTTTCTTTGATTTCTGTCAGGGCACTCTGCTCTCCCTTTCCTTTTTCCATACGATTTAAGGATACCATCAGTCCAAGAATTGTAACATCTCCCTGTGCCTGAATGATTGGAAATGTCTCTTCGATAGATTTTCCCGATGTAGTCACATCTTCAATAATTACCACCCTGTCACCATCTTTGATTGGGCTTCCTAAAAGAATTCCTGTGTCACCATGATCTTTGATTTCCTTACGGTTAGAACAGTATCTGATTTCTTTTCCATACAGTCTGTGGAACGCCATAGTAGTTGCTACACTAAGAGGAATCCCCTTATATGCCGGTCCGAACAACACGTCAAAATCCGTTCCGTAATTATCATGAATTGCCTTTGCATAATACTCTCCCAGCTTCTCTAGCTGTGCTCCTGTAACATAAAGTCCTGCATTCATAAAGAACGGAGATTTTCTTCCACTTTTAAGCGTAAAATCACCAAATTTTAACACACCGCAATCCACCATGAACTCTATAAACTCTTTCTTGTACTGTTCCATTTTCTTTCAAGACCTCCTATATTTAAAGACATTTCGCCTGTATATCCATTTTATACTATCATAAAACCTTAAAGTTATCAATTAATTTTAAAATCCTGCCTTTGCCATTTTATCTTTTTCCAGTCAAACATGTTAACCTTCCATTTTAGATAAAGTTCTTTGCTATAAATTTTCCTTATTTTACAGCTCCAATTAATTCTTTGATATCCTCTATGTTATGACGTTTCATGTAATCCTTGATTCCTTCTGCCACTTCTATGGTCGTATATGGATTATGAAAGTTTGCTGTCCCCACTGACACAGCCGTTGCTCCTGCTAATATAAATTCTAAGGCATCTTCTGCACTACAGATTCCACCCATTCCGATAATCGGTACCTTTACTGCGTTGGCTACCTGATATACCATACGCACCGCTACCGGCTTAACTGCCGGTCCGGACAGTCCACCCGTCTTGTTTGCAATGGCAAATTTTCTTCGTTCCACATCTATTTTCATTCCTGTCAATGTGTTAATCAGAGACAGTACATCCGCACCGCCTGCCTCTGCTGCCCTTGCCATTTCTGTAATGTCTGTTACATTTGGACTTAATTTCATGATAATCGGCTGTTTTGCATACTTTTTCACTTCTTTTGTGATTGCCTCTACGGAGTTTGGATTTTGTCCAAATGCAATACCGCCTTCCTTTACATTTGGGCAGGAAATATTGATTTCTAATAAATCGACATCTGTATCCGCTAACTTCTCCACAACCTCACAATAATCTTCTGTCGTTTTTCCACATACATTTACAATGATTTTTGTATCATATTGCTTCAGAAATGGAATATCACGATTCATAAACACTTCAATTCCCGGATTCTGCAATCCGATGGCATTTAACATGCCTCCATACACCTCTGCGATACGCGGTGTCGGGTTACCAGGCCACGGCACGTTTGCCACTCCTTTGGTCACAACTGCTCCAAGCTTGTTTAAATCTACAAACTCACTGTATTCTGCCCCGGAGCCAAAAGTTCCCGATGCTGTCATGACAGGATTTTTCAAAGTAACTCCGGCTAAATTCACACTTGTATTCATTACAGTTCCACCTCCCTGGCGTTAAAAACAGGTCCTTCCTTACAGATTCTTGCGTTATTTACATTTGTATGCTCATCCTTTTCCTTAGTTTTGCATACACAAGCAAGACAGGCACCAATTCCACATGCCATTTTTTCCTCCAGGGAAATCCATGCTTCTATCTGATGTTCTCTCGCATATTCTTTAATTGCAGCAAGCATTGGCATTGGACCACAGGCGTAAATCACGTCTGCCTCAATTTTATTTTCTTTTACGGCATCCATAACCGTTCCCTTTACTCCTGTGCTTCCATCTTCTGTTGCCGCATAAAAGTTTCCGTTTTCTTTTAATTCACCATCTAAAAACAGCAGCTTGCGATAACCTGAAACTATATTCTTTTGCTCTGCCTTCAATTGTTTTGCCAATTCTACCATTGGAGGTATTCCAATTCCGCCTCCGATCAGCAATGCTTTTTTACCTTCTGCCTTTTCCAATGGAAAGCCATTTCCTAACGGCCCCATAATATCTATCTCTGCTCCCGCATGATATTTTGAAAACTCTTCTGTTCCCTTTCCTACCACTCGGTATACCAGGCGAAGTCTGCTTCTTTTTTTGTCAATTTCACAAATACTGATTGGTCTTGGCAGCATGCGGCTTCCATCATTGCAGTACAATGCTACAAACTGTCCCGGCTTTGCTGTCTTTGCTGCCTTTGTCTGAATCCACATACTATAAATATCCAGAGAAATTTCTTCCTGACTGACTACTACTGCTTTTTCTTTTACTTTTTCTGCCATGTTCTTCTCTCCTTACGCGCAACATTTTGTATCGTTCCCGGTAATTAACCTA
This sequence comes from Lachnospiraceae bacterium, assembly GCA_050874665.1. Taxonomy (GTDB): domain Bacteria; phylum Bacillota; class Clostridia; order Lachnospirales; family Lachnospiraceae; genus RUG11237. The sequence goes on along the minus strand of JBNMLC010000001.1, from coordinate 160,347 downwards.
AAAATTCTGCCACACAGCGGTGATATGCAGCCACCGGATCTTTGGCTGCCGTAATCGGACGTCCCACCACAATATAATCGGAACCGATTTCTCTTGCTTGTCCCGGAGTCATAACTCTCACCTGATCTCCCTTTTCACCGTCAGCGAATCGTACCCCCGGTGTAATTGTCAAAAATTCTTTTCCACAGCTTTCATGTACCTTTCCCGCTTCTAACGGTGAGCATACTACACCATCTAACCCGGCTTTTTTCGCATTCTGTGCATAATGCATAACCACCTTATCGATTGGTTCTTCAATTAATAAATCCCGCTTCATTCTCTCTTCACTCGTTGAGGTAAGCTGTGTTACAGCAATTAACAATGGTCTGCTTCCGTCTTTTCTGGTAAGCCCTTCTATCGCAGCTTCCATCATTGCAACGGTACCTGCAGCATGTACGTTACACATATCTACATCCAGATTTGACAAGACACTCATAGCCTTTTTTACCGTGTTTGGAATATCATGAAGCTTTAAATCAAGGAAAATCTTATGACCTCTTTTTTTAATTTCCTTTATAATAGACGGACCTTCTGCATAGAACAGTTCCATTCCGATTTTAATATAAAGACTTTCTTCTTTAAATTTGTCTAAAAAATTTACGACATCTTCTTTGCTGCTAAAGTCACATGCAATAATTACATCTTTTGCCATTGTTTTCTCCTATTCTTTTCCATTCGTTCTATTATTTCTTATTTCCCATTCATTAATCTTCGTAAACGATTTCACCTGATAAAATTGTGTATTTCACACGTCCGGTAACTTTTCTTCCGTTAAACGGTGTGTTTTTCCCTTTCGATGCAAATTCGTTTACATCAATTACATATTCCTGCTTTGGGTTGGTAATTACAATATCTGCCGTTTTCCCTTCCCCAATGCAGCCTTTCTCCATACCAAGCACCTTTGCAGGATTGGTACTCATTTTTTCTACCAACTGTTTTTCTGTAAAATAACCTTTTTCCACTAATTCTGTGTTTGCAAGACTATACGCTGTTTCTAAACCTACAATACCAAACGGTGCCTGTGCCATTGGTTTTGCTTTTTCCTCTGCATGATGTGGTGCATGGTCTGTGGAAATCACATCCATAATATTATTTTTGAGTCCCTCAATCAAAGCCTGTTGATCTGCCTTACTTCTAAGTGGCGGATTCATTTTATAATTTGTATCAGAACCTATAATGTCATCTTCTGTCAATGTAAAATGATGCGGACACACTTCTGCGGTGACTAAAACGCCCTCTTCCTTCGCCTCTTTTACCATTCGCACACTGTCTTGTGTGGAACAGTGACACAAATGTAATCTTGCACCCGTTTCCTTCGAGAGCAGGATATCTCTGGCTGTAATAATATCTTCTACTGCATTGGTGATACCTTCTACTCCAAGCTCCTCCGCCTTTTTTCCGGCATTTAGTGCACCCTTTCCCACAAGATTTTTGTCCTCGCAATGAGCAAATACCGGAAGATTTTCCTCTTTTGCAATCCTCATAGCTTCCCGATATAATTTAGAATCCATAACGGACTTTCCATCTTCACTAATTGCACAAATACCAGCCTGCTTCATTTCTCTAATATCCGCTAACTCCACACCAGCCTGTCCTTTCGTAACTGCACCGACCTGCAGCACATGACAAGCTACATGCTCTGCCCTTTTATAAATATCTTCTACAACTTCTTTGCAATCTACTACAGGCTTCGTATTTGGCATGGCACAGATGGTAGTAAATCCGCCCCTTGCCGCTGCCATAGCTCCTGTTTCTATGGTTTCTTTATATTCTAGTCCCGGTTCTCTTAAATGCACATGCAAATCGATAAAACCCGGCATTACAAACATACCGGTTGCATCAATGACACGTTCTGCTTTATTTTCTATATTCTGTCCTATCTGTGAAACTTTTCCTTCTTCCACATACAAATCCGCTATCTCATCACGATTTGATGCCGGATCTATAATTCTTCCGTTTTTAATTAAAATTTTCATGCAGCTTTTCCTCGTTTCTTCTATTTTTGTTAGATTAGACATACTCAGCCCATTGTTATTATTTTACCAAAGTTCCCACCGTATTACAACCTTGTGCTAGACTTTTTTCTATAAATAGGGTATAATTTTATATATATTTTAGCAATTTTTCTTGCATAAAGGGGAAAAAGGGGGAATAACTATGAAGCTTGTAAGTATACAGAATTTGATTCCTGGAATGCGCGTTGGCGTAGATATTTATAATATGTATAATCAGTTAGTGGTTCCAAAAGATACTATTCTCACACAGGAGATTATTGACCGACTGAAAGACTTTTCTATTCGTTTTGTTAAAGTTTCTGCAAATGAGGCAGACGGAAAAGTAAGTTCTACACCTTCCTATGGGGAGCGTTTAAAATTTTCACGTACCTTTCAGGAATTTAAGCAGGAATTTTTCAGCAATGTATATGTGATTCGGGATGATTTTAATGATGTCGTTACCAAAAATACACCTATTGAGGCGGACAAATTATTAGCAAAAACCGCAAGTATTTTTTCCAAAGCTGAGGGCACTAATATTTTCGATATGTTACACAGCATGCGTGAATACGATGATAGTACTTATGTACATTCTCTCAATGTATCATTAATCTGTTGTGTACTGGCAAAATGGCTTAACTTTTCAAAAGAAGATTCTGATATCTTAGTTCTGGCAGGTATGCTGCACGACTTAGGAAAGCTTACCATACCGGATTCTATTATTAAGAAGCCCGGAAAGCTTACAGAAGAAGAATACGCTATTATTAAGACACACTCAAAAAAGGGATATGAAATTCTGAAAAATCAAAACCTTCCACAAGAGGTAAAATATGCAGCGCTAATGCATCATGAACGTTGTGATGGTTCCGGTTATCCTTATGGACTTTCTTATCATAAGATTGACCGCTTTGCAAGACTTATCAGTATTGCTGATGTATATGACGCCATGACCTCTGCCAGAGTTTACCGTGGTCCGTTATCGCCATTTAGCGTGGTAGATGTCTTTGAAAAAGAAGGACTTCAAAAATATGACCCTGAATATATTCTGGTATTTTTAGAGCATATCGTAAACACGTATTTAAACAATCGCGTTCTCTTAAGTGACGGACGTAAAGGTGAAGTTGTCTTAATCAACAAACTTGCTTTATCCAGACCATTGATACAGCTCGATGATGGTTTTATTGATTTATCCGAACCACAACATAAAGATATTACGATCGAGAAGATTCTATAACGGGAACACCCATAAAAAATAAATACAGAAGCTTCCTAAGCAGAATAAAACAGCTTAGGAAGCTTCTGTATTTATTATTTATGGGTTGTGCATTTCATTCGCATGGTATTAATATGCTAATATTTCATATCCATCTTCTGTTACCGCCACAGTTACTTCCCACTGGGCTGACGGCATACCGTCCTCCGTATAGATAGTCCATCCATTTTCATCGTCCATGACAATGTCACTTCTTCCTAAATTAATCATTGGTTCAATGGTAAAGACCATTCCCGGTGCCATAACTACACCACTTTCCTTTGGACAGGAGTAACTTACAAACGGTTCCTCGTGAAATTCTATTCCAACGCCATGTCCGCCTACCTCTCTAACTACAGAGTAGCCGTTACTCTTTGCAAATTCATAAATGGCATTTCCCATTTCTCCGATTCTGTGCCACGGTTTCACATGCGCAAGTCCTACTCGAATGGCTTCTTTCGTATCGTCCACTAACTTTTGTTTTTCCGGACTTACTTTACCCATGCAAAACATTCGACTGGAATCTGAAAAATAATCATGATAAATTGTAGATACATCTACATTGACAATGTCGCCTTCTTTTAAAATAATATCTTTGGAAGGAATTCCATGACATACTTCATCGTTAATGGAAGTGCATACGCTCTTTGGATACCCTTCAAAATTCAATGGAGCCGGAATCCCCTGGTATTCTAATGTTTTTTCATAAACCATGCGGTCAATTTCTTCTGTTGGCATTCCTACTTCTATATGCTCCGCCACATAATCTAACACTGCAACATTTACTTTTCCGCTCTCTCTGATTCCTTCTAGCTGCACCTGATTTTTTATCATGTTTCTAGATGGAATTTTATACCCCTTTTCCTTACATTGGGATAATTTTTCATCAAATAACATATGGCATGCTTTGTATTTTCGTCCACTGTGACACCAACACATGTCATTTCTTCCAATTTTTTTTAACATAATCTGCGCCTCTTTTTAATAAATTTCTGTATATATGCCATCTTCCGTATAATAAATGGTCGCTCCGCTCTTGATATCTTCCAGCTTTGTAGTCTGCTGCTTCATGCATTCGCCATTCTCATTGTATAAAAACCATTCAATTTCCAATGTATCCACAGGAAGTTTCACGGAAGTTGCAATCTTTTTTCCTGCCTCAAAGCTATCTAATTCTCTTTCCATACCACTTTGGGGATCTAAAATAGAAAGGGAGGATGCACTCATTTTAGAATCATTGCGAAACGTAAGAGCTGCTTCAAGCACTTCCTCTGCCGTTTCTAAATCTTCCTGGTGTTCTTCCACACTTTCTGTCATTTCATACAGTTCTGCCCGAAGCTCGTCCACCAATTCATTTGCCTGTGTTATTTGTTCTTTGGTTTCTAGCTCTCCCGAATCTTTTTCGGAAATATCCAAAAGTGCCTGCACACTTTCACCCAGCAACTGATAATTTGACACATTCGCCTGTGCAATACTGTCTTTTGCCTCTTCATATTCCCTGCTGAAAGCTTCAATGTTTCTTACTGCTTCTTTTCGTTCACTGTTACCACAGCTTGTAAGTACAAGCACCGTCACTCCCAATGTGCCAATCATCTTTGATATATTTTTCACAAGTTTTGTTCCTTTCTCCACCTAAGCCACAACAAATTTTAGCTTACTACTGCAGAAAGCGGTGGCAGTTCCATACCATTTTCATACAATTCTTCTGTTACCTTCTTAATCTTATCATTCATCATATTATATAATTCTGTTGCCACGCTGCCCTTTAATTTCATTAAATTTTCAGCTTCCTTTGCATCTTTTAACAGAATCTTAAACGCCATTTCACACACCGTAGAAAGCATATCATTTTCTCCTGTTATCGTTGCTCTCAACACAACTACACAGGACTTATTATTTTTTTCTTCCGGTTTCACATTAATCGTAATCCCTGCGTTGCATTTAATGCCGGCATTTCCTGTTACTAATTTTCTTTTTATCTCCATAGTTGTTACAAAGCTATGTTCTAATGTAAAATCTTCATACTTTTTGCTCATCGTCTTACCTCTCATCTTCCCTATTTGTTATTTTGACATTACATACCTTCCCCATTATAACAGAAGCCATATGAAAAATCCATGAAAAGCTCTATCTATCCAAGGAATAACTTTTTTGCTTTGGTAAGCCGCTCTTCCCACTGTTCATAAAATCCTGCCTCTCTATTATAAGGCTTTAGGTAAAATTCCTGCAATATGTACATACTGACTTTTTTTCTCATTTCATCATTCTGGGATTCTAGCATGTTCTGCAAATCTTTCTGAAAATAGTGCCATTTCTTAATGTAAGCCTCATACTCTTTCAGGTTATTTGTATCTAACCACTTTTTCACTTTCACCTTTGTGCGGTTCTTTTGGCATTCATGCACCTGTAAAAAGTACTGAAATGTATTGTTTTCATAAAATCGTCCCAAAGGGAACAGGCGACAGATTCCCGGTCTTGCTGAGTGAACGCTGCATCTTCCTTCCTGATTCAAAAAGCTGCATGCGTCTTCTTTTCCTGACATTTTAAGGTTAGGAAGAATGATACCGTCCACCACATTAAGTTCCAGATATTTTGCTAACAATTCCTCCATGTTTTTTCCTAAATGATTTGTCAAGCGCTGCACATCTAAAGGGTCTAACACAATCGAATTTCCCATTCCCTTACAACACGCAGAACACCCTTCGCAGTTTCCGGTGTCTGCTTTCACTAAATCGTTGGCTGTGTAAAATTTTCCGTCCGAAATATCTTCCATTCGTATGTTTCGTTGCATAATTTTCTCCTACTATTATCACTTTGTCGCAATTTTCCTATTTAATTATACTCTAAAATTTCAAAAAATTCAAAAAAAGACCTCGTAGAAAGGAGTTTTCCTCTCTACAAGGTCTATATTTTTGTTTTTCTACCGGAAATACTTCACGCCGGATTCAAACAGCTTCATATCCTGTTCTCCGTATATATTGATTGCCACAGAATCATCTCGTCTTTCGCTATGTGCCATCTTACCAAGCACACGTCCGTCCGGACTTGTGATACCTTCAATAGCAAGATAGGAACCATTTGGATTCCATTCTTCGTCCATAGTAGGATTTCCATTGGCATCCACATACTGCGTTGCCACCTGACCGTTTTCGAATAATTTATCCAACCATTCCTTCGGTGCAACAAAACGTCCTTCTCCATGAGAGGCCGGATTTACATAAACACCGCCAAGTTCTGCTTCTGCAAGCCACGGGGACTTGTTTGTTACTACCTTAGTATAAACCATCTTAGAGATATGACGTCCAATGGTATTATATGTTAATGTAGGGGAATCTGCCTTCTGTTCTGTAATCTGACCAGATGGTACCAAGCCTAATTTAATCAATGCCTGGAAGCCATTACAGATACCAAGTACAAGTCCATCTCTTTCATTTAACAGTTTATTCACAGCTTCCTTAATCTTCTCATTGCGGAATGCCGTTGCAAAGAATTTTGCAGAACCTTCCGGTTCGTCTCCGGCACTAAATCCACCCGGGAACATAATAATCTGTGATTTGTTAATATTTTCCTCAAAGATTCTTACAGAATCACGGATATCTTCTGCATCTAAGTTCTTAAATACCTTTGTAATTACATTTGCACCTGCACGTTCAAATGCTCTTGTGCTGTCATATTCACAGTTCGTACCCGGGAATACCGGAATAAATACCGTTGGCTTTGCAACTTTATTCTTACATACATAGATGCTGTCTGCCTTGTAAAGTCCTGTATTGATTTCTGTCTGTTCTACATTAGAACGGGTCGGGAACACTTTTTCCAAAGTAGATGTCCAAGCTTCTTCTGCATCATTCAGGGACAGATTCATATCCTTGTATTCAATGGCAGCTTTGTCTGTCACTTCACCAATTACGGTGTAAGCAATTCCAAGAGAAGAAAGCTTTTCTGCCGGAACTTCAGCAACAATGTCACCAAATCCCACACTAAACAAGTCTTCCGGAGCAACGTTATGTTCTATCTTAACACCCATTCCGTTACCAAATGCCATCTTGCTTACTGCTGCCGCAATACCCTTGCTGTCTAATGCATACGCAGAAATAATATTTCCTGCCTGTACATCTGCATGGAATTTTTCATATGCATCCATAACCTTATCGTATTCAGGTAAATCATATGCATTCTTTGGTATCTGCATAAGCACAATCTTACTTCCCGCTTTCTTAAATTCAGGAGTAATAATGTCCTTATCCTTAGCAATATCCACAGCAAATGATACCAAAGTAGGCGGAACATCAATATCATTAAAGGTACCGGACATACTGTCTTTACCGCCAATCGATGGAAGCCCAAATCCCATCTGTGCATCATAAGCACCTAAGAGTGCCGCAAATGGCTGGCTCCATCTCTTTGGATCTTCTGTCATACGACGGAAGTATTCCTGAAAAGTAAATCTGATTTTCTTGTAATCTCCACCGTTTGCCACGATTTTAGCTACAGATTCTACTACTGCATAAACCGCACCATGATATGGACTCCAGGAAGAAAGGTACGGATCAAATCCATAACTCATCATAGTAACTGTTGTTGTTTTTCCTTTTAACATCGGAACCTTCGCTACCATTGCCTGTGTCTCTGTCATCTGGTATTTTCCACCATGCGGCATATATACGCTGGCTGCACCGATAGAGCCATCAAACATTTCTACCAAGCCCTTCTGGGAACATACATTTAAATCCTTTAATGTATCCACCCACTTAGTCTTTACATCTTTTACTTCTTCTTTTACAAAATAATTTTTATCCTTTTGCGGAATCTCTACTTCTACCTTCGTTTCCTGATGAGCACCGTTAGTATCCAGGAATGCTCTGGAAAGATTTACGATTTCTTTTCCTCTCCAGTTTAATACAAGTCTTGGTTCTTTTGTAACTACAGCAACTTCAACAGCCTCTAAGTTTTCTTCCTTCGCATATCCCATGAATTCAGCTACGTCTTTTGGATCTACGACCACAGCCATACGCTCCTGTGATTCCGAAATAGCAATTTCTGTTCCGTCCAGGCCTGCATACTTCTTCGGTACCTTATCAAGATTAATCTGAAGACCGTCTGCTAATTCACCGATTGCTACAGACACTCCACCCGCACCAAAGTCATTACATTTCTTAATTAATCTGCTAACTTCTTCTCTGCGGAACAATCTCTGAATCTTACGCTCTGTAGGAGGATTTCCCTTCTGTACTTCAGCACCACAAGTCTCAATGGATTCCTCTGTATGTACCTTAGAAGAGCCTGTTGCACCACCACAGCCGTCACGTCCTGTTCTACCGCCAAGTAAAATAATGATATCGCCCGGATCAGAGGTTTCACGAATGACACTTCTTCTTGGAGCCGCACCAAGCACTGCACCAATTTCCATACGTTTTGCCACATAATCAGGATGGTACACTTCTTTTACAAGACCTGTTGCAAGTCCAATCTGGTTACCATAAGAACTATAACCACTAGCCGCACTTCTTACAATCTTTTTCTGTGGAAGCTTTCCTTTTAATGTGTCTTTTACAGATACTGTCGGGTCTGCCGCACCTGTCACACGCATTGCCTGATATACATAAGTACGTCCTGATAACGGATCACGAATTGCACCACCAAGACAGGTTGCCGCACCACCAAACGGTTCAATTTCTGTCGGGTGGTTATGTGTTTCGTTTTTAAAGTTAATCAGCCACTCTTCTTCCACACCATCTACATCTACCGGTACTACGATAGAGCAGGCATTGATTTCATCGGATTCTTCCTGATCTGCTAATTTTCCTTCTTTCTTTAACTTACGCATTGCCATCAGAGCCAAATCCATCAGACATACGAATTTATCATCTCTTCCCTGAAAGATTTCTTCTCTGTCAGCTAAATATCTCTCATAAGTATCTACCATAGGTTTCTTATAGAAGCCATCATCAAATTTTACATCTGTTAACTCTGTAGAGAAGGTAGTATGACGGCAATGATCCGACCAATATGTGTCTAACACCCTGATTTCTGTTACACTCGGGTCTCTGTCCTCTTCTTTTTTATAATAATTCTGAATATGCAGGAAATCCTTAAACGTCATAGCAAGACCTAAGGAATCATACAATCCCTTTAATTCTGTTTCCGGCATATCTTTAAAGCCTGTAAAAATCTTAACATCTTCCGGTTCTTCAAAATCCTGTACTAAGGTAGTAGGCTTACTTTCCCCTGCTTCTCTGGAGTCTACCGGGTTAATACAAAAGTTCTTAATTGCCTCTAACTGTTCTGCACTTACTTCACCACTAATTACATAAGTTGTGGCTGTACGGATGACAGGCATTTCATCTTCTTTCAAAAGTTTCATACACTGTTCTGCGGAATCTGCTCTTTGATCAAACTGTCCCGGCAAAAATTCCACACTGAAAACTTTTCCACCCTTGCTGTCAAAGTTTTCTTCATACACGTCATCTACCGGTGGCTCGGAAAAAACAGTACCTAATGCTTTCTTGTATGTTTCTTCTGAAATATTTTCCACATCATAACGAATTAAAACACGTACACCTGTTACAGTATCGATGCCAAGATAACTTTTAATTTCTTTAGCCAGGGACTTTGCCTGTACTGCATATGGTGTTTTCTTTTCAACATAAATTCTTTTTACGCTGCTCATTTACGTACCTCCATTTTCTTAAGTGCGCCTTCCGATGTTCTTTTCGAGTATCACGCTATTATTCATCATAGCACATTTTTCGTGCTTATTCTACCTTATTTCTAAATTCATTTATTTTTTCATGTAACAGTTCAGCCAATGTATGTCTATCAAGTGCATTATGCTCGCATAAAATACACTTGATAGACATACATTGAGCAGAACGCCTGTATATGAGCAAAGGTAGCTGCGCAGCAACGGAAAGCACGCAGTGCGACTTTGCGAATGGCGTGGGCTCAACTGTTACTTTTTCATCTTATTCATGGAATCGTTTGATGATTTCGTATACAATTTCATTTTGATTGACTAATGGTGCTTTGTGTGAGAAGAACACTACTCCCTCAATAGGTGCCGTTATCGTCTGAAGCACTGTACCCTCGCAAGGATCTAATATTTCTGCCAATACCTCGTCTCTGGCAATTTCATCTCCTGCATGTTTATATCTCCGGTAAATTCCGGCTTTTCCGGCACTGATAGGCATTAAATCCTGTTCTTCAATTACACTTGCAATATACCCACTATGACTATTATACTTAATAATTCCCATTCTGGTCAGGAAGCGCAGTACTCCTGCCACCGCCTGTTTTGCTGCCTTTTCATCAATCTCCGCCGTTTCTGTGGTGTATACAGAAAATGCATTCGTTTTACTTAACTGCCAGTTATAATTTAATGTAGTAGTATCATAAGGCCTTGGCTTACGAATCACCACATACGGAAGTCCAAAGAGGTTTGCAAGGCTCGGAGACTGATATCCTGTTTCCATCATACGAATATGCGGCACAAAATCTCCCGGTCTGTAAAAGCTTGCAAACTGTATTCCATAGCTGTAACCCTGAACTTTTTCAAAAATCCCCGCTGCCAGTCGTTCCGTTGTCTCTCCATATGTATTTCCCGGAAACATTCGGTTAATATCCGTTTCATCTCCTGGCCAAAAACGCTTTCCTATATTAATAGAGTACTGATTAATGGTAGGGATTACCATAATTTCCGTATCTGTATGGATAGCCCCCTTATTTTCTAATTCCTTCAATACCTGAATCAGTTGGGAGCAAATATACATCTGCTGTATCTCATTTCCACGCATAGCGCCTACAATACAGGCTGCTTTGTCTCCTGCACCGAATTTATACCCCATAACTCTTAGTTCATCTCGAAAAGGTCCTTTCATCGAATAAATTACTTCTTTTCTCATTTGGCACCTCCTAGTACTCTCGCAATCAAGGAGCCTTCATATACAATCGGATATTCCCGCAAAGTAAAGACAAAGCCTTTCTCCGGTGTCTCGACAATCTGATTTACGTCACCTGTTAAGGAATCAATGATGCTGCCTAACGCTTGTCCTTTCTCAACTTTCTCGCCATGCTGAATTTCCGGCACAAAAATTCCGGATACTTTTGCATGAATCAGACTTACAGAACCGTCGGTTGACACAATAGGTTCTTTGGGCATTTCCACAGGACCCGTCCAGATGTCTAATTCCTTCATAATATGGAAGATTCCCTCTATTAACTGATCCCCGTACTTTTTGCTAATACGCATACCTACTCCCATCTCTACTGCAAGTGTAGGAACTCCTAAATTATTCAAACTATGCGCCAACGTTGACTCTAATACGGTAGCTGATGTATGTACCCACACAAAATCTGTATTAATCTGTCTTGCAATAGGAACCAGCTTATCTGCAAATTCTTCCGACACACGAACCTGTGGTGTCTCCATAAGAAAAATATTACTGGAATGTACGTCTATGCAAAGGTCCGACCCTATGATATTATCCACCAGTTTTGCTGCTACATATTCTATTGTAGTTCCTTTTTCAGAGCCCGGGAAAATTCTATTCATGTCTAATTCAAACAGCGGCACTCCTCTTGTAGTAGATGCCAACCCGAGAGGATTACAACACGGGAAAATATCTACAATTCCTTTGAGATATTTTTTGTGAGAATTAATCCGTCGAATCAGCTCGTAACAAACATACTGACCGTCCAACTCATCCCCATAAATCCCACTTACTATTGAGATTCTTTTCTCTTTGCCTGTTAATTCTTTCGGTTGCAGGCGATTCTTTTCTAAAATTAGTCGTTCATCCACAGGTAAATCTACCGACACGATTGTCTCAATCATTTTCTTTCCTCCAAATTGCATGCTACATTTACTATAGGCATTCTTTCAAAAAAAGTCAACAAGCAACCCTGGCTTTCTCTAATTTTCGCTATTCCAGAACTTTTCTAGACACTGGCGCACATTTTTCTGATTGCAAAATTGCACCTGCTCCCACTCTCTTGGAAACATCATACGGTATTCCAGAGTTGCAAATCGTTCATCTAGTAAAAGTACCACACCTTTATCCTCCATCGTACGGATTACTCTTCCTGCTGCCTGTAATACTTTATTCATTCCCGGAAAACGATAGGCATAATCAAATCCCTGCAAGCCCTCTCTGTCAAAATACGATTTCAATAATTCCTTTTCATTTCCAATCCCCGGCAGACCAGTTCCTACGATAATACTGCCAAGCAAACGCTCTGCCCTTAAATCAATACCTTCACTGAAAATACCACCCATAACGCAAAATCCAAGTAATGTTCCTGTCGTTTCTTCAAACTCATTCAAGAAAATTTCACGTTCCTCTTCGGTCATCTGGCTGGTCTGCATCACAATTTTTTCATCTTCTCCTGCGTATTTTTCAGTATAAACATTATATACCTGCTCCATAAACACATACGACGGAAAAAACACAAGATAATTTCCCTCTTTTGCCCTTGCTGCCGCACTGATATATGATGCTATCTTTTCATATTCTGTCCTATTTCTTCTGGTATATTTCGAACTTACATCCGTTGCCACCACCACACATCTTTTCTGTGCATGAAAGGGGGAGATACCATACACGGCATGATCACTTTCCTCTGTCAGTAAAGATTTATAATATTTAATAGGAAGTAATGTTGCTGAAAACAATATGGCAGCCCTTCCACGTTCCATGCATTCTTTTAGATTTGCAGCAGGATTTACGCAAAACAACTTTATTTTAAATCTGTCATTCTCTGTATGTTCTGTAAAAGAAAGATAATTTTCTGCTGACAATTCATACATATTCAAAAAATGCCTTACGTTCAAATAAAGTTCCAATACCATTTGCTTATCCGGCAAGGTTTCATCATTATCTAAAAACTTTTCAATCTCACCTTGTAACCGTAAAAGACTCATAGTAAATCCCGCAATATTTTCCACTACGTTACAATTTTCACATTCCCGCTTAAATTCTAAAAGATGCTTATTACAGGTTTCTAAGCGGCTCGCAAGACGTTTGCTGCTATTTTTCACATAATTTTTAACCTCTAAAAAATCTTCTTTATATAGTGCAGCACTGTACATTTCCCTTCCACGTTCTAACAGATTGTGTGCTTCATCTGCAAGAAAAATGTAATCTCCCTTAACGCCCTCCTGGAAGAACCTCTTTAAATACACATTCGGATCAAACACATAATTATAATCGCAAATAATACAGTCTGCCCACAAAGAAATATCCAGGCCTAGTTCAAACGGACATACCTGATGTTTTTTTCCATAGGCTTCTATCATCTCTCTGTCAAACATAGTTTCATGAGTAATCATATCATACACTGCATCATTCACCCTGTCATAATGTCCTTTTGCATAAGGACACACCAACGGATTGCATTCCATATCCTCTAGAAAGCATATTTTTTCTTTTGCGGTCAATACCAGTACACGGTACTTTAACCCATGTTCTCCAAGCATCTTCATGGTATCTTTCGCCACTGTTCTAGTAATCGTTTTTGCCGTAAGATAAAAAATCTTTTCTCCTCTGCCTTTTCCTACGGACTTAATTGCCGGATAAAGAGAAATCAAAGTTTTTCCGGTACCTGTAGGGGCTTGAATATATAATCTTTCTCCCTTATCTATTGTCTGATAAACCATAGCGGCTAACTGTTTTTGTCCCTTTCGATAAGGAAATGGAAACGCCAGCTCTAAGACAGATTGATTCCGCACCTTTCTCCACCTGGCATAATCATCTATCCACTTTTTGTATTCCAGTACCAGTTCCCCAAACCATCTGCTTAGCTCACCAAAGGTATGTGTCTGATGAAAATATTTCATTTCTTCTGTTTCTATATTGCAATAACTGATTCTGGTCTGTATCTCTTTTAAATCATTTTGAAGGGCATAAATATATGCATAACACTTCGCCTGTGCCGTATGTATTTCTTCTGCTTCTTTTATATATCGAAGATTTTTATACACACATTTTATTTCATCAATAACGACGTGGCTCTCATCAAAGGGCGTAATGATTCCATCTGCCCTTCCTTCTATAGATAAGGTAATATCCCCCAATGGAATCTCATGTTTCAGACTTACCTCCGCCTTATATTCGATGCCCATTTTCCCCTGAATTTTCCTATGAAGCCTGCTGCCTTCTGCCATTGCATCTCTTTCCTTAAAAGCACCACGCCTTTGGTCAATATCCCCACTGCGAAGTAAAAATTCCACAAAATTGCGTACAGAAACTCTTACCATCATTTCATTTTCTATCTGCATACGTTCTCTCTCACTGTTTTGCAACGTCAAAACCCCTCTTTAAAACTAAAGAGGGGTTTCGGGTCTATTTTTGTATCATTTTCCAACTATTATGCAACTGCATATTTACTTAATACTGTTTCAAAGCTTCTATCTTCGCCAAAATACTGTACTGTAAGATCATGTGTTAAATCCATGCTTAAAACACCAAGAATTGATTTTGCATCAATGGTTACTCTATTATAGAAGATATCAATATCAAAATCGCATTTTCCTGCTGCTGATACAAATTCCTTTACATCCTGTAACTCATTTAATTTGATTTTACGTTCCTGCATAATAAACTCTCCTTTTTAGATAACACTCCGTCTATCACGTATGTTTCTTACTTAGATTTTACTTTCATTTCACAAATGATTAACTATGCTTGTATTATACACCATTTATTACAAATGTCAATCCTTATGGAAACTTCTTTCTTTTTCCAGTTTCTTCTGTTTTTGTGCGTTTTTACCAATTATATGGTCGTTTTTTGTATAAAATATATACTTTTTCCACTTCTGTTAATTATTTCGTAATATTTTGTTATTTTCCGTGTAATTTTTATACAAATTCTGTCATAAATTTTCGGAATTTTAACGGTAAAAGCTGTCTTTGCAGAGATAAATTGTTTCTTTCCTTGATTTCAATGGACTGATAGAACACCTTCCAAAGCTTTTTAATACTTTCTTCACATTCTGACATGCGCAGTCTATCCTCTTCCACCATAATATTCTGATATATTTCCCAAGGGCTGTCCTTTCGGTAAACCAGTGCTTCCTTTCTTTTTTCATCGTATATCACAAAATTCTCATTCTTCAATCTGTCCGTAAAATGCTCCGCCAACAGCGGTAATACGTTATGTTCGGGTGCAATTTTAGAATATAATACGCCATTAAGCAGCTCCTGAAAACGGATAAATTCTATATAACGTGCCACCTCATTGGCTACCGCTCTCCCAATTTTAAATGCCTGATAGATTTCTTTTGTTTTAACATGATTTAACAAATCTGTTGCCACATGATTGCTAATCCCATACTGAATTGTTCCAAATATTGCCTGTGCCTTCTCTTCTACTTCACCTGCCAATGCAACTCTCAGCAAAGTTTCATAGACTTCCTGCCCAAATCTTCTACGAACTGTTCTGGCAACTTTTACAGCATCTTCCATATTTACCGATGCAAATTCATCAATTGTGAACAATTCATAATTTTGATTATTGCCTTCTACTTTTAATTCTATACCTGCCTTCTCATATTTTTTCTCATAAATATAGTAAACACCAGAAAAAATGCCCTCGATGGAATCTTCACACAAAACCCTCTTTTTCTCTATGTTGTCCACAAAAACGCCCTCTTTCTGTCCACACTTACCACTTCATATCCTGAAACATATTTAACTGTCGGTACACCATACCATCGCTATACTGGTATACTTCCTTATGATCTGTCAGATTGCTGCTAATAAACTCTTGTGTATACTTCATAGGATAACGATTCCTTCCATTGCAGGTAATAAAATAAACTGCCCTCTTCAAAACAACACCAATCTTTTTTAAATCGTCAAAATCAAGAATACAAGTTCTTCTTGCCGATACAATCCGCTTCGCCGATTTCACCCCAATGCCCGGTACCCGCAAAAGCGTAGCATAATCCGCACGATTAATTTCAATCGGAAACAATTCTAAGTGTCGTACCGCCCAGTCGCATTTCGGGTCCATCAATGTATTAAAATTTTGCTGTCTTTCGCTGAGTAATTCTTCTGCCTCAAATCCATAAAAACGCATCAGCCAGTCTGCCTGATACATTCTATGCTCCCTCAACAACGGTGGCCCACCAGGTAATGCCGGCAAATCCTTATCTTCATTTACTTTAACAAAGGCAGAATAAAACACTCTCTTTAAATCAAACTTTTTATACAAGGATTGCGCTACCATAAGCATCTGATAGTCGGTTTCCCCTGCAGCTCCTAAAATCATCTGGGTACTTTGTCCGGCAGGCACAAACGAAGGGGCATGCTTATATAAAACCAGTTCATTTTTATTTTCTGTGATCCCATTCTGTATCAACCGCATGGGAGTCAAAATGTTTTTCCTGCTTTTGTGAGGTGCAAGCTTTGACAATGCCTCTTTTGTTGGAAGTTCTAAGTTTACACTCATTCTGTCTGCAAGAAAACCTGTCTTTTCAATGATTCTTTTATCTGCACCCGGAATTGCCTTTACATGAATGTAACCATTAAACTTATATTCCGTACGCAGCTTATAAAGTGTCTGATAAATTAACTCCATCGTATAATCCGGACTATAGAGAATACCAGAACTTAGGAAAAGTCCTTCAATATAGTTTCTCTTATAAAAATTTATGGTAAGATAACAAACCTCATCCGGTGTAAAAGAAGCTCGCTTCACATCATTCGAGGATCGGTTAATACAGTACTTACAATCATAAATGCATTCATTTGTAAACAAAATTTTCAAAAGAGAAATGCATCTTCCATCTGCCGAAAAGGAATGACAAATTCCTGCCTGAACACAATTTCCCAATCCCTCTCCATGATTCTTTCGCTCATTTCCACTTGAAGTACATGCCACGTCATATTTCGCCGCGTCCGTAAGAATTGCCAACTTCTCCATAACATTCATTTTATTGTCAGATATCCTGATTTCCATAAAACCACCTCTTTGTTTCGAATGTTTGTTCGTGATTTTATGGTAACATATGTTCGATTTTATGTCAACAAATTTATCCTGCTACATCAAATTTTGGCTGCATCATCAGACGTTTTTCTCTTTCCACCTCATCCATATCTTCTTCCTCTAATAATGTATTATGTTTCTTCGCATCTTCCTCCTTCTCCGGAAGTGTTCTATATTGAGCAGATTCTTTAAATTCCGCATAGACTTTGCTATAGGCAGCCTGAAGAGCCGCTTTATCCGGGTCCTCTTTTGCTATGGAATTCATCGCATCTTGGTAGATTCTTGCCGCTTCCTCCTTCGACTTTGCCTGTTTTAAACTATTTTCTAATTGCTGTCTTTGCGCCTGAA
The DNA here is from genome assembly GCA_050874665.1 of Lachnospiraceae bacterium. Taxonomy (GTDB): domain Bacteria; phylum Bacillota; class Clostridia; order Lachnospirales; family Lachnospiraceae; genus RUG11237. The sequence continues at coordinate 142,726 of JBNMLC010000001.1, read as the reverse complement.
TTCTCATAACTCTTGGATACATTTCCGGATAATAACGTTGTATAAAGCTTAATTCTTCCGCAGTAAGTTTACTTCCGTTCTGCAATTTTTGTTGTATTCTCAATAATTGCTGCTGCTTTTTTTCCTCACTCATCTGACTATTTTCTGCCGATATCTCCTGCATTTTCTTACATATCTCCATAGCATATTCATTCATACTTCCCACTTGTTTTAATTCCTGTTTTCCTAAAAACATAAAATCTCCCCTGACTTTCTTTTTTACTTGTATCGTCAGGAGAGATTTAAATATTTAGTGTTTACTATGTATTATATGATTGCCGGATTCTGTATTTCGTCAGCTTCAAATGTTTTTTCATTCACCATATTTTCTGCGTACTGTTTGATATTAGAAGCATTCACATACTTCTTAGCCGCTCCATTTTCAACTACCACTAAGGTCGGTGCCTGCATTACACCGTATTTTTCTGCCAACTCTGTATTTTCTTCCGCATCAATCAACTGATAATTTTCTTCCTTTAAGTATTCCTTTGCTGCTTTACAATTTGGACAAGTTTTTGTCGTAAAGAGATATTTTACATCTTTTGCAGGTCGAATAACTACCTTATCTTTAGATATTGTAACAATATTTTTCTTAACTTTATTTAACTTAGAATGTTCCGGTTCGTACAGCTTTCTATTCTTGTACTCCTGAATCTTTCCTTCATTCCAGTTCTGCACCGGACGATAGTAACCGGTGATTCTACTATATACCTCGGCTTTCTTTCCGCAGGTCGGACAGTTAAAATGCTCACCTGCAATGTAACCATGCTCCTTGCAGATAGAATATGTCGGTGACAAAGTATAATATGGGAGTCTGTAATTTTCTGCGATTTTACGCACCAACGCTGCCGCTGCCTTCCAATCCGGCAGCTTTTCTCCGAGAAAGGCGTGGAACACCGTTCCAGAAGTATATAACGTCTGGAGTTCATCCTGAATGTCCAGGGCATCAAAAATATCTGCTGTGTAATCAACCGGCAAATGAGAACTGTTGGTGTAATAAGGAGTGTCCCCATCATTTCCGGCTGTAATAATATCCGGAAACTCTGCTTTATCATGCTTCGCAAGACGATACGTGGTAGACTCAGCCGGAGTTGCCTCCAGATTATATAAATCACCATACATTTCCTGATAATCCGATAAACGCTCTCTCATATGATTCAATACTTCTTTGGTAAACTCCTGTGTTTCCCAGTTTGTCATATCTTTTTGAAGCCAGCTTGCATTCCAGCCCACCTCATTCATTCCAATCAGACCAATGGTAGAAAAATGATTTTCGAAGGTTCCAAGATATCTTTTGGTATACGGATACAGTCCTTCCTCCAGAAGCTTCGTAATTACATCACGCTTTATTTTCAGAGAACGTGCAGAGATGTCCATTAGCTTATCCAGACGCTTATAGAAATCTGCTTCATCTTCTGCAAGATAGGCAATTCTTGGCATATTAATCGTTACAACACCTACAGAGCCGGTGCTTTCCCCAGAGCCAAAGAACCCCCCTGTTTTTTTTCGAAGTTCTCTTAAATCAAGACGCAGGCGACAGCACATACTGCGCACATCACTTGGCTGCATATCACTATTAATATAATTCGAAAAATACGGTGTGCCATATTTGGCTGTCATTTCAAATAATAAACGATTATTTTCTGTATCGGACCAGTCAAAGTCTTTTGTGATGGAATAAGTTGGAATCGGATACTGAAATCCTCTTCCGTTGGCATCGCCTTCAATCATGGTTTCAATAAATGCCTTGTTCACCATATCCATTTCTTTCTTACAGTCTTTATAGCGAAAGTCCATCTCTCTGCCACCGACAATTGCAGGCAATTCCGCTAAATCCTCCGGCACTGTCCAGTCAAGTGTAATATTAGAAAATGGTGCCTGTGTTCCCCAACGGCTCGGTGTATTCACGCCATATACAAAAGCTTCTATACACTTTTTCACTTCGGCATAAGACAAATGATCCGCCTTTACAAATGGTGCCAAATATGTATCAAAAGAAGAAAAAGCCTGTGCACCAGCCCACTCATTCTGCATAATTCCCAGAAAATTCACCATCTGATTACACAGCACGGACAAATGCGCTGCAGGTGCAGATGTGATTTTTCCCGAAATTCCGCCTAATCCTTCCTGAATAAGCTGTTTTAATGACCAACCGGCACAATAACCTGTCAGCATAGACAAATCATGAATATGTATATCTGCGTTTCTATGTGCCTTTGCAATTTCTTCGTCATAAATTTCAGACAACCAGTAATTTGCCGTTACCGCACCGGAATTGCTTAAAATCAATCCTCCCACTGAGTATGTAACTGTGGAATTTTCCTTAACTCTCCAGTCCTCCACCTTTACATAGCTATTTACGATTTCCTTGTAATCTAAAATGGTAGAGTGCATATTTCTCATTTTTTCCCGCTGCTTACGGTATAAAATATATGCTTTGGCAACCTCTGTATAGCCGACCTGCTCCAATACTTTTTCTACGCTGTCCTGAATGTCCTCTACATGAATCATGCCGTCTTTTACCTTCTCATTAAAATCAGCGGTCACACGTAAGGCTAACAATTCAATAATATCATTATTATATGATTTTTTGGTCGCTTCAAACGCCTTTGTGATTGCAGAACTAATCTTACTCAAGTCAAATTCTGCCGCTTCTCCATCTCGTTTCATTACTTGAATCAAACCTCTCACCCTTTCACCCACTCCTGTACTATATTTCTTTCATTTTCCTCATTCGATTTTGATACAGGACTTTTTCCATTAGACAGATTGTATCAGATATTATTGCACCAGTCAATACAAAACACTATATCTGCTTTTGCTTTTTTATTTGCATCACAAGATATAGTGTTCTCACTTTAGTACCTTAATCCTATTTACTTTCTATTTTCTATCTAATTTTTCTAATTTTTAACCTTTATTTTTGATGTTTTTCCCAATTGACTTTTACTGTCTACATCATTATTACACAATCTTTTTTATCTTGTTTTTAAAAATTCATATTCCCTTTTTGCATTTTCATCATTTGGATATTTCGCAAGGTACTCCGAAAATTTTGTTTTTGCTGTCGAAAAATCTGAAACATATTCATATGCTGCTGCTTCATTAAATAGCAGCTCCTGCATCACCTCTCCATCACCGGCAGCGATTCCCTTCTGAAAGCAATTAAGGGCTGTTTCATATTCTTTCATATTTAATTTGCAAAGACCAAGCTGATTATATACTTCGCCGTTCGTTTCATCTGTCTGAATATATTTTTCATATAAGGAAGCTGCATAATTCATATCTCCAAGTGCCTCATAGGCTTTTCCAAGATACAAAGTCGCCCGATTATCTCCTGAATCGGAAAGTGTCTCCAATGCACTCACAGCACCATTGTAGTCTTCCATATAATATAGAAGTCTTCCCTTTTCATAGGTCTGTTTCTCTTTCAAAAGTGCCATAGACTGCTCTAAATAAGTCTTTCCCTTTTCCTTCTCTCCTGCCTGTTCTAATGCCTTATATATAGTAATATAGCGTTCGCAGTTTTTACTGTCTAAAGATATTGTCTTATCAAAATCCTGTATGGCAGCCTCTAAATCACCTGCTTCTAAACGCACTACACCTCTTAAATAATATACATCCGTATTTTTCTTAGATACATCTAATATATTCGTATACGTTGTAATTGCATTTTGATAATCTCCTAATTTATAATAGCTTGCCGCCAGATAACATGAAATATCCTCTTCCAGATTCCCCACAAAAAATCCACTATTTTGCAAAGCCTGAACAAATGCTTCTTTCGCTTCTTCATATTCTCCTATATTCATGTAAGCCATTCCCATTCCCCGGTACGCAAGCTCGAGTTCTTTTCCCTCTTCTATGGATTTATGAAAATACTCTACTGCCGCTTCATAAGATGCTTCCTTTATCGCCTGCATACCAAGAGCAACATTTCCTTCATTTCCACTTTTTGCAGAACAACCGCTCATAAAGGTCATTGCGGCTAATGCAAGAATACAGGAGGTTGTTTTTATTACCTTTTTCAAGTTTCTTTCCTCATTTCATACTAATTTGTATTGTGCCAATGGCTTTATTATATTCCATGAGATAGAAGTTCGTCAACAGGGGATGTGTTACAACCTCTCTGTATTTGCAGTAACAACTGTTTTCTTATCTTACATCTTACTTTGTAAATTTTGCTTTTTCGCCAATACCTTTTTTCATTAATAACTTTTTATAGGTGCTTAATTTACTCTTTGGTACCTTCACAACTGCCTTAGAAGAAATTCCTTGAAACGCATTGCTTCCCACACTACTTTTTGTAAGCTTTGCAGTCTTAATGTTGATATGTTTTAATTTTGGGCAAGACGCAAATGCATTCTTCCCTATAGATTTCACTTTCTTAGGAATTGTAATGCTTGTCAGAGAACCGCATTTATAAAATGCCTTTTGTGAAATCACACTGACATTTTCTCCTATCACTACTGTCTTTAATTTTTTGCAGTCACTAAATGCCTGCTTTCCTATCCTGGTAACATTCTTTCCTATCGTTACCTTTTTCACCTTTGTGTTATTTTTAAACGCCCCAGAGCCTATCGATGTTATCTTGTAAGTCACACCTTCCAGCTTTACCTGATTCAAAATCTTAATGGTTCCCTTTGCCCCTTTTGGAGGTGCCACATACTCCAACGTTGGAGAACTGCTCTGACTACTGGTTACTTTATAAGATGCTCCTGTACTGTCCGTAAGCTTCGTTCCCTTTGCTGCCGGCTTAACGTTAACAGAAGGCTTTGTAGTTGGCTTTGCGGTCGGCTCTGCACTTGGTATTACCGTTGGGTTTGCCGTTGGTACTGCGGTCGGCTCTACACTTGGTATTACCGTTGGGTTTGCCGTTGGTACTGCGGTCGGCTCTGCACTTGGTATTACCGTTGGGTTCGCGGTCGGCTCTGCACTTGGTGTTACCGTTGGCTCTGCAGCCGGTGTTACGGTTGGTGCTGCCGTTGGTGTCACTTCAATGTTTGGAATTACAGTGCTTTCTTTTGTAATCTGCTGCTTTCCTTCACTGTCTGAAAAATAGCTATCACATACGCTGCAGTGATAATATTCTATATTTCCTTCTTCCACTGTTGTAGCATCTTTCTTGTCTATCTTTTCCAGTGTGTGAGGTGCCAGTGCTATTTCTGTACCCTCTTTTATCATTCTTTCACACTGTTCACAGTAGGTATCTCCGGTATATCCGGTAGTAGTACAAGTAGCTGCTTTTTCTCCCTCTACTTTCGTATCCGGATGCTCACAGGCACTGCGGGTAATTGTAATCGTTACCTGCTTCGTTTCGTAGTTATCCTTATCCTGTCCTATATAATTTGCTTTCGCTTCCACAGCTTCTGCTTCCGGAAGAGCTTTTTTTGCATCTTCTTCCTCCCACTGCCAGTCAGCCGGAAGTTCTATCTCAGATACTTTCTTCACCGTATAGGAGGTTGTGATGGAATCTTTCGGCATATTCTTTGGCTGTTTTGCCTTGGAAATAACAAATTTCACACCTTTTTTGCTTTGTAATCCGGCATAGTTATCTGTTTCTTCCACATAAGCTTTCACATAGTAGGTTCCTGCACTCACTGGAACTGTGTCAGTGTATTCCCCTGTCTCGGAAGTAGCATAACGATACTCTACTGTACCAAATTTAGCTGTTGCCTCCGGACTTGGAGCAGTAACTCCATCATATACATAATCCTCACAGGCAAGTTCTTTGATAAATGTATTCTCTGCCCGTAAAATGGAAAATCTGATTTGAATCGTTCCATTATACTTTCCCATTCCCTGTACTGTAACACTTGCCATTTTCTCCTGTGTGGTTACATCTACATTGTTCTCATAGCTTTCTTCCAGAATTTTAAAATCCTCACCTGGAACCAGTTTATTTTCTGTGCTTTCTGTATCTGGGTAAATAGCAATTTCATCCTCCTGCAAGGTAACTGCTTCTCCGGTATAGTATTTTTCAATAGTCTCATGGAGATAAGTATTCATTGCAAGCTTTTGCGTTAGTGTTGCCTCTTCACTTTTAATCGGATATCCCTTCCAGGTAATCACACAGTAAAAAGTATCTGTTTCTCCCGGTTGAGAATACTGTGCCGGAATGGTAAGGGTGTCGGAGGCAGCGTCCGTTACTTCTTCTGAGGTGCCCTCTTCTGTGATATGATACCACTGATAAGTAACTTCTTCTGGTACATCAACAGCTACAGATAACGTAGCATAAGCTCCATAGCATACATCTATTGACTCTGGCTGTGTAATGGTGATTGGAAGCTTTTCTACCGTTACATTTGATAATTTCTTGGCGGTACTATATGTGGCTTCCCCATCTAAAAGTTCACTGTCTACAATCCATTCCGTTCCCTCTTCTCTGGAGCGGTATCCATATCCATTTTCTAACATATCTCTGAGAGTTTCTATTCCTGCGCAAACCTCACTATAACTGCCGCCTTTTAAGGCAACTTTAGGAATCTCTTCTCCACTATCCACTATTTTTAAGAGCCTACCATTAAATGTTCCATCTAATACTGTAAGACTTCCACTGTATATGGATACAGATTTTGTTCCATCTACAAATTCTGCTCCATCAATGGTAACCTCGCCCCCTTTGATGCTTAATCCAGTATTATAATTGGAATAGGAAGAAACAGTGGCATCCTTTTCTAATGCCAATTTTCCATCCTTTACCCTGATGGTGTCTATCCGGTCACTATTCCTAAGGGTTCCGTTTTGTATGGTTACCTCTGCATTATCCGATACAATAACAGTCTCAACCTCCGTGGTTTCTATCTTATGTCCTCCTAAATCCAGAGTTATCTTACCCTCTTTGAAGGTCAGACACTGCTCTTCTTTAACGTCTTTAAAGATTTTAATTGCTGCAGTAGTATCTGCAGTAAATTCACTTACTGCCTGACACAATTCCTCATAAGTTATATAACCAGTCAGTTGGTTATCCTTCTTTATGGTAGCTATAGGAACCATTCCACAGTTGGCACAGCTACCATCTTCTCCATACATATGTTCACATTCTGTAGCTGCATTACAGTATTTACAATAACCGCCTTCATTGACATGATTCTCACATGGAACCACTGCAATATTCTCTACACAACGATATCCGTCCACTGCTTCTATTGTATCTAACCAGGCTCTGGTATAGAGACTGTCATCTTTTGCATTTCTTACAGCAGCCCCTGCGGCAAATAAGTTGTCTATTGGTTTTGTATATTCTTCCCTTTGTTTTAACAGGTCAATGGTTCCTCCACTAAGTTGTACTCTGCTACTACCCAATCCATAGTCTCCAATAACCGATACAGTGCCAATCTTTCCTCCGGAAATTTCCACTTTTCCTCCTTGCCAGAGGACATTACCTATATTCCCTGAATTTATCTTGCAAGTTCCATACAATGCTCCCACCTTGTCGATGTCTGCCCTGTCAATACTAATGGTTCCGCTGTCCCCATAAGCATACAACGTATATTCACTTTCTGATGTTATTTCCACATTTTCCCCGACCGAAAGGATTCCGCTATTAGAAAATAATGCCTCTTTACTATAGCTATCCTGAATTTTTCCTCCCGGTACGCTGGAACATATTGTCCAATTGGAGGTCCCATCTATATATAGCACACAAGTCCCCTCTTCTGACTCCCAGCCTGACACTTCTTCTGTGCTTAATGTATGTCCATTCAAATCCAGCACAATGGTATGACCCGAATCTATTACATATATTATCATATTACTTGCTGTAATTTTAGATATCTGGGAATCCTGAAGCAGTTTAATCGTAACCTTATCACTGGTATTAATCGCCTGATAAGCCTCCATAAAAGAGCTATATACTGTGGTCTCTCCATTTTGGGTAAGCTCCGCCACCTGCTCACTGGTGTCAGCTTCCGTCGCATAGACAACAGGAAGTGCAGTGTAATCCACTACAGAACCCACCATCAACGCTGCCATCAGTGCTGCCAGTACCTTTTTTGATTTCTTTTTTGATTTTTTTGCGGCAGATTTATGCAGTATCTGCCCTTCCCCTTTTTCTCTCTTCATATTTCATCCTCCTGATTTTATTATTATCTATACTTATCCTCGCCAATAGGCGCGGTTATTTTTCCTGATTTTTATTTTCCCCATATCTTATCACCTAAAATTATACAATATTTTCACAAAAAATGGAAGCACTTTACTGCATATTGTATAAATTTTGTTATGTTAACCTCCCGTACGACCATGAAATCGAATGCTCCAACTTACTCACTTTGCACCTCGACAAATTCTGAATTTATGGTATAATATTATTTATTTTGAATTGTATAATGAATGGAGGTTTTTATATGGAAAAGAAAAAAATCGTGATTGCTTTGGGGAGAAATGCTTTGGGCAAAAACCTTCCAGAGCAGAAAAAGGCAGTAGCATATACTGCTGCCGCAATTGCTGATTTGATAGAAGAAGGGCACCAGCTTATTATTACTCACAGCAATGGCCCGCAGGTTGGCATGATTGATGCTGCTATTCGTGATTTAAGTAAATCTAATCCTGACTATACGGTAGCCCCTCTGGCAATCTGTGATGCTATGAGCCAGGGATTTATCGGATATGATTTGCAAAATGCAATTCGTGCGGAATTGGTAAAACGTGGAATTATTCGTCCGGTATGTACTATTATCACCCAGGTACAGGTAGATCCTTACGATGATGCCTTTTTTGAGCCAACAAAGGTAATCGGAAGGCCAATGTCTAAAGAGGAAGCTGCCATCGAAAGTGAAAAGGGAAATTTTGTAGTAGAAACAGAAGGCGGTTACAAAAAAATTGTAGCTTCTCCTAAGCCTTTAGATATTGTAGAAATTGATTCTATAAATACACTTGCAAATGCAGGACATATTGTAATTGCCTGTGGCGGCGGCGGTATTCCTGTCATGGAGCAGAATCATCTTTTAAAGGGAGCCAGTGCTGTTATTGAAAAGGACATTGCTGCAGCAAAGCTTGCTGAAATGGTAGATGCAGATATGTTTATGATACTTACAAATGTTGATAAGGTCTGCTTAAATTACAAGAAAGAAAATGAAGAACCTATGGATGTACTTTCTTGTACGGAAGCTGTAAAATATAGTGCAGAAAATCAATTTTCCGAGGGAACTATGCTTCCTAAAATCCAGGCATGTGTTGATTTTGTTTCCTCTAAAGATAACAGAACAGCCATCATCACTTCACTAGCGAAAGCAAAAGATGCTTTGTATGGAAGGACTGGTACTGTTATCACAAAATAGTGCAGGGTAATAAAAAATATATTCTGTATTTTTTATCATTTCAAAGATTACAGTAAAAAACTCCTCTATATTTGAATGAATGATACGATTCTCAAAATAGAGGAGTTCTTTATTTTTAAGTATTATATTTTAAATCAATATCTAACCTTATCTTACATCTTACTTTGTAAATTTTGCTTTTTCGCCAATGCCTTTTTTCATCAATAACTTCTTATAGGCGTTTAATTTGCTCTTTGGTACCTTCACAACTGCCTTAGCGGAAATTCCTTTAAACGCATTGCTTCCCACACTACTTTTTGTAAGCTTTGTAGTCTTAATATTGATATGTTTTAATTTTTTGCAAGATGCAAATGCATTCTTCCCTATAGATTTCACTTTCTTAGGAATTGTAATGCTTGTCAGAGAACCGCATTTATAAAATGCTTTTTGTGAAATCACACTGACATTTTCTCCAATCACTACTGTCTTTAATTTTTTGCAGCCACTAAATGCCTGCTTTCCTATCCTGGTAACATTCTTTCCTATCGTTACCTTTTTCACCTTTGTGTTATTTTTAAACGCCCCGGAGCCTATCGATGTTATCTTGTAAGTCACACCATCCAGCTTTACCTGATTCAAAATCTTAATGGTTCCCTTTGCCCCCTTTGGAGGTGCCACATACTCCAACGTTGGAGAACTGCTCTGACTACTGGTTACTCTATAAGATGCTCCTGTACTGTCCGTAAGCTTCGTTCCCTTTGCTGCCGGCTTAACGTTAACGGAAGGCTTTGTGGTTGGCTTCGCACCTGACCCTGCCGTTGGATTTGCCGTTGGTACTGCACTTGGTATTACCGTTGGGTTTGCCGTTGGTACTGCGGTCGGCTCTGCACTTGGCTCTGCACTTGGTGTTACCGTTGGGTTTGCCGTTGGTACTGCACTTGGGTTCGCACTTGGCTCTGCACTTGGTTCTACCGTTGGGTTTGCCGTTGGTACTGCACTTGGGTTCGCACTTGGTTCTGCACTTGGTTCTACCGTTGGTGTCACTTCAATGGTTGGAATTACAGTGCTTTCTTTTGTAATCTGCTTCTTTCCTTCACTGTCTGAAAAATAGCTATCACATACGCTGCAGTGATAATATTCTATATTTCCTTCTTCCACTGTTGTGGCATCTTTCTTCTCTATCTTTTCCAGTGTATGAGGCAACAGTGCAATTTCTGTACCCTCTTTTATCATTCTTTCACACTGTTCACAGTAGGTATCTCCGGTGTATCCGGCAGTAGTACAGGTAGCTGCTTTTTTTCCTTCTACTTTTGTATCTGGATGCTCACAGGCACTGCGGATAATTGTAATTGTTATCTGTTTCGTTTCGTAGTTGTCCTTATCCTGTCCTATATAATTTGCTTTCGCTTCCACAGCTTCTGCTTCCGGAAGGTCTTTTTCGGCATCTTCTTCCGCCCACTGCCAGTCAGATGGAAGTTCTGCCTCCGACACTTTCTTCACTGTATAAGCGGTTGTAATGGAATCTTTTGGTGTATTCTCTGGCTGTTTTGCTTTGGAAATAACAAATTTCACAGCTTCTTTGCTTTCTAATCCGGTATAATTATTTGTCTCTTCCACATAGGCTTTTACATAGTAGGTTCCTGCATTCATTGGAACTGTGTCAGTGTATTCTCCTGTCTCAGAAGCTGCATAACGATATTTCACGGTGCCAAATTTTGCTGTTGCTTCCGGGTTTGGAGCAGTAACTCCGTCATATACATAATCCTCACAGGTAATCTCTTTCATAAACTTATTCTCTGCCTGCAATATGGAAAATCTGACCTGAACTGTTCCTGTATACTTTCCAATTCCCTCTACCGTAACACTTGCCATCTTATCTTGTGTAGTCGCATCTATATTATTATCATAGCTTTCTTCCACAATTTTAAAATCCACACCTGCAACCAGTTTATCCTCTGCACTGCTTGCATCTGGGTAAATGGAAATCTCATCCTCCTGCAAGGTAACTGCTTCTCCAGTGTAGTATTTTTCAATAGCATCATAGATATAATGATTCATTGGCAGCTTTTGTGCCAGTGTTGCCTCTTCACTCTTAACGGAATATCCCTGCCAGTGAATCACACAATAAAACGTATCTGCCACTCCCGGCTCGGAATAGTTTGCCGGAACGGTAAGGGTAGCGGAGGTAGCACCACTTACTTCCTCTGCGGTGCCCTCTTCTGTGATGTGATACCACTGATAAGTAACTTCTTCCGCTGCATCCACAGCTACAGATAACGTAGCCTCTTCTCCATAATATACCTCTCCTGACTCCGGCTGTGTAATAGTTAATGGAAGCTTTTCTACCGTTACATTTGATAATTTATAACCTGTGCTTTCCCCATCTAAAAGGTCACTGTCCACAATCCATGCCGTTCCCTCTTCTCTGGAACGGAATCCATATCCATTTCCTAACATACTTCTAAGATTTCCTGTTGTTGCCGACACATCGCTATAACTGCCGCCCTTTAGGGTAACTTCAGGAATCGGAAGCTCTCCCCAATCCTTGTCTTTTAAGAGCCCACCATTAAATGTTCCATCTAACACCGTAAGACTTCCGCTGTATGCCACTACAGAGCTTTCTCCATCTACAAATTCTGCTCCATCAATGGTAACCTCTCCCCCCGTAATATATAATCCGACATTGTAATTGCGATAGGAAGAAACAGTCACATTTTTCCCTAATGTTAATTTTCCACCATCTACCCAGATGGTGTTACTCCGGTCACTATTCCTAAGGGTTCCGTTTTGTATGGTTACCTCTGCATTATCTGATACACGAACAGTCTCTGTCGCAGAAGTCTCTATCTTATGTCCACTCAGATCTAAAATTATCTTACCCTCCTGAAAGGTCAGACACTGATTGAGGGCAACATCTTTAAAGATTTTGATTGTTGCAGTGGTATCTGCAGTAAATTCACTTACTGCCTGACACAATTCCTCATAAGTGACATAACCATTCAGTTGATTATCCTTCTTTATGGTAGCTGTGGCAGCCAGACCACAGTTGGTACAGCTACCATCTTCTCCATATATGTGTTCACATTCGGTAGCTGTGGCACAATATTTACAATAACCACTTTCATTGACATGATTCTCACATGGAACCACTGCAATATTCTCTACACAGCGATATCCGTCCACTGCTTCTATTGCATCTATCCCTGCTCTGGTATAGAAACTGTCATCTTTTGTATTTCTTATAGCAGTTCCTGTTGCAAACCATGTGGCCATTGCTTTTGTATATGCTTCTCTTTGTTTTAACAGGTCAATGGTTCCACCACTAAGTTGCAATTTGCCACTATTCCATCCATCAATATCTCCAATAACCGATACAGTGCCAATCTTTCCTCCAGAAATCTCCACATTTCCTCCATGCCAGATGGCATTGCCTATATTCCCTGAAGTTATCTTGCAAGCTCCATAACTTGCTCCCACCTTGTCTACAGTTGCCCCGTCAATGCTGAGGATTCCATCGCCACCATAAGCATAATAAGCATATAAGGTATAGTCACTTTTTGAAGTTATCTCCACATTTTCCCCAACGGAAAGAGTTCCATAATTTTCAAACAACGCTTCTTTGCTATAGCTATCCTGAATTTTTCCTCCTGGCACCCCAGAACATATTGTCCAATTTGAAGAATTGTCTATGAGCAGTACATAAGTACCTGTATTTGACTCCCAGCCGGGCACTTCCTCTGTGCTTAATGTATGTCCATTCAAATCCAGCACAATGGTATGTCCTGAATCGCATATATAATAAATATTTCCTTCGTTAATTTTAGATATCTTAGAATCCTGAAGCAGTTTAATGGTAACCTTATCACTGGTAGTAATCGCCTGATAAGCCTCCATAAAAGAGCCATATACTTCTGTCTCTCCATTCTGGGTAAGCTCTGCCACCTGCTTGCTGGTGTTATCTTCCGTCGCATAGACAACAGGAAGTGCAGTATAATCCACTACAGAACCCACCATCAATGCCGCCATCAGTGCTGCCAGTACCTTTTTTGACTTCTTTTTTGATTTTTTTGCGGCAGATTGATACAGTATCTGCCCCTCCCCTTTTTCTCTCTTCATATTTCATCCTCCTGATTTTATTATTATATATATTTATCCCCGCCAATAGACGCGGTTATTTTTCCTGATTTCTATTTCCCCCATATCTTATTACCTAAAATTATACAATATTTTTGCAAAAAATGGAATCACTTACTTCTGAATTTATGCTATCATATTGTCTATTTTGAATTGTATCATGTAGTTATATTTTTATAGTGTTTCAGTGGCAGAAAATATATTCTGTATTTTTTATTATTTTAAGGATTACTGTAAAAATCTCCTCTATTTTGAATGCATGATACGATTCTCAAAATAGAGGAGGTCTTTATTTTTAAGTATTATATTTTAAATCGATATCTAACCTTATCTTTCTTTAAGCATTCGTTACTTCTGTCAATTCTTTCATGCCCTCTGCAATCTTATCGAGTATCTCTATATTCTCTTCTTCTGCGTCCATCGTTTCATTCGCATGAGCGGACACTTCCTCTGAAATAGCTGAAATTGTCTGAATGGAATCAACAATCACACGATTCGCATCTTTTAATTCCTCCACATTTTCTGTAAGCTTTTCCACATTTTCACGAATAGCATAGGTATTAGACCGGATGTTTTCAAAGCTTTCCTGCGTTTCCTCGGTAGAGCGCTTTTCTTCATTTATCCCTGCAATCATCTGATGAATCACTTCTACTACTTCACTGAGCGCCGCAGAAACATTTTCAATCAACTCTGTAATATGTACTGTTGCAGTTTTTGTCTGGGTAGCCATACCGGAAATTTCAGTTGCGACCACTGAGAAGCCTTTTCCCGCCTCCCCTGCTCTTGCTGCTTCAATACTTGCATTCAATGCCAACAGACTGGTTTGAGAAGTGATACCCTGAATCAATTCTACAATAGAATTCATTTCTTCCATATAAGTATTCAGCGTTTCTAACTTTCCTGCAACATCTGCCCCATGTTTCACAGAATTTTCTACCTGCTCCACCAAAACTTCTACATTCTTTTTTCCATTTTCTAATACCTGCAATGTATGCTGCATATTTTCTGTAATATTCATGACCGCATCATTTACTTTGGTAACTTTATTTTGAATTTCTTCTGTCTGGCAAATCTGACTTTGTACTGCCTCTGCGGTATCTGATGCACCGACAGATACTTCCTTCATCGCATCTTTCGTCAAATTTGATGCCTTATCTAACTTTTCTAACTCTTCACTGATACCTGCAATTCCGCTTTCAAGCTTTTTAGACACTTTAGACATATTTTCCAGAACCTGCTCTGTTTTTTCCTGTGCCGCCATAATATTCTGCACCTTCTGCTTATTATTCGCATCAAGAACTCTAATGGTAATATAAGAATAAATGCCCACCAAAAGCATGATAACAATTTGAATCACTGCAGAATCCTGACCGGCATAACCAAGTTTACCGGTTTTAGCTCCTATCGCTACAATAAGAATGCTTTCCACCACAGTCCCAATATTGATTTTAATAGAATATGCCGCATCATTATATACAGAGATAATCAAAATCATTGGTATTACAAAAAGAAACACAAGATTATTCTCTGCGGTAAACACTGTGTAGGTATAAAAAACGGCAAATCCATATGCTGCCAAGTGCTTTATCATGACCGATTCTTTATTTTTGCGCCAAAAATACTGTTCTGCCATAATCGGTACAAATCCCAATACCACTACAATCAAGGCATACGCTAACGAACGCATTCCTCCTACCACCTGCAAGATGCAAAACATAGTCATAACTCCAACATCTATGCCATGTGCAAGCATTACAATCTTATTATTTCTCTCCATATCCGTCATTTTTCTTTGTTCAGTCATACCTTTTCCCTCCATACCCTTCGTCTGTTCGACGTCTTCAACCATTCCTTCCCCAAATGGATTTTCCTTAGGTTATATAGCATATATTATAACAATTTTTAGTGTATGTGTAAACTTGAGAATTATAATTCGTCCGCCCTGCCTCTCGCATTGAAATCAAAAATGCCAGCTCTCCGACCATTCTTTTATCCTGTCAACATAAAAAGAAAAGCCCCATAAACACGAAGTTTACAGGACTTATTCCTATTATTTATTATGTTAGAATTTTGTTATTAAACAATTCCCTGAGCTGTCATAGCAGTTTCTAAGGCAAGCGCATATTTACTGGGATTTTGAGGTCGTTTGTATATCACATGTATAGAGTTATTGTCGGACAATTTCAAACAACACCTATTTTATAAAGGACTGCAAATTATGAATACTGTTATTAATGAAAATGGATTTAACTATATTTTGGGTTCTGATGAGCGGTATTATCCTGCTCTTAAATATAATACCACCGAATCTCATTATAAAAAATACGGTCTACTCCGGAAACAATTTCTTCAAGGCATCATAATGGTTATTATACTGCTCTACTACTTCACGGAGAACTTACTGAACATTTGAATCAAATCGATGATGCAGCTAATGCTCGTATGGATTTTCTTGTTTCTCAAATGCAAACGCAACTGCATATTGATGGAACGCTCAAAGCTCGTGACCAAATGGCATGGGTTTGTGAGATGAATAATATTCACAATGCTGTGGAAGAGATTGTTTTAAATGAATTAATCTATTCCTAATTGCAAATCCTCTGGTTTCTCAATGAAAACAGAGAACTTTACAACAAATTTACCAAACACAATTTATTTCTCTGATTCGTCTATTTTCTTTGCATGTCTTTCTATCGCATCTGCAACTTCTCTGTTCTTTACACTCTCTACTATATGCCTATAAACAGCAAATTTCATTTTTCTTTTTATCTCGTTTTCATCCTCAACCCCCAAATCATCTCTCGAAATATTAGGAATTATCCTTTTATTGTTTATATTTAAATAGTATTCTCCTAAATATACTCCTGCTATATCAACATCAATCCGCATTCTTGCTTTCTCTAGTTGAATTCCTTTCCAAAATGTAGCAGACCTATCATTGCCATTAGTAACACCATTCATCGAATGTTTAAGTTCAAGATATCTATCTTGTCCAATTTCCAACAATGAAACAACTCCTATTTCTACGGAAACTCCAGATAAATCTTCTATAAAATCACATTGTTCTATGATAGCAATAAGGTTATCTCTAACCCATGTAACATCTATATTTTCATACTTTCCAAAAAGATTTTTCCATCTTATTGTTTCATTTCCACACCATCCTCCATCAAATAAGTGGACAAATTCATCTCGATAACTTATAGGAAACACAATTTCCTCTTGCCATTTCCTTTGTTCGCAAAGCAAAAATATATCACTTTCACATAACTCTTTCAATTTATGATATTCATCACTATACTCATTTTTTACTCCACTGATTTTAATGAGCATCAAGTCACCATTATGTAGATACTTCTTAAATTCCTTATATTCCATATCAAGCAGTTCTAAAACTTTAGTACTCTCATTATATCTACATACTCTAGACATTTCTACAAACCTACTTAATTCTAATTCCGAGAAAAATTTTTTAGGTTCAGGCATACCTTCGATTTGTACCGCATACGAAATATCATCAAAGTATTTATCCAAGATACATTTCCCCTCAGTTATTTCTTCATATCGCAATAATCTGATAGCACGACCTACCTTTGCTTCTCCGCTTTTTATCTCTTCAACATATATATCGATATCTGGATCTAAAAATGTACCTTTCAAAAAGGAAATCATTCTATTTACATCATTATCCAAAACTGCCAATGCACTATCTAAATTTAAAGAAATCATTGTACCAAAAGTATTTCTAAAACTATCACTATCTTTTTTACAAATATATTCACTATCTGCATATAGTACTAGTGCATATCCCTTCTCTTCTTTAAAACTCTTGGTTTCTACAATAACTTCTTTTGAAAGCATAAAACACGCCAAAAAGCCAATTCCAAAATTCCCAATTGGATTATATTTATTTCCCTGATACATGTAATCATTCGATTTATAATAGGATCTTCCAATGTTAAGAAAATATTTCTTTAAAACTTCTTCGCTCATGCCGATACCATTATCTCTAATCCGCAATTGATTATTACTATAATCCAGAATTATTTGAATTTTGGGCACATATTTGTCATATTTATAGCATTCCAACTGAGGTGCATATTCTTTCATCACCTTACAAGCATCAAGAGAATTCTGTATCAATTCTCTTAACCCATATTTTTTATTTCCATAAACATTTTCGCCCATAAGCAACTTGACTATTGCATTATAATCTACATTAAGTTTTAAATCTGAAACCTCAAAACCTACTGTTTCAATTCTATTTTCAATGGTTTCATCTAGTAAAAGCCAGTATACATATTCAAATGTACTTCTTGAATATGATATCCACCACCTAATTTCTCTTGTAACATTATCTAAATATCTCAAAAATTTATTATGTATCTTAGGATTTTTGCACTGACCATATAATACTACTTTTTTCCTATTTTCCGCACTACTTTCAATTTTATTTTTATTAGATATAATGTAATGTTGTTTCCACTCTTCATCGCCATATCCAAAGGGACTAATGAATTTATACACCTCCACAGGAGCTCTTTTTTCATCAATATCTAGATAATCCGCAATTCTCAATAGCATTGCCACATATTGAGCATTCAGCCTGTTTTCGCCCTTTATATCTTTATTTTTTAATCGTTTCACAGTATATTCCAATTCCATCGTATGAGCCTGACATATCTCTGCCACTTCCTCTTGAAAGGAACACACTGTATATCCCGGAACCAAAAATAATTCTACATTCATATTCTCCATAATAAAATAATACGAACGTATACCATGTATAGGTCGTACACACTCTTGAATACATTCTAAATCATCTTGAATGTTTTCATGTATTGCTGAATATTTCCTTCCATTACATAATAACTTATCCTCTCTAATTTCTTTAATTTCTTTTTCATTTACAACCATTCCAACATCATGTAATAACGCACTATATATTAAGCACGTTATCTCCAAATCACTTAACATATTGATATCATTAATTAAATCAAACATATATTGGATTACATTAAGAGAGTGTTCAATCCCATGTCCTGTATAATTGAAAAAAACTCTGTTTATCTTAGGCAGAAATTCTTCAGCCAATGCATATACTTTATTAATATTATTAATATATCCACTTTTACGCTTTACAAGTTCATTATACAAATTTGTATTCTTTATGTCCATTTCATCCTCTCCTATCGATATTTATTATCAAAATATCTGCGTAATATCCTGATACCGATTCACCACCCGGTAAATCTCCACATATTCGTCTCCGATCCTATACAGCACTACATAATTTCCAAAAATCACATACTTATAATCTGTCCGAAAGCTAACTCTTTTAGAAAGGTCAACTCCCATGTACGGAAATTGTTGTATATTCTTGATTCGAGCATATATCTCTTGAATGGTTTTTACTGCCATTTCTTCGTTATCTTCAGCAATATACTCTTTAATGTTCTTTAAATCCTCTGCAACTAAAGGAGTTATCCGTAATTTCATCATAGGCTATACCCCAACAGATGCTTTCAGTTCATCAAGACTCATCCAAGCACTTTCATCCTTAACCGCTTCTTCTGCCTCCCGTAGCTTCATAAGCAGCTTCTTCTCTGCCTTTTCACGTTCGTAATCTTCAATATCCATAACCACAAACTTACCTCTTCCGTTCTTGGTTAAAAATACCGGTTCTCCAATCACACAATTTTTCAATACTTCATTATAATTTCTTAAATCTGATACAGGTAATATATTTGGCATAAAATCAGCTTCCTTTCTTTGATATAGTTTCCTCATCTTACATATATATTATACAAAAACAAGCTGTAAAATTCAACGTAAAATTTTACAGCTTATCAACTAAAATGTTGTGTAACCGCCCTCGTAATGTGACCATTATCTTTCGTCATAAAGCGATATTTCACATTAACAACCATATAAAAAGCACATATTACAAACACTCCACAATACCTACTCATTTTTGCTTGCCATTAAATTTATATCCCACTCTCCAAACCGTGTGTATATAAATTGGTTTGCTTGGATTATCCTCTATCTTTTCCCGTATGTTGTGAATATGGCTCATAACAATATTATAATCGCCAGAATAGGGTCCTTTCCAAACTGCATCGTATATCTGCTCTTTATTGAATACCCTTCCGGGACTGTTGGCTAACAGATAGAGAACTTCAAACTCTATAAAAGTCAAATCTATTTCCTGACTTTGCTTTCTTACCAGGCGATTTGTAATATCTATCTCCAGTCCATTAAAGTTTAAATTTGTTTTTACAATTTCAGTCACTCGAAATGCCCTGGTTCCTGTACCGGCATAAGATATTATGCGGTTCAGTATTTCCTCCTCACTATCTTCAAATGTCAGTATCATCATTTTCCCATACACTCACCCCTTATAACAAGATAGGCTTCCATTCCCATTGGCTAATCCAATTTTAAGTTCAAAAATCACTTCAAAACATTATTGAGTGCCAAAGAAAATGGTGTCGTTGTTCTGGAACATATGAAATATGACAGGTATTCCGATGAAGAAATCAAAACACTTTGGTCAAAACTATATGAAATCAACAATGTAGATAGCATCCTGATTATGATTTATACAGGTTTGCGACCAACGGAGCTTTTTTAAATCCTAATAAAAAATGTACATATGGAAGAAAAGTATATGATAGGCGGTATTAAAACTGATGCCGGAAAAGACCGTATTATCCCACTGAATGATAAAATTATTCCACTTATCCAAAACCGCTATGATTCAAACAAGAAATACCTTATCAATAACAAGTTTGGTAATCACTACACCTACGATACTTATATGAATGGCAATTTTAATACCTGCATGGGAAAACTGAAAATAAAACACCTCCCCCATGATGGCAGACATACCTTTGCTTCTCTTATGGACAGTGCCGGAGCAAATAATGTATGTATCAAATTGATTATGGTACATAGCATGAGGAATGGCACCACCAAAAGCGTATACACACATAAGACTTTAGAAGAACTTCTTACGGAAGTGAACAAAATTTAAAAGCAACGCTGGATACACTTATAATGCTGAAACACATTCAACATTACACTCATATTCAGCCAAAATCTTACTAAATCAAGCGGATGAAAAACACATTAATTCATCCCAAACGGCAAATACAGAGTGTAGACCACGTGTATATAATGACCTCAAAATAACGTAAATTATCTTCTATTTATGAATATTCTGACAATTCTTTTGTCAATTCAATGCATAAAAAGAAAAGCCCCATAAACACGAAGTTTACAGGACTTATTCCTATTATTTATTATGTTAGAATTTTGTTATTAAACAATTCCCTGAGCTGTCATAGCATCAACAACCTTTTCAAAGCCTGCGATGTTAGCACCAACTACATAATTTCCTTCTGCATTGTAACGTTTTGCAGCATCATCTAAGTTATGGAAAATATTAACCATAATATTCTGTAACTTAGCGTCTACTTCTTCAAATGTCCAGCTTAATCTTTCGCTGTTCTGTGACATTTCAAGTGCAGATGTTGCAACACCACCAGCGTTAGCAGCCTTACCAGGAGCAAATAATACTTTGTTTGCCTGTAAGTACTCTGTAGCTTCTAATGTTGTAGGCATGTTAGCACCTTCTGCAACTGCGATACATCCGTTTGCAACCAATGCTTTTGCATCTTCTAATAATAATTCGTTCTGAGTAGCACATGGTAATGCGATATCACATTTGATTGTCCATACTCCACGACCTTCATGATACTGTGCACTTGGTCTTGCTGCTGCATATTCTGTTAAACGGGCACGCTTAACTTCTTTTACTTCCTTAAGTAAGGCTACATCAATTCCTTCCGGATCATATACCCAGCCTGTAGAATCAGATACTGTAACAACCTTAGCACCTAACTGCTGTGCCTTCTGTGTAGCGTAGATAGCAACGTTACCGGAACCAGATACACATACCGTCTTGCCCTTAATATCATGTCCATTGCACTTTAACATTTCTGTTGTTAAGTATAATAAACCATAACCTGTTGCTTCTGTTCTTGCTAAAGAACCACCGTAAGATAATCCCTTACCTGTTAAAACACCTTCGTATACACCTTTGATTCTCTTGTACTGACCAAACATATAACCGATTTCTCTTGCGCCTGTACCGATATCACCAGCAGGAACGTCTGTGTCTGCTCCTATATATTTACATAATTCCGTCATGAAGCTTTGGCAGAATGCCATGATTTCTCTATCTGATTTTCCCTTAGGATCGAAATCAGAACCACCTTTACCACCACCAATTGGAAGTCCTGTTAAAGAATTTTTGAAAATCTGTTCAAAACCTAAGAATTTAATAATTCCAAGATTTACAGATGGATGTAATCTTAAACCACCCTTATATGGTCCAATCGCACTGTTAAACTGTACTCTGTATCCGGTATTTACCTGAACCTGTCCCTTGTCATCCACCCAAGGTACTCTGAACTTAATCTGTCTTTCAGGCTCTACAAGTCTTTCCAGTAAAGCGTCCTTTCTGAATTTTTCTTCGTTTTCTTCCACTACTGCTCTTAAAGATTCTAATACTTCCTTTACAGCCTGATGGAATTCCGGTTCGCTAGGATTTTTACGAACTACCTGTTCAATAATCTCATCTACGTATGACATTTGTCATCCTCCTTATCGTTTAATTGTGAACATTCATTCATCATGGTACTTCTTCCATAAATTATCACGGCCTGGCTTGTTATTACACAAAAAGGTACAGGACTTTCTTTCCTGTACCTTTTTCGACACCGTCGTCCACTCATTTGAATTTTAATATATAATGTAGGATTTTTCAAGTAGTTTTATTCTATATCAAAAAAAAATTTAATTTTGTATTCTGCTATTACATTCTTTCATCCAGCTAATAAATTCCTCTAACGGAATCGGCTTGCTATACAGATATCCCTGATACCACAAGCAGCCCAGTTCCTTTAGTTTATCACGCTGTTCTTTTGTTTCCACATACTCTGCCAGAACCTTTACTCCTAATTTTTCACCCAGTTCTACTACAGACGCCACAATTTTCTGATCCGTAGCGTTACTTAATATATTCTTCACTAACGAGCCATCGAGTTTGACAACATCAAAATAATTTGACTGTAAATATACAATTGATGTATGACCCATGCCAAAATCATCAATCAAAAGCGTGTGACCAACCTTCTTTAAATACTCCAGCTTTTTCACAACATTATCTGTATTCAACAGCATATCCTGCTCTGTCATTTCAATCCACATTTTATCAGCCGGAATCTCATATCTCTCAATACATTGTTCCATATATGTTTCAATGTCCCATGCCAGAGATTTTGCGGTAATATTTACAGAGATTTTGAAATCCCCGCTGTAATTGTCCTGAATCTCCTTAATTGCCCCAGACGCCATATCAAAAATTCTCCGTTCCAAGCTTGGAAGTATCTTTCCTTCTTTTGCCAGATATATAATAAGGGGCGGATAGATAAATCCATAATCCGGGTGATTCCAGCGAATCAGGGCTTCTGCACCAAGACATTTTCCCTTGCTGTCTACCTGTGGCTGATACAGCATGAAAATCTCATTCCTTTTAATTGCTATTTTCAAATCCCGTAAGAGCATCTTTGCCACCATACCATAACTGTTTGTCATGTTTAAGAAATCCGGTGATTCATTCTCCTCCTCGGCTTTTTTTAATTCAAAAATCAGTTTTTCTATCTGATTCTTTACATGCAGTTCCTGTACTTTTTCATTTGCTTTTAAGAAGGGATAATAAATACACATGCCCAGCACTACCGTACCTAATTGTAATAAACTGCCCCTAATGGAACCTGTTGCAATATAACCACTAAACAATATCGGTGTTGTCCATGTTACCGTCCGGGTAACCGGTGGAACAATTCCTAAATAGACCGCTGCATAGGAAACCACATACGCCATTAACGGT
Source organism: Lachnospiraceae bacterium (assembly GCA_050874665.1). Lineage (GTDB taxonomy): Bacteria > Bacillota > Clostridia > Lachnospirales > Lachnospiraceae > RUG11237. Next base: position 119,332 of record JBNMLC010000001.1, on the reverse strand, counting down.
GTCACTAAGAAAGGAAACATTAACACAGGATTCAACATAATCGGAATGCCGAAATTCAACATTTCATTTGTATTAAAAGCGACTGTAAACACTGAAAGCTTTGCCATATTTCCCAAACGTTTTTTCCTGTAAAAGATCAGACTCACCAGTAACACGCAAATGGTAGTTCCACATCCGCCCATTACTACGAATACATCAAAAAAGCTTTTACTAAATATGACGTCTTGTCCTACTTGTGCAAAATAGGAAGATACTACTACTTCCATCATATGACTTCCATGAAATCCGATAAACCACAAAAAATGCAGCATAAAAGTATAAAGAAGTCCCAATAAAAATTCGGAATGAATCTGATCAAACAGGAGAAATAACACCTTATAAACTAAGCCCTGTATATTACTTACTCCGACAGCTAAATACAGCATCTCATTTACTATGGCAAATGCTCCGGCAATAAGGAAGATTGGATATATCGCTGCAATTGCTCTTGCACATGCCGGATCCATTCCCATCGTATAATTCATCAGCCCCCATTCCTTTTTATTGCTTAAGTAGTCATATACATAACATGTAATTACCGTTACAAAAACAGCCGAAAAACAGCCTTTTACCCCAAGCAAATCCACACTGAAGCTGTCGGTTCCTATCCGAAGCTGTGTTCCAAAAGAAGCTAACGATGCAATCACGTATAACGCAAGCTTTTCTGCCTTTACATCTCTTTCAAGGGCATAGCCTGCACTCAATGCTACGGTTAATGCCACAGAAAAGCAACCATAGGTTGCCTCGTAAATCATGTCCAAAATTTCATAAAACACACTGAGTTTTCCGCTGCTCAATGCCTCCTGATATCCCGCGAAGGGCAGATTCATTAATGCACATGCAGTTGCTCCGGTAAGAATTAATGGTATCAGGAAAATAAAGCCATTATGAAGGAAAATAAAGAAAAAGGATTCCCTCATTGTCATAATTATCTTTTTTGCTTTTGCCCTCATGAAACTCCCCCATTTCATTTCACTTATGTAATATCCCCGCTGCTAATTTGAATTATATAAAATTATATCTTTTTTTCGACAATTTCACAAGCCTTTTTCACACTTTTCGCCTTTTATACCATTTTTTGCATAGCCAGATTAATTTTCTTCTTTTTTTGTGATAAACAATTTTTTCAGACAACTGAAAGCAACCAGCACACCCAGAATCATTAATAGTACTGCTACAATCAACTGCAATCCATCTACTAAAAATGTTGCATTTCCACTCATCACATTTGTAATCAAAGCAAGCATTTTTTGAACTAATGCCGTAAAGGTAACTATCAGCATCATAAACATAGGAACATACAAGGTCCAGCCGGTTCTTCCCGTAGTTTTCAAGAAAACAGCAAGTGCAATCAATACCAGTGCTGCCAAAAGCTGATTTGCAGAACCAAATAATGGCCACACATTATTGTAACCACCTAAAGTCAATAAATATCCAAAAAATAATGTGATTACTGTGGCAAAATATTTATTTGTCAATACACGCTGTAACGGTGACATCTTTTTCGTATCTGTAGTATCTCCATAAAATAACTCCTGGAAAGACATACGGCCAATTCTTGCTACCGAATCTAAAGAGGTTAATGCAAGTGCAGATACACACATGGTCATAAATACGGTGGCAACCGAAACAGGAACTCCTAACTTTTCCAAGAAGCCTGCAACCCCTGCTGAGAAAATTGCAAATGGTGTTCCCTCCGGTTTTGTTCCGTTTACCGCAACAGCACCAACCACTACCAACGCAACAATGCCAAGTAATGATTCCACTACCATAGCACCATACCCTATCATTGTCATGTGTTTTTCATTACTTACTGTTTTTGATGAGGTTCCGGAAGATACTAAACTATGAAATCCAGACACTGCACCGCAAGCGATTGTTACAAACAACGTTGGGAACATACCGCTTCCGTTTACCCAAAAACCATTAAATGCATTCAACTGCATCTGCGGATGTGCTACTATTACGCCCACAACTGCACCGGTAATCATACCTAACAGCATGAAAGTTGTCATATAATCTCTAGGCTGCATTAAAAGCCACATTGGCAGTACAGATGCAAGAAAGAGATATGCCATAATAATATAAATCCAGGCATTCTTTGTCACATAGATTGGAAATTTCATACCAATTGCAAACATTGCAATTAATAATACAATGGCAATGACTGCCTTTACAATTTCATTCATTTTTCCTGCATATTTTTGAATCACTCCAAAAATTACTGCTACCACAATAAACAACATGGAAATGGAGGCCGCCGCAGAATTTGCATAGGCAGTGGCTTCACTTTCGACTCCTATACCAACAAAGGTTCCTGCTACCATATCGGTAAAGGCAGCTATGACTAAAAGAGTAAACAACCAGCAAAACAGCATAAAAAGCTTTCTCCCTGCTTTTCCTATGTATTTTTCAATGATCATTCCCATTGATTTGCCTTCATTCTTTACTGAAGCATATAAAGCACCAAAGTCTTGTACTGCACCAAAAAATAAACCACCAATAATCAGCCAGAGTAACACAGGTACCCAACCAAAAACGGAGGCAAGAATCGGACCTGTTACAGGACCTGCCCCTGCGATAGAAGAGAATTGGTGTGAGAAAACAGTAAATTTTGAAGAAGGGACATAGTCCTGCCCATCTTCATGTGTATAAGCAGGAGTCTTTGCTTGTGCATCAATCCCCCACTTCTTTGCAAGCCATCGGCCATAAAAGATATAACCTGCTCCCAATGCAAGAATTCCAATTAAAATAATTACTAATCCATTCATTTTGTTTCACCGTCTGTTGTTCAGACTTCTCCTTTCTTAAAATTGCATTACTTTTGCATATAAACAATATATGCTTCCATATAGACAGAAAGTCTGATACAATAATAAAGGCTTCCGCCTTCAAACACACTCTTGTGCATCTAAAGACGAAAGCCTGAATCTTCCGCGTTACCACTTTATTTGTCGTGTCCACACGACCACTCTGTCCTATCTTTGGCAAATATACTACCCTAAATAAGCTCCTAAATAACGGTAGAATACCGGTGACACCTATACATTTCCTCTTTCTGCCGTTACATAGGAAATTTTCAGTGCACTGCTCGCAGAGGATATCATTTAGAATCACATATCATCTCACACCAACCGATGACTCTCTGTTATGCAATCACTCTAAACAACCTGTTTCTGTTCATAGCATTTAACTTTCTGTTTATCTATAAGTATTTATATCACTATTACAAATAAATGTCAACCTGACTTTTCCTCAAATCGGAAAACTTTCCTCTAAACATAAAGCTCCCCAGCCTACCAATTCATTGGGATATTTCGTAATTCCCGGAAGTGGTCTGGCTCCCCTTTCTAAGTATGCTTTCACTTTCTCAGCATATAAAAACAAATCATTATTTTTCACTATCCCCTCTGGTGTCACATAGCTGCTATCATTTTTATTGCTGCTTCCTTACCCATGAAACATCAGGTAAACATCGATATTTCTATTTTTACCTATTTCAATGTAATCTACAAAGCTTTCTATCACTTCTTTTGTTAAAATATCCATACCACAATAAGTAAAGAAACAATTCCAGTCTTTTTGAGAACTATAGAGCCGTTTTGTGTATTGCTCTATTTCTTTTTTCTTGTTTTCCTCTTCCCTTTGCATCTCATGAAGATTTTGAAGCATCTTAGCTTGGTTTTCTTTCCATTGCTCCTTATTCAGTCTATTCTCGTGATAATTTTGAAAGAGCAATGCCCTTTGTGTATTTAATTTGCTTATCTTTTCCTGCATGCATGCCAATCCTTTCTTCTCCTCTTTGATTCGTTTTTGCAATATAGAGTGAAGCTCCTTTAAAGCAGCAGGATAGTCTGCCTGAAACATAAGCTGTTTCTTAATTTCGCTTATCACCATTTTCTCTAGTATCTCATTGCTCAAGGTTTCTGCCATGCACCCTGCTTTACTACATATTTTTTTATTAGGGCAATAAAAAAACAGCTTTTCCCCTGCGTGTTTTACTACTTTCAAGGTGCATCTGCAATAGCTGCAAAACAGTTTTCCTTTTAACGGATAGTCTATATATTTTCTATTCCCCGCTTTTCTTTTATTATACTTAGCTTGAACTAACTTAAAAGTGTCATTGTCAATGATTGCTTCATGATGATGTTCCCAGACTTTCCATTCTTCTTTCGGCTTACTCACCCTCTTGCCGTAACCTCCCGGTATACGTTCTGTTTTCCCATAAACCATATTGCCAATATAATTCTCATTTGTTAAAATGGTTCTCACCATCCCTGCCTGCCAGAATTTCATTGCCTGATGTGTTACCTCGTGCTTTTGTTTTTTTCGTGCCCTCTTATATTCTGCGGGTGTCATAATCCCTTCATCATTCAGCTTTTTACAAATCTGGGTCAGATTATTTCCTAAAGCTGCTAACTCAAAGATATATCTGATAACTTCTGCCTCCTCTGAAACCACCATCAATTGTTCCTTCTTATCTTCACTCTCTTCACTCTTTTTATATCCAAATGGTGTAAGGCCTGTAGCGTAATCACCTTGCATTCGTTTTATTTCCAACGAACTTTTGACTTTATCAGATACATCTTTACCATAAAAATCTGCCAGCAAACCTCTAAATGCCATGTCGAGCCCCATAGTGCTGACAATGTTATATTTGCTGTCGTAATGCTCCATAACGGCAATAAAACGTATTCCCATAAACGGAAAAATTTGTTCCATATAGGTTCCTAGTTCAATGTAATCTCTGGAAAATCTGGATATATCTTTTACTATGACTGCGTGAATTTCCCCGTTCTTTATACCTTCCAGCATTTTCTGCATTCCCGGTCTGTTCATTGTGCTTCCAGAATATCCATCATCGCAAAACTCGCAAAACTCATATTGACTTAATTCTGTTTCCTCTGAAAGATATCTCTTAATCAATTGACGTTGGTTTTTAATACTATTACTTTCATCTATTACATCATCATCTTCTATGGAAAGACGATAATATCCCGCCACTTTTCTCATATTTCTCCCCCATTTGAAGATTTATATATGACCTCTTTTGCATCATCTTCTGTATTACTGCCCTTATGCTGCTTTCTCCTCCCTGCCTTGTTATCTTTCCATCTTCTTTGTACTTTTTCTGCCAGTTCGCTACTGATAATCGCCTGATGTGTACCGTTAACTATAATCTCTTCCTTTTCGTCTTGGTGCTGCCTTGCTTTTAAGCCGCATTGTTGTAAATTTCCTAAATAGTTTGTATTGTGCAATATGGAAAAAATTGTACTTGCATTCCATTGTTGAAGACTCTCGTTTTCGTTACAATATACATGCCCGTATTTTTTATAATCATTTATGGTATGTACTTTTTTTGAGTACAAATAATCGATAATCTCCCAAAAAGCTGCCCCCTGTGCATACAAAAGATATATCCACCGCACAATTTGGGCACATTCCTCATTTATCTTCAGCTTCCGAATCCCCTCCATGTTAACCACATAATATCCATACGGAGCAAAGCTTCCAACGTAAGAGCCTTTTTGGGCAGACATTTTTCTTGCCATGACCACTCTTTTCGAAATATCTTTTGCATACATATCATTGATAAGATTTTTTATATTCATTGTAAATTTACTTTCATTGACATTCACTGCCATAGAATCAAACTGATCCGTAACTGCAATAAATCTACACTCTAAAAAAGGAAAAATTTTTTCAATCAAATTCCCCGTTTCGAGATAATCCCTACCCAGACGCGACAAATCCTTTACCATAATGCAATTTATTTTTCGTTCCCTTACATCCTGCAGCAATCGTTGAAAACCTTCCCGCTTAAAAGACGTACCGGAAATCCCTCTGTCTATATAGATACCTTGTATGATAAACTCTTCTTTATCTGCTGTTGTATTCAAACGCTGAACAAATTGGGTGACTATGTCAATCTGATTTTCGATTGTTTCCGACTTATCATCATTATGTACCACAGATACCCGACTGTAAATTCCCACAAAAAATCTTGTCGTTTCATTCGCCTTTTCTTTCCCACAAGCATTCTGATATCGTTTTGCTGTTCTTGCCACTAATCTATCCCCTATTTCAAATTTTCCTTTTTCACTATATCAGCCATGATATTGGATTTTTCCACTACCTTTGAAAATCGAAAAAAAATATCAAGTTTTTTGTCTTCGTATACATAAATTTTATCAACCATTCTAACAAGCAATTCTCTGCTAAGCTCCTCTAACCCCTTTGTTTCCTTATATCCAGCCAGCTTTTTCTCTATCCTCGCTGCACTTTTTTCTATCGTTTTTACAAGCTTTTCCTGCTTGTTTATTGCAAGTTCATACTCTTTACACTTTTTTGTATACCAGCAATAAAGCTCTTTTTGTTCTTCTTCCTCTATGAGTCCCTCTTTCCAATCAGACAACACTACTTTTTTTAGCTCACAATACTTATTATATTCTTTTTTTAAGCCGGAAATATGTTCGTAATATTTCTCTATTCTTTCTGTATTTGTATGTATTTGATTCCATACATCTGCAAGGTTTGCATCTGACGCCAGAAACCCAAGCCACAATTTTATTTCCTTTAACAAAATATTCTTTAATATATCTTCACGCACACTATGACGGCTGCATTCCTGCGACTTATGTTTCGTCTGGCAAATATAAAATACTGTTTTCTTTCCTTTATATGTATTGACACGTTTCATCATGGGTGCCCGGCAGTCTCCACAAATAAGAATACCACTGAAAAAATGCGCTGTTTCTGTGCCGTCAGACACCCTCCCATCAAACTGCAGCAAATTTTGAACCAAATAAAAGTCTGCTTTCGAAATAACAGGCTCATGCATATCCTTAATCCGAATCCATTCTTCTTCCGGTTTTACAATTCTTTTGTTTATCTTATAGCTTATTTTTTCCTGTTTTCCCTGCTCCATATAGCCAATATATACTCTGTTGGTCAAAATACGTTTTACGGAAACTGCGCTCCAGCCTGCTGTTTTGGTACCTGCAAATCCTGTGGCAAACTTCATTCCTAAAAATTTTTTATATTCCATAGGCGATAAAATCCCAAAATTGTTAAGCTTGTTTGCAATCGCACCAAAACTCATTCCTTCTATTTTCCAAGAAAATATCTGTTTTACAACATCTGCTGCATAATCGTCTACCATCAGTTGATTCTTATTCTTTGGATTTTTTAAATATCCGTATACTGTAAATGCCGATATGCACTTGCCTTCTAGACGTTTTACTTTCTGCTGCGCCTTTACTTTCACGCTAATATCTCTACAATAACTGTCATTTACAAAGTTTTTTATCGGTAAAACAAAAGACTGCTCTGTTTTGTCTGCTGCTATGCTGTCATACCCATCTGTAATTGCAATAAAACGTACTTGAAAAGCCGGGAAGATTTTCTGAATAAATCGCCCGGCTTCAATATAGTCACGTCCAAATCTTGACAAGTCTTTTACAATGACGCAATTCACTTTTTGGGTGCAAATATCTTCCATCATTCTTGCAAATTCCGGTCGATGAAAATCCGCTCCTGAATAACCGTCATCAATATAAACATCATAAATTTTTATATCTTCCCGACTCTTTACATACCCTTTTAATAGTTCACGTTGGCTACTTATACTATTACTTTCTGTTTTATTTCTTCCATCAATGTCCGCATCATCTCTAGAAAGCCGCAGATAAAGGGCAGCCATATAACTCTTTGTTTTGCTCACCTTTCTATCTCCTTATTTCCATAATGTTATCATTCATATATATGTTATATAATGTTATATATCATTTTCATACTTTGCCTGCATTACATGTTGCAGGTAATGTTTCAGTGCATCTGTTGCAGAATAATCCTCTTGTGCAAAATGTACTCTTACCAGATACCCCTCATTTATATGGGTAAATTCATCTTCTGTAATACCTTTAAGCGTGTTCTGCAATTTTTCTTTTTCTGCTTTCTCTCTTTCTATCTGCTCTATATCCCATATTTTTTTTTCATCTTCCATTGCATAGAACTTCCTTTTCATAAATTCTTTTTATCTTATTCCAACAACTGATTGTCCTATGCTTTATAACACAAAAAAGCCGGACATTATGCCGGCTTTTTGCTGTTCTTTACTATTTTTTACTATTTGTTATTTTTACTATTTTTCTTATCTGCTTTTTACATTGAATGCAGCCATTCCAGGATATACTGCGCTTTCTCCAAGTTCTTCTTCGATGCGAAGTAACTGATTATATTTCGCTACACGTTCTGAACGGCTAGGTGCTCCCGTCTTAATCTGACATGTATTCAATGCAACTGCCAAATCTGCGATTGTAGTATCTTCTGTTTCTCCGGAACGGTGAGATGATACTGCTGTGTATCCTGCCTTATGTGCCATCTTAATTGCTTCTAAGGTTTCGGAAACGGAACCAATCTGATTCAATTTAATAAGAATACAGTTACCACAATTCATTTCGATTCCTTTGCTCAAACGTTCTGTATTTGTAACAAACAAATCATCACCTACAAGCTGAACCTTATCTCCAAGTTCCTGAGTAAGCTTCTGCCAGCCTTCCCAGTCCTCTTCATCTAAGGCATCTTCGATTGAAATAATTGGATATTTTTCCACAAGCTGTTTCCAATGCTCAATCAGACCTTCTGAAGTGAATTTTGTACCTGCTTTCGGAAGTACATATTCACCCTTCGCAGAACCTTTCCATTCGCTAGATGCAGCATCCATTGCAATCATAAAATCTTTTCCCGGTTCATATCCGGCATTTTTGATTGCTTCTAAAATGTACATAATAGCTTCTTCATCGCTTGCAAGGTCTGGAGCGAAACCACCTTCGTCACCTACCGATGTTGCAAGTCCTTTTGATTTTAACAATGCTGCTAACGCATGGAATACTTCTGCACACCAACGAAGTGCTTCCTTAAAGCTTTCAGCTCCAACCGGCATAATCATAAATTCCTGTACATCTACCGTATTCGCTGCATGAGCACCACCATTTAAAATATTCATCATTGGAACAGGAAGTCTGTTTCCTGAAATTCCACCCAGGAAACGATATAACGGAATATTTAAAGCCTGTGCTGCTGCTCTTGCACATGCAATAGAAACTGCCAAGATTGCATTTGCACCAAGCTTTGATTTATCCTTCGTTCCATCAGCAGTAATCATAGCTTTATCCACTGCATAAATATCGCTTGCATCCATACCGAGGATTGCATCGGCAATCACTGTATTGATATTTTCAACTGCTTTCGAAACACCTTTTCCAAGATATCTTTTTTTATCTCCATCTCTTAACTCTAACGCTTCAAATTCACCTGTGGAAGCCCCGCTAGGTGCTGTACCTCTTGCCACAGTACCATCTACTAATGTCACTTCTGCCTCAACTGTCGGATTTCCTCTTGAATCTAAAATTTCTCTTCCGATTACTTTTTCAATCTCTAAATAATTCATCTGCCTATATCTCCTTTTCGATATGCTATCCCTAGTAAGATATCCTGCAGGCTGTGTCCTTCCTGCAAGATATCTATTGTCATACTCAGCAATTACGACATGAAAGGGTTTTACATGATTTATTCACAGTTAGTATCAACTAACCATATGAACTGTATCATATATTTTAACTAAAAGCAATACTGGTAAATGATTATTATTTCTCATTTTACCAATGTGACCTTATTATAACTCCCTCCCCCCATTCCATCATAAGTGCACTACTCCCTGTCACAAACGGGGTTGCCATAGAAGTGCCTGTTCTTACCACATAACCGCCACCCGGTGAGGGACATGTAATATTTACTCCCGGTGCTACCAGATTTGGTTTCATATTGATATTCCCATATACATAGCCTCGTCCCGAAAATTCTGCATAACTGTTTAAATAAGAATTATAGGCTCCTACTGCAATTGCTCTTCTGGCGGTAGACGGTATCGTTAAAGATAACTCGGGGGTCGGTAACAGGAATCTGGTACCCCGATTTAGTGCGCCTTCACTTGGAAGCCACATATTATAGCTTCCACTTACTATCGCTTCCGGTGTCAGAATAATCCTCCAGATTCCCGAGGTAACATAGGAATCCTTCGGAAGAAAATCTATATAAATTTCCTGATTGGTGCTATAAGGTGCAGGTTCTCCATAATATAATAAAATCTCTGTGTCCTCAATAGAAAATCTTTGTGCCCCCAGTACCTTTTGAATAGGGCCAATCCTTGTTCCCTCTGGACTTTCTATACTAATATTTACTAAATCCACATATGATTTCCAGATTTGAACGCTGAAAGCGGTTTCGTACGGAGCCACGGAAAGCTCCACAATTGTTTCTCTGCCGTTTTCTAGTACTCCCCCTGTATGTCCTCCGGAAGTCCCTTCATTTCCTGTACCGATGCAGATACAATTGCGGCCTATGTTGGCAATTCCATCAATATAGGTTTCTATCAAAGATATCCCATCATGAGAACCATAAGTGTTTCCAAAGCTTAAATTAATCGCAATCGGCTTCTTCCATTCCAGAGATTTACGAATGCTATAATCTAAGGCCTGTATTAATTCTGTTGTTCTGGGAAAAGATTCTTCTCTTGGATTTCCAAGCTTTACCACAATTAAGTCACTCTCTGGTGCCACCCCTCTATATCTTCCGTTACTCGCTCTTCCATTTCCCGCAGCAATCCCCGCCACTGCTGTTCCATGTCCGCTTAAATCCCTGCTCCGTACGATACGCGCTGCATTATTTCCTGACTGTAACGCTGCATCAATCTCTTCCCGGCTATATTCCGTACCTATAATGTAACCTTGTGGCGGATTACCGCTTACTGTCTGGTCCCATAAATTTAAAATTCTTGTACTCCCATCTTCATTCCGAAAATCCGCGTGCTCATAGTCAATTCCAGAGTCAATAATGCATACAATACAATTTTTTCCGCTTAAATCAAATCTCCCATATTGTACCTGTTCAATGCAAGAAGCGGCTCTTGCCTGTTGTATGGCAAAAAAGAGCCGCTTCGGTTTTTCAATATATTCGATTTCTGCAACTTTAGCTAACCAGTCTATGTCGCTTTCGTTGAGGGTTAACACTGCATATCCATTTAATAATTCCACTACATCAATACCGCGTTCCCGCACTTTATCAAGACTACCTGTGTACTTTACAATCACTTCCCATTTTTTTTCTTGTGCATCGTACCCAACAGATAGTTCTAACGATTTCTCTCGCTCTGCTTCTGTAGCATCTAATGCAAGATTTAAGAGATTTTCCAACTTTTGATCTTCCACGAATTATACACCATATAATTGCAGTCTTATGGTTACTATATGATTATTTTTTCTTTTGTTTCCCCTTATCTTTTCTTTCTATAAAGGATACGAATGGAATTTACTACGCAGAGCATTGCAACTCCGCTGTCAGCAAACACAGCCAGCCACATCGATGCAATTCCTGCCAGACCCAAAATCATAACAAGTGCTTTGATAGCAAGTGCAAAAATTACATTTTCCATAGAAATTCTTTTTGTGATTTTTGCAATTTTTAAAGCTTGTGGAATTGCTTCCATGTCAGAAGTCATAAATACAACATCTGCTGCCTCTATTGCGGCATCGGCACCACTTCCCATCGCAGCACCTACATCTGCACCTGCCAGTACCGGTGCATCATTGATTCCGTCTCCGACAAACATTACATTTCCAAATTTCTGACGGATTTCTTGCAGTTTATTTACTTTATCCTCTGGTAAAAGCTTTGCATGTACTTGCTGTACTCCGGTTTCTTTCGCAACTGCCTTCGCATTTTCTTCCGCATCTCCTGTAAGCATTACAGTCACATAGCCTTGTTTGTTTAACTGTCGAATAGCTTCTTTCGCATCTTTCTTTACGGTATCCGATATGACTAAATGTCCGGCATAAACCCCGTTGATTGCTAACAGTACTTCCGTTCCAATTCCTGTATTCTCATATCGGGAACAGTCTACTCCTTGTGCCTTCATCAGCTTTTTATTTCCGCATAGTACCTGTTTGCCATCTATTACCGCTAAAATTCCATGTCCGGAAAGCTCTGTCACCTTTTCTGCCTGTTTTTGCGGAACTTTTCTTTCTTTTGCTGCTCCTACAATACTGACTGCAATCGGATGAGTCGAATTAGCTTCACATGCAGCGGCAAGACTTAACAGTTCTTCTTCGGTATTCTTTCCTACCGGAACGCATTTTTGCACCACAAAATTTCCCTCTGTAATAGTTCCGGTCTTATCCATAATTATGGCTTTTACATCTTTCATTGCCTCTAAAGAAACTCCGCCTTTAAACAAAATTCCTTGTTTCGAGCCTGCTCCGATTCCTGAGAAAAATGCTAATGGAACGCTTAAAACTAACGCACATGGGCAACTAATTACCAAAAATGTCAAGGCTGTGTAAATCCAATATCCCCAATCTCCGGTAAATAGTGATGGAATAATTGCTGTAGCAATTGCGGCAGCTACTACAAACGGAGTATATATTCTTGAAAACTTTGTGATAAATCTATCAATCTTTGGTTTGCTGGCGGCAGCATTTTCTACTGAATCCATAATTCTGGATACCATAGATTCTTCTAACACTTTTTCTACCTGTATCTTGACTACACCAGATAAATTCATACAGCCTGAAATTACGTGTTCATTTACCTTTGCACTCACCGGCACCGGTTCACCTGTAACCGGTGATGTATCAATTCTGGTTTCTCCTTCCGTAATTACACCATCTAACGGAATTCTTTCTCCGGGCTTAATTACAATGATATCTCCTACTTTTGCTTCTTCCGCCGGTATCACTTTTGTGCTGTTTTTAGTAACTAATGTCACATTTTCCGCACGCATATCAATGGTTTCCATAATCTGACTTCTGCTTCTGGCAACTGCCTTGTGTTCAAATAATTCTCCAATACGATAAAACAGCATAACTCCTACCGCTTCAGGATAATCCCGAACTGCAAAAGCACCAAGTGTAGCAATTGACATTAAGAAATTTTCATCAAAAACTTTTCCTTTGAATAAGTTTTTAACTGCAGTTATTACGATTTCGCCCCCAAGCACCACATAACTTGCTACCAATGCAACCAGTGATGCTATCTCAAGATTTTCTTTGGTTAGTACGCCAAAAATAAATAGTACTGCACCAATTATGATTGAAATGAATTCTTTCTTTTCATGTTGTTCTTCTTCCTTGCGTTTTTCTTTCACGCTCTGCTTTTCTCTTACCTTCACCTGCACCTCTGATTCAATAGAAGAACATATTTCTTGAAACTTTGGAAGCAGTTGTTTCGGATCTTCACCCGTTACACGCAGTTGCTTGGTCGTAAAGGTAATGGTTGCTGTATGAACGCCTGGAAGTTGATTAATCTTTGCTTCCATTTTTGCTGCACAATTGGCACAACCAAGATTTTCTAAAATAAAAATTTCTTTTTTGTATTTTCCATTTTCCAAATCACATTCGCAATCTTCCATTTTCTTACCACATTTTGGACAATATTGCACAACCTCTTCCTGCTCTTCATGATGATGGTGATGGTGCCCGTGGTCATGCTCCCCATGACAGCAGCAATCATCTTCATGCTCATGATGATGTTCGTGCTCATGATGGTGTTCATGGTCATGCTCATGTTCTTCATGACAACAGCAATCATCTTCTTCGCAGTTCGTATGTTTATGTTTCGTTTCTTCTTTCATCATAAAAATTCCTCCTAACACTTATTTTTTTACACTTTAAAACAAGGTTGTTCCTAAAGTATTATTTTAATTTAGACATGCATTTTTATGTTTTATATGAACAACTATTCATATGTTCATATAACCACATTTTCATGTGTTTGTCAAGTATATTTGGAATTTTTTTTAATATTTTTACCCAAAAGGTATCTTTCCGTGCGTTTTATTGATTTCTATTGCAGTAAAAAAGAACCAAATACCTCTGTTTAGATACTTGGTTCCTCTTTCACTTCACTTTATATCATTTCATAGATACACAGATTTTTCAATCTTCGACATTTTCTACAAATCTACTGTTCTTATATATTAAAAAGGCGCTCCACTCGGGAACGCCTTGATAAAATCACAAGATTTCTAATTTATTTTGCAGCCAATTCAGCCTTTAAGCTTTCAGTTAAAGCTGGAACAATCTTATTCAAATCTCCAACTAAACCGTAATCAGCAACATCGAAGATAGGAGCATCTTCATCTTTGTTGATTGCTACAATAATATCAGATTCTTCCATACCAGCAACATGCTGGATTGCTCCTGAAATACCGATTGCAAAGTAAAGATTTGGACGAACTGTCTTTCCTGTCTGACCTACCTGACAATCCACTGGTAACCAGCCTGCATCTGTAACGGCACGAGAACATGCAACCATTCCACCAAATACATCTGCTAAATCTTCTAACATCTTGAAGTTTTCTTTGCTTCCAACTCCACGTCCACCGGATACTAATACTTTAGCTTCCATAATATCTACAGAGTCTGTTACAGCTTTTACTACTTCTAAGATTTCAACATACTTGTTGTCTGGTGTGAATCCTGGGTTGAATTCTTCCACAACAGCCTTAGCGCCTTTGATTGGCTCAATTTTCTGCATAACACCTGCACGTACTGTAGCCATCTGAGGACGGTTATCCGGACAAGCAATTGTAGCAATTGTGTTTCCACCGAATGCAGGACGAGTCATTAATAACTGATTGTGTTTCTGCTCCTTACCTGGAATTGGATTGATTGGGAAATCACCAATTTCAAGTACTGTACAGTCGGCTGTAAGACCTGTTTTTACTCTTGCAGATACACGAGGTCCTAAATCACGACCAATTGCTGTAGCACCAACTAATACGATTTCTGGTTTATATTTATTGATTACTTCTGCTAATGCATGTGTATATGGTTCTGTTCTGTAATCCTTTAATTCTGGATCATCTACAACGATAACTTTATCAGCACCGTATTCAGCTAATTCATCAGCAAGTCCTTTGATTCCGGAACCTACTAAAACTGCTGTAACATCTGTATTTAAGTCTTTTGCAAGATCCTTTGCTTTACCAAGTAATTCTAAAGCGACACCGCTAATTTTATTATCTACCTGCTGTGCAAAGACAAAAACTCCTTTATATTCTTCTAAATTCATCTTATTCACCACTTTTCCTTATAATAATTAAATTACGTGCTTCTCTTTAAATTTACCAATAAGGTATTCCACTGCTTCTGTAGGATCAAGAGTAACCTTTTCTCCGGCACCCTTTCTTACCTTATCAGATGCTTTTGCAATCTTTGTAGGTGAACCCTTTAAACCAAGATCTGAATCATCTACGTCTACAAGATTTGCTCTTCCCCATACAGTAATTTCTGCATCATATGCATCGAAAATTCCGCCTGGTGTCATGTAACGTGGCTCATTTAATTCAGCAAGTGCGGTTACTAAGCAAGGCATTTTTGCTTTTACAACATGATGTCTGTCTTCGTACTGACGTTCTACTACTACAGAATCTCCTTCTACTTTAATATTCTGTGCATAAGAAATTACAGGAATATCTAAGTGTTCAGAAATCTGTGGTCCAACCTGTGCTGTATCACCATCGATTGCCTGACGACCTGTAATAATTAAGTCGTAATCTAAGTTTCTGATAGCACCTGCAAGTGTTGTTGATGTTGCCCAAGTATCAGCTCCACCTAAAACTCTGTCTGTTACTAAGACACCCTTATCAGCACCCATAGCAATTGCTTCACGAAGAACTTCTTCTGCTTTTGGAAGTCCCATTGTAACTACAGTAACTTCTGCGCCACATTCATCTTTAATTCTCAGTGCTGCTTCCAAACCTGCCTTATCATCCGGGTTCATGATTGTAAGCATTGCACCTCTATCTAATGTACCGTCTGGGTTGAATTTTACTCCACCCTTTGTATCAGGTACCTGTTTTACACATACTACGATTTTCACAATAAGTACCTCCTTATTTCAATAAATTAGCAGAAATAACCATACGCTGAACTTCTGAAGTTCCTTCGTAGATTTCAGTGATCTTAGCATCACGCATCATACGTTCAACGTCGTATTCTCTAATATAACCATATCCACCATGTAACTGAACTGCCTTAGTTGTAACTTCCATTGCAACCTCTGCTGCACATAATTTAGCCATTGCTGCTTCTACACTGTAAGACTTCTGTGTAGCCTTAGCCATTGCTGCCTTGTATACTAACATACGAGCAGCCTCTACTTTAGTAGCCATGTCTGCTAACTGGAACTGTGTATTCTGGAACTGAGCAATGCTTCTTCCGAACTGCTTTCTTTCCTTCACGTATGCAACGGTTGTATCTAAAGCACCTGTTGCTAAACCAAGAGCCTGAGCTGCGATACCGATACGGCCACCGTCAAGTGTATGCATAGCGATATTGAAGCCTTTACCCTTCTGTCCTAATAAGTTTTCCTTTGGAATTCTACAATCTGTGAAAATCAATTCATAAGTAGCTGAACCACGGATACCCATTTTCTTTTCTTTTGTTCCGAATGTAAATCCAGGTGTTCCTTTTTCTACGATAAATGCAGAAATTTCTTTCATTGTTTTACCACGTTTTTCAACTTTACCAGTAACAGCAATTACAATGTATACATCAGCATATTTACCGTTTGTAATGAAGCACTTAGAACCATTTAATACCCATTCATTTGTAGCTTCATCAAAAACAGCCTTTGTCTGCTGTCCCTGAGCATCTGTACCAGCACCTGGTTCTGTTAAACCGAACGCACCTAATTTTTCACCTTTTGCAAGTGGAACTAAGTATTTTTGTTTCTGTTCTTCTGTACCATATGTCTGAATTGGATCACAGCAAAGTGATGTATGAGCAGATACAATAACACCTGTTGTACCGCAAACTTTAGAAAGTTCTTCTACACACATTGCATATGTTAATGGGTCACAGCCCTGTCCGCCATATTGCTTTGGAATTGGAATACCAAGGAAACCTGCCTTTGCCATCTTAGCAACAGTTTCTTCCGGAAACTGTTCTGTTTCGTCAACTTCCTGAGCAAGAGGTTTTACTTCGTTTTCGGCAAATTCTTTAAAAAGACTTCTTGCCATTTCGTGTTTCTTACTTAATGCGAAATCCATCTTAATTAATTCCTCCTTATGATTTATCTGATTACTGAGCATCTACAGGTGTCTTTGTGCGGTCAGCATTGTATACATAAAATCCCTTACCGCTCTTGCAGCCGAGATTTCCGCCACGTACCATCTTACGAAGTAATGGACATGCACGATACTTGCTGTCACCTGTTTCTGCGTAAAGTACATCCATGATTGCAAGACAAATGTCAAGTCCTATGAAATCACCTAATTCAAGTGGTCCCATTGGATGATTTGCACCGAGCTTCATAGCTGCATCAATACCTGCAACATCTGAAACACCTTCCATCTTAATGAAAGCAGCTTCGTTAATCATTGGGATTAAGATACGATTTACTACGAATCCTGCTGCTTCATTTACCTGTACCGGTGTCTTACCGATTTCTTCTGAAATCTTAACGATTTTATCTACTGTTTCCTGTGGAGTATTTACACCAGCGATTACTTCTACTAATTTCATTCTATCTGCCGGATTGAAGAAATGCATACCAATCATAGGACGTGTTAATCCATTTCCGATTTCAGTGATAGAAAGACTTGATGTGTTAGAAGCAAAAATACATTCTGGCTTACAGATTTTATCTAATTCAGTAAATGTTGTCTTCTTAACTTCCATATTTTCAAATGCAGCTTCTACGATTAAATCGCAATCTGCACAAAGATTTTCCTTTAAACCTGGTGTGATGCTGTTAAGGATTCCGTCAACAGTTTCCTGTGTCATCTTTCCTTTTTCAACAAGTCTTGCATATCCTTTTGCAATCTTGTCCTTTCCGCCGTCAGCCCACTCCTGCTTGATATCGCAAAGTGCAACTTCGTATCCTTCAACCTGAGCAAATGCCTTAGCAATTCCCTGACCCATGGTTCCTGCGCCAATTACGCCAACCTTCATTTTTGTGTCCTCCTTTAATTAATGAATTGAATATAAACAGAATAAAGTCATATACGTTTATTTATCCTGTGATTCTATTTCACACAAGAAAGGCAGTACAAGACTACCTCTCTGTGTTAAAACCTTATTTATTCTGGAATGGAACTACTTTCAACTTCTTTTCTTTATCTTTTTCAAGGAAATTTCCCATTCCTGCTTTCTGGTCTTCTGTTTCAAAACAGCTTCCAAATAGCTTTTCTTCGATAACAATTGCATCATCCATAGCTGCATCTAACCCCTCATTGATTGCTTTCTTACAAGCTCTCACTGCGATAGGTGCGTTTGCTGCGATAATAGAAGCAAGCTTCTTAGCCGCAGGCATCAGTTCTTCTAATGGATATACATTGTTTACCAAACCGATTCTGTATGCTTCGTCTGCTTTAATATTTCTTGCACCGTAAATCATTTCTTTTGCCTTACCGACACCTACAATACGTGCAAGACGCTGTGTTCCACCAAATCCCGGTGTGATTCCAAGACCTACTTCCGGCTGTCCGAATACTGCATTCTCGGAACAGATACGAATATCACAGCTCATAGAGATTTCGCATCCACCACCTAAAGCAAATCCATTGATTGCAGCAATTACAGGAATCGGGAATGTTTCTAACTTACGGAACACATCATTTCCTTTTTTACCAAAAGCTTCACCTTCTGCCTTGGTAAGTGTGCTCATTTCTCCAATATCTGCACCTGCAACAAAGGATTTTTCGCCGGCACCTGTTAAAATTAAGCATCTTACCGCTTCTAAATCTACACTATCTAAAGTTTTATCAATTTCTTCCAAAACCTGACTATTTAATGCATTTAAAGCCTTTGGACGATTGATGGTAATAACACCAACTGCACCATCTACTTCATATGTGATAAATTCCATTTTATTTCCTCCATATTATGTAACCTCTCCGCGTTTTGCGGAGTGATCACCTACATATTTAGTGATTAGTCACGCTCTACGATTGTAGAACAGCCCATTCCACCACCGATACATAAGGTTGCAAGACCCTTCTTAGCATTCTTAGCTTCCATTTCATGAAGAAGTGTAACTAAGATACGGCATCCGGAAGCTCCAACCGGATGTCCTAACGCAATTGCACCACCATTTGGATTTAACTGCTTATCTACATCGATTCCTAAATCTCTGCCTACTGCGATAGACTGAGCTGCGAATGCTTCGTTTGCCTCGATCACATCGAAATCTTCAATCTTCATTCCGGTCTTAGCCAATACTTTCTTTGTAGAATAAACAGGTCCGATACCCATAACTTCCGGTCTGCATCCTGCAAGTCCGCCTGCTACCCAGGTAGCCATTGGCTTAACGCCTAATTCTTTTGCTTTTTCTTCGCTCATTACAACGATTGCTGCTGCACCATCATTGATACCTGATGCGTTACCTGCTGTAACAAATCCGTTTGGATTGATTGCACGAAGCTTTGCAAGTCCTTCCATAGTAGATCCCGGTCTTGGTCCTTCATCTACCTTGAACTCTACCATTTCTTTTTTCTTCTTAACCATTACAGGTACGATTTCTTTATCGAATGCACCGTTCTTCTGAGCTGCTTCTGCCTTCTGCTGGCTCTTTAATGCGAACTCATCTAATTCTTCTCTTGTGATTCCCCATTCTTCACAGATGTTGTCTGCTGTCTTAATCATGTGGTAATCGTTGAAAGCATCCCATAATGCATCATTCACCATAGTATCTTTCATAGTAGCATTACCCATTCTGTATCCAAAACGGGCTTTATCTAAAGCATATGGAGCCATAGACATATTTTCCATACCACCTGCTACAACTACATCAGCTTCTCCAGCTAAAATCATATGAGCTGCCTGATTAACACAGTTTAATCCGGAACCGCAAACTACGTTCATAGTAACTGCTGGTACTTCAATTGGTAAACCAGCCTTAATAGTTGCCTGACGAGCAACATTCTGTCCCTGACCAGCCTGGATTACACAACCCATATATACCTGATCTACTGCTTCCGGAGCTACTCCTGCTCTGTTTAAAGCTTCTTTGATTACAATTGCTCCTAAATCCGCTGCTGGTGTTGTGCTTAAAGAGCCACCCATAGTACCGATTGCTGTACGACATGCGCCTGCTAAAACTACTTTCTTTGCCATTACTGTTTTCCTCCATATTTTTGTAAAATACTAGTGTTTTTAATGTTTGATGCACTTTCGCACCATCTATCGTTAATTTTATCACAATCTTTTTCCTATTGCAATAGAAATGTTTTACAAGTTTCCTGTTTTCTTGTTAATAAAATACATGATTTCCAATCACCATTCCCGGCGTTCCGTTTACCCGGCAAAAATGATAAATTTCTGTGCCTACCACACGTTTCCCATTCAGTACGTCTTGTGCCGCCTGGGTACAGGTTGCATTAGCACCTCTGGAAAGAACCAGTACAAAACGTCCACTTGTCACCGGAGTAAATTGTGAGCGCTGATACAACACATCTGCAATCGTATTTGGATAACGATTGCTCGCCACACGATTCATTACCACATTTCCTACTGCAATTTTTCCCTCATAACTCTCTCCACCTGCTTCGCACTCAATAATAGCTGCCAACAGTTGTACATTATTTGCCGAGGTAACTGTAGCCGGCGGAGACCCCAGCGGAATACCAGAGGTATTTGTCGTAATATTATTTGCTGCCGCCCTTCTTGCATTTTCTTCTTCCTGCTGCTTTTTTCTCTCTAAGCTCTCTAAGGACTCCTCTTGCTGTCTTAACCGCTCTTCGAATTCCATTGCCCGTTGTTCTGCCTCAGATATCTGGGACTCATATTCAGAAATGCTTGCCTTTACCTTTGAAACCTTTTGAGCCATAAGCTCCTGTTTTTCTTGAGATTCTGCTTTCGCACGTTCTAATTCTTGTTTCTGGTTTTGCAAAAGTATTTCTTCCTTCTGGATTTCTTCTCTGGTAGCTACAAATTCATCTAACATCCTTCTATCATATTTGGTAATTTTTGAAATGTACTCAGCCCTTGTCATCATGTCGCTCATATCTTCCGCAGCTAAAAGTAATATCATATAGTTCTCCTCGCCGTTTTCGTACATATATCGAATGCGCACCTTCATGGACTGATACTGCTCTTCTTCCTTTTTCTTAGCCGCTTCCAACGCTTTTTGTGTTTCTTCGATTTCAGACTGTTTTTGCTCAATCTCCTGGCTAAGCTTTTCTATATCAGAAATAACTTCATTTAATTCTGCTTCGAATTTCTTTTTTGCACTTTCTAGTTCTTCTTTTGAGCCTTCTAATTCTTCAATATTACTATTGACCTTTTCTAGTTCTCCTTTGGTTTCTTCTATCTGACCTTGCGTCTGCTCAATTTTTTCTGTGGTTGAGCTTGCACTCACTTCCAAAGTTGTTGCAAGCATTCCTGCAATCACTATCACTGCCATGAAAGCATCTTTTTTCCCAGACTTCTTTTTTTCGTTACTCAATGGTCGAAAGATTGTCTTTCTCCCAATAAATCCCAAAATTCTTGTGACAATAATTCCACAAAATGCCCCTGCACTGTCAATCATTACATCTTTTTTTGCAGGACTTCTTCCCGATACAAAGGATTGGTGATACTCGTCTGTGCATGCAAATCCAACGCAGACAGCTCCCGCCACCAGCATCAAGGGAATCCCTCTCATTCCATAAACATAGAGGGGAAGTGCCACTGTAGCAGCCAACAAAGCGTATTCACTAAAATGCGCCAGCTTTCTGACCGGATATTCTATCTTCTGTGCATAATTTATCTTTTTATCATAGGACAGGTTTAAATCAAGCAACGTATCTGCCTCACTAACGATTTTAAAACACACGTCTCCACTTGTTTTTGCTGACTCTACTCCAGTTGCAGATGAAAACTGAAAAATAATATACATCATGCATATTGCCGGAGCAAAGGAGAGGGGTCTTAACACTCCCCTGAGCATCACTTTAAAAAACTTAGCCACATACTTCATAACTGCCCCTCCGTGTTTCATTACATTGACTTACGTTCTGCAATTTCCGCCATCTTAGCATCATTTAGTCTTGTATCACCGTGTACACGGCTGTAGGAGAGATACCCGTTCATTCTATCAATCTTTGTCAGATTTTTAGAACCACATTTTGGACATACATCCATCTCTAATTCCTGATATCCACAATCATCACAATAAGCTAAGGATAAATTAACACCTTCATAATACCCTAATGCCATCGCCCTGCGAATCAGGCTTCGGATTGCTTCGGTATTATAAGAAATCGGATACCTTACATATTGAATTTTTCCACCGTTACACAATTCCCAGAATCTTCCTTCCAGATCCTGCTTTTGAATCGGTGTTAAATCCTCCGTTACATGACAGTGAAAACTGTTGCTTACATATGGTCTGTCGGACACGTTTTCTACAATACCATATTTTTTGCGAAACTGTTCTACCTGCAGACCACAAAGACTTTCTGCCGGAGTACCATAAATTGCATATAAATTTCCATCTTGCTCTTTGAATTGTTCCACTTTTCTGTTAATATATTCCAAAACCTCCAATGCAAAGGCTCCATCTTCTGCTATTGATTTTCCATTGTATAATTCCTGCAGCTCATTCAACGCTGTAATTCCAAACGATGCTGTCATTGGTTTTAATATCTTTTTAATCTTTTCTCCCGGTTGTAAATGTCCGCCATAGAAACCGCCTTCACAATATCCCAACGGATTTGTGGAAGCTTTCATTTCTCCAAGATAATCATAAGTACGAATGTGAAGCCCACGAATCATCTCTAAATAATAATCCAGCACCTCATAAAAATCTCTGCTCTCAGAACGTGCCTTTGCCAGAATCATCGGAAGATGAAGACTGACTGCACCGATATTAAATCGTCCTGTAAATACCGGCTTATCATCATCATCTGCCGGATGCATGCCGCCCCTTTCATACCACGGACTCAAAAATGCCCGACAGCCCATTGGACTAATCACCTTTCCATACTTTTTATACATTCTTGCAATATAACCTTCACCACTCAAGGAAAGCCAGTCCGGATACATGGTTTTTGCAGAACACTCTACCCCTGCTTCAAATACATCTTCTGCGATGCCTCCCACGCCATGAATAGTTTCATCATATAGGAATACAATTTTAGGAAATAATACAGGTTTTTTATTACCCGGTCTTCCCTGACCTTCTTTATGCACTTCCAGTAACGATACGGATGCCAGCTTTTCAAACCTCTCTGTTCCAAGTCCTATGGTTACTGTAACAAATGGATAATCCCCTCTAGAAGACCCCACTGTATTTAACTTATACTCAATTCCCTGCCAGCCTTGTTCGAAATCGCGTTTTACTTTATTGTAAGCATACTCATCCGCTTTTTCTGCATATCCCTGCCAGCTTTCCTCTCCATATTCTAAAAACTCTTTTCTATATTTTTCATAACTTTTTTCTGCATATGGAGCCAGAATTTTATCTGCTTCCGGCACCGTAAAACCTCCGTACTGCTGGGCTGCCGTACTTAAAATAATATCCCCCATAACATCAAACGCCGTATCTAGCGACTTTGGCTCATTATACCAGACATTCCCCATTTCGAAACCACCTCTTAATACGGAAGCCACATCAAACAGGCAGCAATTCATGGTATCTAATCTTGCTGACTGATCATGAATATAAATATATCCATCTTTGCAAGCCTGCAATTCGTTTCTATTCATAAAGAATTTACGATACAATTCTTTATTTAATTCGTTAAAAATAAGACTTCTCTTAGTTGCCACTAACGCACTGTCCGTATTTGCATTGCTCTTATCTCCAATATAACGGATAGACTGACTCTTCGTGTACACATCGTCCATCATGTGAATAAAATCATGCTTATAATTTCTGTAGTCACGGTAGCTCTTAGCCACACTTGGATTTACCTTTTCTAATGCACCCTCTACGATATTGTGCATTTCACTGATTGTAATTTCTTCTTTTCCAAGCTTTCCTGCACGTTCTAAAGCAAACTCACAGATAAACTCTACCTCCTCCTTCGAAAATTCATACATAATTCTGGAAGCCGATTTATTTACAGCTCTGATGATTTTTTGTACATCAAATTCTTCTTTTGTCCCGTCTTTTTTTACCACAAACACGCTAATTCACCCTTTCGTTTATTCTATATATTGTTAACTTTTCTTCTTATTATCCATATGTAGTATGATGTTTAAAAGTATACTCTAAAATCCTGCCATATACAATAGGCCCGGGGGATTTTTTTTAGTACATACATAAAGCAAGGCAGATGACATTCACCATCTGCCTGCATTTTTCTTAACATTTTGCAAAATTTATAGCTATTGCACTATTTTATTTCTTCCTGATACTTTGAAAATCCCTGTACCAATTCTTGTACCTGATTTAACGCATCTGTTGCCATCTGTGCCTGTTGCTGATTATCCTGACTGCGTTCTTCCACCTCTTCTGCACTGGCTGATATTTCCTCACTAATGGCTGATAATTGGCTGATATTCTCAATAATCGTATCGTTAGATTCCACTAAGTTTTTAATTTTTTTATTCATTTCTTCCACTCGTTGTGTCAATGTTTCCATATTAGTACGCACAGCTGCAAAACCGTCTGCCGCACTCTCTACCATCTCATTTTGTTGATTCATGGCATCAATGGAGGCCTGTACTACTTCTGTTGCATTCTGAGCATTCATGTTTAATTCCTGGACAATTCCCGTAATCTTTTCTGTCGATAATCTGGTTTCTTCTGACAGCTTTCTTATTTCTTCTGCTACCACTGCAAAGCCTTTTCCTGCTTCCCCTGCTCTGGCACTTTCAATGGAGGCGTTTAAGGCAAGCAGATTGGTCTGGCTGGAAATAGAAAAAATAACTTCTGTAATCTGTTGCACTTCCTGTGCCTTTTTCTGTAATTCCTGCATGGAACCGGCAACGTGAGCGTTTGTTTCTTCAATGGTCTGTGCCTTCTCACGAATTTGATTCATTGCCACTAAATTTTCTTCCACAACCTTGGTGGAGTTCTCCGCCGTTTCTACCATAATTCTGGCATTTTCTGCCGTTTCATTGATTGCAGTATTAATCACTGAAGTCATCTCAGACTGTTGCTGAACGCTTTCTGCCGTTATCTGTGTCGTCTTTGAAATCTCTTGAATAGAGCCGTGAACCACACCGGAAGATTCTTTTAATGTTTCCATCAATTCATTTGCATGACTCACTTCTTTGGTAACGCCTTCTGAAACATTTAAAATATCCCGAATCATTTCCATCTGTGCTTTCTTCTCGTCTTCGACAGAATGTAACATATCATGTGTAAACTTAATATAAAGTCTTGATGTAACATGTATCACAATAATTACGATAAAGCTTACTATGGTACTGATAAAAGCCAATGCATCTGTCGATGTCATCAAATATCCATTGACCGCCCAGATAGCAGTACGCACAATTACAATTGCCATCACTGCCCAGAAAACTATCTTTTCAAACTTAATATCACGATATAAAATCGAGCCAATCAGTACAGAATATATGTAGGAAGTAACCAATACGTTCTTTCCTGTTATCATCAGGTACGCCCAACCAATCAAAAAGCCAAGCAGCATAACATATTTCAATGTTTCACTGGCCCTATCCTTTTTATAAACAATCCAATTGATAATCATACTCAGAATTAAAATTCCCAACGGTACAATTCCCATTTTTCCATAGGTTGTCTGCTGCACAAATGTCTGGATAGTCAATGCAAATACTAAAAGCAGTTCCAGTATCGTAATACTGATAAGAGCAAGTTGATTTGTTTTGGCATTTCTGTTCTCCAATTGTTCATACTTACGTTTTTTTCTTTGAAATACTCCTGTTCTTGTACTTTCCATATGCTTTACCCCCAAACCTCATACCTCTTTATCTGGTATCTTTATAGTTTACATATATTTTAACACACTTCCACAATTTTTTCTATATTTTTTTAATTTTATCGGTAAATATGCACGAAAAATCAAGGCTGATTCTATCACTTCATAGTTTCAGCCTTGATTTTGTTCTCCTTCGTATCATGCAAATCCTACTGACATACTAATACGAAAAACTTTATTATTATAATGAAGCTTTCTAGCTTAACGGAAACTTATCTAAATCAAGTGTTGCAAAATAGTCTTCCATAGTTTCTGCACGACGAATCTGCTGTACTTCTCCGTTTTCTTTTAATAAAAGTTCTGCGGAACGAAGCTTCGCATTATAGTTATACCCCATAGAAAATCCATGCGCACCAGTATCATGAAGCACCAGATAATCTCCCATGTCAATTTTTGGCAATGCTCTGTCAATGGCAAATTTGTCATTATTTTCACAAAGTCCACCCGTAATATCATATACATGGTCACAAGGCTCCTTTTCTTTTCCAAGCACTGTGATATGATGGTATGCTCCATACATAGCCGGGCGCATCAGGTTTGCCGCACAGGCATCCACCCCAATATATTCCTTGTAAATATGTTTTTCATGGATTGCCTTAGTTACAAGACATCCGTATGGTCCTAACATAAATCTTCCAAGTTCCGTAAAGATTGCCACATCACCCATGCCTGCCGGAATAAGTACCTCTTCAAAAGCTTTTCTTACACCTTCACCAATTGCCAGAATATCATTTGGCTCCTGATCCGGTCTGTAAGGAATACCCACACCACCGGAAAGGTTGATAAATGCGATATGCACATCCAGTTCTTCGTGCAGTTCTTTTGCCAATTCAAATAAAATCTTTGCAAGTCTTGGATAATACTCATTTGTTACCGTATTGCTGGCAAGGAAAGCATGAATACCAAAATGTTTTACTCCTTTGGCTTTCATTTTCTTATATGCTTCCTTCATCTGTTCCTTCGTCATACCATATTTGGCGTCCTGTGGAGTATCCATAATCTGATTCTGCAATACAAAATCTCCGCCCGGATTATAACGGCAGCACATTGTCTCTGGAAATTCAGCAATTTCCCCAAAGAAATCCACATGTGTCAAATCATCAAAGTTGATGATTGCTCCGATTTTGGCTGCATATTCAAAGTCTTCTCTCGGTGTAACATTAGAAGAAAACATAATTTCATGACCTTTTAAACCTACTTTATTACTTAAATACAATTCCGGCAATGAAGAACAGTCTGCACCAATTCCTTCTTCTTTTAAAATATTCATGATATATGGATTTGGGGTTGCCTTCACTGCAAAATATTCTTTAAATCCTTTATTCCATGCAAATGCCTGTTTTAATTTTCTTGCATTTTCACGAATTCCTTTTTCATCATATAAATGAAATGGGGTAGGATATGTCTTTGTAATTTCTTTTACTTGTTCTAAGGTTACGAATGGTTTCTTTTCCATTATTTTTCTCCTTTCCTGGTACACTCTTTATCTGATTTCTGTCATTCCACCCATATATGGCTGTAATGCTTTTGGAATTGCAACACTTCCGTCCTCTTTTAAATTGTTTTCGAGAAAAGCAATCAGCATACGAGGTGGTGCTACTACTGTATTGTTTAAGGTGTGTGCAAAATATTTGCCCTTTTCACCTACTACACGAATCTTAAGTCTTCTTGCCTGTGCATCTCCTAAGTTAGAACAGCTTCCCACTTCAAAATACTTCTTCTGTCTTGGTGACCATGCTTCCACATCAATGGATTTCACTTTTAAGTCTGCTAAATCACCGGAACAGCACTCTAGTGTCCTTACCGGAATATCTAAAGAGCGGAATAATTCCACTGTGTTCTGCCACAGCTTATCAAACCACATTTTGCTTTCTTCCGGCTTACATACTACAATCATTTCCTGCTTTTCAAACTGATGAATTCTGTACACACCACGTTCTTCAATTCCGTGTGCTCCCTTTTCTTTACGGAAACATGGGGAATAACTGGTTAATGTATATGGAAGATTTTCTTCCTTCACAATCGTATCAATGAACTTACCAATCATGGAATGCTCACTGGTTCCAATTAAATATAAATCTTCGCCTTCTATTTTGTACATCATAGCATCCATTTCATCAAAGCTCATAACACCTGTTACTACATCGCTTCGAATCATGAATGGAGGTACACAATAAGTAAAACCTTTATTTATCATAAAATCTCTTGCATAAGAAATAATTGCGGAATGTAATCTGGCAATGTCTCCCATCAAATAATAAAATCCGTTTCCAGCTACCTTTCTGGCACTATCCAAGTCAAGTCCATGAAACTTTTCCATAATATCTGCATGATATGGCACTTCGTAATCCGGAACTACCGGCTCACCGAATTTTTCGATTTCCACATTTTCACTGTCATCCTTGCCAATTGGCACACTTGGATCAATGATATTTGGTATTACCATCATAATTTTCTTTACTTTTTCTGCAAGTTCCTTTTCCTGTGCTTCTAATTCCTCTAAACGTGCTGCATCCTTATTCACTTGCTCCTTTAACTGTTCTGCCTCTTCCTTTTTGCCCTGTGCCATCAATGCACCAATCTGCTTAGATATTGTCTTACGGTTTGCTCGCAGTGAATCTGCCTCCTGCTGTGCTTTTCGGCTCTGTGCATCTAATTCAATCACTTCATCCACCATAGGTAACTTATGGTCCTGGAATTTATTTTTGATATTTTGTTTTACGATGTCAGGGTTCTCTCTTAAAAATTTTAAATCTAACATATTTTCCTCCTAAATTAAGTAAAATCATATACGATTGGTGCACTGCATACGAGCAGACTTCTTTGCAACACAGATCTGTTAACTTCTGTTAACTATAGAACAAAAAATCCCATGCATGATAGATAGATTGCTACCATTACATGGGACGAAATATTCCGTGTTGCCACCCAAATTGTCGTATTGCATACGACCACTCTATGGTACGGTAAAGGGTACCGGCCTTCGGTTTTCACCAACTACTCCGAAAGTGGAAAAGTTTTGTCCTCTGTCTGCTCTCACCAACCGCAAACTCTCTGAAAGATTTCTAAAACTGTAGCTTTCATCAACATATCTATTCTTATTCTTTCTGTCTTTCGTTATTATATACTCACTTTTTAAAATACGCAAGAAGTTTTTTCACACATTCCAATTCATTCCTATCATGACAGGCAGGCTGTCCCATCACATTTTCAATATTTTGATTATATTCTGGTACTCCTTTTCTGCCTGTAGCATAAGTTCCCCCACGCCTTCCGTAGAACCGTTTCTTAACTTTTCGGTAATTATGGCAACGGACCCCATAATATCATCCAGTCCTAAATTAGCCAAGAGTCCCTTTAAAGAATGTGCTGCCTTAAATGCGTCTTCATATGCTTCCTCTTTAAAATATCTTTGCATATTATCATAGTTTTGATCTTCTTCTGCAAAACGCTTCAGAAACTTGATATATAATGCTTCGTTTTTCATAAAACGTGTCATAACGCGTTCCATATCTACGCCGCTTTTTGCCAGCTCGATACATAACCTATCCATTTTTTGCCTCTTTTTCTTTTTATTTTGCTTAAACTACTTATATTCCTTTACCAGTTTTTCAAATGCCGCTAAAGATCTTTCTACTTTTTCTGTCGGAATACAATACGCCATTCTGAAATGACCTTTACATTCAAATCCATCTCCCGGAACTAAGAGAAGGTCATACCTTAAGGCTTTCTCGCAAAAAGCCTTTGCATCCGGTTCTAAGGATTTCGGGAACATATAGAAGGTTCCTCCCGGCTCGACACATTCAAATCCCATCTCTGTCAATGCTTTATACAAAATATTTTTATTGGTTTCATATACGGATAAATCCGAAGTTTTATCTAAAATAGAAGGTAAGGCAAGCTGAATCAGAGAAGATGGACAATTATGACCAATTCCTCTGGAAATTTGTCCACACATATCTACCAGCACATCGGCTCCCTCACATTCCGGACATACTGCAAGATATCCAATTCTTTCTCCGGGAAGCGACACAGATTTACTAAAAGAATAGCATGTCAGTGTATTTTTATAATATTTTGCCACATAAGGAGCTTTGACACCATGAAATAC
Source organism: Lachnospiraceae bacterium (assembly GCA_050874665.1). Lineage (GTDB taxonomy): Bacteria > Bacillota > Clostridia > Lachnospirales > Lachnospiraceae > RUG11237. The sequence goes on along the minus strand of JBNMLC010000001.1, from coordinate 89,225 downwards.
AATTTCTCTGTATGGCTCATCTGAAATAATATAAATCGGATGGGAATACTGCTGTTCTTTCTGTCCAAGATAGGCTGCGAGTTTTTTTAATGTTTCCTCAGAATACACACTACCTGATGGGTTATTTGGTGTATTAATAAGTATCGCCATAACCTTTTCATTCATAAGTTTGTCAAAGGCTTCAAAATCAATCTGAAAATTTTTGGTGTCTGCCGGCACCACTTTTAATTTTGCCCCTGTTTTCGTTACATACAGAACATATTCACTAAAGTACGGTGCAAAAGTAATTACCTCATCTCCCGGAACTGTCACGCAACGCAACGCATGAGCTATCGCACTGGCTGCTGCACTCGTCATAAAAATATGCTCCAGCGTATAATTCATTCCAAATCTTTTGTTTAGCGACTGTGCCACAGCATCACGTACTGACTCAATTCCAAGACTTGGGCTGTAACCGTGAACTGCCATCGGATCCTTATTTGTCACCAGGTCTACCACCTTTTCTGCAAATTCTTTTGGTGTCGGAACGGATGGATTTCCCAGACTGTAATCAAATACATTTTCATAACCAATCTCTTTTGCACGTTCTGATCCATATGCAAAAATTTCACGAATCACAGATTTTTGTCCCAGCATATCAAGAAATTCTTTTGCAATCATTTTTCTTCTTCCTCCATTTTCTTTATCAAATCTATTACCTTTAACAAGTCCTCTTCCAATCCAAACAATAATTTTCTCGTTTCCTCCGAAGGCTCATCTAAATCCGGAATCATAACCGGCATACACCCTGCACGATAAGCTGATAAAATACCATTTGGTGAATCCTCCAATGCAATACAGTTCTCTGGCAAAAGTTCAAGCTCTTCTGCAGCCCTGATATAAATATCAGGCTCCGGCTTTCCATTTTCTACCATAGTTGCACTTACTATTTTATCAAAATATTGTAATAAATCCACACTTTTTAAATATTTTTGTGTTCTTTCCAAATCAGTTGCTGTTGCCACAGCCGTCCTATACCCATGTTCTTTCAAAAACACGAGAAGCTCACGTATGCCTTTTTTTGTTTCGATACCATGCTCTTCTATGTACGAATTCATCAATTCTTTTCTTCTTGCCCTGACCTTTTTATAATCGAAATCTTGTCCAAAGTATCCCTGCAATTTTGCTTCTGCATATTTTGGTGCAAGACTGCGAATCGACAATACATGCTTCTTTTCCATTGTATATCCCAGCTCTGCAGCCGCTTCGCACCAAAAACGCAGCAAAAGTTTCTCTGTATCCAGCATCAGGCCATCCATATCAAAAATAACCCCCTGTAACATCTTTTTTCTCCTTTTTCTCTAATTCACATTTTTTTCACATTTTATCCATATTTATACCACATTTACACGATATATTAATATCTGTCAAGAGATTAGCACCTTGACAAGCAAATAGTTTCTTTTATAAAATCCCCCCTCTTAAGGCTCAGGCAACTGAGCCTTAAATTTTTATTCTTCCTTAAAAATTTCTCGTACTCCTTATATGTGTTTTAAAATTTTATTTACATCTTCATTTTTTCCAATCACCATCAGATGCTCATTTTCTTTAAATATATAATCGGCACCCGGCATTAATTGCATTTTGTCATGTTCATCCTTCGTTCCTAAAATACTTACGTTGTACTTCACACGAAAATTCAACTCCCGGATAGATTTACCTAACCATTTTGAAAGCACCGGAATTTCATAAACAGAGTATTCCTCATCCAGTTCAATATAATCAAAAATATGATCTGCACTGTAACGCATTGCCGTCTTTTCCGCCATATCTCTATCCGGATAAATAACCTCATCTGCGCCGTTACGCAGCAAAAACTTTGCCTGTATATCTCTGGTTGCCTTACTTATTACATATTTAGCACCGTTTTCCTTCAACAAACTAGTAATTTCCAAACTACTCTGAAAATTTGTTCCAATGCACACAAAACAAAGATCAAAGTTACTGACTCCAATGCTTTTTAGCACTTCTATGTCTGTACAGTCTCCGATTTTTGCACTCGTAACTACCGGCATCATTGCCTTAAGCTTCTCTTCGTCTGTATCAATAATCATAACCTGATTTTTTAATTCTACCATCTTTCTGCAAAGATGATTTCCAAATCTTCCCATTCCTATAATTAGAATTGACTTCATACGATTTCTCCCTTTATCCTATCAAAACATTTTCTTCCGGTAATTTTACTGGAGGCACCTTCTTTCTTTCCGTAAAGGAAAGTGCAAACGACATACTTCCAATTCTTCCGCAATACATCAATAACGCAATAATCATTCTTGACAGCGTACTGAGTTTTCTGGTAACTCCTGCAGACATGCCCACCGTTCCGATTGCAGAAAAAACTTCAAGCATAAGTTCATCTATTTTTAACGGCTGTATATAAGAAATTGCAATAATTGCAACAACCGCCACTAATAAATTCAAAACAAATACATTACATGCCTTTTTAATCGCCTCATCCGGCAGCCTTCTGCCAAAAATGTTACACCCGGTTTCATTTCGCAGATTGGACCAGACATATACTACTAATACTGTAATTGTAACAGTTTTTACGCCACCGGCCGTAGAACCCGGACTACCTCCAATAAACATTAAAAGCATCGTCAAAAGCTTAGAACTATTACTGAGTGCTCCAATATCTATCGTATTAAACCCTGCGGTTCTTGGTGTTACTGATGCAAACAACGAGGTCAATATAGTCTCTTTCACTCCCATATCCCTCATCAAACCGTTTCTCTCAAATACATAAAACAATACCGAACTCACAACCAAAATCAATATGGTAGCCGACAACGCTATTTTGGTATGTAACGTATACTTTTTCACATTCAGTCTATGCTTGCAGATATCCTTCCAGACAAAAAATCCTATGCCACCTATTGTAATCAGAGACATTAAGGTGATATTCAGACATATATTATCTGCATAGCCCACAAAAGAAGAGTATTCCCCTGTCACGTTTCCCATCAAATCAAATCCGGCATTGCAAAACGCTGAAATGGAATGAAAGATACTAAAATACAATCCCTTTACAATTCCAAATCTTGGGACAAATACAAATGAAAGTGCAACACCCCCCAGGCCTTCCACAATTATGGTTCCCTTTACAATCATTTTTGCCAGCTTCACAATGCCACCAAGCTGAATTGAGTTCATGCTTTCCTGCAAAATTCCCCGCACTTTTAAAGAAATGGTTTTCTTCATAAGCATCGCAAACATAACCCCCATAGTCATGAAGCCCAAGCCGCCAATCTGTATCATCAGTAAGATAACGCACTGCCCAAAAATGCTCCAATGGGTGGCAGTATCCACCACCACCAATCCCGTAACACAGGTTGCACTCGTAGCCGTAAATAATGCTTCACAAAATCCTGTAGCCTCTCCTGTTCTTGCTGACACTGGCAGCATCAAAACAAGGGTTCCTGCCAGAATCAGCAGCAAATACCCAAGTGCTATAATTTGTGCATGGTTCATTCTGCGTTTTTCTATTTTCATTCCGACCTTCTCCTCCTAGTCCGTCAATGCAACAATTCCTTTTTCAATAAGAAATTCCGGATGGTAAGAAAGCTTTGCCTTTCTTAACCCCTCTGCTCCCGTATCATCTTCTCTATTAACATATCGGTATCCGGCTGCCTCCGCTTTTAAAAACTCTCGGTTAATCAATGGATATGCTCCCTGAATTTCAGCAAATGCCTTCTCCACATGTACTACAAAGGTATCCTCACTGACAGCTTCTCCAAAGGTAAATGCAACAACCTCTCCTTCCACTCTTAGCAGACCACCTTTTAAGTCTAACTCTTCTAACATATGAAGTCCCTGTATGGCAACGGAAAGTTCCTGATGCTTGTCCCTATCTGTGTCACAATCGTTTTTTCTTCCCCATTCCTCTGCCATAGCAAGACATTCTAGGACATTTTCTTTTGTAATAGGCTCATACTTCCAATCCGGGTGGTTTGCAATCAATCGATTAATGTGGTTTTTCTTTCCATGATATTTCTTCCCCGATAACTGAATCAGCTTTTCTGTTTCATAAACATAATCTGCCACATCCCGGTTGTATGTGATTTTCACCTGATCACCATACATTTCCTGCAATTGTATAAACTGTTCTTTTGTTACCAGACGCAGCGTAAGCTTTCTGCCTTCCCGTTTCCATGTATCTCTTAACACTTTAATTGCTTTCTTCTTATCCCCGGCACCTACCGGAAAGGTCACAGAATTCTCTTTTTCACTCAAAAAGCATATAGTATCTTCTATCACGGCAAACTTCAGCGGATATATTGTTCTAGACCATAAATAAATATTGGCAAACGTCATCTCACAATTTCTATGCTGCTCTGCCTTAAAAAAATGCTTAATCATTTCTTTATCCTCTAGTTCAGGATATTTCCATTCTATTTCCATACCTTTCCTCCAAAAGTGATTATCTTGTTATAATTCATACACATCCGGACGACGATTTCGAAATGTAGCAACTTCGTCTCTTACCCACTTTTGATATTCAAAATCAATATCTGCATAGATAACCTTTGCTCCTGATGAGGCGTCTGCTATCACATCTCCCCAGGGATTTACCACTCTGGAATGCCCAAAGGGAAAGCTTCCTCTTACCTCACCATATACGTTGCATGCTGCAAAATACGTCAAATTATACAATGCAGTTGCTTTCGTCAATGTGTCCCAGTGCCCGGTTCTTGGCGGCAGCACACGCCCTGCCGGCCAGCACGCAACCGAACATATCAAATCTGCTCCCGCCAATGCTAAACTTCTTGCTACTTCCGGAAAACGCATATCATAGCAAACCATCAAGCCTACTTTTCCAAATTCTGTATCTATTATTTCTAATTTATTTCCCGGCTCCAGTAAATCGGATTCTCTAGAGCCTGAGGAATCTGCCAGATGAACCTTACGATACTGTCCTAAAACTTCTCCTGCTCTGTTAAGAAAGGGAAGCGTATTATAACACTTTCCGTTCTTGGCTTTTTCTGCAAAGCTTCCCGGAATCAGATTTACGTGATATTTTCGTGCCAGCTCCTGCATCTGCCTGATGTACGTTCCGTCCATAGCTTCTGCATAAGAAGCTGCCACCTGACTACTGGTAACTTCTCCGTAATTGCATTCTGGAAACATTACCAAGTCTACATCTTTGCAGCTATTCATGGCACAATCCAACATTTCTTTTGTTTCTCTCATATTTTTCTCTTTATTCTCTGTATACGTAGTTCGCTGACATAATGCAATTTTCATAGTATGCTCCTTTAGCTCAACGAAAGTAATCTTTCCTCCGCTTTTTTCCAGTCTGCCACTTGAAACCAATCGTCAATATAAGCTGCTCTTTCGTTGTAATGTTTCAAATAGTATGCATGCTCCCACACATCAATTCCGATGATAGGATAAAATCCAAATTCCAACGGTGTGTTTTGATTCGGTGTCGTAACAATATAATATTCTGCACCATTTGTCACAAGCCATGCATAGCCCGATCCAAAAACCTTTAATGCAGCCGCCTTAAACATTTCTTTGAACCTGTCATAGCTTCCAAAGGTATTCACAATTTTTTCCATGAGGTCTCCTACAGGCATTGTGTTTTTTTCATCACTCATAGTTTCAAAGAAAAGTCTGTGATTATATACTCCTCCGGCGTTATGCTGAATCTGTGTACCTACCTTTTGGGGAAAAGCCGGTATATTTACCAGCAATTCTTCCAAAGACATACTTTGCAGCCACGGATTTTGTTTCATAACCTGATTCAGATTATCAATATAGGTCTGTAAATGCCTGTCATGGTGCAGGTGCATTGTTTTTTCATCAATATATGGTTCTAAAGCATCATAAGCATATGGCAGTGGTGTGTTGTAAAAAGGATAATTTTGATTTTCCATATTGTTTTCCTATGCCGACAAAATATTTCTTATTATCCTATGCACGATTTCAAAATATGTTTCATTCCTTCGCTTTATTTCCTACCTCTTCCTGCTTAATTTCCCAGTGAATCAAAAAGGTTAATGCCGCACGTAATATAATAATCCCAGCTACTGTACCAATTTCTGACCATTCCCGTACCACAACCGTTCGTAAAATCTCACTTCCCATCTTAAATTCCAATCCCATAGCAAGTCCCTTTGCAAGAATCAGTTTTGTCTCCGGCGAACGTCGGATATAATTGTAAAATCCCCGAATACCGGATACAATAATAATACTGACACCAATGTATTCAAAGATTAAAATGGCAATTGACACCATAGTATTTAAACATGATTCTAAAAAATGTAATATTTCCATACCTTACTCTATTTCTCCTTTAATAGATTGTAAGTATTCCGCAAGTCGTTCTCTGCCACTTGGAACAAACTCGTCACTGTCTGCAAATTTTAAAAATTCCTCTTTTGTGACCCAACGATAGTTAATCGTTTCTCCCTTCTGTAAGCGTATTCTATCTTTTTCACCGCTTACCCGGCATAAATATCCATAATGTATGGCATTCCCTTCGCGATTCACCTTTCTGTAAATCTGTGTCAGGAAATCTGTGTGAATTCCTGTTTCCTCTTCCAATTCACGTACAGCTCCCTCCAAAGGAGTCTCCCCTTTTAACACACTGCCTCCGGCACTGGCTTCATACAAACCCGGATAGGTTTCCTTTGCGAAATCCCTTTGCATCAGAAGATAATCTCCATCTTCATGACACACGACAATTTCACACACCAGATGTAATAGCCCTTTTGGTATTTCCTTACCACGAATCAGATCCATTCCTGCGAGTGTGCCATCTTCTAAATAACCGTCCCAAATTTCCATACTGTCTCCTTACCATGTTTCCCATTTTCCCAAAAATTATAAATCTGATTTATTTTTGATAAAATGGTTCTACCCCTTCAACTGCGTTTTTTCCAAATTCCTGCTGATATGTAATCATATGAATCCCAATTCCTTTTAAAAAAGGTTTTACTGCGCCTGCCACACGTTCAAAAACTGCCTCCTGATTTCCCGGAAGTGCAATATCTGCCACAAAAAGGTAACTGATTTCTTCCTTTCGTTTCATCAGACGAAGCCATGCTTTTTCTACACATGTTTCTTCTTTGAGTTCTTGTGATATCTTTTTAACCATTTCTACAGGAAATTCTGCCGCTTCAGCAAGTGAAATTTGTTCATTTTTATCTATATGTTGTATGGTTTTTCCCTGCACAAGCATATCCTTTTTCATTTTCAAATGCTCTAACAATGGGCGGTCTACCATCATATTTTCCCCAAAAGGATTGATTACGATACCTTTGGTATCTTCATTCTTCAACACCAGTGCGACATAATCCTCTAAGGATAACAACAATGTTTTTGGCTCTAATATCTCGTGCCATTTATTCAATTCCGACCAGTCTGTAAATGCCGGATAGTATTTAGAGCCATCTGGTGCTGTGAGAAGTGGAAGCTGCATGGTAGTTCCCTGTTCCATAGTTGCCGTTCCGTCTTCCTTTTTTACCGGCTCATGTGTCACCATAATGGCTGATAAAAATCTTGCATTCATTGCCAATTCTTCATAAATCAGATTCATCATTTCTTCTGTGGGATTTCCTGCTGCCTGACGCATCAATCCCTGAATACGTGGGTTTGTTACCGGACTGTTGACATCTTCTGTATTTGGCTTTACATTCGAAATAATATCCCCTGCATAAATATTTTCATTTGTTATATTCTCTAACAAAATTCCTACCGGTGTACCATGAGGTGCCTTTTCTAACTGCCCTGTCTGTGGATTTTCAAGTCCCAGTACCTTTGTTTCCTGAATACTTTTTCCACGTCCCAATACATACACCTTATCATTTAGTGCAATTTCACCATTTCTGATAATCCCGGCTACAATTGTCCCTCTGTCTTTCACCGAAAATATCTGTTCTACCATAAAGGTATATGCTTCTGTTGGCTGCTGTTCTGCTGCCTGCCCTATTTCTTCATTTTGTTCCTTTATTGTATTTTCTTTATTTTCTTCGTTTTTCTTATTCTCATTTTTTTTAAATAATTGGTTCCATAATCCCATTGAATGTTTCCCCTTTTCTCTTTGATTGACTTATTCGTTCTGATGATACCCTAATTGTTTACTTTGTATTAAGATACGGCTTATATCTTACCATATTTTTGTAACTTTGTATAGGAAAGGTGTGGGAAATTTTATAATTGAAGCCCCCTTCGCTATTGTTCTGCCTGCAAATACTCCGGCACCACGGAAAAGATAATCAAATCTTCTTCGCCATCATTGACAAAATTATGTGTATGTCCTTTTGGGCAGTAATGACAGGTTCCTGCGGATACTTTCTCCCAGACACCATCGTACAATACTTTTCCCTCTCCTTGTATCACATATACAATCTCACTATTTGTTTCATGACAGTGTACTCCAATAGAAGCCCCCGGAATTAAAGTTCCATACATAATTTTTCCGTTTTCATCAGAAAACATTTTTGCTCTTGCTTCCTTGTCACCTCCATGAAAATTTTTGATTACAGTTTCCTTTATATCATTAAAATCAATAATCATATCTTTTTCTCCTTCTTGGTCGTTTTCTTATCGTACCGCTCTGAATTTTCTTTTCCATGTTTTGTTTCTTCACCTGACGTATTTGTTCTAGCAGTAGTTCATAATCTCGTTCAAACAATAAATCTGTAATCTGGCGCTTCAGCTTTGCTTCCGGAACCTTTTCCACAATTTTGTCCCGCACAAACTCTTTGCTCTTGTGTTTATATTCCGGCATATCATTCCATTTTTGTATCTGGTAAAGTTCCGGACGCCACAAAAATTCTATCTGCCTGCGGACAGACACATTGGGATTGTACCCGGGAATCTGCTGCATCTCCACCTGTATCTTCCCATTTTCTTCGTAGATACAGATGATGCCCCAATAAGATGGAATATGAAACTCGGCCTGTTTTTCATGGCTTTTACCAATGACCAGAAAATTTATGTCACAAAATTTATCATAATCCTTTGTCTGAGTTTTCAGCCGGGTATAAGAGTCATTATCGCTCTTAATCTCAAATCCCAACAGACTGCCGTCAATTGCACCAATCACATCTGCTCTGGAAGCTCCTGCATTTTTTTCTTCAAAAATGCGAATTTTCCCATAAAATTCTTCCAGATAATCAAACAGCGGCTCCCGCATATCCTTATCTAACATGACACTCTCCAGGGTCTGCCCTCTGCCATACATTCCTTTAATTTTCCATACAATACTTCTTTCTTCACTCTGTGAAGCATCAGATAATTCTGCTCCTTTTCAATATAACAAAGCCTAGTCAGGGCACTTTTTATAGCTTCCTGCATTTTATCCCTTCTTTCTATGAAATTATAATCTTCTGTTTCTTATATGTAAATATGTAAATATGTAAACATGTAAAGTATCTAACGCACATGCTTGTGAGATTCTCTGCCTACGGCGGTTCGCATCATGGCATACTTTCATACAGCAAACAAAAATCGGCAGAACCAGAACAGTTCCACCGACTTTTTTGGGTTTGGGAGATTTATCTAAATTTAGTTTTACTCATAACTTCTAAATCTAGTATAAAGGTTGGTGTAAGTCCAAAGTCAACATTTTTTATTGCGTAAAATTTTATAAAATCGGAACATAGATTTCGTAATAGTTAACTTTTTGTTTTTCTCCCAGCAGACTATATACATAAAAAACAAATACTTCACCGGTGCAATGATACCCGTTCTTTTCAGCATAAGAAAATAGTGCTTCAAAATCCCACTGCATTTTTTCATAGCCCTGTTCCATAAGGACTGTGTAAATACAATTACATTTCGCCCGAAATATCATATCTTCTTTTTTTATCTGTTCCATACACAATTCCATCATCGGTTCACGAATTGAAAATTCAAACGCTTCTATTTCGTCTTTCTCGTCTTTCCCATCTTTCGTATGTTTCAGTGTATATCCAATATTTCCAAAAGAAAATAAATCTGTACTGATAATTTCCTTCAATTTCTCATATTCCCATACACCAGTGGTATTAATTTGCTTGATATAGCGCCCCGGAAGCTCTTTTACGCAGTATTCTCCCACTCCCCTTTGTATTTCTGCCATATGCGTTTTCATCACTTTAAGTTTATCCAAACGATTCTGCTGAATTTTAATCTCTTCTTCTCTTTTCTCAATCCATCCATCAAAAGCGGATACCATCGTAGTAAAATCCGCTACTTTTAACATTTCTCTGATTTCTGCTATTCCTACATTTAATTTTCGATACAGGGAAATCCCCATAATCTGCTGTATCTGCTCGCCATTATAATAACGATAACCATTTCTTTCATTCCGAAGAGGTGTCACAAGTCCACTTTTCTCATATAATCTGATTGCATCCGTAGAAATTCCCAATAATTCTGCAACCTCATGTATCGAAAACCTCTTATCCATTTTTACTTCCCCCTTATTTTTATGATGCTCTAATGCGGTGGCTGTCGCATTAAAATTGCGGTTCGCTCTTTTATAAGCTCTGCCGCCAACTGATACACACTCCAGCAAATATTATGTTGCGTAACTATTGCTTTCAAGCTTACAGGTTCTATTCCCTGTTTCCTGTATTCTGCAAGAAATTCATCTAATTTCCTCTCTTCCATACCTGTAAAAATGAAAAGTTCCGGCATTTCATAATCCTTTGGAGCCTTTCTTGTCGGTTGCATTGCCGTTCCAACGAAAATTCCCGCCAACGTACCCAGTGAAACATTCTCGTCACTCCGTTTTATTTTTCTTGTAGTAATACCCAACTGCTTACAAAGTCTTAGAATCTTTTCTTCTTTTTTTACATCTTTCAAATGATATATCAACTTTGCATGATTTGTTTCCATTCTGCTTCTCCCATTTCTTTTTATTCTTCTGATACCATACTAAAAATGCCAGAAAGTTCATACACTTTATGATTTATCTTCCAAAGCCCCCAGCTAATCACATATGCCATACCCAAAATTACAATTGCCCATAATACGGACATATATACCGGCTGTTCATACACATACAGGAACGGATACGGTCCATGCATCACCTTAATAATATTTCCTATGGTAGCTGCAACAGCATAACAAGCCGTTGGAATCAGCGCAAATGTTACCGTAGTTTTATCTATCATTTCCTGTTTGCTGTCTACCGCAAAAAAGGTAAGCAATGCAAGCAATGGACACAGAAAGTGCTGATATTTCAAAGCTCCTTCAAAGAAAATACGATAATATCCTATCACACCGCCCTGAGGGGCCAACACGCAAAATACTACAAGAAAAGTTATCGTCATGCAGCATACTCCACAAAACTTTACTTTTTTTATCCATTTGGGTGCAGCCTTTCCCTGTTGTACCTTTATCTGATAATAGATATCCAACATACAGGCTGCTGCCATAAGTATATTACTGTCCGTTGTATAATAAGTCAACATAGCAACTGTATTATCATGAATTTCTATATAACTTCCAAGACATCCAAGCATAACAAGCAGTACATCTAAAATAACTCCTATCCTATACTGTTTTCTTTGTGCCTTCATATTATCTTTTCCCACCTTTATTGTAATTTTAATCTTCGATAACGGTTGATACAGGAATAGATTTCTTGTCTGCGTACCATAGCAAAATTACAAGGCAGATAACTTCCACCACAAATTTTTGCCATTCCACCTTTTTCTATGATGTCATAAACCAGCTCAACCAACTGCTGCAGATCCTTTTTCCCATCAACAAGGTTCGTATATATATACTTCATTATATACCCTAAAGCTGCAAGCTGCTCTGTATCCACTAATTGTTCTACATATCTTACATCAATAACTTCCCGCTGAACTACAATTGAATCAAGTCCCATAGTTTTTATTTTTATACGATCATCACGGAAACTCTTGTCCTCTAAGACTTTTCTTGCAAAATCAACTTGCTGCTGTTTGGGAATCACGTTATCTGTCAATGGAAACTCTTTTGCCTGTTTTTTTGCAAATTTGGTAATTTCCAGCGGCTCATAACGATCCATCTGTAAAATGCAGTCTGCCTTATGGAAATAAGAACCTGAGCTTCCCGCCACAAGAATGGTAGAAATCCCAAAATTATGATACAATTCCTCCACTCTGTCAATAAATGGTACAATCGGTTCTGCATCTCGGTGTACCACCCGCTGCATTAATTCATCTCTAATCATAAAATTAGTGGCACTGGTATCCTCATCAATTAGGAAAACATTAGCCCCTGCTTCCATAGCTTCGATTACGTTTGCTGCCTGTGACGTGCTTCCACTTGCATCTTCTGTAACAAAGGCTTTCGTATCCTTTCCGTTAGGCAGGTTATTAATAAACATGGAAATATCCACTTTTTGTATACTTCTTCCGTCCTCCGCACGAAGCTTCACCGCTGCATCATCTGTAATTACATATTCTCTGCCATCTCCCGGAATATGATTATACACACCTGCTTCCAAAGCTTTTAACAGCGTAGATTTTCCATGATAACCGCCACCCACAATCAGCGTAATTCCCTTTTTAATTCCCATTCCCTTGATACTTCCTCCAAACGGAAGATTCATGGTAACTTCTAAAGATTTTGGCGAATAAAACTCTACCGCCTGCCGTAAGGGTTTTCCTGATACTCCCGATTCTCTTGGAAGTATAGCATGGTTTGCCACAAATGCAATCAAGCCGAGTTCTTTTAGCTGTTTTCTAATATACTGCTGGTCACTTGCCAGATTCACCCATTCTGTAACTTCTTTTGTCAACAGTGCCTTATAAAATAGGGCATTTTTTACACATTCCGGAAGAAATTCAAATAGAATTTTTTCTAATTCTCTGGAATTTACGGTACGCCCGTTTGCAGGGAAACCGATTTCCATACGAAGAAGAATATCACCGGAATCCGGATTAATTTCACATGCACTTCTGCTTAACACCTCTTGCCCCGGGCGGCTCACTGACATCAGTCCACTTTTTCCGGAGCCTTTCGCTTTAAAGGATACTTTCTCAATTCTTTTTCCAAATTGACGTAATAAATAGTCCTGCAATGCGATTCTTCGACATTTCTCCTTCCACAAGTTTTCCGGAAACCCGGCTCTTTTTCCGGACAGAACAACGCTTACTTTCGAGGGTGATGCAAAAGGATCTCCCTGCACATGGTCAATGGATAAGGTGTATTCCGCAAAATCATAACGTCCTCTGATATCCTTATAGGCAGGATAGCCTTTATGGTCAATTTTATGTAAAATGTCCCTTAGTTCTGTATGTTTCATGTTCTTTTCCTTTCTCAATTATGTTTTATACGTTTTCACTTTCATATCATTTGCAAAGCTATTATAACATAAAATCACAAACTCTAAAAATTGATAATCAAAACTTTCTGCAAAAGCATGGGCATCTAAGCGAAGCGTTTTTACTTTATCAGGATAATTCCAAAGGACTTTCTATAAAGTAAAGAAAGGAATTGATGCCATGCCACCAATTCCTAACCTTCTTTTATTTATTTGTTGTATTTTTCCAATTTCTGTACCAATAACTTCATTTCTCCAAGCAGCTCTTTTGCACGTTCTGCCTCTGTCTGATTTTCAAGGCTTCGCACTTCCACTTCTTTTGCACTTTCCGAAACGGATGCACTACTATCCGATAACTGATTAATGTTATCTATGATTGTATTGTTAGAATATACTAAATTACCTATTCTCTCATTGATATTTTCTACACGTTGTGTCAACGTGGTAATATGGTTCTGAACCTCGCCAAATCCGTCGGAGGCTTCTGCCACTTTTTCATTTTGTGCTTCCATTCCGGCAATGGATTGTTTCACAATGTCAGTTGCTTCCTGAGCATTTTCATTCAGCTCTGCCACAATATTAGCTATCTGCTCTGTAGACTTTCTTGTTTCTTCTGCCAAATCCCGAATCTGATTTGCAACAACTGCAAAACCTCTTCCTGCTTCTCCAGCTCTTGCACTTTCAATCGATGCATTTAAGGCCAGCAAATTTGTCTGACTCGAAATTGAAAAGATAACTTCTGTAATCTGATGTACTTCCTTCGCCTTTTTCTGCAAGTCTTCCATAGACTCTGCCACCCGGCTGTTTGTTTCATTGATGGAATCCGCATCTTTTCGAATAGCATCAATTACCAGCATGTTTTCTTCCAACAATTTCGAAGACATGGTAGCCGCTTCCACCATAATCTTTGCATTCTCCGCAGTATCTTCAATATCCTCATTGATTCTCTGGGTCATCTGACTCTGTTCGTTCACACTGTTCACAGTATTCTGGGTTCTCCCTGAAATATCCTCGATAGAATCATGCACAAGACTTGCATCATTTTTCAAATGTTCCACAAGCTCATACATTTCGTTTACTTCCTGCTGCACATTTTCAGAAATATCCAATACTTCTTTAAGCATAATATCCTGAGCCTTCTGCTCATCCTGAACTGAGCCAAGCATATCTTCCGTAAATACTCCCGAAAGTTTTGCAATGGTATGTAATACAATTATAATTTCTAAATGAACAATGATACTGATAAGCGAAACCGCATCACCGCCAAATAACTGGCCATTTATAAGCCACATTATCGCTCGAATCACGGTAGCACCCAGGATAGTGTAGAACAGCATTCTTTCCATTTTACTGTCATGATATAAAATCGTGGCAATAACCAGCGGATACACGTAAAAGCTAACCATAACATTCGTGCCTAATACCATCAAATATATCCAACTGATTATAAAGCCCCAAAACATATAATATCTCAGTTTATCACTTTTGTGGTCTTTCAGATAGCATACCCAGTTCACAACCACGCCCCCTATTAATATCAGTATTGGTCCTATGCCAAGTTTTCCAAAGGCTGTTTCATATACAAAGGTTTGTATCACCATTGCTAATATTAATAACAATTCAATAAATGTCAAACTGATAATCGTAGTCTTATTGACCTTTGCTATCTGATTACTCCTATTATTGTATTTTCGTTCCACTTTCTCAATTGTACCTTTTTGTTCCATATTCCTTCCCCCGTTCTTGTTCTTTCTCCAAAAAGACAACAGTTTTCTTGACTACACTCTCTACCCGCGACTCCTCCCTAACATGAATCTCTGCTCTCCAAACCCCTTTCTTCTTAATTATCCTTTAGGCAAATTCTTTCACTTTGCAATTCCAATGTCTGTTGCAAAGCAGAATTGGTGCTTTTACCCAACAATCTATTATATCATACCACAGGTTTTAGGAAATGTACACAATAATCTTGCAATTTTCACTTGTTTTTCCTTTCTCCCCACATAGTGCACCTGCATCATTTTAAACTATTTGCAATAAATATTGCATCTCCTGACACTGCAAGTACAACTCCCGTAGCACGATTTAAGGTAACCTATCCATTTATATTCCTTCTTTCTGTTTCCCCTTGCAAAAATTGCTTATAAAATGCCCCTCCCAAAAGAGAAGTTACCAATTCTGTAATCGGAAACGTCAACCAGAAATATTGAAGTCCCAGTCTTGAAAAAATAAAACCCAGCGGCACAAAAAGAACCACGGTACGGACTATCGTAAGTACAGAGCTTTTCACAGCATAACCAATGGCCTGAAAAAATACGGGAAAAATCAATGACGTTACCATAGGAATAAAGCTAATTCCTATGATTCGAAAACCAATACTGCCAATTTCTATCACCCTGGTATCACTTGTAAATACAGCAAGCATCTGTGCCGGTATCAGTTCAAAACATACCGTTCCTATCAACATAAGTGCGATGCCCCAGATAAGTGCCGTAGAAAGAGTCTTTTTGCATCTGTCTATTCTGGCTGCTGCATAATTATAACTAATCACAGGTACAATACAAGTCTGTAATGCCCCCAGTGGAATAAAGAAAAATGTCTGCCACTTATAATATAAACCCAGTGCTGTGACTGCCTGATCAGAAAATGTTGCTAAAATCAGATTTAACCCTAAAATATAAAACGTATATGCTGACTGCATCAAAATATTTGGAATGCCTAAAATATATATCTTTTTAATAATACCAGCATACTTTCTTACTTCCGGAGATTTACGAAAGCCCTTTCGCATTACAACAACAGCCGCAACAATCTGTCCTGCTACCGTTGCCATTGCTGCACCTGCAATTCCAAATTCCTTCACTCCAAACATTCCAAATATCAAAATGGGATCTAAAATTATGTTTGTCACTGCCCCAATAATTTGTGCATACATGGGAGTTTTCATATCACCATTCGCCTGTAAAATCTTACTCCAGATACTTTCCAAAAACAAACCTACGCTGGCTACGCAAACAATCCTTCCGTAAATAATTACCTCATTTATTACAACCTGTGAATCCGTAGACATTCTTGCATACCCCGGCATAAAGAAATAGCATATCACTGCAAACAAAAGCCATAAAACAATTCCCAGCACGGTTCCGACTCCGGCTGTTTCCTCTGCCTTTTTATCCTCTTTCATTCCTAAATAATAAGCAACACTTGTATTAATTCCTACTCCTGTGCCGACTCCAAGTGCAATCATTAATAATTGGATTGGGTAAATAATCGACAGGGCGGTCAGTCCATTTCCAGAATATTTACCTATAAATAAACTGTCAACAATATTATACAGAGCCTGAATCAGTTGTGCCAACATGACTGGCGGTGCAATCTTTAAAATAATTTTACTTATTTTCTCTGTTCCATAAAAATTGTTGTCTTTTTCCATTGTGCATTTCCTTTCCCTATGTATTTCATATCGCCTATTATATAACACCTCATACATTTTCACAACGCAAAATAAGAGCCATCTGGTTTTTCCCGATAGCTCTTATGAAACTCATTTAAAATTTTCTCACCTTACATATTTTACTTGTTTTACTTGATAAAATCTATTCTCGATTCTTTAATACTTCTGCCGGAAGCATCTGTCTGATTCGCCGCACCAGCAAGTGGTTTATCATGAAATACAGTATAAAAATCACTGCGTACACTACAATATAAATCCATATTGGAAATGATTTGTCTATTCCGCAGGCCACATTTGGCACAAACGCCGGTTCATAAATAGCGTCCATGATGAGCTTTGCCAGTGGAACTGCGATAAATGCACCGATTGCCACTACATAGAAATTTCCGTCCAGATACATCTTCCTAAGTTCTTTGTTTCGATATCCGAAGATTTTAATCAGTGCAATACTGAATGCTGACCGGTCAATCATAACCTTCATCATCAGATACAATACAATTGCAAAAATCAGGACTGCTACTGCCCCCAACATAACAATCATCGACTTCATCTGATCCACAAAGATGCCTGCTGCCTTCTCCACATCTGCCTTCGTCGTTGTGGAATACAAGCGTCCGGATTCAATATTCAGATTGTGATCTGCAAACACTACATTATAATAATCCTCCTGCTCGCCAAACAGCTCTAAAGCCTTATCATATGGCATAAACACCATAAAACCCGGTGCATACTGCGTGACACTGCTTATTTCAAAGGCGTAGTTTTTATCATTCTCTTCATCTTTCATGGTAATGATATCTCCTGTTTTCAGTCCATACTTATACATAATAGAGGAGCTGATTACTACCTTGCCGGATGAATCCTCCAAATTGACGTCAAAGAACGGATTATCATCTGTAATGCCCATCACAGTCATATCAAAATTATATCCATAAATCGATTTTTTCATCGTCTTGGCATATGCCTTATATCCCCCTTCTGGCGGAGTTTCTGATGGATATTTATAGGTATACATATATTCATACTTTGTGTCTTGTGGATAGCGTATACGTATATTATCACAGTAAACAAAAATTTCAAGTGCCATTACCGCAATCAACATGCTGACAAACATTCCAAATATAACCGTAAATGCAGTCCTACGCTCCCTTAAAAGCTGACGAAGTTTAAACAGCTTCATAAACTCCATGTCCTTTAGCTTAATATCCCTGCCCTTACTTACCTTCTGTTCATTTTTAATTAACGTCAGTACCGGACGTGATAACCGCTTGTTGATGACTAAGCTAGTTACTATCCAGCAAATGACCGGCGGAACAATCACTCCATAGATAATCAGGTATGGCATTACCAATACCTTCAAGTCCGGTAACGAATAGTAGTTGTAACAGTCCTGCATCTGTATACGCACTCCTGCATCGCTGTATGCAAGTGCCGTTCCAAGTATACCGGAAATTGCTGCAATTACCGTTGGCAACATAACATAGTGCTTCATCAGATCCTTCTTTTTTACTCCCATAGCATACAACGCTCCAATTACGGAGCTTTCCCTGTCAATGGAGTGCACCACAAACACAGATAATACATAAGAAATCAGAACCAGAATAATGCAGCCTGCAATCATGCCCACACTCCGATACAGCTCCTGGTCTCCAGACGCAGCCTGAATTCTTACATTATCTTCTGCTTTGATAAACGATAAAAGATTGCCGGCATCGGCATCAAAGATTTCATCAATGATATCCTGTGTATCATCTTTTAACTCCTGCACACCGTCACTGACTTTTTCTGCTCCATCTGCACTTTCCTGTACACCATCGGTATACTCATCTACACCATCTGCATATTTTTTAAGTTGTTTCAGTTCGGACAGTAACTTTCTCATGGACATCTTTACCATTGCGCTACTTTCTGACTGAATCCGTTGTTCAAGCACCTGCTCAAAATTATCCCGGGTTAAGGTCTCAACTTTTTGTCCAGTCAATGCTTTATTTGCTTCTGACAGATAAGAATCGAGTAGGGTTCCCGTTGCGTCCCTTAAATTTCCGTTATAATTGGTTAGTTCTTTCAAACCATCCCGAAGTTTTTCTGCGCCCTCTAATAATTCATCGATGCCGTTTCGAACTTCATCTTCTTTCCCAAGCGTTCTGTCCCAGTATTCTTGAAAATATGTATCATTTACATCATCCGATGCAAATTCAAGATTCTTTAATTCATTCTTCAGTTCGTCATGTGTCATGCTGTCATTTAAGCGATATGCATAATAATATTCCTCGGATTTTGCACTCTTTCCTTCCCTCCGCATGTCTGCATAGGTATCAGCATCTACAAAAGCAATGCCGAAATTCTGACTGTCGCATCCGGTGTCTCCCAGAGATTTCAGCACAGAATCATAATCTGGCACTGTACCGATTCCAGTGACCGTAAACGTCCTGTCGCCAATCTCAATCGTATCACCGACCTGAATCTCATGAACCTCTGCATATCTGCGTTCCAGAACCACTTCATTCTCGGCTGCCGCCATGCTTCCGGTCTTTAGAGTCACCTGATTCATCTTTTCCCTGTTTTTAAATAATCGGATTGTCCTGCCATTCTCCACAGTATAATCCAGGAAGAACATCTTTTCTAGTGTGATGCCCTTGTCTTCTAGTTCCTTCCATTCACTATCCTTCATTGGCACAAATAATGAGAATTCTCCATCCTCTACCTTTGCTTCTTCATCAGCCTTTAAACTGCCACGGATAATTGTTTCTGCCGCTCCCAGCATACTGACCACCATATACATACTTAGAATGATTAGAAAGCCAAGTGCCAGATAACGTGCAATATTTGTCTTAAATTCACGTATAATCCTCTTTCGCAATACCTTCTGCATCTTATAAATCCTCCAATTCTGCCGCCGGCACTTTTACCTCGTTCCGATAATCCTTTTTAATCAGACCGTCCTTTAAGATAATAACCTGATCCACCATATCCTTAATGGCATTGTTATGTGTAACAATAAGCATCGTTGTTCCGAATTGTGCATTGATTTTCTCAAGCAGAACCAGAATATCTCTAGAGGTCTTAGAATCCAGTGCCCCGGTTGGTTCATCACACAAAAGAAGCTTTGGATTCTTAATGAGTGCCCTGGCGATGGCACATCTCTGCTGCTGCCCACCGGATAGCTGTGTTGGAAACTTATTCTGATGCTCCGTCAGTCCTAAAATCTCCAGCAGCTCATCTATATTTAATGGATTTTCTGTCAGATATTCACATACCTGTATATTTTCCCGGACAGTCAGGTTTGGCACCAGATTGTAAAACTGAAAAATAAAGCCTAAATAATCCCGACGATAATCAGATAATGCTTCTGCTTTCAAGCCAACCATTTCCTTTCCTTCCACCCGAATAGAGCCTGAATCTACAATATCCAGTCCCCCGATACAATTTAGCAGTGTCGATTTACCCGAACCGCTGGTTCCCTGTATAACACACATACTCCCCTTCTCAATTCCTACGGAAACACCATTCAACACCTGAATGAAGCTTCCGCCTTCTCCATAACTTTTCTTTACATCTGATACTTCCACATACATCTATTTTTTCCTCCTTTTTCAACATAACACTGTTATGTTCTGTTATGTAATTTGGCTATCCCCGATTCCGGGCATAGCCTTTTCCTATTTATTCTTGTTTTTGAAACAATGCCTTCCAGCCAGATGCCAGATATTCTAACATTTTTCCCATATGCTTCAATGCTTTCTGTTCATTCTTCTCATGAAGCAACACATGAACATACGCATCCATCTCAATATGAACCACCCAATGAAGGATATCCTCATCTGGCGGCTGAACATTAAGCTGCTTTGCCTGCTCCACTGCCAGTAATCTCTGACCATTCTCGAAAATCTCTACAAATTCATCGATAGTATTCTCATACTGGGAGCCCTGGCTCTTTGCCAGCAGCAGTTGACAGATATCATAGTTCTGATACAGAACGTGGAGAATCTGCTGTGTTGCATTGTAATCATCATGCATATTATCCGCATCTGCCCCCGGAATATTTTGAAGCATCATAAGCTCCTGTTTCACATGCTGCGTTGCCATAGTACGCACCTGCTCAATTGTCGGCTGTACAATGGCTGCGAATAAATCCTCCTTATTCTCAAAAAAGAAATACAAAGCTCCGGTCGTTACTCCTGCTTTTCTGCAAATACTTCTTAAGGAAGCCTTCTGATAACCTTTTTCTAAAAATTCCTCTCTGGCACATACAAGCAACCGTTCCTTCGTTTCCTGCTCATTCTTCATATTTTTACCTGTATCTCACCTCTTCCTCTCAACATAACACTGTTATGTTACCACACCCCATACCAAATTGTCAACCCATTATGTCCAATGATACAAGATATGCATCTCTACAGTCTGGAAACTGAAAGGGATTAACTTCCAACCTGTCATAGGTAATATCAATACAATCTAGCAGATGCTTTGCTGCCTGTTTGTTCTTTAAACGATAAATTAAATGATACACAAGATTATCAAGCAATTCATCCGCATGCTCTGTAACATTTAATTTATAAGCCATACTTTGCCCTCGTTTCTCTGAGTGCTGCTCTCGCATCCTTTACCTGCCCTGTTTCTATCTGCTTTTCAGATATTTCAATGTCTCTATACATAGCAATTTGTTGCATCATTGACTCATAAATCTCCATGCTCATAATGACCATATCACCATATCCATTTTTTGTTATATAGATTGGCTCCGATGTCTTATGGCACATATCAGAAATTTCCGATGTATTCTTCAAATCTTTAATTGGTATTATTTGTGGCATAATATACACCTCCTTACTCATGGTCTAATTATACCATAATTATGTCCTTTTTCAACCTCTTTCATTCACCAAAAATACTGATAATTTTATATCTAAAGAAAAACGGTCGATGACATATGTCAAAGACCGTTTCTTTTCGATTTTATTTCATTTATATATCCTGATATTTTTCCGGAAAGCCAGTAAAACCAAGTGTTCTAGCCTTCTTCATTCATATTCGCTAACTTCTTCGCCTGGTCGGCTGCGATACAGGCATCGATAATTTCCTGGATATCCCCATCCATAATCTTATCTAACTTATATAAGGTAAGTCCGATTCTATGGTCTGTTACACGTCCCTGTGGGAAATTGTATGTTCTAATCTTCTCAGAGCGGTCTCCAGTACCAATCTGGCTTCTTCTTGCTTCTGCTTCCGCATCGTGTGCCTTCTGGCATTCAATATCATACAATTTTGCACGCAACAAAGCAAAGGCCTTTTCCTTATTTTGTAACTGAGATTTTTCTGTCTGGCTGTAAATTACAATTCCTGTTGGATAGTGAGTCAGACGCACCGCAGAATCTGTCGTATTGACACACTGACCACCATTACCTGAAGCACGCATTACATCAATACGAATATCTTTTTCATCAATGTTAATATCTACTTCTTCTGCTTCCGGCATAACGGCTACCGTAATTGTGGAAGTATGGATACGTCCGCCGGATTCCGTTTCCGGAACACGCTGCACACGATGAACACCGGATTCATATTTCATCTTGGAATATGCACCCTGACCTGTAATCATGAAAGTTACATTCTTCATACCACCGATACCAATCTCTTCAAATTCCAAAGTTTCCACTTTCCAACGTTGACTTTCCGCATAGTGGATATACATACGATAAATTTCTGCCGCAAATAACGCTGCTTCGTCACCACCTGCACCGGCACGAATTTCAACAATAACATTCTTATCATCATTAGGATCTTTTGGAAGAAGAAGGATTTTTAATTCATGTTCTAATTCTTCAACCCTTGCCTTTGAAGCATTTAACTCTTCCTTGGCAAGCTCTCTTAATTCTTCATCACTTTCTTCGTCTAACATTGTCAGACTGTCCTCAATATTCTGCTTTGCAGCCTTATATTCCTTGTACGCTTCTACAATTGGTGTCAGATCATTCTGTTCCTTCATCAATTTACGGAATCGTTCTTGATTTCCGGCTACATCCGGCTCACTCAATTCACTCATTAATTCTTCATATCGAATTAGTAAATCCTCTAATCTGTCTAACATGATTTTCCTCCTATTTTAAAACTTCTAACTGTATTCTTCTTACTCCGGCAGTTTTCCATACACATTTCGATCCAATCCACATAAATCCTGTTCTACCTGTACTTCTACAAATCCCTGCCTGCTTAACAACTGCGACACTTCCATACCCTGGTCATAACCAATTTCCAGACACAACATACCTCCCGGCACTAAGAACTCTCCGGCTTCTTTTGCAAGCTTTCTGTAAAAATACAGACCGTCCTCTTTCCCGTCCAGGGCAAGATGTGGCTCATAGTCTCTAACTTCTGCCATCAGCGTTGCGACAACCTCGCTTTTAATATACGGTGGGTTTGACACAATCACATCATATTTTTGTGTAATCCGCTGAAACATATCACTTTCTATAAAATCAACCACCACTTCATTAGCAGTTGCATTTTCCCTTGCTACTTTCAATGCCTCCATTGAGATATCTGCAGCACTAACCTGTATATCTTTACCGTATTTTGCAAGACTTATGGCAATACAACCAGAACCGGTACACATATCAAGAATCCTCATTCCCGGTTTTATCTGCCTTAATACTTTCTCCACCAGACCTTCTGTATCCTGCCTCGGAATCAAAACAGCCGGGGTCACTTTAAATTCAAGTCCCATAAATTCCTGTTTTCCTAAAATATATTGCAGTGGCATATGCGTTTTTCGTTTCTCAGCTATGGCGATACATTGCTCGATATCCCCGCTACACACCTCTTCCCTTTTTTTTAGAAAATACATAGAACGGGATAAGTGCATCACATACTCAATAATATAGAACGCTTCCAGTTCCGCTTCTTTTATTTCTGCCTCTTTTAATATGGAAGTAATTTTTTCATTTAAATCATTCAGGTTCATAAAACCACCTAATATTTCGATTTTACACGAGAGCTATAGCCGTTGGATTCAATTGGAGATAACTGTCCATACACTTTGCTCTCGCCTTTTTGGACAAATGCACGCACTCTGTAATAGTATATTACTTCCGGTTCAACATTCACGTCATCAAACATATTTTTTTTAATATCCGAATACATTTTGTAAACATTGTCCTGACCATTTTTTCTATATACCACATAACCGCTTGCTTTTTTTACTTTTTCCCAATGCAGATGAATTACACCTGCCTCCGAAGCATCCACCTGTGTAAGTCTTGGTGCCGGAAGACTATTATCTTCCTCAATCTCAGTCTTAAGCGGCTTTGCTTCTTTTTTCGCATATTCCGGTACTGACTCCGTTTCTTTGGTTGTGTTTTCTTCTACTGTGTCTATAGTATTGTTTTGCTTTTTTGTATCTGCAACCTGCTCCTGAAAATCGTTTTTATTTTCTTCTAAATAAGCTTTCCAGTCAAATACTGCTTCTACTGCCTTAATAGCTACTTCTACCATACTCTCGTCCGGTTCGCTGGTAGTCAGACGCTGCAACATCATTCCAGGCTTACTTAAGGCTTCTACAATCTTATTTTCACTTCTCCCTGCCAAACGTATAAATTCATAAGATACTCCGGCAATTACAGGAACAAGAAGAATTCTCAATGCCACACGAAGCCATGCGGAATCTACTCTGATAAACAGAAAGAAAATAATACTAACCAGCATAACAACCAGCAAAAAGCTGGTTCCGCACCGTTTATGCTCCTTAGAGCTTTTCATTACATTCTCTACATTTAATTCCATACCATGTTCAATACAATTAATACATTTATGCTCCGCACCATGATACATAAAAACTCTCTGGATATCCTCCATTTTAGATATCAGCCAGATATAGCCCAACAATAAAGCCACGCGGATCACACCTTCGATTAAGGCTAATACCATAGAAGAAACAATGATTTTATTTAATAATTGTGCCAAAAAATATGGTAAAATCATAAAAATACCAATTGCCAGAATCATGGACACTGCAACCGTCATTCCCTTAATAAATTTCTCGCTGAAGCCTCCCATAAACCTTTCTAATAATTTATCTACCTTGGTTGGCTCCTCATCTTCTTCATAAAACTCTGCCGAATAAGTCAGTGTACTCATTCCCAAAACTAACGAATCTATAAAATTAAAAATTCCCCTTAAAAAAGGAAGTTTTGTCAATTTTTCATGCTTCACAAAACTCTTATGTACATCTTTTTTTACAACTATTTCCTGATCCGGCTTTCTAACTGCAACAGCGTAGGTATCACCATTTTTCATCATAATCCCTTCCATTACCGCCTGTCCGCCAATTCCTGATGACTTCAAGTCATGCACCTCCGTATATCCTTATCAAACCAAAAGAAAATCTTTTGTATTTGCAATAATCAAAAATAGGTTGAGATTATGCAACCTCAACCTTATCTTTATGTTAGACTTATTTGTTTTCGCCCATACCATATTTCTTGTTGAACTGGTCAATACGTCCACGAGCCTTAGCAGCTTTCTGCTGTCCTGTATAGAAAGGATGGCATTTTGAACAAATTTCAACGTGAATATTTTCCTTTGTAGAACCAGTAACAAATGTGTTACCACAGTTGCAAGTAACTTCTGCCTGATAATATTCTGGATGGATTCCTTCTCTCATTCGTTTCACCTCTTTACCAATTTCTTATAGCTACCATAGAAAGCACGCTTCGCAGACTTTCTATTTACTAAATCAACATTTTGTCGATTTTATTTCTCATAAACAGCTTTCTAAGTATATCATATGCTTTTCTAAAGTGCAAGCTTTTTTTATAATAATTTTGTCTTTTTTACCATCTGTACAAATTCTTCATTATTTTTAGTTTTTACAAAAAGATTTAAGATGGACTCTACTGCTTCGTCAGAGCGCAAGCCGTTTAGCGCCTTACGCATAATATAAACAGCCTCCTGTTCATCCTTCGTTAAAAGCAAATCTTCTCTTCTGGTACTGGACTTTGGAATATCAATTGCAGGGAAGATTCTCTTTTCGGAAAGCTTTCTGTCTAATACCAGTTCCATATTACCGGTTCCCTTAAATTCTTCGTAAATAACATCGTCCATGCGGCTGCCTGTGTCTACCAGTGCAGTTGCTAAAATCGTAAGGCTTCCGCCCCCACGCATATTTCTGGCTGCACCAAAAATACGCTTTGGCATATATAACGCTGCTGGATCAAGTCCACCGGATAAAGTTCTTCCGCTGGCAGGCACTACTAAGTTATAAGCTCTGGATAAACGTGTAATGCTGTCCAACAAAATTGTTACGTCTTTTTTATGCTCTACTAAACGCTTTGCTCTTTCAATTACCATTTCTGATACTCTCTTATGATGCTCCGGCAATTCATCAAACGTAGAATAAATTACCTCTACATTTGGTCCTTCTACATCTTCTTTTATATCCGTAACTTCTTCGGGACGTTCATCAATCAAAAGAATGATTAAATGCATATCCGGATTATTATGCGTAATCGATTTTGCCACTTCTTTTAAAAGGCTTGTCTTACCTGCTTTTGGCGGGGAAACAATCATTCCACGCTGCCCCTTACCGATTGGGGATAAGATATCCATAATACGCATAGATATCCCACTGGAAGAAGTTTCTAAACGCAGTCTTTCATCTGGGAAAATAGGTACCATATCTTCAAAATTACAACGTTTCATGGCATCTTCGATTTTCAACTCATTAATTGTTTTAATATACAATAGAGCACTAAACTTTTCTGAAGATGTTTTAATTCTTGTATTTCCTTCAATAATATCTCCGGTCTTTAAACCAAACTTTCTAATCTGCGCCGGAGCCACATACACATCCTGATCCCCCGGAAGATAATTCAATGCCGAACGAATAAATCCATATCCATCCTGAAGTACCTCTAAAATTCCTTTTACCGTATGACCGCTATCTAATTTTTCCAGCTCATTAGCATCTTCGATGACTTCTCCCATTTTCTGTTGTGACTTGCGAGGTTTTTCCTCTGTTGATTTTGCTGTTTCCTCCTGCTTTGCCGCCTTTAGCGTCTTTGCCTCTGTTTTTTTGTCTTCTTCTAACATTGCTTCTACTACTTCTGACTTTTTCATAGTAGATACTCCTTTTATCCCCCTTGTCTTAGCTAATTCCTTTAAGGTAGCCAATGATAATGATTCATATTTTTCTCTCATACTTATACTTACTCCTTTAAATCTCCTAACTTTGGTGAATCAGAACGTTAAATTTCTGACATTTTAATTCGTATTTGGTTGTGCACTTGCTCCTCTGGGACAGGTCATCAGAAACGATGCACGATAATTAGAATTTTACGTTTCTTACAGTATACCACACTTTTTGAAATAACACAAAGCCTAATTTTGATTTCTTTCCATATTGCCCCTATATTTTCTTTGTGCTATACTTATCAGTAGATTGAAAACAGATTTTCGATTAAATTCTAGCAACGAAAGGTGAAGAAAATGACAACGAACGAAAAAGCTCTTATGCTTCATGAACAATGGAACGGAAAAATTGAAACTACAGCAAAGTCTAAAGTGAATTCAAGAGAAGATTTATCCCTTGCCTATACTCCGGGGGTTGCAGAACCTTGTAAAGTAATCGCTAAGGACAAAGAAGCTGCTTATAAATATACAATCAAATCTAACACAGTTGCAGTTGTATCTGATGGAAGTGCTGTACTGGGACTCGGAAATATCGGTGCAGAAGCTGCCATGCCGGTTATGGAAGGAAAGGCTGTCTTATTTAAAGAATTTGGCGGTGTGAATGCTTTCCCTATCTGTCTTGCCACACAGGACACCGAAGAAATTATTAAAACTGTAGTAAATATTGCACCTGCCTTTGGCGGAATTAATCTGGAAGATATTTCAGCACCTCGCTGCTTTGAAATTGAAGAAAGATTAAAGAAGTTACTTGACATTCCTGTATTCCATGATGACCAGCACGGCACTGCCATCGTAGTTTTAGCAGGCATTATCAACGCTTTAAAGGTAACGGGAAAGAAAAAGGAAGATTGTAAAGTAGTCGTTAACGGTGCCGGAAGTGCCGGTGTAGCTATTACAAAGCTGTTGCTTCGTTATGGATTTATCAATGTAATCATGTGTGATAAGGTCGGTATTATAAATAAAAAAACACCTGATTTAAACTGGATGCAGGAAGAAATGAGCAAACAGACAAATCCAAATCAGGAAACCGGAAACCTTGCAGACGCCTTAAAAGGTGCAGACATTTTTATCGGAGTTTCTGCTCCCGGAATTGTAAGTGCTGAAATGGTAGCTTCTATGAACAAAGATTCCATTCTCTTTGCAATGGCTAATCCGGTTCCGGAAATTATGCCGGATGTTGCAAAAGCTGCCGGTGCAAGAGTGATTGGTACCGGACGTTCTGATTTTCCAAATCAGGTCAATAACGTGGTTGCCTTCCCTGGTATTTTCAAAGGAGCTTTGGAAGGTCGTGCAACTCAGATCACCGAAGAAATGAAACTTGCGGCTGCATATGCCATCGCAGGTTTAGTGCCGGAGGAAGAATTGAATGATGAAAATATTATGCCGGAAGCATTTGACCCACGCGTTGCAGAAGTTGTAAGCAAGGCAGTAAAAGATCATATTCAGAGATAATGATGAATCAGCCTTATTATTCATTAAATACCTATTTAAGAGATACTTACGGCGAAAAGCTTTATAAACTTTCCTTAAATGCCGGTCTTTCCTGCCCAAACAGAGACGGCACCCTTGATAACAGAGGGTGCATCTTCTGTAGCGCAGGAGGTTCCGGCGAATTTGCAGCAAATCCCACGGATTCCATTGCTCAACAGATTGCAGCCGCTAAAATGCGTGTACAGCATAAATTAAAGGGGAACAGTTATATTGCTTACTTTCAGGCTTATACCAATACCTATGCTCCCCTTTCTTATCTTCGTAAAATTTTTACCGAAGCCATTTCTCATCCGGATATTAAGATTCTTTCTATCGCTACACGTCCTGACTGTCTTTCTGATGATGTAATCTGCCTTTTGCATGAATTGTCCGCCATAAAACCAGTCTGGGTTGAATTAGGTCTCCAGACAATCCACGAAACAACTGCCAAATATATTCGCCGCGGCTATCCGCTCTCTTGTTTTGACGATGCTGTAAAGCGACTGACAAACGCCGGAATTGAGGTAATTGTACATATGATTTTGGGACTACCGGGAGAAGGCAAAGAAGATATGTTAGAGACAGCTAATTATATTGCGTCCTTGCCAATACAAGGAATAAAATTACAATTGCTGCATATATTAAAAGGAACTGACCTTGCTGAAGATTTTTTTCAAAATAAGTTTGAAGTTTTGGAACTTTCACAGTATACTGATATTGTAGTATCTATTGTGGAACGTCTTCCACAAAACATAGTAATACATAGAATCACAGGGGACGGACCGAAACATCTTATGATTGCACCACTCTGGAGCTGTGATAAGAAGCGGGTACTAAATACCATAACTCAGGAATTCAAACTGCGAAATACCTGGCAGGGAAAAAACAGATAAGGGGGTTAACCATGTCAGAACCATTTACTCTATACAAATTAATTATACTTTATATGTTAAGCAAAGTGAATTTTTCGCTTTCCAACAGCCAGATTACAGATTTTATTTTAGAAAAAGAATATACCGATTATCTGACATTACAACAGGCCTTAGCCGAACTTTTAGAAGTGAAACTCATTCGTGTAGATGCTTCTTCCAAGAATTCTCTTTATAACATTACAGAAGAAGGCAGCCAGACTCTTGGTTTTTTTGAAAACAGAATCTCAGAAGAAATCAAAGAAGATATCACCTCTTACATCAAAAGCCACGGCTATAAACTATATGATGAACGCTCTGTTTTAGCTGATTTTGGAAAAAATTCAGATAATGAATATGCTGTCCGTTGCCGTGTAATGGAAAAAACTTCTCCATTAATCGATTTAACTGTTACGGTACCGACTTTAGAAGATGCTGAAAATGTATGCAGAAATTGGGAACAAAGCAGTCAGCCTATTTATGCCTATATTATGAGTGAACTGCTGAAATAAAAGATTGTATATTCGATTCACATTTTTGGTTACGCAGACGCTTATAAGTGCCCGCGTAACCATTTTTTAACTTTACTCTGCCTCTCTTCTTATTCTATCCATATGTTCTTTTATATGCTTCTCATATCCGTTATCTGAAGGCTCATAGAACACCTCGCCTGTCAATTCATCCGGAAGATATTGTTGTTTTACATAATGATTTTTATAATCATGTGCATATTTATAACCCACTCCATGCCCTAGCTTTGCCGCACCTTGATAATGTGCGTCCTGCAAATGTGGAGGAATTGTCGCTGTTTTTGTAGTTTTTACTACATCCATTGCTTTAAAAATTGCATTGCAGGCAGCATTACTCTTTGGTGCTGTTGCCACATAAGAAACTGCCTGTGATAATATAATCTGTGCTTCCGGCATACCAATACGCTCTACCGCCTGTGCTGCTGCCACTGCCACCTGCAATGCCTGTGGGTCTGCATTTCCCACATCTTCCGAAGCACATATCATAATTCTTCTGGCAATGAATTTAATATCTTCACCTGCATAAAGCATTTTTGCCAGATAATAGATTGCCGCATCCGGGTCAGACCCCCGCATACTTTTAATAAATGCCGAAATCGTATCATAATGGTTATCACCTGTCTTATCATAACGTATGACACGTTTCTGGATACAGTCCTCAGCCACTTCCAATGTAATCTTAATCTTCCCGTCTTCTGCACGTTCTGTTGTCATAATGCCAAGCTCAATCGCATTCAGTGCCATTCTTGCATCTCCATTCGATATGTCTGCCAGAAATTCCGCAGCCTCCGCTGTAAGCTCTGCATGATAAGCTCCCATCCCCTTTTGTTCATTCTCTACTGCACGATACAGAAGCTTTTTAATATCTTCCTTTTCTAAAGAATGCAGCTCGAAAATAATAGAGCGGGATATTAATGCTCCATTTACCTCAAAATAAGGATTTTCTGTAGTTGCACCAATTAAAATCAGCGTTCCGTCCTCTACAAAAGGTAACAGGTAATCCTGCTGTCCTTTATTAAATCTGTGAATTTCATCTACAAACAAAATCGTTTTTTTGCCATACATACCAAGATTATTTTTCGCCTGTTCCACTACGGCTTCCATGTCTTTTTTCCCAGCCACGGTAGCATTTATCTGGGTAAATTCTGCACTGGTGGTATTGGCAATTACCTTAGCAAGAGTTGTTTTCCCTGTCCCCGGCGGTCCATAAAATATAACAGAACTAAGCTTATCTGCCTTTATGGCACGATATAACAGCTTTCCCCTGCCAATAATGTGCTGCTGTCCCACCACTTCCTCTAACGTTTCTGGGCGCATTCTTGCAGCCAATGGTGATTCCCTTTTTAAATTTTCTTCCCGCATATAACTAAATAAATCCATTTTCATCCTCTTTATTCTAAAAGAATCTCATCTAAAGTTACAAATTCGTATCCTTCCTTTTCCAGTGTATCAATAATTTCAAACGTTGCCTCCACTGTACTCCGGTAGGAATCATGCAACAGTATTATATCACCTTCCTTTACTTTTGACACCACTCTTTTTACAACCAGTTCTTTGTTTTGACATTGCCAGTCTAACGGATCTACGTCCCACAACACCACAATCATGTTGGTAATACAATCCAGATTATGGCTCCATGCCCCAAACGGCGGTCTTACATAATTTGGTATCTCTCCGGTAATTTCCTCCAGAATGCTGTTTGCCTTTGTCATTTCCTGGCAGGCCTCCACCTCTTTCATCGCATTTAATTGTACGTGCGAATAGCTGTGATTTCCTATGATATGCCCCTCTTTTTTCATACGTTTTACAATATCCGGATAGGCTTCTGCATTCTTTCCCATCAAAAAAAAATTTGCCCTTACATTTCGTTCCTTCAGACCATCTAAAAGCATTGGTGTGTACTTTTCATGAGGTCCATCATCGAATGTAAGTGCAATCTTTTTCTTTTCTGTCTCGATTTGTTCTTTATTCGTCTCCGCTCGTTGTCTGGATACACTGTAATCCTTAAAACTTCCAACCGAAGTATCTGAAACAAACAGAATTTGAAATAACAACAGAATGATATTTATGCAACCTAACAGCCGTAACAGCTTCTTATCATCTTTCATGCTCTGCACATTTCCCATCCTGCACTACTCTTATTACATTTTACTCCCAAAGTCTTTAAAATATGTTTCTATCTACAGCTTCAAATGATTTACATAAGTTGTTTCAAATTCCTCTGTTTTCGCAAGCACCACCTCTTTTGCTGCTCCTGCCAGTCTGATTATTTTCTCTTCTGCCTCCTGATCCCGCAAAAAGCTTTCCACACCAGCCAGAGAGGTATTCCCTACTGCTTTCATTTTCCCCAAAAATTCTCTTGGAAAAATTCCTATATTAACCGCCTTTCGTATATTCATGCGATACCCAAAACCGCCTGCAATCAATACCTCTGGAATCTCTCTATATGTCCTTCCATAACTTTTGACTAAAAGTTCGATGCCTGCCCCAATGGCTGCTTTTGCTAACTGTAACTCTCTAATATCTTGTTGATATACACAAATACTCTGCCCCTGGTCATTTCTTGCAATCTCATAACCTGATTCTAAATACCGCTCTGCTAAATTTCCATCAGCCGTTAAAATTCTCCTGTCCTTTAGTTCAGATAAAATTTCGACCATTCCGGTTCCACAAATGCCCACAGGCGTTGCATGGTTAATGGTGGTAACTTTTCTTGCATTTTCCTGCAGTTCGAAGGAACTAACTGCCCCACTGATGCTTCCCACTCCGCACCGAAGTCCGCCACCTTCAAACGCAGGCCCTGCCGCCACCGAGGTGCATAAAATTCGTTCTCCATCACCAATTGCCATCTCACCGTTCGTTCCAATATCTATCAACATTGCAGGACGTTTTTTTTCAAGATATCCACATTGAAATAATCCGGCTACGATATCTCCGCCCACAAATCCGGAAATCGGTGGAAATATCATCACTTTAGCTTTTGATTCCAGACTTTCAAACATCTGCTCAAAGGAAAGGGACTGAAAGGAATGATATGCCGGGGTAAATGGGTAAGAAGCAAGTGCAGTTACATCTTTCCCTAATAAAATCTGGCTTACCGTAGTATTTCCTGCAATTCCGATTCGCTGAATTTCTTTCGGAGAAATTCCTGCTTCTTTACAAAGCATTCTAACTCCTGCTAATATATCTTCTTTCGAAAGCTTTTGCAGTATCGGAAGTCCCCCATGAATAGCATTTTGTATTCTGGTAATCACATCTGCACCATACCGCCTGCAAGAATTCACGGCTGTATACGTTTTTACCGGAACAGCCCTTTCCCCTGATAACAATTGCATCGCAATGGTGGTGGTTCCTAAATCCACTGCAATCTGGTATGGAGGCTGTAAGTTCTCTTCTCTGCTGTCAGACATGGCAGTGCCCGCAGTAATAACGGAAAAGCTCTTTGCAGCATTCATTTCCATCTGCACTTTTCCCCGCATTTTACACTTCAAGTTACTACACTTACTACAATCATGCTGCATCTGAAATACTTGCTGATTCTCTGTCAACTGTAAAATATAGCCAAAGGTCTTTACTGGTTCAAACATATAACCCTTTGTCATATAAATAAAGTCATTCTCTCTCTTCACCTTTTCATAGATAACACATTGTTGTTTTAATTCTATATCTACTCCCGGTTCTAAACGCTTTTCCACACCAAGTTTCTTCTCCGCAAATACTTCTTTGGTCAATGACGGAAGTTCTGCATCCATTTGAAACAAATACGTATCCGCCATCGTATCAAGCATAAGTGCATCCATCACATTTCCTTGCTGCATCTGTAATTCAATATATTCTGTAATCGCACTACCCAAAGTCAACAAAACATAGGCTTTCTTTTGCTCCAGCTCTAGTTCGAGTCTGTATTCCGGCTGTATCATCTGCAAAAATTTCGGAAGTAACTGTTCGAAGCTTTGGCTTAGTTCCCTGTACAATACTTCCGTTTTATTCCCCTGAAGCCTTTCTAACACAACCTCTTTATCAAGCTGAATATTTAATTTGTACTGACTCTGTATATTTTTCATAGCACTACCTATACAAATTGATTCTGACTTTCTTCATATTCGTAATCGATACTTTTTAGTGTTTCTATTATGTTTTCTTTTTGCACATCATAAACGCTGCAGAATTCCTCTAACGTATTATAATGATCTCTTAACTGAGTATTTACAAAACTTAATAACATCACTGGATCTTTCGGTACCATATGGATTCCTCTTTTCTCTCTTTATTGTTCTCTGATTTTTCGGATATAGTATATCAGATTTTTCTTAAGAATACCATGTATTTCGGACGCATTTTTAACTAATACATACCACCGCAAGTATTAATTCCGCCATAAATCCTATCAGCAATATCAGATTTTTGTTACAGTACATAGTGAATGTATCTATGACTTGGAAAACAAAGCACTGTACAGCAGATGCTATGACACACACACCACCTGTCTTTAAATAAATCATGTCATATATCATCACCATCACCAAAACAAGAGCTACGGAATTGACAAATTGTACATCGACAATGGTAGAGATACTCTCTGTTTCCACCATTCGTTCGTACAATTTCCATGTCAGCTTTCTATACCGGTAAAAGAATGCCGTCCAAGTCACACCAAATATTATATACATGAAAGAATAGAGTTTTCCAAACCCACATAATAATCCTATCGCATTTACGATTAATAATACCAACATGTTGTCCCTCTACCTTTTCAGAATAAAAGTGGAAATTCCACTAAATATGCAAAACGCAACAATATTAACAGCCACTATGGTTGCTCCCACAGGTGTTGCGGATAAGATGGAAATCAGCATTCCGAGGAAAGCACATACTACGGCAATGAGCGCTGCCGCAATCATTACCATACGAAAGCTTTTAAACACACGCATAGCTGATATTGCGGGAAAAATAATCAATGCTGATATTAATAGTGAACCTACCAGCTTCATTGCAAGTACAATAATTGCTGCTGTAATGACAGATAGCATCAAATTATAACTATCCGCCTTCATTCCCGTTGCCTTTGCAAAATTTTCATCAAATGTTACCGCAAAAATCTTATGGTAAAAGAGTGCAAACATTCCTAATACCACCACAGACATCGCAATACATAACCAAACGTCCATAATATTTAAAGTTAAAATCGATGTAGAACCAAACAGTGTAGTACACACATCACCTGCAATATTGGTAGAAGTGGAAAATACATTTAAAAGCAGATACCCTAACGCCAATGCTCCCACAGAAATCATTGCCAGACTGGCATCTCCCTTAATCTTTGTATTCTGGCTGCCACGCAACAACAAAATTGCAGACAGTACAGTAACGGGAAATACAATAAGCATCTGATTGGTCAGATTTAGTACCGCAGCAATTGCCATAGCACCAAATGCCACATGAGAGAGACCGTCACCAATAAACGAAAATCTCTTTAATACCAAAATAACGCCTAACAAAGAAGCGCAAAGTGCAATCAATACGCCAACCAGCAATGCATATTTTACAAATGGATATTCAAAATATACTGTTAATTTATCTATCATCTTCTTCATCTCCAAACGCTTCCATTTTCACTAATTCTGTGAACGCTTTTCCTGTTTCCGTCTTCAAATAATCTTCTTTTGTTCCGAAAAACAATGGTTTGTGTGCAATATGCAGAATGTGGTCTGCATAATTACAAGCGGCTGCCATATCATGACTTACCATGATAATCGTAATCCCCTCTTGATTCAGTTTCTGAATTATTTCATACATTTCACATGTAATCTTTGGATCTAGTCCTGCCACCGGTTCATCCAGTAAAAGCATTTTCTTTGCTGCGCACAAAGCTCTGGCAAGCAGTACTCTTTGCTGCTGTCCTCCGGATAAATCTCGATAACAACGGTTTTTAAAATCTTCAATTCCCAGTTTTAACATATTTGCTTCTGCACGTTCCTTTTCCTTCCTATTATAAAAGGGACGAAATCCCGTATGATTTAAAACTCCGGATAGCACTACCTCCCAGACAGACGCCGGAAAATCTCGCTGTACCACCGTCTGTTGAGGAAGATACCCGATTTCTGTTGGTTTTAAATCTTCTCCAAATTCAATTGTCCCGTATAACGGCTGACGAAGCCCCAGAATTGTTTTGATCAAAGTACTTTTCCCTGTACCATTTTCTCCTACGACGCATAGATAGTCCCCTGCATTCACCTCAAAATCTAAGTGTCTGATAATTGTTTTTCCTTCATACCCCAGTGAAACATCACTGCATTTTAATTGTGCCATACGTCTTCTCCCTCACTTACTGTAAAGCTTCTTTTAATACTTCTAAATTTTCTCTCATGGTCAAAAGATAGGTCGTTCCTTCTTCTATCTGAGCCTCGGATACCGCCTGAAGAGAATTCATCTTCTTTATAACTACCTTTCCTTTCGCATTGTTCTGAATAGCTTCTGCAATACTCTGGTCTGAACCGTCAATCGTTAAAATACATGGCAGCTTGTACTCATCTACTTTGCCTGCCAAAAATATAATTGTGTCAAAACTAGCCTCTGTTTCTGCAGAACATCCCGGAAACGCTGCATAATAGGTAAGTCCATAATCTTTTACTAAATACCGGAATGGAAAACGGTCTCCAAAAAGCAGAACCTTTCCTTTCGCTGCCTGTACTGCAGCCTGATAGGAATTATCTAACTCCTTTAACTGCTCTAAATATGCTGCTTGATTTTCCGTATACATTGCACTTTGTTCTGTATCTAATTCCATCAATGCATTTGCAATCTCATTTACCATCTTTTCAGCATTTTTTATGGAAAGCCATACATGCTCATCATACTCTGTTTCCTCTTCTAAAGCTTCGCTTTCATGAACTTCTTCCTCAGCCTCCATGCCTTCTACAATTTCTTCTTCTACGACCTCTTCTTCTAAAATTTTCATCATGGAAATCATTCGCGGCTGCTTTTTGCTGTCTGCAACTGCATCTTCTATCCATTGTTCTGAAGTTCCTCCATTATAAACCAGTAAATCGCAAGCATCAATTTCTACCATATCTTCTACCGAAGGCTGATAGTTATGAATATCTACACCATTATCTACAATCAAAGTAAGCTGCACTTTCTCATTTTTCTCACCGACAATCTGTCTTGTCCAGTCATATTCCGGGAAAGAAGCACATACAATTTTAATTTTGTCATTCTCACCCTTTTCCTCTGCCTCTTCTGTTGCCTGACACCCACAGAGAACAGTCGCTGTAATTATTGTCCCTAAAAGTCCTAATATTATTTTTTTACCTGCTTTCATTCTTGAGCTCCTCCTAGTTTGTGATTCTCGCCACGAATATGCAACTCATTTGCATTTTAATTATATATGTTTTCATATAAATGTCAAGGCATATCTTATAAGATTATCATAAGAAAAAAAGTCTCCAAAGCTGTTCAAATTCTGCTTTGGAAACTTTTTACTATAAACGCTCTTTATCACTTCTTACACTCTTGACATATCCCATAAAGGATTGAATTCTCACACAACAGTGATATGCCATGATCCTTTAACATGTGTTCTTCTATGGTATCCATAAAGCTACACTCTAAATGAATCACTTTTCCACACTTTACACATTGGATATGCAAATGTTTCTGACAATTGTGCTCCGGTTCAACATAGCGATACGTGGACTTATCTCCTTTATCTGAAACAAATTTCATTACCTGCCCTTGTGCTGCCAGTGCGTCTAAATTCCGATAAATCGTAGACACATTTACAGGATTTCCCTGCTGCTGCATAAATGCCTGGATTTCTGCAACAGATACCGTTCGTTCCTTTGTTTCCTCTAAATAGCTTAACATCAACTGTCTTCCTTTTGTTCTATATCCATCACTGCGTGCCATGTGAGTTTT
Source organism: Lachnospiraceae bacterium (assembly GCA_050874665.1). Lineage (GTDB taxonomy): Bacteria > Bacillota > Clostridia > Lachnospirales > Lachnospiraceae > RUG11237. Next base: position 51,470 of record JBNMLC010000001.1, on the reverse strand, counting down.
CCTCCTAACTATCACTGCCTTTATTATAAGCAATCACAGCCAGCTTTTCAACTAATTCTTTTTTACTTCGGCAGTCAGAGCCCCATCTTTCACCTCCATATAAATGGTATCTCCTGCACTGAGATTTCCACCAAGAATGCATTTTGCCGCCAAAGTTTCCACACTCTTTTGCAGGAAACGTTTCAATGGTCTTGCTCCGTACACCGGATCATAACCTCCGTCAATTACATATTGCTCTGCTTCTGGTGATAATTCTATACTAATTTCTTTATCTGCCAGACGCTTATTTACATCTTCTAACAATAGTTTGATAATTCCACCAATGTTGTTTTTGGTCAACGGCTTAAACATAATCGTTTCATCCAGTCGATTCAAAAATTCCGGTCTGAAATGTGCACGCAATTCTTCCATAACTGCCTTTTCTGCCGAAGCATTGATAGTGCCATCTTCCTCAATGCCGTCTAAAATATACTGAGAGCCGATGTTGGAAGTCATAATTAATATTGTATTCTTAAAATCTACCGTTCTTCCCTGGGAATCGGTAATTCTTCCGTCATCTAATACCTGTAACAGCACATTAAACACATCCGGATGAGCCTTTTCCACTTCATCAAAAAGTACTACTGAATATGGTTTTCTGCGGACTGCTTCTGTCAGTTGTCCACCTTCTTCATATCCTACATATCCTGGAGGTGCTCCAATTAAACGAGAAACAGAATACTTCTCCATATATTCACTCATATCAATTCGTACCATATTATTTTCATCATCAAACAGGCTGGCCGCCAGAGATTTTGCAAGCTCCGTCTTACCTACACCGGTAGGTCCTAAGAATAAGAACGAACCTATCGGTTTACTTGGATCTTTGATTCCTGCTTTCGAACGGATAATTGCCTCCGTAACCTTTGTAACACCTTCATCCTGCCCAATGACACGCTTGTGCAGTTCTTCATCTAGATGCAGTGTCTTACTCTTTTCGCTTTCTGTAAGTTTTGCAACCGGAATGCCCGTCCATCTCGAAATGATTTTCGCAATTTCTTCATCACTGACAGACTCATGAACCAAACGCAAGTCTTTTTCTTTGATATTTTTTTCTTCTACCTCTAACTGTGCCTTTAATTTTGGCAGTTCTCCGTACATCAATTCACCGACACGCTCATTATCACCCTTGATAGAGCAGACCTCTATTTCACGATTGATTTCATCAATGCGCTCACGGATTTTGCTTGCCTTTTCAAGTGCGGATTTTTCATTATCCCACTGTGCTTTCTTTCCGGCAAAATCTTCCCTTAATTCTGCCAGTTCTAAATGCAATTCTTCCAGACGTTCCTTACTTAAGTTATCTTTTTCCTTTTTCAGTGCTGTTTCTTCAATCTCCAACTGCATAATTTTACGGTTTTGCTCATCTAGTTCTGCTGGCATAGAATCTAACTCTGTTTTCACCAAAGCACAAGCTTCGTCCACCAAATCAATTGCCTTATCCGGCAGAAAACGGTCTGATATATAACGGTTCGAAAGAGTTGCCGCCGAAACAAGTGCATTGTCTGTGATTTTTACTCCATGAAACACTTCATATCTTTCCTTCAAACCACGCAAAATAGAAATGGTATCTTCTACCGTTGGCTCATCCACCATAACCGGCTGGAAACGCCGCTCTAAGGCAGGATCTTTTTCAATATACTGTCTATATTCATCTAATGTAGTCGCTCCGATACAATGCAGCTCACCTCTTGCAAGCATTGGCTTTAACATATTTCCTGCATCTAACGCACCATTTGTTTTTCCGGCACCTACAATTGTGTGAAGTTCATCAATAAACAAAATGATTTCTCCATTGCTTTTTTTCACTTCGTCTAAGACAGCTTTCAAACGCTCCTCAAATTCACCCTGATATTTCGCACCTGCAATCAAGGCACCCATATCCAATGAAAAAATCTTTTTATCCTTTAATCCCTCCGGCACATCGCCATGAACAATTCTCTGTGCAATGCCCTCAGCAACCGCAGTTTTACCTACCCCGGGTTCTCCTATTAATACCGGATTATTTTTGGTTTTTCTGGAAAGAATACGAATCACGTTTCTAATCTCTGTGTCTCTGCCAATGACCGGATCCATCTGCTGCTTTCTCGCACGTTCCACTAAATCTTGACCGTATTTATTCAAAGTATCATAGGTTGCCTCCGGATTGTCGCTTACTACTCTTTGATTTCCTCTGACGGTAGATAATGCCTGTAAAAACCGTTCTCTGGTAATTCCGTATTCTTTAAATATTTCTTTCACTTCTGTATTGGGATATTTTAACATGGAGAGGAACAGATGTTCCACGGAAACATACTCATCCCCCATTTGTTTTGCCTCATCTTCAGCACTAATGAGAACCTGATTTAATTTCTGTCCCACATACAGCTTGCCACCAGACACTTTTACTCTTTTTTGCAGTGCCTGTTCTACACGATTGGTAAAGTGTGCCCTGTCAATTTCCATTTTCTCAATCAGCTTACCAATCAAACTATCATTCATAGTTATAAGACTGTACAATAAATGCTCCTGCTCAAGCTCCTGATTTCCATATTCATATGCCAGCTTTTCGCAATTGTTTACTGCCTCAAGGGACTTTTGTGTAAATTTATTAATGTTCATTGCTATACCTCCTGACATGATTCTAACGTATTTTGCTACGTTTTGATGTGTTTTATTCGTTTCTAATTGCAACTATAGCACCAGTTGTTAGCACTGTCAAGAGGTGAGTGCTAATGTTTTTATTAAAAAACTATAAACCCCATTGGAGTAAACTTCCAACTTTTGACTGATTGCATATGCATCTGCTGTTATAGCAACGCCAGAAATTCACTCTCCGGAAGTGGTTTTGAGAAATAAAAACCTTGAATATAATCCACTTTAAGCTGTTTTAATTTATCTAATTGTGCCTTTTCTTCCACACCTTCCGCCACTGTATGCATCTGCATTGTCTTTATCATACTAATGGCTGCCTCCATAATCATCTTACCTTTGTCGCTTTCAAAATAAGCCATTGTCATTTTGCGGTCAAATTTTATAATCTGAACTGGCAACTCTAAGATATAATTAAGATTAGAATATCCTGTTCCAAAATCATCCAGTGAAAAAGAAACTCCTTGTGCCTGCAGTTTTTCTATATTCTGCAACAATATTTCTTTTGACTTTACCGTCGCAGATTCCGTTATTTCCAAATTAATCATCGTCGGATCCACACCGGTTTCCTTCATTATCTTAATAAATTGTTCTGCCAGTTCTTCCTGAACGCATTGTACTGCGGAAAGATTAATTTCTATATACTGAATTCCTTTTTCCTTCAGCCGTTCTTCCTTCAAAAGTGTACACACCTTTCGAAACACAATCTCTCCTAGCAATAAAATAGAACCATTCTTCTCTGCCACAGGAATAAACTCTGCCGGCATCATAAGAGACCCATCTCTCTTTTTAATTCTTACCAATGCCTCTGCAGACACAAAGCATTGCTTTTTAATTGAGTAGATAGGCTGGTAAAAGACTTGAATGCGATTTTCTTCCATTGCTTCTATAATCTGCTGTCCTATTTTTACATTTCTCTGTGTCTGTTCCACCCACACCTGATCCATACTCATAATTACCTGATTGCTATACTTTTTCCCTTCGCTCACAAAGAAACGAGTGATTTCTAAGAGCTTTTCTATATCTTCAATCACCAGACAATCCGGTACCTGAAATAAACGTACCTTAATATATATACTCTCTCCCTCTACCTTCCAGGGAGCTGTAAATCTTTTTAGTATTTGTTCAGAAATAACCTTCATGCTGCTCTCATCACGAAACAAGAGCGTGTATTCCCAGCCCTCATTTTTAAAAACTATCGCCTGCTCCATCATATCTAAATAGTTAGAGACCAGCTCTAAAATTTTTGACCAACAATTGCCCCCAAAGGTATTCCCCACATAGCTTCCTTCATTCATACTGACAACCAGCATGGAAAACTTTCCATTTTTGGCATAGTTTTGCTGCATATACATACGCAGTGCCTGTTGGTTTAACAAGCCTGTTTTCCGGTCCAGATAGCCTGCCGGATTTTCCAGACGCATAAAAAGGATTCCCATACCGATAGCACTTGCATACCCCACAAGCAGTAATTCATTATGTAGGAGCTGAACTACTGCTGCTACAATCCAGATGGCCATCCAAACCAGACCTGCCATTCTTCTTCTCGGATTAATATATCCTTTCTTTCCGATCAATACCACAATATTCAGTATGATAAAGCTTAAGGCAAAGAAATATGTTATAGATACACTTGTCCCATAAGTATAAACACTCAATTCATCCAGATGAAATGAAATCGGCAGGATTCCGATTGCCAGACACCCTACACATGCATATACAACAGCACATCTCCTAATCTCCACCATTCTTTTAAATACATCTTCTAACTCCACCGTCAAATAAAGAAATGATGTAAGAGTTCCAATTACCAGCGACATTAAATATATTTTGCATGCAATACGCTGAGGCATTCCATACACACCTGCTGCCCTTTGTATTACAAGAATAGAGTTTGCATCTAATATAATAGATACTAATACCACTAACAGATTTAATTTAAATAATCTTTGTGCTTTTAAATCTATCTTTCGCTGAAGAAAATATAAGGTTAAAATCACAAGTACTAATACGATCCCGCAAATTTGTGCCTGAATTACCATTCTTCTTCCCCCTTGCACTAAAATGCCCCTCTGTTTTCTATCTGACCCCTCTGTCTATAATAATTTATATCGGACAATTTATGCTAACATATAATAGTAATTCTTGTATCTTTCCTGCTGCTTTATCCACTCTGCTGTCTTTCTAAATGCAGCTTCTCTGCTTTCGTTATCATTCCGCAAAATCCATGCTCTTTTACATGAAATCGTTTCATTACAATCCTTCCTCTTTAGCTTATTCCTGATTTTATACTATTTATTTTTCTTCTTTTTTGCACTCCAGATAATCATAATTCCAAACCACAGAAACATACTTTCACTCATCAGTCCGTTTGTAAATCCAAGACGAAACGGTGTATCCGGAAGGCAGCTCTTAATCCCATACATAATTCCATAAATAATAAGAATATTTGTAAATGCCATTGCCTTTGGAAAAACTGTTTTTCCTTTGATTTGTATGTAAAACCAATACAAAAACGGCGGAAGCATAAATAACTCACTTACACTTGGAAGCCATGAAAAATGTTTTACCATAGCTTCACATACAGGAAGTGCTGCATCTGCATACCCGTTTCCGTTCATCCATGAAAATGTATATAAAATCAAAATATAGAACAGGTGAAGGCAGAGCCACGGTGTCAATCCATAAATATTCAATGTCCGATAAATTTTGGATTCCTTTTCTCCTGTAATATCACTTTCCAAAGAAAATAATGCGATTCCATAAAGAACAATCCCAGGAAAAGCAAGTATCATTGCAAGTGAATTTCTCCATGCCGGAATCATTGCTGTTCCCTCGGTCAGCCACATGAACGTTCCATGATATGTTGTATTTCCATACATCATCAGCCAGTCGCCGCCGCCCATGCACAGACAGCCCAGTAACCCGCATATCAAACTAATTATCCGTTTTTTATTCATTTTTGTATCTCCTCGCTTTCTCGAATTTGTACATTTCAACAGTTAGTTACTTCTAACCATTTAAGTATATCACACTTATACTAACACAAATTGATAGTTTTTATCACTTCTCTTTTTTGTAACAATTTCTGATAGGAACTGGCACAACCAACAGATTTTTCTTGTCCGATTGTAACCCTCACACAATCGTGCTATAATCTAGAAAACTATATAAATCATTCATGGAGGTAGACAAATGGCTTGGTACGACGAAGCAGTATTTTATCACATCTATCCTTTAGGACTTGCAAATGCTCCAAAGGAAAATAATTACGGAGAGGTGGAACATCGATTAAATTCTCTCCTTCCCTGGATTTCCCACATAAAAGAAATCGGCTGTAATGCCCTTTATATTGGACCACTGTTTGAATCTGTAGGACACGGTTATGAAACAACGGATTATAAAAAATTAGATTCTCGTCTGGGAGATAACAACGATTTAACAAATTATGTGGCAGAATGTCACAAACAAGGTATCAAAGTAATTTTAGACGGTGTATTTAACCACACAGGAAGAGATTTCTTTGCCTTTAAAGACATTCAGAAAAACAGAGAACATTCTCAATATAAAGACTGGTACTGTAATGTGAATTTTAGCGGAAACACAGAATATAATGACGGCTTTTCTTATGAAAACTGGGGTGGCTATAATTTGTTAGTAAAACTGAACCAGAAAAATCCTGCCGTCAGAGATTACATATGTGATGTCATACGCTTCTGGGTAAGCGAGTATGATATCGACGGTATTCGTTTAGATGCTGCTGATGTTCTGGATTTCGAATATATGAGTGCACTGCGTCAGGTTGCAAACGAGGTAAAGCCTGACTTCTGGCTGATGGGCGAGGTAATCCACGGTGACTACAGTCGCTGGGTCAATGAAGGCACCTTGCATTCTGTAACGAATTATCAATTGCATAAAGCACTCTATTCCGGCCATAACGATCACAATTACTTTGAAATTGCTCATACCGTAAAACGTCTTTACGAAATGGGCGGCAGCAAGCCGGACGGTCTTAAGCTTTACAATTTTGTGGACAATCATGATGTAGAACGTATTTATACCAAATTAAATAACAAAGCCCATTTCGCACCAGTGCATGTGCTGTTATACACTTTACCCGGTGTTCCATCTATTTATTATGGTTCTGAATTTGGTATGGAAGGAAAGAAGGAACAATTTTCAGATGCTTCTTTAAGACCTGCTCTTTCTCTAGATGATTTTAAAGATGCAGTAACTACAAACTCTTTCACGAAGCTGATTGCAGCTTTAGGACACACACGCCAAAACTGCAAGGCTCTTTCTTATGGTGATTATCGGGAGTTAGTATTAACAAATCGTCAGTATGCCTTTTCCAGAAACACGGGCGATGACTGTGCCATCATAACGGTGAATAATGATGACAACGCCTGCACATTAACTGTAGCCTGCGGCAATGCTTCTGGCTTCACCGGTGCTTTAGGCGGCGAAAAGGTAACCGCTAACAACGGCACCATTACCGTAACCATTCCTGCTAATTCCGGCGAGATTTGGCTGTCGGAAAACACAGAGCATAAAACAGTGTCAGAACCAATTCAATTAAATATTGCGGACGCTGTGGCACCTATAGAACCAGCACCGATAGTACAAGAATCAAAACCTCTTACCGATGCGCCTGCTTTGGATTCCCAAGATTTTGAAAGAGGAAAAATCGCAGGTTTACAGGCCGCTATCATTGCCCGCATGGAAAAGAATGGCCCGGTGACTGACCAGATGCGAAATGATGTTTATAACAATAACCACTATGACTCTTTAATTAACTGGATTAAGAGTTTCTAATTTAGCATAAAGAATAAAAAGCTTGCAAAACGGATTTTCTCCATTTTTGCAAGCTTTTTATTTTCCGGACATGCCGGTATCTAATCATATATTTTACCCGAATTACAGATTACAGTTCTTTTCCTGCCAGATCATTGATAAACTGCTGTGCTGTACGCCCGGAAATACCGCCATGACTTAATTCCCATTTATTTGCTTCCTTACACAATTCTTCATCTGACATTCTAATTCCCTGTCTGTGTGCCAATTCTGTGACAATATGAAAGTACTCTTTCTGACTTGGTTTTGAGTAGTTTATAGTTACACCAAAGCGATTTACCAGAGAAAGCTTTTCTTCCATAGTATCAGAACGATGCATACCGTTACTCTGCTCCACATCATTTCGATCATTCCATGTTTCTTTAATCAAATGTCTTCTGTTAGATGTTGCATAAATTAAAATGTTATCCGGCTTCGTTTCCACACCACCTTCAATGACTGCCTTTAAGAATTTATACTCAATTTCAAATTCCTCAAAGGATAAATCATCCATATAAATAATAAAACGATAATTTCGGTTTTTAATTTGTGCAATCACATTGGATAAATCCTTAAATTGATGCTTATAAATCTCTATCATGCGGAGTCCTTGCGGATAAAATTCATTGACAATAGCTTTAATGCTTGTAGATTTTCCTGTACCGCTGTCACCAAATAATAATGCATTGTTTGCCTTGCGTCCTTCCACGAATGCTTTTGTATTATCCACTAACTTCTTTTTTTGAATTTCATATCCCACCAAATCATCCAGCATAACTTTATCCATATTATTAATAGGAAGAAATACAACATCACCATCGGCCTTTTCTTTGATACGGAAAGCCTTGTTTAATCCGAACATACCCACGCCGTAATCTTTATAAAAGTCCGTAATACAATCAAAAAATTCGTTTTCGTCGTTTGCCTTTTCTAATTTACTACTAAGAGAAATTATTTTTTCGCTAACATTTTTATTATACATTAATTCTTTTTTCTCTATCGCCTTATAGTCTGATATCTGTGAAAAGCAGTCAATCCCTAAAGCCTGTTCTATTTTTGAAAAATCATAATCAAACAATGCTTTAAACGCACGAAAGTCATTCCTTGCAAAATTATTCACGCTTCCATCATTAGCTCCCACCTTTTCACAGGTAATGCTGAATGGATTTTCATTTGTCACAAGATAAAAGGTCAGATAATTATGCCATAAATTATGGTCAAATCCGTAATCCGTTGCTACAACAAGCAACCTCTTTATTTGTGTATAAATATTTTGAATTAGTACTGTATCCGACTCTGTTCCTTCTTCAAACTTGCGGAAAATTTCGCCAAACTGATATAAAATGCAGTCTTCCTCCATATTTCCATACATGATTAATTTTGCAATCTCGTGATGCATAAGATACCTCCTTGTAGTTCACTGAAACTCTGTTTGATTCCACAGTTCAAAAAACTAGGCAGATTACCTGCCTAGTTATTCTCTGAAACTCAATATGAAATATTAGTTGTTGATTAACTTATCTTCACCATTCCAGCTATACAGTTTACGGATTTCTTCTCCAACGATTTCTGATGGATGTTCTGCTGCTAATTTTCTCATAGCTTTAAAGTGTACCTGTTTTCCACCTTCAGACATATCTAATAAGAATTCTTTTGCAAATGTTCCATCCTGAATATCTGATAATACTTTCTTCATAGCTTTCTTTGTTTCTTCTGTTACAATCTTTGGTCCTGTAACATAATCGCCGTATTCTGCTGTGTTAGAGATAGAATATCTCATTCCTGCAAATCCTGACTGATAGATTAAGTCTACGATTAATTTCATTTCATGAATACATTCAAAGTATGCATTTCTTGGATCATATCCTGCTTCTACTAATGTTTCGAAACCAGCCTGCATTAATGCACAAACACCACCGCAAAGTACTGCCTGTTCTCCGAAAAGGTCTGTTTCTGTTTCTGTTCTGAAAGTTGTTTCAAGAACACCTGCTCTTGCTCCACCAATTGCCAAAGCATATGCTAAAGCGATTTCCTGAGCTTTTCCTGTAGCATCCTGTTCTACAGCGATTAAACATGGAACACCTTTTCCTGCCTGATATTCGCTTCTTACTGTATGTCCCGGTCCCTTAGGAGCGATCATTGTTACGTCAACATCCTTTGGCGGAACGATACATCCGAAATGAATATTGAAGCCATGAGCAAACATTAACATGTTTCCTGCTTCTAAGTTTGGCTCGATATCTTTCTTGTACAAATCAGCCTGTTTTTCATCATTAATAAGAATCATGATGATATCAGCTTTCTTTGCAGCTTCTGCTGCTGTATATACTTCAAATCCCTGAGCGACTGCTTTATCCCATGACTTAGAACCTTCGTATAAACCAATGATTACGTTACATCCTGATTCCTTTGCATTTAATGCATGAGCATGTCCCTGGCTTCCGTAGCCGATAACTGCGATTGTCTTTCCATCTAATAAAGAAAGGTTACAATCTTCCTGGTAAAAAATCTTTGCCATTTTAAAATTCCTCCTAATTTATGTATCACTTTAATTGATTTATCTAAGTTAGATTATACGTTATATGTTGTCTTATGTCAATACATATGTCTGATGTTTTGTAAATTTTTTTGGTATTTTAAGGACACTCCTAAGTGGAACAAATTTCTACTTTATTTGCTTTTAATATCCAACTCTTCAATTGCATGCAGAATATGAATCTTCATAGCATTTCTCGCACCGTCCGCATTTCTGCGTTTCATAAAGTCCATAATCATACGATGGTCCGATATCACTTCTTCTACGGATAAGTGCTCTTTCTCATACAAGTATACTCCTTTGATTACCGACTCCTGAATAACAGGCATCAGTTTATTCATAAATTCATTATGAGTTGCTTTCGCAATGGAGCGGTGAAATGCTAACTCTTCCTGCGTTCTGTCCTCTCCCTTGCGTATCATATCCTCTATTTTTTCTCCTATTGAAATAATTCTGCTTAACTCACTGTCTGTTGCACGAATCGTCGCATAATAGGCAGCTTCCGGTTCAAAAATCAAACGCATTTCAAATAAATCATCGACGCCTACTTTTGCAGAAAGTACCGGTGATAACTCCGTAAGAGGCTGCTCCGTAAAATCTTTTTTTACAAAAGTTCCCTTTCCCCTTTTCACTTCCAACACACTGCCCGCCACAAGGATTCGGATTGCTTCCCTTAAAGTAATCCTGCTAACTCCCAACTCCTCTGATAATTCGTTTTCATTTGGAAGTTTATCCCCCGGTTTATATTTTTTTTCAATGGTAATCATCGAAAGAATTGCATCTGCAGTGCTATCTGACAGGCGTTCTCCACTTTTCACAATATTTTCCTCCATTATCCGCTTTTTGACCAGTTCTATTATAATACATGAAAAAGAATTGTCAAACCGCTTTATTTTTGAGTATTCTGCCTAGCATATCATAAAGCGCCCACACCAAAAACATTCCCATTGCAATGCCCAGGGCATATTCCATTGTTCTATATCCATACATTTTCGATTGTGCCCACTCATTTCTCACTGCATAACTCATAGCATAATAAAGTGAACTTCCCGGTATCAAAGGCACTTCTGCAATAATTAAATACAAGGTAGCCGGTGCCTTATGGAGTCTGGCCATAATTTCTGCAAACAAGGTAGCAAAGGCACTGGCAATCAGCGATGGGAAAAAGATGTCCTCTCTCCAAAATGCCATTGCCAGATAAATTCCCCAGGTAAACATACCTCCTGCCGCTGCCAAAATTAAATGTCGCAATCTTAAATGAAACATAAGTCCAAAACCCATTGCACCAAAAAAGGCGGTCAGTAATTGTATCAGCATCGTTTCCATTTCAACCTCCTATCAGCCAGATTGCTGCCATAAATCCAAAAGCAAGTGCCCCTGCCCACAAAAGTGTTTCGATTAAGCGCATAACCCCTGAAATCGTATCTCCTACCAGTACATTTCGCACTGCATTGGTCATAGCAATTCCCGGAATTAACAGCATAATATCACCGATCATAATTTTATCCATGTGCATAAAGGGATTAAAAGATACCAACAAACCGATTCCCAAACCTGCCACTACCGAGCAAATCAGATGAAACACCATACGGTTCGTACAAAAGGGTGTTAAATATTCTTGTAAAAAGCAAATCAAGATTGCAAAAGCTGCTGCCGCAACACCATCTATCAGATTGCCTCCAAAAAAGATTGCAAAGCTTCCGGCTGCCAGTACACTTCCCAGATAAAGCTTTCCTCTCTCCGCCGGGGCATTTTGTATTTCCTCTAATTTTGTTTTTAATTCCTCTAATGCTAAAGGGTGTTCACAGCACTTACGACTTAGAGCATTTAAATCTTCCAACTTTCTAAAGTCTGTCCCTCCCGGACTTAAAATACGCCTGGTCTGAGTATTGGTACTCCCATCGGGAAAAGTCATGGTCACCACCATACAAGAAGTAATCACAAACACATTCATCTGACTTGCACCGTAGGCAGTTCCCATTCGATTTAACGTATCCTCCACTCTGTTTACTTCTGCTCCGTTAGCTAGCATTGCCTCGCCTATATTTAGAAGCTCCTGCAAAATTTCTTCCTGCATTCTTTACTTCCTTTCCCGCATTTTCTTTAAATATTCATCTTTTCGTCTGTTCTTTTGTTCTAATTCCTGTATCTGTCTTTTCAGATAGTCTAAATAGTCCTCCGTTACTCTTACCCCGCCTCTGACTGCAACATCTTCATGCATACTCATCTCCTCAAGCCATTGCCTGATTGATTTTTCTCTGATTTCATTGTAAGTATTGTCCTCTTTTATCAACATATCTTATCAGCCTTTCTAAGTTCATTTCCACACCCAAATTATAGTATAATTTTATTATGCTTTCAATTGCCATTCTATAATCTCTTTTAAATTGAAAAATTCTTTTTCATATCTTGGATGAAAGGAGTGTAATTCGTCAATAACAAATTGATACGGAAATTTCTGTAAAAAAATCTGTTCCTCGTAAATCCGTTCCAGGTACTGCGCTATCATATCAATCCCCGTAAGTTCCATATCCATGCCAAGAACAGGATAATCCATAGTAATAATATTTTCCATAGGAGAATACTTTGCATCATAATAAAGGAAAAAGGCATTCAAACCTTTTTCGACCGTATCTCGATAGTTTTCGTTTCCATAATGGCAAAAAATATCCAGTAACATATGGTAGCGCTCCAGTGCTTTTTGTACCTTTTGGCATACTATCTCATACCCTTGCCGATACGCCTCTTTTGCCGAAATACGTTCAGCCGCAATCACGACAGCTTCGTTATTCGTTTCATAAAAATGGCGAATGCAGTAAATAACACCTTCCATAAGCATTCTTGCTCTCTCATAAGTAACTGAAGTACTCTCACCAGAAGTAAATTCTTCTGTCAGCCTTGCTACAACAGGCACTAAATCCTCCAAAGCATATAAATCTGTGATATTTATTTTACTCTTCATTTCTCTCATACCGCCCCATAAATTTATGTGTTTTCCTTCGAATGCTCCTTGCAAATGCTTCTAAACAAGTATCTTCAAGGTACTCCAGTGAACCTTGACATTTCCCATCAAAGACCTCCCGCATATAGGAAATCAACTCATCATCTGTAAGCTCGTCCATAGATTCATTTTTGTAAAGATAAAAAATCTCCTGGAGCCGTATCATTGTTTCTGTGTAATTTTCCTGATAGATAAAATCAGAATCACAAAATGCAAATATCAGTTTCTTTAAGATTCCTTCTCCAAATTCTACCCTTTGCTGTTCCCTTAAAGTACTCTTTCGTTCCTTTACCAAAATGCATACATCTTCTTCTGATAAGTTAAGTCCAAACTTTCCGGTATATGCATTCGTTTCCATAATACTCTTAATTTGATATTTTTCTAAAAATTCCAAATCAAATTTATCCTCCATAAAACAGCCTCCTCTTTTCGCAGTTTATGTATTATACCGCCCATTGGATTCACTTACCAGTCTTGAATTTTTTGCGTTTTTGTGGTATTATGGATATAGAAAAACGAGAGAAATTTTGTAACTTTTACAAAATTCTCTCGTTTTTTGTTATCTATTTATATTACTGTTCTAATAATTTCTCTACAGAAGCAAGTTTTACACATAGGACAAAAATCTTTGTTGCCTCCACCATTTCTTCCGGTGTCGGGAAGGAAGGAGCAATACGAATATTAGAATCTTCCGGATCCTTTCCGTAAGGGTAGGTTGCACCTGCACCGGTAAGAACTACACCAAGCTTTTTGCATTTTTCAACAATAGCTTTTGCACAGCCCGGCATTGCATTGAAGGAAACAAAATATCCGCCTCTTGGTTTGATCCAGCTTCCAACCTCAAGTCCTGTAAGTTCTGAATCTAAAATATCAAGTACCGCCTCAAATTTTGGACGAAGAAGTTCTCCATGTTTCTTCATATGGGCTTTCAGGCCATTGATATCTTTGAAAAATCTCACATGACGCAACTGATTAATCTTGTCATGTCCAATCGTCTGAACTGTCATCTGCTTCAAAATATACTCCATATTTTCTTTCGAGGTTGCAATTGCTGATACACCAGAACCCGGGAAGGTTACCTTTGAGGTTGACGCAAAGATATAAACCATGTTTGGATTGCCGGCCTTTTCGCACTCGTCAAGAATATTAAGAATTTCATCCTGAACATCATCATAGATATGATGAATGCAGTATGCATTATCCCAGAAAATTCGGAAATCATCTGCTTTTGGTTTTAGGTTTGCAAAACGTTTTACAACTTCATCAGAATATGATATACCGGTTGGATTGGAATACTTTGGTACACACCAGATTCCCTTCACTGCGGCATCATTGTTCACGTATTCTTCTACCAAATCCATATCCGGTCCGTCCTCTTTCAACGGAATATTAATCATCTCAATTCCAAATAATTCAGTGATTTTAAAGTGTCTGTCATATCCCGGAACCGGACACAAAAATTTAACCTTGTCCAATTTACACCACGGAGTAGAACCATTTACTCCCAGCGTCATAGAACGTGATATGGTATCATACATAATATTCAAGCTAGAATTACCACATACAATTACATTATCTTTTTTTACTTCCATCATGTCTGCCATTAACTGTCTGCATTCTCCAATACCATCTAAATCACCATAATTTCTGGTATCGTTACCTAATAATGTGTTCATGTCTGACTGGCTGTTCACAGTATCCAGCATTGGCATGGACAAGATTAACTGAGAAGCCCCCGGCTTTCCTCTTGCCATGTTCAAAGAAAGTCCCTTTGCCTCTTGTACCTTAAATTCTTTTTCTAAACTCTCTTTTAATGTTAAGAGTTCATCACGACTCATATTCCTATATGCTTTCATAGTATAATCACTCCTACTTATATTTGTGTAATCGATTTATTTTAACACTTATCTACTTTTATTTCAATATACTTCTCAATTTATATCTCCAAATATCTCCAAATGCAGGTAGCAGTCCAGACTGATGAGCTGTTATATGCGTCCTGCTAAGCATCAAGACTAATTCTTACTATGAAAGCACCAAACTCATCACAACCGTAATTGTCACAAAAGACACCACCGTTGTGACCATAATTCCCTGAGATAAAATCTGAGTATCCTCCCCAGTTTTCTCTGCCTGAATTAACGGCAGGTTAGCCACCGGCATGGACACCATCAGACAGAATGCGTGCACCATATCTTCGGACAGATGCAATGTACGCAGGACATATGACAGAAGAATCGGCACCAAAAGCATACGTACTAAAATATAAGGCCAGATACATTTTTCTTTGAAGCTTTCCCTGAAGGATGACTTAGCTAAAGATACCCCCAGCAGACTCATAGATAAAAATACTGTGGCATTACCAAGATAAATAATACTGTTTCCTATAATATTTGGTAAGGAAATATCAAACCAGAAAACGATTAACGTTAAAATTGACATAAGTGTTCCGGGGCTGATAAGTTTTGAAAACTGAATTTTCCCCTTTTCCTCTCCAAGCACCTGTATTCCATGAGTATAGAAAAACAGACAGAACATTACATTAAACACAATAACATACAACATTCCCGTATCGCTAAGCACTGCTTTTGCCACTGGAATTCCGATAAACCCTACATTTGTATACACGGTCATTAGATTATAGTATTTCTGCTTCATGCCTGGAACACGAAGCATTTTGGGAATCAATACACCCAGAACACAAAGCAGAATATAAATAACAACAGCTACCCCTACTGCTGTCAGTAGTTCTTTGTGGGTAGCTTTGATATCTCCAGTGAGAATACAGGACATTACCAGTGCAGGATTACATACATCGGTGACAATAGCAGACAATTTTTTAGAAGTGCTGTCGTCTATCATATTCTTCCTATACATAAAAATTCCAATTCCAACTAAAATCGCAATTACTGCCATCTGCTGTATAATAATTAACGTACTCATACTGCTATTCCTCTCCGATATGCAAGCGAATGCACATGATATGCACCCTAATCGCCTCTAATAATTCTTCTTCATTTTGTGCTTTTAGTGCTTCTATGATTTTCTTATGTTCCTTGTTTGCCCGGATTCGTACTTCCCTGCTCTGTAAAAGCTTTTCCCGATTTGCCATATTATTTAAAGTCCCTGTCATAATGCTCAACACTCTGTTATGAGTGCAGATAGACAATGCCAGATGGAATTTTGCATCATAATTCACATAAGTTGTTCCATCTTCACCGCAGTTTTCCATCTTTTCATACAACTCTTCTAAAACTTCTATATCATGCTGATTGACTCGCTGCAAAATCAGTTTTGACATGGCAATTTCCAATAATTCTCTGGCTTCTACCACATCCTCCGGCTTCACCTGACTCATATCCATTGCATCCTCAAACTTGCTGATTAACGCCTTATCATCCGGAATATTTACATAGCTTCCCTTTCCATACACAGTATGCACAAGCCCTTTTTCGTTCAAAAGCTTTATTGCTTCCCGAATGACCGTACGACTGACCTCATACTCTGCCGCCAGTTTTCGTTCTGACAGCTTTTCATTCACCTGCAGTACTCCGTTCTGAATACGCTCTATAATATTATCTGCCACCTGCATATATAAAAGTTCAGCCATACACATATCCTCCCTCCGTTGTGTCAAGGCGTTTTCTAATTTACTGTGTGCTCATATAACCTTATTATAATTCAATTTTCTACTTCTGTCACATAAGATTTTCAAATCAACAAATACTTATCCTTAAAACCATGCCCCTTCTTAATATGTCACATCAGAATTTACTAAATTCGTTGGACGTTCATTCTTTGACAGCCGCTGCACCAAATGTTCTAACGAACGTCTTCTTCCCTCATAAAAAGAATCTTCCGACATAAATGCTGCATGAGGTGTCAGAATACAATTCTCCAGACCAAACAATTCACTGCTCTCTGTCATTTCATCCTCGATGACATCCACTGCTGCCGCCTGAATCCAGCCTTCCTGCAAAGCCTTTACCAATGCCTTTTCGTCTACCACAGAGCCTCTGGCTGTGTTGATAAAAAATGCAGTATTCTTCATTTTCTTAAACTGTTCTTCACCCATCATATGATAAGTTACACCCTCTATTAACGGACAGTGCATAGAAACAAAATCCGACTTTTCCAGCAGCTCATCTAAAGTCTCTGCCTTTTCACAGCCAAATTCTTTTAAATATTCTGCCGTTTTGGTAGGAGCATACACAAGAATGGCAAGACCCATTGCCTTTAGCATTGGAAGCATACGTTTTGGAATTTCTCCGAAAAATACCATTCCAAAAACTTTTTCCTGCATACGGTAAGTTTTATATCCCAACAGCGGATCCCACTTACCGGACTGAACCGTTCGGTCAAAATATGTTATCTTTCTTGCCAGATCAATGGCAAATCCTACAGAATGCAAGGCTACTTCGTCTGCACAAAACCCGGGAATATTTGTTACACAGATATGGTGATTGGTAGCCTCTGAAATATCCACATTATTATAACCAATACTCTGTAAAGATACAATCTTCAAGTCAGGACACATATCCATAACTTCTTTTGTAACCTTGTCATATTCTACCACCAAGCCTTCTGCTCCACTGTCACGGACATATTCTCCAAAAGTTTTTTTGTATTCTTTGTCTTTAATTTCAATGAGTTCAATATCCGTAATCCCCCATTTCTGTAACAGTTCCTTCTCATAATCCAATGTATCGTCAATATTAAAATACAATACTTTTGCCATCTCTTTTTCCTCCTATGCTTCATTATCTGATAAACAAAAACGTATTTTTACCATGGCTGCCAGTGCCTCTGCTGTTCCGTTGATGCCTAAAATACTGCTATTAATCAGCACATCCTGATTGTCTTGATTTTCTGGTACATAGCCTGCATAATGAAGGTGATATGCCTTTCTCGCCTTATCTACCTTTCGAATCATTTTCTTTGCCGATTCCTGTTCCATATGTAAAATATCTACACAATTTCGATAGCGTTCTTCATATGGTGCATAAATATATACTCTAAGACAATTTTTCTCATTGCCTAAAATATAATCTGCACACCGGCCTACAATAATACAGGAACCTTTATCTGCCAAATTCCGTACGATTTTTGTCTGCTCATTAAAGATGGCGTCCTGCTGTTCTGTTGCCTCTGTTCCTAAAGGATAACTCATAAAAGAGAAACGATTCTTGATACTTTCCTCATTATCCTTAATTACAGTAACCGGAAGTCCTAAATTCTTTGCAGTTTGCTCTACAATTTCACGATCATAAAAATCAATATCCAGCAATTCCGCCAACCGCTTGGCAATGGGACGTCCCAAACTTCCAAACTGTCTTGATAATGTAATTACATAACGCTTTTCCATACCTTTCACCCTTTCTATTCCAAAATGCTTTCCGTTAAAATTTTTTCTGCCAGTTCCTCTGTGAAAGTCACCGGATTCATCCACAACAAACGGTAACCCATGGTTCCTTGAATAATTTCCGGAAACATATCCTTTGTTACATTCAGACAAGTGATATTATCTGGTATACCAATCTGCAGATTGATCTCTGCAATCTTCTCTCCTGCTGCCTTTGCTGCTTCTTCGGCAGACATCTGACTGGTATCCACACCTAAAAGTAATGCAATGTCGGCATATTTTTCCAAAGCACCCATATAGTTATATTTCATCACTCTTGGAAGAAGAATAGCATTTGTGATACCGTGAGGAGTGTGTGCAATTCCCCCCATAGCCTGGGAAATCCCGTGCACTGCACCAAGCCCGCCATTGACAAAAGCAATTGCCGCCATAGAACTTGCCTGCGCCATCATCATACGGCTTTCTAAATCATCTGGTTCTTTCATTACTTTTGGAAGATACTCTCCAATCAATTCGATGGCACGTCTTGCATAAATATCGCTGAATACACTGGAATTTTTTGAAGTATACGCCTCAATGGCATGTGTCATGGCATCCATCCCGGTTCCCGCCGTAATCTTTGGCGGCATATGCTGTTGCATCAGTGGATCTAAAATAGCTATCTTTGGCAGAAGATTAGGATGGGTACAAGATAACTTGATGTGATGATCTGTATCTTCAATCACACTAGAAGCTGTCACCTCAGAGCCGCTTCCTGCCGTAGTGGGAATGCAGATGAGCGGCAGGGAGGGAACTTTAGGAACTTTGTTCCCTCCAAAAAGATAATCCTTAATATTTCCTTCGTTATTTTTCAACATACATACTGCTTTCGCAGTGTCCATGGGGCTTCCGCCCCCTACTGCTACTACCAGTCCAAAGTTTTCATTTCGCACATATTCTGCCAGTTCATCCACCATGCCCATAGGTGGTTCTGGTATCACTTTAGAATACACTTCAAAGGATATTCCTTGCTCCTTCATAGCATCGATAAATGCTGAAAACGCAGAACTTTTTTCTACGTGGCTTCCAGTAATCACCAAAATTCTTTCCGCCTCAAAGGTTTCCAGCCACTTATCCATATGAAGGGCTGCTCCCACACCAGTCACTAATTTTACCGGTGAAAAAAATTCAAATTCTGTCCTCATGTTCTATCTGCCCTCCTCTGCCAAAGTTCCTGACTGTAATGTTCTAAATTGAAAAGCAAACCTCTTTCTTCTGGTCATTGTGCCACCGGGCTGCAAATATCTTCCCATCCGCTTTTCCAACAAACGGAACAACTGCTCAAAGATTACAAATACCGCCCAGTAAAGCAATGCACATGCCGTATAAGTCACCAGAAAATTCTGATTTAAGGTAGCAAAATTTCTTGCTGCTCCCATCATTTCCATGATTGTAACCATACATGCCAGGGAAGTGGCCTTTAGCACATTGACAAAATGGTTTCCAAAGTTTGGAATAGCAATTACCACAAACTGTGGAATAATAATTCTTGACATAGTCTGCCATTTTGTAAAGCCAAAAGCCTCACAAGCTTCCCACTGTCCCTTAGGCACCGTGTCCATAGCTGTTACAATCATGTCACACATATATGGCGCATAAGATAATGCAATAGCAATCACTGCAAATGCAAAGGTTGGCGGTTTACGGATATCATAGGTAAACTGCAACAAAGATGCCAATGTGCCCATAATATCGTCCATTGCTGAATTAAACATATACAAAAATACGAGAATAGGAATTCCCTTTAAAAAGGAATTAAGCACAGAAAAGATAATATTTACAATCCGGAATCTGCACATTACACCTAAACTAAGCAGAATACCACCGACCAGCGCCAAAAGAATAGAATCCATCGTTAAACCCAGAGTTACGGGTAAGCCGGTAAGTATTTTTTCAAAACACGTCATAATATACATAACTGATTCCTCCTAACTTCTAGCACCAAACAAACTACGCTTTTTACTTGCAGGATTTCCACGATTTAATCTGGTGGTGGCTACATTGGAAACACTTAAAATAAACAGTCCAATCAGCCAGAACAGCACTGCCACTGTCATATAAAGCTCCATCTGTCCCATACCATAATTATTTTTCGCAAGCTGACTGGCACGTCCTAAAATATCGTACACACCAATCACCGCTGCAATGGAAGTATTTTTCATTAATTCCAGTGACATATTCGTCAGATTCGGAAGGGCGCTAGCTGCCCCTTGAGGCAGAATCACCCTCCGAAAAATCTGAACTTTTCCCATACCAAGACTCTGTGCCGCCTCTATCTGTCTGTAATCCAGTGAAATATAAGCGGAACGATATATTTCTGCAAAGAATGCTGCCATATTCAATGAAAAAGCAACGATTGCATAAATGGAGGGGCTCCATGAACCAGTGTTAATGCCATGGTCGTTGGCAAAAAGCGGAACCATTATAAACACCAGCAAAATCTGCACCATCATTGGAGTTCCACGCATAAAGGAAATAAATATACTGGATAACACTTTTGCTATTTTGTTTTTTCCAATCTTAGCCCACGCTAAGAAAAATCCTATAATTATTGCTATAAAAACAGATACAAACAGCAGATAAAATGTAGTTGGCAGCGCCGCCAATAATGCCGGCAGATAGTGCCATATAATTTGTAATGATTCCGCCATTGTGCTCACCTCCGATTTTACTTACACTCTGTGACTATTCTGTATACCAGTCTGCCCGATCTGCAGAATAATTTGAATAATCAAACAGGGAATTGGTATCTTCTGCTACCTTAAAATAATCTTTCCCCAACCATTTTTCTGATAATTCCTGTAAAGTTCCGTCTGCATATAACTCACAAGTTGCCTGATTGATTGCTTCTCTTAAATCCGTAAGATTACTGTTAATTACAGCTACACAACTAGCTGTTGTAATCGGTTCAGAACAGAAACTGCTGTCTGCTAAACTTGGATCTGCTGCAATCAAATCGTTGTACATAGTTTCTCCACCAAACCAACAGTCATATCTGCCCTTAATTACATCCTGTAATCCATCCAGATATGGAATATATTCTGAAGTTGGATCCTGTGTATATTTTACATCCGGATATTTTTCTGACATCTGATTTAATACAATAGAAAGACCATCATTTGGTGGGTTTGGTACTAATACCTTACCATCTAACTGTTCAAAAGAAGTAAAGCTGTCTTCTGTTCTGGATACTAAATTTACTGGATAATACGCTTCCGGAATACTAAGAATATAGTTTTCCATTCTGGCAGGAGTTACAAAATGCGCAGATGCTGAAAATGCATAGGTTCCTGCCTGAATCGCTGCTGCAGCGGCATCCGGACTGACAGATACATATTTGAAAGTATAATTCTCTAATTTTTCATCTACTGCCAGCATCCATTCATAATCATATCCCTGCATTGCACCTGTTTCATCGGTATAAGTATATGGTGCCATTGCATCTAATACTGCTACAGTGACTTCGTAAGTACCATCTCCGTTATCTTTCACTCCCGCAATACTTGTTTCAGCGGAAGCAGTATCTTCTGATTCTGTATTTTCTGAGGTATCTGTGGTTTCTGCTGTTTCCTCATTTCCTGTGGCCTCCTGATCTGACCCTCCACAGCCTGTCAATATTCCCGCAATTACCATTGCAGTTGCTGTCATTGTTGCAATTTTCTTACTAACTGTTTTCTTTCTCATATTGATTACCTCCTTGTTGTGATACTCTAGTTGCCTATGTCAAATCATCCTTAACTGTTAATACGAGACAAAAATTCCTTTGTTCTCTCCTGTTTTGGATGATCGATGACCTCTTCCGGTGTGCCATCTTCTACTACTACACCACCTTCCATAAAAATCACTCTGGTAGCTGCTTCTTTTGCAAATGCAATTTCATGGGTAACGATAACCATGGTAATTCCTGTTTTCGCTACCTGGCGTATGCTTTCTAACACTTCCCCTACTAACTCGGGATCTAACGCTGAGGTAGGTTCATCAAACAATAACAAATCCGGTTCCATTACCAGTGCTCTGGCAATTCCCACTCGCTGCTGCTGACCACCCGATAACTGAGATGGATAAAAATCCCTTTTATTCAGCAACCCCACAGATTCTAAAGCGTTAGCCGCTTTTTCCTTTGCCTGTTTCTTCTTCATTCCCTTTACTACTACCAGACCTTCCATAACATTTTCAATGGCTGTTCTATTGCGGAATAAATTATATTGCTGAAATACCATTGCCGTTTTTCGGCGCAGGGTACGGATTTTTGCCTGTTTTTTTTCTTTTGCATCTACTGTATATGAATTTACAGTAATACTTCCTTCATCTGCCTGCTCTAAAAAGTTGATACAGCGTAACATGGTAGTTTTTCCTGAGCCGCTGGGTCCTAAGACTACTACGATTTCTCCTTTTTTCACATCAATATTTACACCATTTAACACATTGTTATCGCCAAATCGCTTGTATACATTTTTGATGGATAACATCATTTCATTTCCCGTCATCTTGGATCCCTCCTATTTCTGCTGATTGTTTTCGAATAATAAAAAGAGCGCCATTTTCGTCTTTGAAAACAGCGCCTTTGCTTCGAAAAAAATATGTTGTTGTTACTTCAGCCTTATCTGATATGACTGGTCTAACCACTTGGCTTGAATTGAGATGACTATAGCACGATTATTTTTTCTTGTCAACTATAATTTTTTTATTTTTTTGCATTTTGATTCAAACGTAATGGTTAACCAAACGCTCTACGTCTGAACCAACATCTATTTCAACACTTCGTCAAAAACCTCTCCCATATGTTCTCTGGAAAAGTCTACAAACGTTTTGGCTGCCGGAGACAAATCTCTGTAGCGACGCATTCCTACACCCAGAGAACGATAATAGGCAGGGTTGATTGGTAAGATTTTTACTTTCTTTTCCGTACCGGTAACAATTAATTCTGTCAGAATGCTGACTCCTAGATGTCCTTCTACCATTGCCAGTATAGTATGGTCATCTAAAACAGAATAGTGAAAGTTTGGCGTAATTCCTGAACATTCCAGTGCATTATGAATATCAATGTCATTTCCGGCTGCAGATATGATAAAAGGCTGGTTTTCAAATTTATCCATATCAAATACACTGTATCCCTCGGTAGGATAATCTTCCGGCAAAACTGCAACCAGCGGATCTTCCCCAAAAGCAAAAAAATCCATTGTCCTTGCATAGGGACGGCTAAAAAAAGCAAAGTCAATCATATTATTATCCATCCATTCCAGTATGTTGTCCGCTCCCCCTTCTCTAATATCGATTACAATCCCCGGATGTGCTTCTTTAAACTCCCGCAAAAGTTTCGGCAGTAAATGAATGGCAATACTAGAATATGCACCAATGGTTACTTTTCCATACTCTAATCCCTTAATGGAATAAATAGTCTGTTCTAATTTCTCATTGGCAGACATAATCTCGCGGATACGTGGCAACAGCAGTTCTGCCGCTGGCGTTAAAGTTACTCCGTACTTTTCCCGGAACACCACCGGAAAACCCAGTTCCTTTTCCACTCCTTTCAAAATATGACTGGCTCCAGGCTGAGAATATCCCAATCTCTCTGCTGTACGAGATATGTTTTTTGTTTCGGCTAAATCTAGTAGTAGCTCGTATTTATTTAAATCCATGTTGATTGCTCCTTTCAAACGTGTTCGTCATTAGATTTCCTCCTCTTTATCCTACCCAGACACGCTCTCAATGTCAATCCAGATATTCACTTTTTTTATATCTGTCATTTTATTTCAGAAGTTTACTTATGTCTTGTAATCCAGTATGATAACCACAACAAGCAACAGCACAACACGAAAAGGAGGACAAGCTTATGCCAATGAAATTTGAGGACTATAAACAATATTTAAGTCCTGTATTCTATAAACAAACTAATCTGGTTGCAAAATCTGCCAGTGGTTGCTATTTAACGGATGTAAATGGTGATAAGTATTTAGATTTTGTACAGGGAATTGCAGTAAACGCTATGGGACATAATTACCCGCCTATTGTAAAAGCAATTCAGGAGCAGGCAGAAAATTTAGTAAATGCTTCTTTTAATCTGGTAAATTATGAATCTACCCTGACACTTGCAAAGAACCTGGCAAGTGTGACACCAAAAGGTCTTACTTCCATCTTCTTCACCAATGGAGGGGCAGAAGCAACGGACAGTGCCTTAAAGCTTTCCATGTCATATACCGGAAGAAGCGCTGTAATTGCTTTTATGGGCTCTTTCCACGGAAGAACCGTAGGTGCTACTTCCATTACAGGTTCCAATTCAAAATATAGAAAACATTATAATCCTTTAATGGGAAATGTTTACTTTTCCCCTTATCCAAGCAAAGATTTATGTCCTGCCGGAATGGATGAAGACGAAAGAGCCGATTACTGCTTATGGGAATTAAACAAATTATTGCAGTATGTGGTATGGCCAGAAGATGTTGCCTGCATTTACATGGAGCCCGTTATGGGGGAAGGCGGCTATGTCGTTCCTTCCAAGAAATTTATTCAAGGCGTAGCCGACATCTGCAAAAAACATGGTATCCTGTTAATATTTGATGAAATTCAGTGCGGTTATGGACGTACCGGTAAAATGTGGGCAAGTCAACATTTTGATGTGGTCCCTGATATTATGACTGTAGGAAAAGCCATTGCCGGCGGACTTCCAATGAGTGCTGTAATCAGTACACCGGAAATTATGGATAAGTGGCCTATCGGTACTCACGGAACTACCTTTGGCGGAAATCCGGTAGCTGCCGCTGCCGGCTGTGTGGTATTAGAACAGTTTGAAGACGGAACACTTCTTAAAAACGTCAACGAAATGGGGGCTTACTTAAAAAGCGAGCTTTTAAAATTAAAAGAGAAATATCCTTGTATTTCCGATGTTCGTGGCGTGGGACTTATGATTGCCATTGAATTTTCCCACGAAGACGGCAGCCCTGCTCCAGATATCTGGGTAGATGTAAAAGCAAGAATGCTAAAACGTCATATGCTTACCTTAAACTGCGGTGTGCATGGAAATGGTATGCGTTTTGCAACACCATTAAATGTAAAGAAAGAAGAAATTGACGAAGGGCTTGCTATCTTAAGTGCTTCCATTGAAGAAATGTATACAGAGAAATAACTATTATTATATAAGAAGAAAGAGGTTGATTTTTATGAGAACACAGATAACATCAGAAAAATGCGGAGAATGTCATGGACCATATGCTTTAGGCGTAAAGATGGGCAATATTATTTTTACTACTCAGATAGGCACCGATATAACGGGAGAAATGGTCGCAGGTGGTATGAAAGAACAGACGAAAGCTACCATGGAAAACGCAAAGGCTGTATTAGAAGCTGCCGGTGCCACAATGGATGACATTGGAAAAGTAACTATTTATATTAAGGATATTAATCTGATTCCTGAAATGAATGAAGTATACAAAACTTATTTTTCAGAAGGCAACTATCCTGCAAGATGCTGTACCCAGTGTGTAGATATGGTAGACGGTTGTCTGGTAGAAATGGAATTTGTGGCAGTGGTTGAGTAATATTAACTAACTGTGAGTGAGAAAATACATAGAACGACTGAACGCAAAGAGGCTGGAATATTACACTCCGGCCTTTCTGTTGTTTAGAGAATGGAGGATAATTATGTGTCTTAGAGTAGAAAACCATGTAATCCTTGACTGCGGACATACCGGTCCTTTAGTAGAGGTAACTGTAGACGGAAAAACCATTCAGGCATATGAGGGAGAACCGATTCTTGCTTCTCTTCTAAATGCAGGAATTAAAATTAACCGCTATACCGTAAAAAGAAAGGAACCCAGAGGATTATTCTGTGGAATTGGCCAGTGTACTGACTGCGCCATGGTAGTGGACGGTAAGCCAAACGTCCGTACTTGTATCACGCCAATCAAAGCCGGTATGGTAATCAAAACACAAAACGGATTGTCAAAGGGGGAATAACTTATGCTGCAGAAAGATGTATTAGTAATCGGAGCTGGTCCTGCCGGATTAGCTGCTTCTATTGAAGCTGGTAAAGTAGGTGCCGATGTACTTTTAGTAGATTTGAATATGCAACCGGGCGGTCAGTTGTTTAAACAGATTCACAAATTTTTTGGTTCTAGTGCTCACCGCTCTGGCACTAGAGGATATGATATTGGAAAACAATTATTAAAAGAAGCATACGAAGCAAATGTAGATATCTGGATGCAGAGTACCGTAATCGGTATTTTTCCTGGAAACAAAATCGGTATTGAGAAAGGATTAGACAATGGGGAAAAAGAAATGATTACCTTACAGGCCAAAAAAATCATTATTGCCACCGGTGCTTCTGAAAACGCAATTCGCTTTGAGGGCTGGACTACGCCGGGCGTTATGGGTGCCGGTGCCGCTCAGACCATGATTAATGTAAACCATGTAAAACCCGGAAAGAAAATTGTAATGCTCGGAACAGGAAATGTTGGTTTAATCGTTTCCTACCAGTTAATGCAGGCAGGCTGTGATGTGGTAGCTTTGGTGGAAGCTGCACCTAAAATAGGCGGATATGCCGTACATGCCGCAAAGATTCGCAGAGCGGGTGTTCCAATCCACTTGTGCCACACCATTATCGAAGCGAAAAAAGGGGCAGATGGATGTGTCTGTGGATGTGTCATTGCAAAAGTTGACGACAAATTCCAGCCAATCCCAGGTACCGAAGAAACCATCGAGTGTGACACCATCGCATTGGCCGCAGGTTTGAAACCTACTATGGATTTAGTAAAACTGGCCGGCTGTAAACTAACCTTCAACGGACCTTTTGGCGGCTATATTCCTCTTCACAATGAAAAAATGGAAACTTCAATTGAAGGTGTCTTTGTTGCCGGTGACACTACTGGCGTAGAAGAAGCAAATACCGCCTTAGAGGAAGGAAAAATTGCAGGTATCAGTGCTGCCGAAGAATTAGGACTGATTTCTTCTGAAAATGCAGACCTGATGCGGGCGGAAATCTGGAAACGTTTAGATTCCCTTCGTCTGGGACCTTTTGGAGAACGCCGTATGATGGAAAAAGAAAATATTTTAAAGGAATACAAAGAAATCATCGGTACCCCAGTATCAGCAAAGTAAGGAGGAGATCAACATGGCATTGATTAATACAGGATATTTAGAATATGAAGAATTATCAGCGATACAGAAACTGCCTGATGCAGACAGATTTGCTAAGGGCCCTGTCGCTATTATTGAATGCGTGCAGGAAATTCCCTGCAATCCATGCGAAGCATCCTGCCCAGTAGGTGCTATCCATGTAGGCGAGCCCATTACCAATCTTCCTACACTGCATGGTGAAAAATGCACCGGTTGCGGAATGTGTGTCTCCCGCTGCCCCGGTCTTGCAATTGTCATTGTAAACAAAGTATACAGTGCTACCACTGCTACCGTTTCTTTTCCATTTGAATATTTCCCGATACCAACGGTAGGAGAAGAACGAAATGCAATGAACCGCAAGGGGGAAATCCTCTGCAAAGGAAAAATTGTAAAAGTAGTAAATCCGGTAGCTTTCGACCATACACCTGTGGTTACGGTAGAAATCCCAAAGGAATTTGCAGACGAAGTAAGAACCATTGAACGAATTATATAAGAATTCACTCTTTAAAACCATTTATGTAGTGGAGATTGGAGGATTTATGAGTACAAAATTTTCAGATGATATGATTGTCTGCCGCTGTGAAGAAGTTACTGTGGCTGATATAAAAAACGCAATTCGCGAAGGTGCGAGAGATATTGTAGGAGTCAAACGAAGAACCAGAGCAGGAATGGGACTGTGTCAGGGACGTACCTGTGAAAAATTAGTCCAGCAGATTCTCGTTTCAGAGTTAGGCATTACACCCAAAGAGGCAGGTACTTCATCGGCAAGACCACCGGTACGCCCTGTTACTTTTGGAGAATTGGCAAAGGGAGAAGTTGAATGATGAGTAAAGAATTTGATGTTGTTGTAATCGGTGCCGGTGCTATCGGTACTAGTGTCGCCTATCATTTATGTGAAGCAGGTTATCACACTGCATTGATGGATCGTGGCGATATTGCCAGTGGTTCCTCTAGTCATTGTGATGCAGTAGCATTAATTTGTGACAAACTTCCCGGAATCGACACCAAAATGGGTCAGGCAAGTATTGATTACTTTGGTGAACTTGCTGCTAAATTTGAATATGATTTTGAGTACGACCCAAAAGGCTGTCTTTATGTCTGTGAAACAGAGCCGGAATTTGAAGCCGCTTCCGAATACTGTGAAAAGCAAAATGCAGACGGATATAAACTCCGCATGGTGGAACAAGATGAATTATGCAAGATGGAACCTCACATTGCCAAAGATTTGCGTGGTGCCCTCTATACACCGCCAAGCGGAAGCATTGCAGTTAGTCCCTACAAACTATGTTTTGCTTTTGTACATGAAGCTGAAAAACTTGGATTGGAAACTTATACTTATTGTGACATTACAAAAATCAACCTGCATCCAAAAACAAATGCGGTAGAAAGCTTAGAAACCAATTATGGTACCATTCGCACAAAAATGATTGTAAACTGTGCCGGTGCCTGGGCTCCTTTCGTTGGAAAATTAACAGGTTTAAATATTCCCATCGAACCACGAAAAGGCACTAATTTAGTATCCGAACAGACAGAGCGCTTGTGTTTTAATAAAATCTTAGAATACGGTTACATGATGAGTAAATTTGACAGTATTAATTTCAAGAGAAATGTAAGTCCTCTAGTGGAAGAACAGAATATTGCCTTTAACTTAGAATACACTCCTTCCAACAACCTGTTAGTAGGAGGTAACCGATTATTCCGCAGCTACGATATCCGTTCGGAGGTGGAAACTATCAAAGCCATCTGCGAGCGTGCCATGAGATTTTATCCGGAACTGGCAGATATTAAATGTATCCGTGCTTACTCCGGTGTTCGTCCTTTTGTGGTAGACCATTTGCCAATCGTATCTGATGTAGACAGTATACCAGGTTACTACATTGCTGCAGGACATGAAGGAGATGGAATCTGCTTCTCGCCTATTACAGGACGCTTCATGACACAGATTATCAGTAAAAAAGAAACAGATTTTGATATCAGCAAACTGGATTTTGCCAGATTTTCAAAATGATAAGCTGGATTTACATAACCAGTTTCAGAAAACAACAGTTAGGAGAATGTTTATGGATAATAACATACGCTATGGCTACTTTGCTCCCGGCATGGACGGGGGCATAGTAAAAATGAAAAAAGGACAAAATATCTCTGGATTTCCCGTCGGTATTATCTATATTGATGATGTGTATTACCCAATGGTGCCGGGAAATATTGTAAACGGCTATACCTTTGATTTTCCGGTACGCCTGATGCCTGTAAAAGGACTGGACTGCGAAAATCTGTTTACAACTGCAGAACATGTAGATGAAAAAATTCTTGCCGCCTGTGAAAAATTAAAAAAAGAAGGAGTTCGTGCCATCAGTGCAGCCTGCGGCTTTTTTGGAAATTATCAGGCACAAGTGGCAGAAGCATTAGATATTCCGGTTGCTCTTTCTAGTCTGGTGCAACTGCCCTGGATTGCCACACTCCTTAAGAAAAATCAGACGATTGGTGTTCTCACAGCTGACAAGAGTTCTTTTTCAAACAAACTGTTAGATTCCTGCGGTGTCAGCGAGGACATCAAAAAGCGGCTGATTGTAAAAGATTTGCGCCATGAAAAAGAATTTTCTTGTATTTTAGAAGGGCGAGGAGAATTTTACAACTCGATTGTAAAACAGGAAGTAGTAGGAAAGGCATTGGAAATTATCAAAGAATATCCTGATACCGGAGCAATTCTCTTAGAATGCAGTGATATGCCACCTTATGCTTACGCAGTGCAGGAGGCAGTAAAACTTCCCGTATTTGACTTTACCACGTTAATCCGCTGGCTCCATAGTTCGGTTACACAAACACCTTACTATGGATTTATATAATACAAATATATGCTGGGCAAACAAAAATCCTCACTGCCATTTCACAGTGAGGATTTAACCATTTCTCTTTTATAGAATCTGTTTCTTATTTTTTAATCTGCATAGACTTTACATAACCACTGCTTTTTTTGAAAAGCTTCTTATAAGTATTCACCTTTTTAGCCGGACATTTAATTACCGCTTTTTTGTGAATTCCTTTGATTGCATTCTTACCAACAGATTTTAATTTTGTAGATTTTACTGTAATATTTTTCAGTTTCTTACAATCCTTAAATGCATTTTTGCCGATGCTCTTTACATTAGAACCAATCGTAACCTTAGTAAGTTTGCTCATTCCACTGCAAGCCTTATCGCCAATAGCTGTAACTTTATAAGTTACACCACAATATTTCACTGTAGATGGCACTGTAATGGCTTTACACTTCTTATTTTTTGTTTCTTTATATGTTACTGTTGCAGCCTTTTTTGAAGTATTTGTTACCTTGTAGGACGCTCCATTGACTACAATAACATCATTCTTTTTCACTGGTTTTAGTGTCGGTGTCGGCGTTGGTTTTTTGGTTACTGTCTGCGTTGGTTTTGGTGTCTGTGGTGAAACCACTTCATTTTCTGTATCTGCTACACAAATAACATCTCCTCCATTTACCGTCTTCCAACGATATAGAGAAACTGACTGATTCATCGGAGTATTCCAGTTATCCTGTAACAGCATAAGTACTTTGTTTAATCTGTCTGTCTGAGCTATATTTGCATTTAAAACTCCGGCAAATTCTTCACTGGATGTATCGGTTCTTCCAATAACGTTTTCCACAGCTCCTAATCCATCTTTGTCACCATTTACAATCGTTCCTACTGCTTTTATTTCTTCAACAAATTCGCCGCCATTTTTCTGGGAAGCATTTTTGTTGTAATAACAATCGGACATATAGGCAATCCCTGTATTTCTTCCTGCAATGGCACCAATATCACCTGTGCTGGTAGCTGACGTTAATTCTACATTTGAATAACTATTATAGGCTGCTCCGGCATTAAATCCTACCACACCGCCCAGTGCTGTCTTATTTAAAGGTCCATCTGCATAGACAGTTCCCTGTGCATAATTATTCAATAATCCACTTCTTGCTGCTATTCCCGCAATACCTCCGGCATATGCCCAAGATGCGTTTGAAACAGTCTGAACTTCTACATTGCTGCCACAGTTTGTCACAGTACCTCCATTTGCCTGTCCTATCACTCCTCCGGCATAGCATGCACCAGAATTTGAATGTACCCAAACCTTTCCTTGTACCAAAAGATGATCCAAATATCCTTCTGTTCCTGCTGCGTCCATTGCTGCAACTACACCACCAGCGTAAATACGTGAAGAGCCTGTGTTTTCAATGTTAATATCGGCATTTTGTATGATGAGATTTCTTACAATTCCGCCTTTCACATAAGCAAATAACCCTGCATATTTTCCTGTATATGGCTTTTCTTTACTTCCAATCGTAAGATTTACAATTTTCTTACCATTTCCGTTAAAATTTCCTTTAAAAGCATACGGAGTCACGGAGCCTGCCGGAATCCATTCTTTGGTAAGTACAATATCTTTTGTTAAGATAACATATTTGTCCTGATAATCCTCGTCTTCATTAATATAAGCTGCAAATGCAGATAACTGTTCCTCTGTTGCTATTTGCCACGGGTGTTCCTTACTTCCATCTCCACCTGCAAACATGCCTTTTTCTGCCTTGCCATAGGTAGTGATATCCATTACTTCTGATTTTTCCAGTGCCGTCTGCAAAGCTTCCTTAAATTCGCTGTTCTCTGCTCCTTCGGCACTTTGCATTTCTAATGCTTTTGCAATATCTGCTGCATAAGAAGCTGCATTTCCCTCAATCACCTGAATATCCGCCAGTTTCTTGTCTTTATCAACAACGATTTTTACTACCAGATTTTTTTCTGTATTTCTGCCGTAAAAAGTACCTTCATTAAACTGCTTTGTTTCCTCTGGAAGAAGTTCTTGAATGTACTGTGTCGTAGCTGTATCATAAGTAACCTCTGCCGGAACTTCACTTTGCACAACCTGTTGATTTTCTGTCTTCCATTGCTTCATAGATGCTGCAAGAACTTCACTTCCTGCCCAATGGCCTGACTGTCTTCCTCCGTTTTTCAGATCTACACTTAATTTTGCAAAATTGTTGTTCAACTTTGCTGTCAGGATATCGCTTTGCATATCCGCAGCAGAAAGTCCTTCTACAAATAAGTTTACACTTCCTGTATATGGCTCTCCTTCATCATTCACACCTGGTCCTACACTCCAGCCACAGGCAACTGCAGGACTGATTTCCAGACGATTCTCTGTTTTGTCATCTGTCACCATACGTGTATCATTGCAATAATAACATTGGAATGTGTCTGCGATTCCTGTTGCCCATCCAGACAACACACCGCAGTATCCGGTATAACAGTCTGCCACAATTTCGGCCATAGAATAACAATTTTCCATAGTTCCTGCATGTACTGCAACGATACCGCCTAAAGCTGGGGCACCTTCTGCTGAACGATCCGCCGTTCCTGTAATCTTTCCTTTTGTATAACAGTTTGCAATTAATCCCCTGTTATTTAATCCGGCAATACCGCCTGCCTCTGCTATTCCACCTACGGCTTCTGCACGTACAGAACCATTCCATGCACAATTGACCATCTTTTGTTTATACACATATCCGCCAAGTCCACCTACAAAGATATTGGCACTTTTATGCGTTGTAACACCCTGGATTTCTCCTGTCACCTGTACGTTGTCGATCAAAGCCTGATTGATGTATCCTGCCAGGCCTGATACATAAATTGTCTGTGGACTGACCGCATAAATAGATACGTCAAGCTTTAAATTATGTACCTCCGCTTTTTGACTTAATACACCAAAGAAGCCAAAATATACTCTGGCAGTATCATCAACCGTATCCTGATATGGATTTTCCTTCGTTCCAATGGTAATACCTGTAATTGTATGATTTCTTCCATCAAAATTTCCGTTAAAAGCGTATTCACCTTCACCTACCGGAACCCATTCCTCAGTCAACTGTATATCATTTCCTAATGCCACATAAAGATTCTCATAATCGATTTTTGCGGTAAGAGAAGTAGCAAAATCTTTTAACTGTTTTTCTGTTTCAATAAGATATGGTGTTTCCTGTGTTCCATCACCAGATGCAAAGATTGTTTCAGGAATAACTGAATTAGCCCAAAGTTCACTACTATGAACAATTCTTTCTCCTGTCATTGTCCAATCATACAGATTTTCTTTGATTGCTGCCTTTCTTGCTGCAAAATCACAACCAGAAAGATGATCCGCATTTTCTGTGATTTTTTCCACAAATTCGGCCTGTTTCTCTGCACTCAGATTTCCCGAAAGAAGTGTTTTAAACTGCTCCTGTCTTAATTCTTCGCTTGTTTTTCCTTCGACATTAGCATAAGTACTCTGATTATTTCCTATTCCTTCTGCTGTCTTTTCTATATTATAATAGCTGTTGCTTATGATTGTTGCTGTTGCAGCATTGCCCAGCAGACCGCCCAGCTTGGTTTGTGACTGACTGGCTGTTATCACAGTATCGGAATAACAGTTATAAATCATACCATTACCGCCCGCAAGCAAGCCACCTGCATTGTTGCTTCCGCTGTTCGTACTGTCTACTGTCACACTACCAAAAGCATAACAATTCATAAATAATGCTTTTGCACTTGCAAAACCAACCATTCCACCTGCATTTGCATTTTTAGCGGCTGAAGCAACAGACAAAGATACATCTGTTCCACAATTTGCAACTGTCATGTACTGATTACCAAATCCGAGTAATCCACCTGCCATGACAATAGCTTTTCCATTGGTATCTACACAAATCTCTCCACTGACATGGCAATTTTGAATTACGCATCCTTCGGTTGATTTTGTATTTACCTTCGCATATGCAACAAGACCTCCTGCATAAGACGCCTTTTCTGGTGCAGTATAAATCGCCACCTGTTCCATCGTAATGTCATAAAACTTTGCCGTATTTGCAACTGCCCCAAACAAACCTGCATAAGATACATCTACAGGTGCATCTTTACTTCCTATCGTAAGATTTTGAATCTTGTAGTTGTTTCCAAGAAAGGTACCTGCAAATAAATGGGTATTATCACCAATCGGTGTCCAATCTTTTCCCTGCAAATCAATATCATTTTTTAATGCAATATACTTTCCTGCATAATCATTTCCCTCAGCCACTTGCATTGCAAATGCCTCAAAGCTTTCTCTTGATGAGATAAGGTATGGATTTGATTCACTTCCCACACCTCCGTCAAATATATTTTCTCCCAGTGCTTTTGAAAGTGCTGCGTCTGTGGCATCAATGATTGCCTTAGAGCTAATGGTTGCTCCCGATACGGTATCCACCTGATCCGTTCCATTCTTCTGTCTGATGGAATCCAGCACAGAAACAGCCTTGTTCCAATAGCTTTCTGTCTGCTTGGTCTGTTCCGCTGAAATATCCTGTATTACAGTGGTTCCATCCTGTTCCTGTAACGTAAGTGTCACACTTACCGTTCCTCCATTATAGCCTGTGGCCTCACCACTATAATTTCCTACTTTGTAACTACTGTCCACTGTCTGTGCCAAAACGCAAAAATCAGTTCCCTGACAAACAAGGGATACTGCAAAAATTACGGGTAACAGACGTTTCCTTACTATGCTGCGCATATTTTTCACTTTCTTACCTCCTATTTCAGTTCTTCATTTGAAACTTTAATTAGCTTCTGCTAATTGTTTCATATTATATAGAACTTGTAATACTTTCGCAATATTTTTAATGATAACTTTTATCATTTATGCCATTTGCCGTGTTAAAAGGGTGGATTTTAAGAGTACCATGCACGAAGCAGGTCAGATAATCACAGATTAGAGTGTTTCGACACCCTGCTTTTATATTTTAGCAAAATGAAAAGAGCGGAGTCGCTTTGCGACTACGCTCTTTTCATTAAACTATATAATAATAATGAGGGGGAGTAGTAAATTTATTTTGGGGAGTATAAATTTACTAAAAAGGTATAATTTATAGGGAGGGGCAAATCTTCGTTCGCGTCCTGAAGTTTGCTTCCCTTGTACAGCAAAATAAATATAACATACTTTTTAACATTTGTCTAGTAGTTTTTTAAATTTTTTGTAATATTTTTGTCACATTATAGAGCAAGAACCTTTTCCCCCTAGTGAAACTGGCTCTGATAAAGCTCGTAATAGAATCCCCGCCTATCAAGCAGTTCATCATGCTTTCCCTGTTCTATGATTTTTCCGTCCTTCATTACCAGAATAATATCTGCCTCTTTAATTGTAGAAAGACGATGTGCCACAATAAAACTGGTTCTGCCTTGCATCATTTTAGCAAATGCATTTTGAATCATCAATTCTGTTCTGGTATCAATAGAGGAGGTTGCCTCGTCTAAAATTAACATTGGCGGAAGACTCAACATAATTCTGGCAATACACAATAACTGCTTTTGCCCTTGCGAAAGTCCTTCTCCTCCCTCCTTAATCTCTGTATCATAGCCTTTTGGCATACGCTTTATAAATGCGTCGGCATGAGCCGCTTTTGCCGCTGCAATCATCTCTTCCTCTGATGCATCGGGTTCTCCCATCGTCAGATTTTCTTTGATTGTTCCCTCTCTAAGCCACGTTTCCTGCAGTACCATTCCATAAGAAGTTCGCAGACTATTTCTTGTCATATCTCGTATATCTATATCATCCACCAAAATTTTTCCGGCAGTGACATCATAGAAACGCATTAAAAGATTAATCATTGTAGTTTTTCCACAGCCGGTTGGCCCTACAATAGCAACACGCTGTCCCGGTTCCACCTGCAAATTCAAATGTTCAATTAACTTCTGCCCTTCCTCATAAGAAAAACTTACTTCCTGCAAAGTAACCTTTCCCTGCACCTGCTCTAACACATAAGCTGCTTCCTTGTCCGGTATCTGCGGTGTTTCATCAATAAAATCAAAAATTCTTGCAGCACATGCAAAGGCATTTTGTAGTTCCGTTATAACACCCGATATTTCATTAAATGGCTTTGTATATTGGTTTGCATAACTTAAAAAGCAAGACAACTGTCCTACACTCAGATTTCCGTTGACCACTGCAATTGCACCTGTAAATCCTACACCTGCATAAACCAGACCATTCACAAATCTGGTGCTCGGATTCGTTATGGAAGAAAAGAACATAGCCCGCAGGGAACATTTCCGCAATCTTTCGTTCACTTCATCGAAGCGTTCTAAAACCTTCTCCTCTTGCTGGAATGCCTGCACTACCTTCTGATTTCCAATCATCTCATCGATAATTCCAGTCTGCTCTCCCTTCGTTTCTGACTGCAGGCGGAACATAGCATAAGTCTTCTTCGCTATATAGCTTGCCAGCAGAAGAGAAACCGGCGTAATTGCGACTACAACAATAGTAATCTTAGGATTGAGTATCACCATAAAAAACAGCGTTCCCAAAATAGTCACTACACCAGTAAAAAACTGTGTAAATCCCATTAACAGACCTTCTGAAAACTGTTCTACGTCTGCAATAACTCTGCTGACAATCTCTCCGGTAGGACGACTGTCTAAATACTTTAGTGGAAGAATCTGCAGTTTTTCAAATGCATCTTTACGTATATCCCTGACTACAGAATAGGAAATCTTATTATTACATACATTCATAATCCATTGTGTTACTGCCACGACAAGAACAATAATTCCCGCTTTCCTTAAATACACAAAAATAGATGTAAAATCTACCCTTCCCTGTTCCACAATTAAATCAATTGCATCACCAATTAAAATCGGCACATACAAGGTCAACAGTGCAGACACTGCCGCTAAAAGTATGGATAAGACCACAAGATACCAGTACGTTCCAACATATCGAAGCACTTTTTTCATTGTGCTCTTTTCTTTTATTTTATGCTTCTCCATGTTCTCCCTCCTTTTCATACTGGGAATAATAAATTTCCTGATACACTTGACAATTCTTTTTTAATTCCTCATGTGTTCCTATTCCTACTATTTTCCCGTCATCTAATACTATGATTTTATTTGCATGCATGATAGAAGATGCCCTTTGAGATACAATAAATACTGTCATTTTATTTTTCAGACCTGCAATTGCCTTGCGAAGTCTGGCATCTGTTGCATAATCCAAAGCAGAAGCACTGTCATCTAAAATCAGTATTTCCGGTTTCTTCACTAAAGCTCTTGCAATAGAAAGACGCTGTTTTTGTCCACCCGATAAATTCTTGGCTCCTTGACTCACCTGGGTATCTAAGCCTTCCGGCTTATTCGTTACAATCTCCTTTGCCTGGGCAGTTTCTAATGCTTCCCAGATTTCATCTTCTGTTGCATCTTCTTTCCCCCAGCAGATATTTTCACGAATTGTTCCCTTAAAAAGAACACTCTTTTGCATCACGATGCCGACTTTCTGACGAAGTTCTTTCAGGGAATAAGCCTTTACATCTTTTCCGTCTACTAATACTCTTCCTCTGCTCACATCATAAAATCTTGGAATCAAATGCACTAAAGTTGTTTTTCCGGAACCGGTTCCACCAATGATTCCAATGGTTTCACCCTGTTTTACGGTAAAAGAAATATCACTTAAAGCCTCCCCTGCTGCCCCCTGATATACCATTCCCACATGCTCAAATGCTACTTTGATTTCGCTTTGAGCTGTCTCTTTGTGCAGTGATTGAGCCTCTCCCTGCATTGAGGACTTCATTTCCAATACATTTTCAATTCTTCCGGCACATGCCAGTGCCTTAGTAATCGTTACAATCAGATTTGCCAGCTTAATCAGTTCTACAAGAATCTGAGACATATAATTATATAATGCCACCACTTCACCCTGTGTAATATCTCCCTGATTTACCCGGATAGCACCAACCCATACTAAAACAATAATTCCTAAATTAATAATAATGTATGTTACAGGATTCATCAAAGCTGAAATTCTGCCAACTTTTGTCTGAAACTGGGTAAAATCTTCATTTCTATCATGAAATTTAGAAATTTCCGAGGATTCCTTTCCAAAAGCGCGAATGACTCGAACTCCGGTCAGATTTTCTCTGGTAATCGACAGAATCTTATCTAAGCCGTTTTGTACCTTCCGATACATCGGAATACTGATTGCCATAATTCCAAAGACCACCACAGACAATAAAGGAATGGTCACGACAAATACAAGGGCTGCCTTCACGTCAATCGTAAATGCCATAATCATTGCTCCAAAGACAATAAAGGGGGAACGTAAAAACAGGCGCAGTACCATGTTCACCCCGGACTGAAGCTGGTTAATATCACTTGTCATTCTAGTAATCATAGTGGCTGTTCCAATTTGGTCTATTTCCGAAAACGATAAACTCTGTATATGCTCAAACAACGCATGTCTTAACTTTGTCGCAAATCCGGTAGCCGCTTTTGCCGCAAAATACTGGGCGGTAATAGAGGAGATAAGTCCAACGACACCTAACAGTACCATTACACCACACATTCTTAAAATGTAATTTTTATCCCCATTGCCAATACCCACATCGATAATGGCTGCCACTACTAATGGCACAATTAACTCAAAAGAAGCTTCCAAAAGCTTAAACAAAGGCCCCAGCACAGTTTCTTTTTTATAACTTTTTAAATAAACTAACAGTTTCTTCATGTTTTACTCCATTTCTAAGTAACCTTGCGACTGATAAAATTAAAATTTTACCTTAGTAGATAATCGAAGTCTTAATTTCTTCTGCTTTTTCTTTACTCACAAGCTTTTCAATGAGCTTTAATGCAAACGGGATTGCTGTTCCCATACCACGACTTGTTGTTACATTTCCATCAGACTCCACAGAATTACTGCTTACGATTCCCTTTAAGCGTTCTTCAAATCCAGGATAACAGGTACATCTCTTTCCCTCTAAAATTCCTAAATCCCCCAAAACACTTGGTGCTGCGCAAATCGCTGCCACCTCTTTTCCTGACTGAAAAAATTCCAGACACTTTTTAGTTACCATATCACAGTTTCCTAAATATAGTGTTCCAGGCATTCCTCCCGGTAATACAAGCATATCTGCTGCTTCAAAATCTGCCTTACTTAATGTAATATCTGCAAGTACCGGAATGTTATGCGCACCTACAACCTTATTATCTTCTTTAATGGAAACCGTAGTCACCGCAACTCCTGCCCTCCGTAATAAATCAACGACAGTAAGTCCCTCAATTTCTTCAAAACCATCTGCTAAAAATACAATTACCTGACTCATCTTTTATCTTTTCCTTTCTTCTTGCTAAATAGTAATAAATTACATATAATTATTATAGTAAAAATAAATTAAATTTCAATGAAATATGGAGAAAACTATGGAAATTGAACGTAAATATTTGATTCACAAATTACCTGAACATTTAGAACATTATCCACATAAGGAAATCGAGCAAGCTTACTTATGCACTTCCCCTGTGGTAAGAATCCGAAAACAAAATGAACAATTCTTTTTAACTTATAAATCTGACGGCTTAATGAGCAGGGAAGAATATAATCTTCCCCTGACCAAAGAAGCCTATGAACATTTAAAAGCGAAAGCAGACGGCTACATCATATCAAAAACCCGCTATCTGATTCCTTTAGATGATACACATACCATTGAACTTGATATCTTCCACGCACCTTTTGCTCCACTTTACATGGCAGAAGTGGAATTTTCCTCTATAGAAGAAGCGGAAAATTTCACTCCGCCAGAATGGTTTTCAGAAGATGTAACATTTGACGGAAGTTATCATAACAGTGCTATGAGTAAAGGTGCCCACCTTACAGATTAAATCCCAGTGAACTTAAGAACTGCCGGAATGCAGAACCGACTACTCCTTTCAGATTATGCAGAATTTCCAGCTTCACTTCCTGCAGTTCTTCTCTCTCTCCATGAAGCACATCAATCTGCTTTCCTTGTGGAAGCTCTACATCGCATTCTTTAAATACTATCTCTGTGTTTCCATACATTTCAGCATTCCAATTTCGGAATTGTACCTGAAGCTGTGCTGTGTCAATAGACACTCTGCCGCTTTTCCTATTCCTATCAATCATTCCCGATAACACAGCAGATATTCTGGTTTCATCTTCCCTTACCGTTAATTCGAACTTTTTATCCGTATCCGAATAATCCAGACGAATCTCACCATTTAAAATAGCGTTTCCATCATTTGTCACTGTGGCGGAAAATGTGCTTTCAAATCCCGTTTTTTCTTCCTTTTCCTGTTCACTGCGCCTTAAAACTAATTCGTAACCACTTTCTGCATTTTTTACAGAAATTTCGCGTGTAAATCCGTTTGCATCCACAATCTCAGTAATTTCTATCCCTTTCTGCTCACTGACAAACTTATCCACAATATTTAGGTATTCGCCTTTTTCAAACTCCGGATATTCTATGGCCAAATCCTGCAAGAAAACTTCTATATCTTGTCTTCTAAAATTTATCTGATAAATATAACCTCCGGCCAGGGTGTCTGTATTATCCTGTTTTTGAACCTTCATATGGTCATAAAGCTGAAATAAATCTTCCCTTAATTGCTTTTTCTTAAGCAATTCCTCAACCTTTTCATACTTATTATTACTAACTGCCATACGAAACAATTCTATATAACCTTTTTGTAAAATAAACGTATTTTTGCGATTCATTCCAAAACGATTGCCAAGCTCATAAATATCTTGTGTATAATCCAATTTTAATAATTTATCCGGAAACAACTCCGAAGCAAAATATATATTTGTGTCATCGCTATACAGTTCCATCTGAGCAAACGGAATCCCACCTAAGCCTGCATTTCCTGTCATTTCAATCATCTTATTTGATTTATCAATTGCTCCTGCTATTTCCGTTTTTACAGTCAGTTTCCCTATGTCTGAATACAATTCACCGGATAATTGCATATCCTTTTTATAAAACAGATCCTCGAAATAACAATAATCCAGATATTGATTCATTGAACTTTCTGTTCTCACCTCGAAAAAGTGCTGCATGCCCTTTAATGCCTCAAGACGTTTGTCCGTTTTTCCTGCCACTACAACAACTACGATTGCCGCCACCGCAATCACCACTGCTACAATCATAATTTTCCAGCCTTTTTTCATTCTAATCTCCTTCTTCTACAACGTGGAAAACTCCACTGACCTTCAGTCAGCAGAGTTTTTCCTGTTGTTTCTTGTTGATTCCCCTAAAATAAGCTCTCCTTCAAAGAACTTTCGGGTATGCATTGATTTGTTGCCAATTACATTAAATAATATTCTTGTTGCCTCTTTTGCAATTGTTTCCATTGGTTGCCGGATTGTGGTTAAGGATGGGGTATAGTAAGTTGCTATATCAATCCCATCGAAGCCAGCCACCGCAATATCTTCCGGAACTTTCAGCCCCTTGTCATAAATTGCCCGGCATGCTCCAATTGCCAAGCTGTCTGATATGGCAAACACAGCACTAATTTTTTCACCGGATTCTAACAATTCCATCATCAGTTGATAGCCGCAACTCATAGAGTAGTCTTCACTTCCATCCATATATTTTACCAATTTATGATTGACTTTAATATGATTCTTCTGTAGTGCCTTATAATATCCGGAAAGTCGTAATTTTCCAATACCTTCATCGCACATGGTTGCCGTAATAATGGCAATGTTCTTGTGTCCCTGCCGACATAAATAATCCACCATCTTATAGCTTTCTTTCACGTCATCCACAGACACTGCTGAGTATGTATCTTTCTGCTCAAACTGTGGCTTTGCACTTGTGACAAGAACCACCGGTGCCTGAAGCTGTTCAAGACTTTCGGAGCTTTCCGAATAAAAACCTCCTAAAAAGATAATGCCACATAGCCTTTTTTCTCTCTCTAACTCTAATGCTGCATCAACTTCATCCTCATAGTATTCCACCTGATGAACTACCATAGAATATTTTTTCTTTCCGATTTCTTCTTCTATGACGCGAATCATTCGGCTAAAAAGAGGATTGTCTACCCCTTTCACCAACACCGCAATGTTTTTGGAATCTGTGCGTTTTAAATTTCTTGCACTGTTATTTGGAATATAATTGGTTTCCCGAATAACTTCCATAATCATCTGCTTGGTTTCCGGATTAATATCCGGATGATCATTCATAGCCCTTGAAACTGTGCTTACCCCCACGCCACACAATTTTGCTATATCTTTTATGGTTATTGTTTCCATACACCCCGTCACCTTACATTTATATTATATAGTTATTTTGCCAATCTTCCATACAATTTCGTCATATGCTTCATTTTCTCAACAATTTCATCTGTCAAATCGTCTTTACTCATACGCCACTTCCAGTTCGTACCTAACGTAGATGGAATATTGATTCTTGCTTCCTTTCCAAGACCTAAATAATCCTGTAATGGGATAATACATCTGTCTGCAACGCTTGCCATAGCAAGACGAATGAAATCCCAATGAATTTCTTCCTCCGGTGTATTCTCATTATTCATATACTCTTTTGCAAAGTCCTTATCACATTCCGGAATATCTTCGTACCAGCCACAAACCGTATCATTGTCATGTGTTCCAGTATAAACAATGCTATTATTTGTATAGTTATGTGGTAAATAATCACTTTCTTCTCTGGAATCAAATGCAAACTGCAAAATTTTCATTCCAGGATATCCTGTCTGCTTTAATAATTCTAACACCGTATCTGTTAAGAATCCCAAATCTTCTGCTATAATATCCATTTCTCCAAGCTTTGTATTTAATTTCTTAAATAAATCATAACCTGGTCCCGGCATCCATTTACCGTTTACCGCCGTTTCTTCACCATAAGGAATAGAATAATATTCATCAAATCCTCTAAAATGGTCAATACGAACTACATCATATAATTCAAAACAATACGCAACTCTCTGAATCCACCATTTATATCCTGTTTTTTTGTGATAGTCCCAATCATACAGAGGATTTCCCCAAAGCTGACCCGTTGCTGAAAATGCATCTGGAGGACAGCCTGCGACAGCTACCGGCTTGTTTTCTTCATCAAACTGGAATAACTTTGGATTTGACCAGCTGTCAGAGCCATCAAATGCTACATAAATCGGAATATCTCCAATGATTTTAACGCCTCTTTCATTTGCATAATTTTTTAAGTTTTTCCACTGTCTTGCAAATGTATACTGTTGAAATTCATAGAATGTAATTTCGTCTGCAAGTTCTTCTTTATATGCTTTCATGGCTTTGGATTCTCTTGTACGAATGTCTGCATCCCACTCAACCCATGCCTTACCTTCAAATTTATTTTTTACTGCCATATACAATGCATAATCATCTAACCAATATGCATTATTTTCTTTAAATGTAACAAAATCCTCATTTTCTCTAATATTACTTCTTTCATATGCTTTTCTTAAAATGTCAAAGCGTGCAAAATAAACCTTTTCATAATCTATATAATTTTCATTATCTCCAAAATCACAAGCATCACATTCTTCTCTGGTTAAGAGTCCTTCTCCAATCAATGCTTCCAAATCGATATAATATGGATTTCCTGCAAATGTAGAAAATGACTGATAAGGAGAATCTCCGTATCCGGTTGGTCCTAATGGCAAAATCTGCCAGTAAGTCTGACCTGCTTCCTGTAACTGATCTACAAACCTATACGCTTCCTTTGAAAAAGTTCCAATGCCATAAGGTGATGGCAGACTGGAGATTGGTAATAACACACCGCTAGCTCTCATTTTTTCTAATCCTCTCTTTTCCTTTATGATAAGTTTTAGAGTGCTCCCACTACAGAAGCACTCTGATCCATTTTAACTAACCTTTTACGGCACCTGCTACAACACCTTTAATAATATATTTCTGACATGTCAGATAGAATATAATAATCGGAACAATCGCAAGTACCAGCATTGCCATCATGGCTCCCATATCTACAGAACCATAACCGC
This sequence comes from Lachnospiraceae bacterium, assembly GCA_050874665.1. Lineage (GTDB taxonomy): Bacteria > Bacillota > Clostridia > Lachnospirales > Lachnospiraceae > RUG11237. The sequence goes on along the minus strand of JBNMLC010000001.1, from coordinate 7,098 downwards.
CACGTAAGTACTGAATCGCAATTGGAATCGTCTTATTCTCTGTTCCCAAAATCAAATACGGTAACAGGTAGTCATTCCAAACCCACATAGCATTCAGGATTGCTACCGTGATTGCTGTTGGCTTTAACATTGGAAATACAATGTTAAAGAATGTTTGAAGCGGATTACAGCCATCAATCATGGCTGCTTCTTCCATAGCAATCGGAATTGCCTTAACAAATCCACTGAACATAAATACGGAAAGACCAGAGCCAAAACCAAGGTAGATTATTATTATACCAACTGGATTGTCTAAATGCAATCTATTTGCAACAAAAGTCATTGTAAACATTACCATCTGAAATGGTACAATCATGGCAAATACGAAGAAATAATATAAAAAGCTCGTAAATTTTGACTTAATTCTTGTAATAACCCATGCTGTCATAGCTGTAAATAATACAATCACAATTACGGCAAATACTGTAATAAACAATGACCAGCCGAAGGATTGAAAGAATCCAATCTTTACTGCACCGTCTGTATAGTTGGATAGTCCAACAAATGTATCGGCATCCGGTAATTTAAACGGTTCGGAACTAATGTAAAGTTTACTTTTAAATGAATTAATTAAAACAATTAAAATTGGTGCCAGGAATAAAACTGACAAAGCTGCAAGAAATATTGCTATAATAATTCCCTGGGCCTTCGATACCTGAGGTGAATCTATCTCATTTACTGTTCCTTTCTTTTTAGCCATTAGTTTTCCACCTCCTTACTTCTTGTAACAACAAGCTGTGTCAAAGAAATAACTGCTACAATCACAAAGAACACAACTGCCTTTGCCTGACCAACACCTTCCCAACCGGTTCTTCCATAAAACGTATTATAAATATCTAATGCGAGCATGGCAGTTTTTCTTGCCGGAAGACCTGCTGTCAAAGCTAAGTTCTGGTCAAACAATTTAAATGAATTTGTCAATGTTAAGAAAATACAAATCGTAAAAGAAGACATAACCATTGGAACAATAACACTCTTTAATGTCTGCCATGTAGTTGCTCCATCAATCTTTGCTGCTTCAATCAATTCTGGTGGAACATTCTGGATACCTGCCACATAAATAATCATCATGTAACCAATCTGCTGCCAGTTCATCAGAATAATCAAACCCCAAAAGCCATAATTCGGATTATAATAAATGTCCTGTCCTACTACTTTCAGCAAAATACCATTAATAATAAGCTGCCAAATATATCCAAGTACAATACCTCCAATTAAGTTCGGCATAAAGAATACTGTTCTGAAAATATTTGTTCCCTTAATCCCCTTAGTAAGCAATAATGCAAGTAAGAAAGATAATACATTAATTGTAATTACTGATACTACTGTAAATTTAACCGTGAACAATAATGCATTTAAAAAATCCTTATTCGCAAATGCCTTTGTGTAATTCCCCAATCCGATAAATTGAGCATTTGTCACCGTACGGAACTTACAAAATGATAAATAGATACCCATAAAAAATGGTACTACGAATGCAATAACAAACGCAATTAATGTTGGCAGTGCAAAGATTGGGAAATACTTTTTCAGTGCCTTTTGCATTAAAATCCTCTCCTTTTCATTGTATTGAATAAGTGGGCCAGCTTTGACACTGCACCCACCTAATATTGTTACATCTTATTCAGCGCTTGCTTCTTTTTCAAGTTTCCATCCATCAACGAATGCTGTTACAACGCTATCCCAATCTGATGTTCCGTTACAGTAATCTAATAATGCATATCCAAGTTCATCTTTGAATGTCTGGCTTGGGAATGCTGTAAAGTTCCAAGATACAGATGTTAAAGAACCATCTTCCATGTACTTAGATACTTCAAGTCCAAGTGGATCGCTTGGTTTTTCATCATCAGTAAATGTTGAGAATGGTACAATACCTAATTTTTCTGTTGCGAATGCTTTTCCTTCATCTGAGTTAAATACCCATTCAACGAAATCAATTGTTGCCTGCTGATCTGCTTCAGATACCTGGCTGTTTACACACATATAGTTTTCTGTACCTACACATAAGCCCTGACCTTCTTCGCCTTCAACACCTGTATAGATTGGAAGGAATTTAACATCTTCAGCTGCAACTACATTTCCATCTGTTCCGCTGATCTGTCCCCAGCCCCAGTTACCATTCTGAACCATAGCTACTTTACCTAATGCAAATTCAGCCATAGAATCTTCTACAGATTTTGTTCCTAACTGTGCTTTATCTGTGCAAGAATTGTTGATGTATAAATCAAAAATATTCTTATAGTTATCTCCATATGTCAATTCGATTTCCTGTGCATCAGAAATACCTTTGTCTTTGAATTCATAGTAAATTGGAAGGTTAGCTAAATGTGTCTGCCATCTCCAGTCTTCACCAGCCTTGAATGATGTAGAAGCGAATACACCTTCGATACCTAACTGGTCTTTCTTAGCCTGCATATCTTCTACAACTGCCTTCAATGTATCAAAATTCTTAATTTCAGATGCTGAAGAAATATCTACTGCCTTATCAGCTAATGCAAAATAATCTCTCATAATCTTGTCATTGTAAATGATACCATATCCTTCTACTACATATGGGATACCATATACGCCATCACCATCTGTGATTGCAAGACTCTTGTCTGTTAACCAGTTATAAAAGTCTGTACCCGATAAATCTAAGCAGTACTCTTTCCATGACTGGTATCCGATTGGTCCATTAATCTGGAACAAGGTAGGAGCATCTGTCTTTGCAACTTCTGATTTTAATGTCTGCTCGTAAGTACCACTTGCTGCTGTTACAACTTTAACATCTACACCGGTCTGTTTTGTATAAGATGCTGCTAAATTTTCCCAATCAGACGCAACTTCCGGTTTGAAGTTTAAGTAGTAAACTTTTCCACCTTCTGAAGATGCTGTTGTCTCTTCCCCTGCATCACCTGTCTGTGCATCATCTGCTGCTTCATCGCCTGCTTCGTCCTGTGTGTCATTGCTGCTGTCTGTGGAAGCGTTATCTCCACCACATCCCATAAGCATTGTTGAAACCATTGCTGCACTCAAAAGTGCGCTAACCAATTTTTTCTTCATAAATTTTACCTCTCTCTCTTATTTACTATCCTGTTTCTCCCTGCGCATTTATAACACGCTGTCATCGTTCCACCCCTCAACCGATTGTTTGGTATCGTTTTCGGTAACGTTTCCGATGAACTATGTTTATACTAACACATTGCCCAAATTTTCGCAACTCATTTTTGACTTCTTTTTTGCATTTTATATATTTCACACAACTTAAGTTATTATATTTTGTTCGTTTTGCACAATATATGCTTTTGTGGTTTTCCATCTTCTTTTGTCGAATTGGTACTTTTTCATAAATTTGTAATATTTTTGTCACATCATTGCTTTTTATAATAAAAATGCACCTGCAGGCTTTGGAGATCGGTACAATTTCCAAATGCCCACGGTGCATTTTTCTAAACAAAAAAATCAAATTTTTATGTAATTGTTTCTTATGACAATGACAATTATCTTACTGTGTAATCTTCTACAGTCTTGTCTAAAATAGTTCCGCAATTAATTGCATATACATTTAAGGTATATGTTCCTGCTACAGGAGCTTTCCAGATATATTCACTCGCTGACTGGAAGTTTGCAATCAGAATTTCTTTTCCATCTTTTTCATAGGAGAACATATATCTAATCGCTCCATTTCCACCGGAAGTATTTGCGATTAATTTGATACCATCTCTTGTCTTAACCGCTGTGAATCCGTCTAACGCAAAGTTTGCCGGTACTTCTGTAATATGTGGGGTATCTGTAATCTCGCCTGTTGTTGGTACCGGTGTATTTGTCGGATTATCTATTCCCGTTGGTATCGGTGTACTTGTCACATCAATTGGCATTGTCGGTGTTGGAATACCGGTTTCTGTCGGTACCGGTGTATTTGTCGGTTGTTCTCCACCGGAATATACATAAGTTACTGTAATCTCATCTTTTGTAAATGTACCAGTAGCATTGCTCGGTGTTTCTTTTAATGTGCAGCCCGGAATGTTTCTTGCACTTGTAGTATAAGAATCACCTTCTGCACCAACACGATATACATTCAAACCACCTGTTAAATCATTTCCTGCCTCATCTACATATTTAACTGTGACTTTTGCCTTGTCACCAACCTGAAGCTCCGTTAACTTTCCTGTAGACTTCGTATATAACTGTGTTCCTGTTACACTCAAACCATCTGTTCCTTCCGGAGTACTTCTCCAGTTTGAAGAATCTGAAAGAATCATTATAAAGCTTTCTGTTCCTTCCGGTGTAAAACTCCAGTATTGACCATCATCTACCATCTTATTTCCAGGCCATTTACCGTTTAATTCTGTTGTGGCACTATATGCATAGCAGAATGGTGCTTCCGTAAATTCACTCTTAGCTACCTTAATTCCTGTTGCTCCGGAAATGGTTGGTTCTTTACATTTCTGATATGTTACAATTTTTTCTACATCAGAATTATCTTCTTCTGATTTACCCTTTAATACCAAAGTAGTCTTTTCTTCATATGCAGTTCCGCCGCCTAGTGTAATAACATCATCTGCATTGAACGCTTTTTCTTCTCCGCCATTGACAGAGTATGTAGCATCTTTTACCTTATTTGCACTTAATTTTACCTGAATTGTTTCAGAGCTGTATGTTGTTCCCTGATAGGTACCTGAGGTAATATTTGCGCCAACGCTTGGTTTGATTGCGCCCGTTTCTTCTAACAGAATAATACCATTGGAATCAGAAGTTACAGAAACCTTACCACCAGATACTGTATAGCTTTCGCCTGAATATGCATCCACTACTGTTTCATTATCTGCAAAAACACCACTTACATTTACACTATGTGTTCCTGCTGTAAATGGCAGAGATACTACTACCTTATCTTCGTCTTCTTGTCCTAAATGATAAGTTCTGCTGAATGTATAATCATTGCCGTCCAAGCGTTTATGTGCTCCTGCACCAACGGATACATGGTTATTTCTAAACTGTCCAATTTTCTGATAGTTTACGTATAATTGATTACTTTCTGTAGCACCTGACCAGTTCATTTGTGAACGCCAGCCCTGTTCTACATTAGCTCCAAGATTACCTGTGGTTCTTCCCGTTTCATCACCATAGTAAATCTGTACACCGCCCGGACATAAGAGCAGTGAAGCAGCTACTTTTGGATCTCTGCTTCCTAAACCAACGTCATGGGAAGAAATGTATGTTAACATATTGTAATTCGGGTCTGAGTTAATGGAAGATGCATAACTTGAATATAGTTGCTCCATATCAGCCCCGTATTTATGAGAATTATCACTATTCTTTCCGTGAAGCGAAAAGTTAATCAAGGAATCAAATGCTCCGGAAGTAAAGTACTCATTCTTACCACCTGTAAATCCAAACACTTCACCCGTCATCCAGAAATCTTCATCCCAGCTGGCAGCTACATTATCCGGATTGTTTTTTCTCCATTCCTTCAAGGCTTTGTTTGCACAATCTCTCAATGTTTTCCAATGTTCTACTTCAATATGTTTTGCAGTGTCACAACGGAAACCATCTACGCCATAATCTTTTACAAAATCTGTTAACCATTTCACAACATAGTTTACATTACGACGCTGAAGATTATTTTCACTAAAGAAAGTATCAAGCTCTGCCATTTCCTGGTCATATCTGCCTTCTTGTTTCCATTTGGTTTGTAAAACAGGAGGTAACCCATTGTCATTACCAGCTTCTGTTTTAATATCCGGAAGACCACCAGTACATACTTTTAAATCTCCTACTGAATTTTGGTCTTCGCTTCCCTCATATCCGTTAAAGCGTTTACCGATGGCACGTACCCAGCTTGGTCCCCACCATTTAGAAGTCCAGTCAGCGTTGGAATTCAAGGTATATTTTCCATCGGTTGTTTCTGTACTATAGTCATGATACCAACGATAACTCTTTTCTGATGTATTATAATATAGGTTTTTCCAATCAGAACCCACTCCACCAAATCCATAGTCTGTGGCTGTAACAGGGTCTGCATAGCCTACATGATTCATTACTACGTCTAAGACTACACGAATTCCATGCTCATGGGCCGTATCCACAAATTCTTTCATTTCAGCTTCTGTTCCCATGTTCGCATCCATACTACTCCAATCTAATGGATAGTATCCGTGGTACGCATAATGCTTAAATCCATCATTATCACTGTACTGTGCACAGATAGCACCATGAATCTGCTCGTATGGGGCTGAAATCCAGATTGCATTCACACCAAGGTCATCAAAATAACCCTCATTAATCTTTTTGGTCATACCGGCTAAATCTCCACCATGGAATGTTCCAATTCTATTTTCATAATTGTCTGCGTCCACTTCACCTACGGAACGTCCATAAGAATGGTCATTTCCCTTATTTCCATTCTCAAAACGGTCTGTCAAAACAAAGTATACGGTAGCATTATCCCACGTAAAATTATCCGAACTGCCTGATGCATTCATGACTTCTTCTACTATAGTTTCTTCTTTTTCCTTTGCTTCTGCTGTCAAAGGAACAAAGGAGGTAAGTCCTGCTTCACTTACCATAACAGCCGCCATTGCCAGTGCTGCTATTTTGCTTATTTTCTTCAAAGCCATAATATCTCCTTCCTTAACTTTAAGATTAACATTTCATCTTTGAAACAAACGGTTACTATTACCCATTTGTTACAGATTTATTATACTTCTTTTTCATCACCTTGTACATATTACTTTTTCTTTTTTTGCTATTTTCTCCCTTTTTACCAATACTTTTTTTTCTTTAAATTGGAATGGTTCATTTTTCCTTGAAAAACAGCTAAAAATTTACAGTTTCTGTTTTTTACCTGTTACACTGCTTTTGTACATTTTGCACATAAAATACAATTTTCGTACTCTTTATCCACAAAAAACTCCACCAGCAACGCTGATGGAATTTCTTATTTTAACATATGGCAGTTTACCTCACTGTATAGCTTTCAACTGTTTTGTTAATTATTTTTCCGTTATTAATGGCATACACATGCAATTTAAATGTACCCGTCTTGGATGGTTTCCATATAATTTCGCTTGCAGT